>CABRDE010000008.1:0-26294 GCA_902469665.1 uncultured Collinsella sp. | reverse complement strand
GTTCTTAGAGAACAGCTCGTCGCTGCTCACGTCGTTGCCGTCCAGGTCCTTGCCCGTAAAGCTGGGGAACTTCGTCGCCTCGCTCGAAGCATTGGCACCAGCCGTCATGCCAGCGGTCGAAGCGTCGACGCTCTCGCCTGCACTCGGCGTGCTTCCACAGCCGGGGAACTCCTTCTCCAGGCTCTCGAGCTTGTCCTCGATCTCCTTAATCTGCTGTGCACCGGCCTTGAGTGTCTTAAGCTCATCCGCCGTGAACTCATCCTTGGCGCCGTCGATGGTCTTGAGCAGAAAATCGCCGTAATTGCTGCCATCCTCAATCATTGCCGAGTCTTTATTTGCCGCATTGAATACCTTTTCCCACAGCGCGTTATCACTCGAAAAGATCTCGTTCTCCTTCTGCATGAGCTTCGCATACAGCTCGGCGGCCTCGTCGGCATTGGCCGGCTTCTGCGCAGTGAGTTCTGCAATCTTAGGATCGGAGCTCGCAGATTCGCTCGCATTGCCACCAGGCGCCGAACATGCCACAAGGCACAAGGCCAATACCGGCACCATAAACAGGGCCGCAATCTTAGAAAGCTTCATAGTCATTCCTCCGTTTTGTCGAAGCTTGTTTACTTTTTATCGGCGGTCAAGGGGAGCTTTTCCGCCGACACATCCAGGCCATAGCGATAGCTAATGGCATCGACGGGACAGGCCCCGATGCACTTTCCGCACCGGATGCATTCGGCATGATTGGGCGTGTGGACCACATCAACGTCCATCTGACAAACCTTTGAGCACTTGCCGCACGAGACGCATTTGCATGCATCGACCCGGATCCCCAATAGGGACACCTTATTCATGAGCGCATAGAATGCGCCGAGCGGACAAATCCATTTGCAGAAGGGGCGGTAGAACAAAACGCTCAGCACTACCACGGCAATGAGAACGGCAAGTTTCCAAGTAAAGAGATGTCCCAACGCAGATCGAATGCCGGCATTAGCAATGGCCAGCGGAATGGCGCCCTCGAGCACGCCCTGCGGACAGATGTACTTACAAAAGAACGGGTCGCCCATGCCCACGTCGTTAACCACCAAGACGGGCAGCAGCACCACGGCAAACAGGAGCACGACGTACTTGATGTACGTGAGCGGCTTAAGCTTTTTCGTGGAGAACTTTTTGCCGGGAATCTTGTGAAGTAGCTCCTGAAGCCAGCCAAACGGGCACAGAAAGCCGCATACAAAGCGTCCCAGCAGCACGCCGAGCAAAATGAGCGTACCGGTAACATAGTAAGAGAAGTTGAACTTGGATGAACCTACCACCGACTGGAACGACCCGATGGGGCACGCACCCGATGCCGCGGGGCACGAATAGCAATTAAGTCCAGGTACGCAGACTGTTTTTCCCGCGCCCTGATAGATGCCGCCTTTGGCAAAGTTTGGCAGGTGAATGTTGGTAATAAGTGTTGCCGCCGCCTGAATGAATCCGCGAAATCGGGCCAAAACATGCGACGCAGTGTTTTCTCTTTTATCCAATTCCGATACACTCCAAGCACAGCCTAATCGCTTTGGCCAGCACGGCATCCGCCTCGCCACGCATAACACCAAAGCACACCATGGTAATTCCGACGATCAACAAAGCGACCTGTACCACGGGTTTTACCGCTTTGAACAACCCAACCACTCCTTTCGTTACGCGACCATTGGACCATATCGACTATAAAATCCGTGTTAAGCGCGATTTGGAATGTGCAAGGAGACTGTTATGCGTATTTTGATCGTCGAAGACGAGCGAGCACTGTGCGATGCAATCGCACGCAGCTTGCGAAACTTGGCGTACAGCGTCGACTGCTGCCACGACGGGCAGGAGGCGCTCGACCTGCTGGGCGTCGAAGTCTTTGACCTCGTGGTACTCGACCTCAACCTTCCCCGTATCGACGGCATGACCGTACTCAGGGAACTTAGGAAAACCGATTGCGAGACTAAGGTACTGATTCTGTCCGCGCGTGGCGAAGTATCCGATAAAGTCGCCGGACTCGATGCCGGCGCCAACGATTACCTTACCAAGCCGTTTCATCTGGACGAACTTGCGGCAAGGATCCGCAGCCTTACCCTCAGGCGCTTCGCACAAAGCGACATAGTATTAACTTGTGGAAAGCTCCGCTTTGACACCAAGGCGCGCATCGCTTCCGTGGACAGCGAGGCTTTATCTCTTACACGCAAGGAAACGGGAATCTTGGAATACCTGATGCTTAATCAGGGGCGTCCGGTAAGTCAAGAGGAGCTTATCGAGCACGTTTGGGATAGCAGCGTGAACAGCTTTAGCAACGCAACCCGCGTTCATATCTCGTCGCTCCGCAAAAAGCTACGCAGCGCTTTGGGATACGACCCGATTCGCAATCGGATTGGAGAGGGCTACGTTATGGAGGATAGCAAATGAAAAGGCTTTCGCTGCAATGGCGCATAACGATCATGACGGCACTGCTGACGTGTGCGGCATGCGTGCTGACGAACTGTCTGGTCGGCTATACGGGCATGCGCTATATGGAAGCCATCGGCAACGATATCTCGGCTTTTAGCACGCCCGGCAAAGACGAGCCCCAGGCGTTCGACCCAGCGAAAGCGACCCTCGATGACGAGGTCACGATCGTCGTAAACGACGCACAGGAATCTTTTGGCACGACAGCCTGGCGCATCACGGCTGGAGTCACACTCCTTGGCGGCGTGCTGGCATACTTTGTGAGCGGCCGTGCACTCAAACCGCTACGGGCTTTTGCAGCCCAGGTTGAGCGCGTGCAGCCTGACAACCTAAGCGAAATTAAGCTCAGCAAAGATGTACCCACCGAACTACAGCGATGCAGCGCCTCCTTCAACGACATGATTGTCCGACTCGACGAAGGTTTCTCCGCGCAGCGTCAATTTACCGGCAACGCCGCGCACGAGCTGCGAACCCCGCTCGCCCTTATGCAGGCACAGATCGAACTGTTTGTCTCCGAGCGCTCCAACTTACAACCCGAAACAGCCGAGTTGCTCGGCCTGCTACAAGAACAAACCGAGCGCATGTCCCGAATGACCAAGGTATTGCTCGAGATGAGTGAGCTCCGCAGCGTTCCTTGCGAGGACGATGTGGAACTTGGCCCCTTGTCCGAAGAGGTCCTCACCGATCTTGCACCACTTGCCGAAAATAAGGGCATAGTCCTCAATTGTGCTGGAGACGCTTTAGTAATCGGGAGCGACACGCTGCTGTACCGACTGGTGTTCAACCTGGTCGAAAACGCTATCCGCTACAGCCGCACCGACTCGACTGTCAGCGTCTCCATCAGCGACAGCGACAGCCACGTGCTCCTACGAGTCAAAGATGAGGGCCCGGGAATACCCAAGCAGTACCGAGAGAGCATCTTCCAGCCGTTCTTTCGTCTAGACAAATCCCGCAGCAGGGCATACGGCGGCGCAGGACTCGGGCTAGCGCTTGTTTGGGAGATTGCAGCGCTTCACGGTGGCACGGTAGAGGTCGAAACAAGTTCTGAGAACGGGACTACCATGCTCGTAAGCCTTCCAAAACGATCCGCAGCGTTAACCGAACAGTAAAACGAAAGGGGTCCCGAGCAACAGGGGTACAATTGCTGCTATTGTTGCCAGCTGTTGGGAGATGGAAGATGGACTGCGATGGCTACCCACACGTTCCCATGCCGTTGATGTGCACCGCCTTTGTGCCGGGGCAGATTGACGCTGCAGTTGCAGGCATTCCCGACCCCGATTCACGCACCATCGCCACGGCAGAAGCGCTGTACTTTCGCGGACAGGCCACCCTCGCCGCCGAGACAGCACGCCCCTATCTTGACGCCACCGATCCCGCACCGCGCTATTCCGCATGCTTTATCTGCGGATATGCCAGTCTGTCGCTCAACCGTATCGCCGACGCCCGTCGGTGCCTTGCGGGCATCCTCGATACGCCAGCCGACAAAGAATCGCCCGCCATCCACGCCACGCATATCCTGTTCGCCTCGGCCGCGAGCGTCCTGTTGCACTTGCCTTCCCCGTATTCTGCCGAAGAGTTTTATCCACTTGCGGCGCATCTGCCCGAAGGCCTGCGCCTGTTCGCCAGCTACGTGATGGCGCACGCCTTGTATCTGCGCGGCGAATACGGCCGCAGCCTAGGCATGGCGGAAAACGCCCTGATTATGAAACAGGGAAGCTATCCCATCTCGGAACTATTCCTGCACCTGGCAGCTTCCATGGCATGCATGAGCCTCAAGGACATCGACGCCGCAAAAACGCACTTCGGAGCTGCTTGGGACATTGCGCGCCCCGACGGCCTTATCGAGCTCATCGGCGAACACCACGGCCTTTTGCAGGGACTCATCGAGGCATGCCTAAAATCGCAATACCCTGACGATTTCGCACGCATCATCGAGATTACGTATCGATTCAGCTACGGCTGGCGGCGCATCCACAACCCCGATTCGGGCGAGGACGTGGCTGACGACCTGACGACCACAGAGTTCACCATGGCCATGCTCGCCTGCCGCGGATGGACCAACGCCGAAATCGCTCGTCATATGGGTGTGTCGCCAGGTACCGTTAAAAATCGACTGTCCAACGTGTATGCAAAGCTTGGCATCGGCACGCGCACTGAGCTGGTCGCGCATATGCTGCGTTAGCAGCCAGACTGCCTAGCGCGGCACGTGCGCCCCGGAGCCCCGGCGTTTCGCTCGCTCAAATTGGACATTTTGGCCCTCGGACGGCACTACCGTGACAGGATGCCTTCTCGCAAAATTGGATTATTTCCACCGATACCTGCGGGATGGGAGCCAAAGATGCTTGATCGCCGTTCGTTACTTGTTGCCGGAGCGTCCTCGCTGGCGAGCATTATGTTGCCGCGCGTGCCGGGAAGCGCAAACGCCTTCATATTGCCGTTCGCCCCCGCCGAGGCATACGCCGACGAAGATGATCCCTTCAAGGTCTTGGTGCTCTCGCGCACCATGTTTGGTGTGGTCGTGGTCGACGTCGCCAACAAGAATACGCCCATCACGGGTGCCCAGGTCACGCTCATATCGCGCTATGCCGCAGGCAAGCAGCTCACCGCCACGACCGATGACGAAGGCACGGCCATCTTTGAGGTCGCCCCTCTTTCAGAAGGCTACGTGGACGAGGCAACGCTTCTCGACGCGTACGACTTTAACGGCGGCATCTCCATTAGCATGGCAGGCTACCGCGATGTCGAGATTCCCCTTGCGCGTATCCAGGGCGGCACCGCTATTACCGCACCCACACGTCCGCTCTCCGATGGCGAGCCGTATTTTCGACAGCTCACGTTCGACGAATGGGACATCCAGTACGCCGACGCCACGTTTATGGCAATGCCAGCGGACGAAGCAGCAAACGACCAGCCCGACACGCACGCTTTTACCGTGCAGGCTCATCTGCCGCAGGGCGGGCAGGCAACGTTGCATATCAATAAAGTGATGCCCGCTGCGGGCAGCTCAACCGAAACCGTCACGCAGATCGGCCAGATCAAGGCCAGCGCATCGGGCGCGGATAATCTGGCGACGTTCACGCTTGAAGACACGTTCCTCGATGTAGCTTCGGGCCTTCTGGAGGAAGGGTGCAAGCTGCGCTTTATGCTCGGCTACCAGGGCAAAACCTACACGCTCTCATCCCCTATGGCCGTTGTCACCGCGCCGGCCGCAAAGGCGGAATCGGGCTCGACCACCATCATTCCCACCACCATGGACCAAGAGATCACTCCGTTTGATTTCCCCGCGGCGTTTCCCGGTATCGGCGGCAATAAGTTCACGTGCTGGATGCCCACATTTCCCATTCTGTTCGATTTCTCGTTTGCTGGATACGTGCTGTTTGGCGGAGGATACAAACCAGCCAGCTATATGAACGATTCGGGCAACCCTGATCCGGAATACTGGAAGAAATCGCCACGTGAGTCGGGCGCCAAGCAGGCAAACCGCTACCTCGACGAGATGGAGGGGAAGTGGAATCAGTACAAGAGGATGAGTGCCGGTTCGGGCACCGATCCAAGAAACACCAAGCTCCTTCGTCACCATTGCACGCCGCTGTTCACGATGGATATCGCCACACAGCTGTACGGCTCGCTCGCCTACGATTGGGTGGGCAAAACCTGGGGTAACAACAACGACCCCGCATACGGCAATATTAAGGCCCTCTTCCAGGTAAGAACCGACCTCAATTGGACCGAGCAGTTTACCCTAGGACCGGTGCCGTTTTTCCTAAACGTCAACCCCTGGGTGCTGGCGAAGCTGGCGCTCGCCGTGGGCGCCCACACGCACGGCAGTGGCGCGGCGTTTTTTAAAAACATTTCGCTCGACTATTCAAACACCTCAGGCTCATTCACCATCCAAATCGGGCTTGCCGTCACCTTTGGCGCCGGCGTTGCAGGCGTCGCTTCGTCTGCCGTGCGCGGCGCCGCATCCCTCACGCTGTTCATTGGGTACGAGAAGGCAGATGGACACCAGCTTCCGCGACTGCGCGTAGGTGCAGACGTCGATGTCGACGTGATACTCCAGTTCGTAATGTTCAAGTGGACCACCAAGGCTTGGTCGGGGTCGTGGCCCACACTCATCGATTCGTGGAATATGTCGGTGGACAACGGCGACCAGTATGTACTCCAGCGCTCTGAGCTGGCCTTGGGTGGAGATACGCCTTATACGCTGGATGTCTGCTTCGGCTCGGCCGGCAACATCGAGGCGGGCGGCGTGCCGCAATTTATCGCATCGGCCACCATCGTCACCAACGCCGAACTGCTCGCACGCGCCGAGGTTAAGGCCACTGCCGTAAACGCCGCGCCTGTCGTGCGCGATTGGGATCAAGCGGTCACGCGCATTGAGCTCGAGGCGGATGCAGAAAGCGACGACACGGGACAGATCGAGCATTTCGTCCACGCACTGATAGAGAACGACGAAAACACCGCGCCGATGTATGAGTACACCTATATCGGGCAGGCGACGAACGCCGTTGCGGACCCCAACGCCAATTCTGCCGGCGTGTCGGAGGACGAGCGTGGCGGCATAAAACCCTCGAGCGACAACGTGCTGTTTTCCGGCGTGCTCAGCGAAGCCCACATGAAGCTAACGATGATTGCCGGCGTGGAGTGCCTATTCCGTATCGCCTCGGTGCGCTACGGCGAGAATGGTCGTTCGCGCCTGGTAGTGCATACAAAGACGAACGGCACGTGGTCCACTCCCACGCCCGTGGACTTCCCCCTTGGGTTTGGCGAGGGCGACGTGGAGCGCGACGGCATATACGATTACGACTTCGACGTGGTGGAATATAAGGACGGAAGAGGAAACCAAGACGCCTACGTGCTGCTGGTCTCGGGCGAGCGCCCCGCCGGCGACAACACCCTTTTCGATACGGCGAGCACATCCGGCATACTGTCCGTTGTGCGTCTGCGCATAAGTAATGACGAGATCCGCGTGGTGTCGCATACGTCATGGCGCAGCATCTCTCGCGGCCGCCTTCAGGAGGATGGCTACCATTGCCTGCAGTGCCCACGCATCACGGTGGGCAAGACGCTGGTCGACGGGCGCCTGTCGGGTGCCTACCTCCACCGCCGCGGAACCACCGCAGAGAAGGCGCTCGGCAGCGAGGCTGAGGTTGCGCTGGAGTGCTTTACCCTGTGGTCGGACGTTTCGGGCGACAGCCTGACGTTCCGCCAAGTTCTCCGCTTTTCGCAGGCACCGTCGAGTATCGAGCTGGGCGCGCCCGAGAATATCAACGGCAAAATGGTGGTGCCCGTTGCATACGATACTGTAAGCGGTTGTGGCTGCGCATCGTACGCCGTGATCGGCCAATCCATCGCGGGTTGGGGCGTTATGTCGCCAGATGCCGCAGTACCCCACGCGGTTCCGTGGCCGCAGCACACGGGCTTTTTGGCTACCGTCAACGAGCGACTGCAGCATATTACTTGGACGCGAGACGCATCGGCATTTGCAACGCAGCCCGTGGGTGCCGCAGGCTGTGGCCCGGCATCGTTTAGCGTAAGCGACAACGGCCGGTGCGTGATGTACGTAGAGAACACCGACGGCAAGGTGGGACAGACCTACGACGAAGAAGGCAACCCGGTAGCGGTAATGGGTAAGCACTTCCGCATCTTCGCCAGCACCTTGGCAGGCGATCTGTTTACGGAGCCGTTCGTGATGTGTGAGCTGGACCATCCCGTCGATCAGATAACGACATTTTTGACGTCGGGAGGCATGCTCTCCGCGCTCGCCACGCACATTGTGAGCGCGGAGAAGAGCGAGGCAGAGCTGCACGGCATCGAAGTGCCCTTGGTGGCGTGTGCCACTCCGACGGGCGCGGTCGCTACCTCGGGCGCAGTGGTGCCCGGAGCAGCAGGCGAATCCTTCATGGTCACGGTGCGAAACGACGGCAACACCTTGCTGACCGCCGGCACGATCGATCTGTACCGAGAGGGCTCCAGCCAGCCGTTTTCCAGCGCATCCATCGGATTCGGAGCGAACGCACGCATGGCTTCGATCTACGATTCAGAGCTTACCGAGGACGCTTCGGCCAACGACATGGCACGCGTGAAGTACGCGCTCGAGACGATGGGCGCACATTTTGCAACGCACCCGCTGGTAGCCGACAACGGCAACGCCGTGCTGGCACCGGGTTGCACGGCACAGTTCCGCATGAGCTTCGCCATTCCCGAGAGTTGGAGCGACGAAGTTGGCAAACGAGTAACGCTGTATGCGAAGGCGCGTAATCTGGTGGCGCTCGATCCCGTAACGCTCGAGGAAATTCGACCGGGGACAAACTCGGCGCTGGGTGCCGTACTGCACGAGCTTCATGTGCCCGACGCGGCATGCGAACGCTCAGAAGTTCAGGTCGGCGTATGCGACAACGCGGATACGACGGGGCTTCACGATGCACCGATGACGGCGGACGGCGGTGGCAGCTCGAGTGGCGGCGGTACTGACAAGGGCGGCGACTCCGGCGGAAGCAGCTCCAGCAGTGGCAAGGACCACGGCACTAACAAGCGCTCCGGAAAAGCGGGCGCGCTTGCGGGCACGGGCGATGTCAACGCTCCCCTGACGGCAGCCGCTGCAGCACTCGCCGCGGCAGGCGCCGGCCTCATCGCCTACAGCGCCCGCCGCACGGCCCTCGAAAACGACACCGCCGATGAGGTCAATTCTGATAAGCCTCGCTAGCTCCTAGTTACTTTTGTGAGAGACGCCAACTCGGCTCGTCGAACATCAAATGGGCTGGTTCTGGATACCCAGAGCCAGCCCATTGCGCATTAGTTATCGTCAGTGGAGTCGAGTTCTGTCTCGAGCTTGGCACGGCGTCTTTTCGCCGTGAAAAACGTTGCGCACAGGACAGCAAACGTGGCCGCGAAAATCATCGCACCGCAGAACACGCCCGTGGCCAGATTCGCCAACCAAAAGACGCTTTCGAGCGGTACGATCTGCGCCTCAGCGATACAGCGTATTGCAGCAATAACAAGCGCGAACGCGGCGCCGCTAAGACCGCTGACAAGCAGGAAATATCCAACAGGAAGATGCTCGGTTTGCCCAAAACGATTGGTATCGACATAGCCCTTCCGCGTTTGCAGTCCTGCGCAAATCAACATCACGAGAACGAGCCACAAATACATGGCTGCCTCGAACGACGTTGCAAAGCCTTGCGGCATTTCACTGGCGTCGCTGTGAACCCACGCAACCTGTCGAGCTATAAACTGGTAGAAAAAGATCATCAGCATGCCAAACGAAAGCAGCACGAAACCAATCTTGTAGATTTTTGCGCTCTCAGCCTCCAGGCGCTCATCCTTTGGGCCGGCATATTCGCACCACTTTTGCACGAGTTTTAAATCTTCAAATTTCATAGCGAACTCCTAAAGAGCGTTAGGGTCGACGTCGATCCCGTCTTCCCAAAACAGATCGTTCAACGTAACGCGTAGCGCTTTGCAGATCGCCACGCACAAATTGAGCGTGGGGTTGTAGCCGCCCGCCTCGATCAGGCCGATGGTCTGGCGCGTAACGCCCACGGCCTCGGCCAAGTCAGCTTGCGAAAGGCCAACCGCCGCGCGCGCCGCCTTCATGCGGAGGTTCTTTTTGCCCGGCATGGAGCTCCTTTCGTAGTAATGGACAGATATCCGTTGCAACATGACAGAAATATATTGCATATATCATACAATGTCAACTATATCTGTCATTATGAAAACCATATTCGTCATCGCCATGCGGACATTACAACTTCGGTTCACTATTCAAACTTACTCGGACAGAACCGACTCGGTTTTGTCCGAGTAATCTCGAGCATAATCTGATTCATGCGATACAATTAACTCGGACAAAACCGAGTCGGAAGGAACCGAGTAAGTGGAATTCATTGGCAGGGAGCGTGAACTCGCCCGTATTAAGAAAACGCTCAAAGCACCCGAGCAGCGCAATGTTCTCATTTACGGCAGGCGTCGCGTCGGAAAAAGTGAGCTCATCAAGCAGGCGCTAACGGATTTGTCAGACGTCGCAACGGTCTATTACGAGTGCCGCCAAACCTCCGAGGCAGACAACCTCGAGAGTCTGTCCGTCCTTGTTGCTGAAGCGCTGAGCTTTCCTCCGCTCGCCTTCACAGGCATCCGCGAGCTCATCGAATTTCTGTTTGCCCAAGCCAAAGACAAGAACATTACCCTCGTTCTCGACGAATACCCCTACTTGAGAGATGCGGTTAAAGGCTTAGACAGCATTCTTCAGACCTCAATCGACGCTCACAGGGAAGACTCACGTTTAAACATTGTCCTGTGCGGCTCCTACGTTGAGATTATGAAATCCCTCATCGAGCATGAAAGCCCCCTCTACGGGCGAATTGATCTCGCGCTTGAGCTTAAGCCCATGGATTACTTTGACGCTGCGAAGTTCTATCCCGCGTTCTCGCCCGAGGACAAGGTGCGGCTCTATAGCGTTTTTGGCGGCATCCCCTTTTACAATCGCCTCATCGATCAATCCCAAAGCGTACGCGACAACATCATTGAGCTCGTCACGGAACCTGGCGCCCGCTTAGAAAGCGAGGTGCCGTCCTATCTCAACGCCGAGATCTCGAAGATGACCAACGCCAACGAAGTTTTCGGGGCTCTCGCACAAGGTTACTCCCGTTGGGGGGACGTGCTGGCACAGTCGCACGTCTCGAGCGGTCCGGCCATGGCAGACGTGCTCGACAAGCTCATGTCACTCGAAATCGTCCAAAAGCGTGCACCCATCAACGACCCTACGAACAAGCGCAAGTCTGGCTACTTTGTAGTGGATCCGCTTTCGCTCTTTTACTATCGCTATGTTTTCCGCAATGCCTCAGCGCGTCAGCTGCTCGACCCGGAAGTCTTCTATAATCGTCACGTCTTCCAAGACTTCGAGGAAAACTACGTTCCTCATATGTTCGAGGAGATCTGCCGTCAATACCTCGTGCGACAGAACAGGACCGGCAAGATCGAACCGGCTTTCGACGCCATAGGCAAGTACTGGTACGACGATCCCGCAAACAAAACGAGCGGCGAATTCGATGTGGTAACGCAAGACCCCGAGGGCTACGCATTCTACGAAGCAAAGTTCCGCAAATCCCCCATCACGCAAAAAATGGTCGACGAGGAAATCGCCCAAGTCGAGGCAACGGGGCTCAAGTGCCATCGCTATGGATTCTTCTCCCGTTCGGGCTTCGAAGCCGGCAAAAGCGATCGAACCGTCTTCATCGACCTGCCGCAGATGTTTGGATAGGACAGGACAGGTCCCTCCCGCACTCCAAGCATTCATTATCTAATCGAACAATTGTTCGATGGATTTCGTGTTGGTTGGAATCGTCTGTGGGCTGGGCTATGCTACCTTGACTATCTATATGACTTAAACGCAGCAAGGGAGCACCGAGAGAGCGAGTATGGCAAAAAACACCGCAAACTATGGTAACGACAGTATCCGCCAGCTCAAGGACGAGGAGCGCGTACGCCTGCGTCCCGCCGTCATCTTTGGCTCGGACGGGCTCGACGGCTGCGCACATGCCGCCTTCGAGATCCTGTCCAACGCCGTTGACGAGGCGCGCCAGGGCTACGGCAAGCTCATCACCCTTACCGCCTTTCGCGATGGCTCCATTCAGGTAGAGGACAATGGCCGTGGCTGCCCGCTCGACTGGAACCCTTCCGAGAAGCGCTTTAACTGGGAGCTCGTCTTTTGTGAGCTCTACGCCGGCGGCAAATACAATAACAACCAGGGCGGCGACTACGACTTCTCGCTCGGCACCAACGGCCTGGGCTCGTGCGCGACCCAGTACGCTTCCGAGTACATGGACGTTACCGTCTGGCGTGACGGTAACAAGTACTCCTTACACTTTAAGAAGGGCAAGGTTGTCGGCGCCAAGAAGAAGGCACTCGAGATTGAGCCCAGCGACGAGAACCGCACCGGCACCACTATCAAGTGGCGCCCCGATCTTGAGGTCTTTACCTCGATTAGCATTCCCCACGATTGGTATCGCGAGACCATGCGCCGTCAGGCCGTGGTCAACGCCAACGTGACCTTCCGTCTGCGCATCGAGGGCGACGATGGCGAGTTTTCCGAAGAGGACTTTTGCTACCCCAAGGGCATCGAGGACTACGTGCTCGAGAAGGTCGGCACCGACTACCTTACCGAGCCCTTCTTTATCGAGGCCGACCGTCGCGGTCGCGATCGCGAGGACCTGCCCGATTACAACGTAAAAATCACCGCGTGCATGTGCTTCTCGCGCACCTTCATGATGCAGGAGTACTACCACAACTCATCGTGGCTCGAGAACGGCGGCTCGCCCGAGAAAGCGGCCCGTAGCGCTCTGACCAGTGCCATCGATGCCTACATTAAGCAACAGGGCAAGTACAACAAAAACGAGAGCGGCATTAAGTGGCAGGACGTCCAGGACTGTCTGGTGCTGGTGACCAACTGCTTCTCCACCCAGACGTCCTACGAAAACCAGACCAAGAAGGCCATCAATAACCGCTTTATCCAGCAGGCCATGACGGCATTCTTTAAGGAACGCCTCTCGACCTACTTAATCGAGAACAAAGACGCCGCCAACAAGATCATGGAGCAGGTGCTCATCAACAAGCGCTCGCGCGAGAATGCCGAGAAGACGCGCCAGAGCATCAAGACCAACCTGCAGCAGAAGACTGACATGGCCAACCGCGTGCAGAAATTCATCGACTGCCGCTCCAAGGACAAGAGCCGTCGCGAGATCTACATCGTAGAGGGCGACTCGGCAGCGGGCGCCATTCGCACCTCGCGCGATGCCGAGTTCCAGGGCGTTATGCCCGTCCGCGGTAAGATCCTCAACTGCTTGAAGGAGGACTATCCGCGCATCTTTAAGTCCGACATCATCATGGACCTCATGCGTGTGCTGGGCTGCGGTGTGGAAATCAAAGACAAACGCATCAAGAACCTCGGTGCCTTTGACCTGGACAACCTCAACTGGAACAAGGTCATCATCTGTACGGATGCCGACGTCGATGGCTACCACATCCGCACGCTCGTGCTCACCATGCTCTACCGCCTGGTGCCCACACTTATCGACGAGGGTTACGTGTATATCGCCGAGTCGCCGCTCTACGAGATCAACTGCAAAGAGAAGACCTACTTTGCCTACACCGAGCTCGAGAAGAACGGCATCCTCAAGGAGATTGGCGATCAGAAGTGCTCCATCAACCGCTCCAAGGGTCTTGGTGAGAACGACCCGGACATGATGTGGCTCACCACCATGAACCCCGAGACGCGTCGCCTGATCAAAGTGGAGCCCGAGGACGTCACCAAGATGGAAACCATGTTTAACCTGTTGCTGGGCAACGACGAGGCGGGCCGCAAGCGCCATATCTCGGAGCACGGCAAGGAATACCTGGACCAGCTGGACCTGCAGTAACAGCAAATCGATAACGACGGCCCATAAGAAGTTCAAGAGGATATCGTGGCAAAGAAGAAGACGAAGAACCAGCCAAAGAAAAAGCAGGTCAACGCCGAGAACGTCATCGGCCTGCACTCAGAGGTCACCGATCAGCCGATCACGCAGACGCTCGAGGTCAACTACATGCCCTACGCCATGAGCGTCAACGTCTCGCGTGCGTTCCCCGAGATCGACGGCTTTAAGCCGTCGCACCGCAAGCTGCTCTACACCATGTACAAGATGGGTCTGCTCAAGGGCGAGCGCCAGAAGAGCGCCAACATTGTGGGCCAGACCATGAAGCTCAACCCGCACGGCGACGCCGCGATCTACGAGACGATGGTGCGTCTGGCCACCGGCAACGAGGCACTGCTCGCCCCCTTCGTGGAGTCGAAGGGCAACTTTGGCAAGTACTATTCGGGCGATCTGAGCTACGCCGCTTCGCGTTATACCGAGGCCAAACTCTCCCCCATCAGCGCCGAAATCTTCAAGGACATTGACAAGGACCCGGTCGACTTCGTCGACAGCTACGACGGCGCCATGAAGGAGCCGCGCCTGCTGCCCACCACGTTTCCCAACATCCTTGTCTCGGCCAATAAGGGCATCGGCGTCGCCATGGCATCCGACATCTGCGGTTTCAACCTCAACGAGGTCTGTACTGCCACGATGCACTACCTGCAGGATCCCGACTGCGACCTGCTCGAGTACATGCCCATGCCCGACTTCTCGACCGGCGGCGAGATCATCTACCGCCGCGAGGAGATGGAAAAGATTATCGAGACCGGCCTTGGCAGCTTCCAGATCCGCTCCCGCTGGCGCTGGATTCCCGAAGAGCGCATCATCGAGGTCTACGAGATTCCCTACACCACTAAGACCGATGTCATCATCGAGCGCATCGTCAAGCTCTCCAAGGAGGGCAAGGTCAAAGAGATCGCCGACATCCGCGACGAGACCGACCTCTCGGGCTTGCGCATCGCCATCGACCTTAAGCGCGGCGTCGACCCCGACAAGCTCATGGCCAAGCTCTATCGCTCGACCACGCTGCAGGATTCGTTCTCGTGCAACTTCAACGTGCTGGTCGATGGTTACCCTCGCGTTATGGGCGTGCGCCAGATCCTGCACGAGTGGGTCAAGTGGCGTATTGAGTCCACGCGTCGCCGCATTAACTTTGACCTGGGCAAAAAGTCCGAGCGCCTGCACCTGCTGCACGGCCTCGAGGCGATTCTGCTCGACATCGACAAGGCCATCGCCATCATCCGCGGCACCAAGCTCGAAGCCGAGGTCGTGCCCAACCTTATGAAGGGTTTCGACATCGACGAGACCCAGGCCGAGTTTGTTGCCGAGCTTAAGCTCCGTAACATCAACGAGGAGTACATCCTCAACCGCACCAAGGACATCGCCAAGCTCGAGGGCGAGATCGCCGAGCTTGAGGAGATCCTCTCCAGCGAGGAGAACATCAAGAAGGTCATCAGCGACGAGCTGGCCGCGGTCAACAAGAAGTACGTGATGCCGCGCCGCACGGGCAGGATCGAGCCCCATGAGGTTATCGAGGTAAGCCTGGAGCCTGAGGTCGAGGAGTATCCGGTTACCATCATGCTCTCGCGCGACGGCTACCTCAAGAAGATGACCGACCGCGTGCTCAAGAAGGCCACCACGCTCAAGTACAAGGACGGCGATAAGCCCTTTATCGAGTTCCCGTCCTCCAACACGCACGAGCTGCTCGTGTTTACCAACAAGAGTCAGGTGTACAAGTGCAAGGTTGCGGCGTTTGAGGACACCAAGTCGGCCCAGCTGGGCTCGTACCTGCCGACCGATCTTGAGATGGAACCCGACGAGAGCGTCATCTGGGTCATCGACCCCGAGGACTACAAGGCCGATGTGCTGTTCGTCTTTGAGAACGGCCGCGTGGTGCGCGTCGCGCTTTCCGGATACGTCACCAAGACCAACCGCAAGCGCCTCAAGAACGCCATCTACGGTGGCAGCAAGCTACTGTATGCCCAGGTGCTCAACACAGATCGTGACATCGCACTGGTCTCGAGCGACTATCGTTTGATGAACTTCAACACGTCGTTGCTCAAGACCAAGACGACTACCAACACGCAGGGCGTCCAGGCCTTTACGGCCAAGAAGGGCCGCTCGGTCACCACCGTCGGCACGACCGAGGAGATTCTTGGCGCCGGCGTCTCGGCCGAGAAGTTCACCGCGCAGAGCCTCCCCTCAGCCGGTGCCCTCATGAAGGAAAACGACATGCCGAGCCTGTTTGACTAAAACAACGGCAGCCAAACCGTCATGGTTTAACTAAGCAGCGGGGCCCGGAGCGCAGCAACATCGCGCTCCGGGCCCCATGCATTACACCAGTATCATCCCTATAGACAAAATGCCGCATAAAGTGGAACAGACATAAGTCCATCATTCATTCCAAAGGGCTTAGTCGATAGCCTGATAAGGCGCACGCCCGGATGGGTCTTTTTAAGTGAGGACAGGCTTCGAGATCTTGTGTTCTCCCCCGCCTTGACTTCAATCGCAGACAAGCATCCCTGCTTCTCTACTACAAAGTCGATTTCCGCACGATTATCTCGCGCCCAATAATGCAGCGGATAGCCCATGGCTGAAAGCTGTTGGGCAACGTAGTTTTCGGTAAGCGCACCCATGAATGTGCCGCCGATGCCGGCAAGAATATCGGCGCGTTGAGCACCGGCCTTGGAGACGAGCAGCCCCGTATCCGCCTGATAGATTTTAAAAGCAGAAGGGTTAACGAAGGCCTCTAACGGGCTTTCGATCTGCCCGACTAGGCTGCAGCGCGCCACCGTACCCGACAATACAAGCCAGTCGAGAGCATCTCCAAAGAGAGACGCATTGCCCCCCGCTCGCACTACCTTGTATTGAAATTTACGATTCTCTTTGGCAAGCTGCTGTGGAATGGAATCGAAGCACGCACGCGTCTTTGCGCTCAAGCGTTCATCAGCATATTTATTGGTGTCGGCGGAATAACCGTCGAGAATAATCCGATGCTTTTCGGCCACATCAATGATTGACTGATTATCGATGTACGTTTGGACCGCCTCGGGCATTCCGCCAACAACAAGATACTGTCGATAGAGCCCAAGCGCCTTTTCATGAAGGCTTGGCGCAAGAGGTCCCATTGACTCGAATGATGAGCGTATCTCGTCGACCAGTTGATCGTGCCCCATCGCCCAGAGAAACTCCTCGAAATCGAGCGGAGTCATCTCAATCAAGTCGGTCTTTCCAACGGGGAACGAATACGACTGATGGTTAATGGCAACCCCAAGAAGCGACCCAGCAGCCGCAACGTAATACTCGGGAGCATCTTCGCAAAAGTATTTAAGGGAAGTGAGCGCTTCCTCGCATGCCTGGATCTCGTCAATAAACAGTAAGGTTTTGCCAGGCACGATACGCTGTCCCGTACGAGCCTCGATCGCGCGTACGATCGAATGAGGGTCAAGACCGCCCGAAAAATCCGCTCGCGCCGACCGGTCGTTCTCAAGATTAACGTAGACAACCGATTCGAAAAGATCCTGGGCGTACGTTCTGAGCAGATAGGTCTTGCCACACTGGCGCACGCCTTTGACCAGCAAAGGTTTTCTATCAGCCCTGTCTCGCCATTCCCTCAGGAGCTCGTCTGCCTTGCGACGCATACGCAACCTTCCCTCATGAACCTCTGTTTGACAATATTTTAACGCGGATTAATTTGTTTTCAGTTATTTTTCTGCGTTAAGAAATTGTTCTATACGGCACTTGAGGGAATACACCCCTATCTCTTGATAAGGATTGCAAGCATTTCCACCAACACGGATTGCCATGCGTCCTTCTTGTCCTTAGGCGAGCTTGCGGGCGAGCTCTCGCACCTCTTTCAACTTGGGCGACGATGCCATACTGTCGCGCTCGGTCATACCGCTGATGGTGACAATGCCCTGATCCTCCCACTTGCAGTACGCGCAGGTTGACTTGTACATAGCGATCGCCGCATCATAGACGCCCTCGCTGTGGCTATCGAGCAAAAGGGCCGTCTTGGTGAACGGGAAGCCCGTGGCACCGAAGGCGTACAGGCGGTCAATGGCGGCCTTCTCCTGCGCGGTGATATCGAACCAGTAGATGGGCGAAGCGAAGACTCCCTCCTTCATGCCGCAGGCGCACGGCACGCATTTCGTTGTAACCAAAACAGATGGAGCTATTCAGTCGTCTGTAGATCGCATCTCTCGTTCGCGCTCTCCAAAGAAGGTGCAAGCAGAAGCATCACGGGCATTGATCGGCGCCGACATGGATCACGACATGAAACCGTAAGGGTTGGCCAGAGGTTGCTAGATTCCGTAGCTCGCAGCAATAGAGCGAATGACGACTTCGGCGATATAATCCGTGTCATCTTGATTGTTCCCGAGCGGAAGGTACAGCTCATGTCCAAGCTCAACATCGACCAGCGATCGATTCGCGATCTTCTCACCGATAAGCGATCGGACTTCCTCATCCCCAACTACCAGAGGCCCTACGCCTGGGGCGAGGATGAATGCGCAACGCTGTGGGATGATCTGTTCTCGTTCGCTTTTCCAGGCGATGACTACGAGCGTTTCGACAGCGAGAACGACGAATACTTCCTAGGACCCATCGTCACCTTTAAGAACCTCTCTGGCCAACTCGAGATCATTGACGGCCAGCAACGCCTCACCACCATCATGCTGCTGCTCCGCGCGTTCTACGACAAGTTCACCAACATGAAGGATAAGCAGTCTGTGAAGATGCGCGAGGCAATCGCCCGTTGTGTATGGAAGACCGACGAGTTCGACGAGCCCGACATGGAGCGTCTCAAGATCGACTCCGAGGTTGCATCGGACAACGACAAAAATGAATTCCTCGAGATTTTACGAGAGGGTAATGTAGGCGATGGCTGGAAAAGCGCCTATGCCCGCAACTTTGCTTTCTTCCAGAGGAAAATTGAGCAACTGGTGAGCGAGTGGCCCACCTACACCGTCTACATGGCCACACGCGTCATCAACAATGTGATACTGTTGCCCATTGAAGCGGAGTCGCAGGACACCGCGCTACGCATCTTCTCGACTCTAAACGACCGAGGGTTGCCTCTCTCGGATGCCGACATCTTCAAGAGCCAGTTCTACAAGCATTATTCCGACACGGGGCGCAAGGATGAGTTCATCCGTCGCTGGAAGGGGCTCGAGGAGGGAGCGAACGCTATCTTCCGGCCCATGCGCGGTACACCAACCGATGAGCTATTTACGCGCTATATGTACTACCGCCGCGCGAAGAAAGGCATCCGCGACACGACCACCGCATCGTTGCGCGACTTCTTCGGTGCCGATGGCTACGCCATACTCAAGGAGGACGCCACACTCGGCGATCTTGAGGCCCTGCTCGGCTTCTGGAAACGCGTCGACGCGCAGGAAGGATTCAGCGAGCGCGTGCTCCGCAGGCTCTTCGTGCTGAACTACGCCCCCAACGGCATGTGGACCTATCTGCTAAGCGTCTGGTTCCTTGCCAACAGCGACAGCAAGGGTGTCCTCGACGACGAGGCACTCTACGGCTTTCTAAACAAGATCACGGCATTCATTTTCGCCTACGCCATTGAGCGTCCCGGCGTGAACGCGCTGCGTTCGCCAGTGTATCCCGAGATGATCAACATCGTGGAGCACCGCCCGGTGGAGTTTCCTAACCACCACTTCAATCGCGCAAATATTACTGAGCGATTCCGAACCTACGTGTTCACTAACGGCAGGCCTGTAACGAAGTCCATGCTCACTTGGTGGGCGTACGCAGACCCAGATCAACCGCTCATGGACCTGGACACCACGCTCGAAATTGAGCACATCTATGCCAAGAAGCGCAACGAGATAGACCCGCTCGTCGACCAATCCAACCTGGAGGCGCTGGGTAACAAGGCGCTGCTCGAGAAGCGTGTAAACATCCGCGCGGCCGACTACAGATTCTGCGACAAGCGCAAGTACTATGAGGGATACACCGACGGCAATGGCAAGCGAAAAGCCGGAACAAAGATCGCGGAACTCAAGCGCCTGACACAAGTCATGGGAGACTTCACCGAAATAGACATCGCGACTCGCACGGCACGGATCATCGATGCCTTCGTGGACTACCTGGGCGACAACGGACTTTTGAGCTAAGTAGCGAACATGTTCGAAAGACTAACCAAGTACGCTGGCAGGCTGGCGAACAGAAACATGAATGTCATGCTTGGGGGCGGGACGCTCGGACTCGAAGATTTCGTCGACGATTTCTATGAACTGGATGGGTTCGCGGACACCAGCTACTTCGAGACGCTTGAACGCCATAGCATCGACACCTCGGAAGGCATAGACAGCTGCGACATCGACCATGGGGACATTGACCTGATACGTGCATGCATCACGTGGTGCGTTCGTGGCGACCGCTTCTGCGACGGATTCCTTGCCGCGCAAGCCAGGAGCGGGTTTCTGGACCGCTGTCTCTCCCGGCTGAAGGAGCTCGACGAGGGGCGATCGACTGCCGCGAAGACATTTCGACCGTGACAGTTACCAACGATAAGCAATAAATCAAGGAGCGTTCCTCAGATAAAGGCCAGCTACAGCTGATAGCAAAACTTGCAAAAAATAGCAAAAGTTGCAAAAGAAAATGTCAGCAACTATGCATGGCAATCAGTAACCCTCTTGGCAAGGGAAGTAGGCTTTCCGCCAACGCTGATTGCCATGCGTTCTTCTTGTCCTTAGGCGAGCTTGCGAGCGAGCTCTCGCACCTCTTCCAACTTGGGCGAGGAGGCCATGCTGTCGCGCTCGGTCATACCGCTGATGGTGACAATGCCCTGGTCCTCCCACTTGCAGTACGCGCAGGTTGACTTGTACATGGCGATCGCCGCGTCATAGACGCCCTCGCTGTGACTATCGAGCAAAAGGGCTGTCTTGGTGAACGGGAAGCCCGTAGCACCGAAGGCGTACAGGCGGTCGATGGCGGCCTTCTCCTGCGCAGTGATATCAAACCAGTAGATGGGCGAAGCGAAGACAACCATATCGGCGCCTTTCAGCGACTCGATCACGTCGGCCATGTCATCCTTCTGCACGCAGGCGCCCTCATGGGTAAAGCAGTACTGGCATCCCAGACAACCAGCGATCTTCTTGCTGGCAACGCGGATGACCTCGACTGTGTGGCCGGTCTCGCGCGCGGTCTCGGCAAACGCCTCGGCCATGGTGTCGGTATTGGCGCCCTTGCGCGGGCTACCACTCAATACAACGATATTCATAGGAATCTCCCTCCTTCATGCCGCAGGCGCGCGGCACACATTTCGTTGTAACCAAAACAGATGGAGCTATTCAGTCGCCTGCAGACCACATCTCTTGTTCGTGTTCTCTAGACACAATCTTATTGGCTGATAACTCGTTAACTGTCTTGATTCTCTCTCCGAGAATTGAACAGTAAATCGTTGGCCGCAAAGTGTCGACTGTGGGAAAATTAACTAGAGCTTTCTCCTGCTCGCGTGAGCGTTCGCGTGTATGAGCCTGGCCGAATCGGGCAGGCGCAATATAGATCCACGGAAACCGGCCTACGAACAAGGAGCGCCTTATGTATGGACAGCATGTTGCACCGCAAACCCATAACAAACGCACTGACCTGTCTATCCGCAACGTTAAGCTTCATGCAGGCGCCAGAGTCGTCGCCTTCGGAGTAAGCATTCTTATGGCAGGGCAGCTTTTGCTACCCTGCGCAGCACTGGCGACCGAAATACCCGAACCCGATGTCGCAGCACCCATCACCTGCGACGAAGTCAACGCGGAAGGCAGCCTCACAGCAACCACCCCCATCGATCATTACTACGATTTGGAGCTACCCCCTGCTTTCGAGTTGGTCCAGAACGAGGCTCTTGTATACGATTTTCCCGACAAACCCGAGGACTTCATCTACGGGCTTAACGACACCGTCCATCTCTTCAAGATCGACACCGATACCGAAAGCCTTATAAAAACCGAGAACCCCAAAGAGGCCAGCGTCTCTATTGCCCTGACCATGATTGACAATCACGTTAGAGCAACCGTAGTCTTTACAGGCAGTTACGCCGACGACCAAATCCCTTACAGGCTGGACCTCAACAGCTCAACCTACCTTGGCACACACGTTGACCGTGACTTCGACAGCGGGCAGGGGATTATGCACGAAACGCGGCACGATTACTACATCCGTTACGTCTTCGACAGTGACGTGCACTTGATTGCAACCGATACGAGCGGTTCCAAACCCAATCCAAGTGTTAAACCGAGCCCAGAGGTCAAACCCGAACCGGAAACCAAGCCCGAGCCCACACCGCAGCCCGAAGCAAAAAAGCCGACGGCAAATCCCGTTTCCACCAAGGCAGTAGCGGCGGTTAAACCAACCGGGACCACCCTACCCGCGACGGGCGACAACGGTGCGATGGCAGCCGCCCTGAGTGTTGCCGGTGGTGTAGTTGCGGCAGTTGGCATTTCTGCAACAAGGCGTCGCAACCGCTAGCCAGCATTTCGTACCCCGCAGACAAAGCTCTATCCCCGCTCCGATGAGCTTTACTCACCGAGAAGTTTCTTCCCCACGGAAATGAGTTTCTTTCCAACGGCCGCCTTCACGCCAATCATTACAACCACGTGGGCAGTGCGGGCTTCGAGATCCGCAGCGATGATGTCCCCCGATGCCCGCATTGCGGCTGGCAGCTTGTGCCGTGGGTGCGAGACGACACGTTTTTGCTGGGCACGGTATGGCGCGAGAGTCTCGAACGATACGAGCGTTTCATGCGCGAGCGCGGAGCTGGCCGCGTGCTGTTGCTGGAGCTCGGCGTGGGCGAGATGACCCCCGGCATCATCACGCTCCCGTTCTGGAGCATGACCGCAAAGCTGCCGGATGCGCACCTGCTGAGCGTAAACATCTCGGGCGACTCGGCCCCGTTGCAGCTCGGAAACAAGGCGGAGGCGATCCAGGCAGACTTGGGTGCCTTGCTCTCGGCGGCGCGGGCCGACGACTAGTAGCGCGGCGAGGCGTCTTGCCGCAAACCGTCCTCGCTAAATGCATGACCGTTAATAAGTAAAAAGCAAGGTGCGTCTTATTTCAAATACTCCTCAAAGAACGCTTTCAGCTTTCCAAACGGAATGACGTCCATCTGATCGTAGAGGTCGGTGTGACTGGCACCGGGGATAATGAGCAATTCCTTGTTGTCCCCCGTCAGCTTGCTGTACGCGGTTTCGCTGAAATAGCGGGAGTGCGCCTTCTCGCCATGCACCAGCAGCACGGCGGAGCGGATCTCGCCGGCGTACTGCAAGATCGGCATATTCAAAAACGACAGCGAAGACGTCACATTCCAACCGCCATTGGAGCCCAGGCTGCGGGGATGGTAGCCTCGCGGAGTCTTGTAGTAGGCGTAATAGTCCGCCACAAACTGCGGCGCGTCATCGGGCAGCTGATCGACCACGCCGCCCGCCAGCGCATAGCTGTCATTTTTATAGTCCTCGGTGCGCTGCGCGTTCAGCGCTTTCCGCTTTTCGAAGCGCGCCTGCTCGGAATCCTCGGCGTCAAAGTAGCCGTTTGCGGTCACGCGGGTCATATCGTACATGGTCATAGCCGCGGTAGCTTTGATACGGGTGTCGATGGCTGCGGCATTGATTGCCATGCCGCCCCAACCGCAGATGCCGATGATACCGATGCGCTCCGGGTCAACGCTATTCTGCACAGAGAGGAAATCCACCGCTGCGCAGAAATCCTCGGTGTTGATGTCCGGCGATGCCACATAGCGGGGCGCACCGCCGCTCTCGCCGGTATAGGACGGGTCGAAGGCAATCGCGAAAAAGCCCAGCTCCGCCATTTTCTGCGCATAAAGGCCGGACGTTTGCTCCTTCACCGCGCCAAACGGACCGCTGACGGCGATGGCAGGCAGCTTGCCCTCCACGTTCTTTGGCACGTAGACGTCGGCCGCCAGCGTGATGCCGTATCGGTTGTGAAAAGTCGCCTTGCTGTGCTCAACCTTGTCACTTTTGGGGAACACCTTGTCCCATTCCCGCGTCAGTTTCAACTGCTCCATGCCTAAGCCTCCTTGTCGGTCGCTTTAAGGTATTGCTCGTCGACCACGGGCTCCAACCACTCGTTGCAGGCCTCCTCGCCCGGAACCTCCACCGCGAGATGGGAGAACCAGCTGTCGGGCACCGCACCGTGCCAGTGCTTTACGCCCGCGGGAATATTTGCCACGTCGCCAGGGCGCAGCTCCTGTGCCGGTTTGCCCCATTCCTGGTAAAGCCCTCGGCCAGCCACGCAGACGAGGATCTGTCCGCCACCGCTTTTGGCGTGATGGATGTGCCAGTTGTTGCGGCAGCCGGGCTCGAACGTCACGTTGTAGACGCCGACCTGCTCGGTGGAAAGGGGCGCGAGGTAGCTTTGCCCAATAAAGTACTTCGCAAATGCGTCGTTGGGGGCACCGATGGGAAAGGCCATCTCGTTTTGGTGTCGGGCCTTTGCGTCGGCGCCGTCGTCCTCGTCCGCCCAGACCTCCTTCGCCATGCGAAAGGCCGCCCACGCCTTGGGCCATCCCGCATAAAACGCCGCGTGCGTAAGGATTTCCGCCATCTCAGCCTTGGTCACCCCGTTGCTCTTTGCGGACATCAGATGATATTTAAACGAAGAGTCCGTCAGTCCCTGCGCCATCAGGGCCACAACCGTCACCACGCTGCGGTCTCGAAGGGAAAGCCCGTCTTCTCGGCTCCACACCTCGCCGAACAGCACATCGTCGTTGAGCTGTGCGAATTTGGGGGCAAAGTCCCCCAGGGCATCTCTGCCTGCCGTCTGTTTAATTGCCATGATCGATTTCCTCCTATCGATGGTTCTGGACACGAATCTGCCTCCACGCGGTTAAGTAGCCCGCCTAGATTTCCATGCCCATTCGTTGCGCCTGTTTCAGAACGGGATGCCCGGCGATATCGCCCGCGTCGTTCACGCCGCCGGCAAAAACCGTTTTGCCCATTACGGACCACCCCTTGCGCTACCGATTTGTATTGACGAGAATGAAGGTAATACCTAAACCTGACTTTAGGTCAAGGAATGAATTCGAGATTTATTCGGAGGGGCCATGTACACAATCGGACAGGTGGCGGATATGTTCGGTCTGCCCGTTTCCACGCTGCGCTATTACGACAAGCAGGGATTGTTCCCGGAATTGGAACGGACGTCCGGCATTCGCCGATTCGGCGATACGGAACTCGAGGCGCTTCGGGTCATCGAATGCCTGAAGAAGGCTGGAATGGAGATTAAGGACATCCGACTGTTCATGGAATGGTGCGCGGAGGGCCCATCGACATATCCCAAGCGCAAGGCCATGTTTGAGGAGCGAAAGGCCCACATGGAGTCGGAGATCGCGAACATGAACCGTGCGCTGGATATGCTGAGGTTCAAATGCTGGTACTACGAGCAGGCGATCCAAGATGGCAACGAGGATAGGGTGAAGGCGCTAATTCCCGACAATTTGCCGGAAGAAATCAAAGATACCTACGATAACGCCCACGCTCGATAATGCCGACCGATCTCAAGGGAATTCGGTGAGGAGTCCTCTTCGGTTAGTGATGTACTTCTTTCCCTTGATGTCGTAGCGCTTCGCCTCATAGAAGACGAAGGCGTCGCGGAGATAGGAGATATAGTGCCCGACGGTGACGTGGTTGGCGGGAACTCTGCTGTCATCGAACACGCTGGCGATGTTGTTGGGCGAGTTGAGGTTGCCGGAGTTGTCCATCATGTACTCGGCTAGCCTCTCCAACACGGTGGAGTCGGTACGTATTGCGGTCTACCCAAGCCATAATCCACTCCTTCTCTGTTTCGAAACTCGATTATTTCTAAAGTTTCGAAACCGAGAAGGCAATGTGCACAAGGATGCATCGAGGAGCGAATCCCAGTAGCGCCATGCCAGCAGCGATGCCGGGCGCATTCGCACGTGCTACAATCCAACCACCAGAGATGAAAACACAGTCCCCGTCGGGTAGTCGTGGGCGTGCGCTAGTCCGCATCAGTAACCTGCCTCCTTGGTTGTCCCTTCTCTGCATGGTCATCTACATAAAGGAGGAACCAACCATGCAGATCAGCGTGTCGTCCACCCTGACCGTATATCACGACGGTCAATTCTGGGTCGGGCTGGCGGAGCACGTCGAGGGCGGAAGGTATGGCGTCGCCCGCATCGTCTTCGGCGCGGAGCCGTCCGATGAGGAGATCCTGCGATTCGTTGTCAGCAAATGGGCGAAGCTCTCGTTCTTCGGTCACGATTCGACCGAGGCGAGCAAGCCCGCGAAGAACCCCAAGCGACGCGCTCGCGAGGCGGCGAAAGCACTTAAGCAGCCGGCGATGAGCACCAAGGCGCAGCAGGCGCTCTCGAATCAGCGGGAGACGATGAAGCGGGAATCG
>CABRDE010000007.1:0-1245 GCA_902469665.1 uncultured Collinsella sp. | reverse complement strand
TTTATTAAACGGCGAGATGGTGGGACTGTTTGCGTAAGTACGCAAGTTGGTTGTTCTGTTGGCTGTATTTTTTGTGAGTCCGGACGCAATGGTTTTGATCGCGTGCCGAATGTTGGTGTAACGACCGTTTCGCAGGCCGATTGACCGGTGCATGAGAAACGGCCATCGCTAGAATCGTTTATTGCGAAGTAAATGATTCAGAGAAAGGCGATGACCGCAATGAACACTTTAGCAGCAATCGGCCCCGATTTGCCCGAGATGCCGAGATTCGACGACGGCATGGTCAACATCCGCGAGCTGATCCGGACGATGGCCGAGGCGCTCGTGAACGAGATCATGGACGCCCAGGCCGAGGACGCGTGCGCCGACGGCAACCAGAGGAACGGCTACCGCGACCGCGCGCTCGTCACCAGCGTGGGGGTCATCAACCTGCGCATCCCCAAGCTCAGGCGGGGCAGCTACTTCCCGGAGGACCTGCTCGTGCGCTACTCGCGCGTGGACAGGGCCGTCATCGCCGCAGTATCCGAGATGGTGACGTGCGGCGTGTCGACGAGGAAGGTGGAGAAGGTGGCCTCGGCGCTGGGAGTGGACCGCATGAGCGCCAGCCAGGTGTCGCGCATCTGCGAGTCGCTGGACGCCGCGGTGGCCGACCTGCAGGAGCGGGACCTGTCCGGCGTCGCCTTCCCCTACATCTGGGTGGACGCCACCTACCTCAAGTGCCGGGACGCGGGCCATGTGTCGTCCTGCGCGCTGGTCACGGCGATAGGGGCCGGGTCGGACGGCTACCGGCGGGTTCTCGGCCTGGGCGCCGTCGACACCGAGTCCTACGCAGGATGGCTGTCCTTCCTCCGATCCCTCCGGGAGCGCGGGGTGGCCGGCGTCGCGTGCGTGACCTCGGACGCCCACGAGGGGCTGAGGCGCGCCATAGAGGAGGTTTTCCCCGGGGCCGCATGGCAGCGCTGCGTCGTGCACCTCATGCGCAACGCGGCGTCGTGCGCGCCGAACAGGCAGAAGAGGGCGGCCGTGCTGGCCATCCTGCACGCCGTCTTCGACGAGCGCGATCCGTCCCTCGTGCGGGAGCTCTACCACCTCGCGTGCGAGAAGATCGCCGGCTTCTGCCAAAGGGCGGCCGATCTGCTCGAGGACGCCGAGGCCGACGCCCTGGCCTACCTGGACTTTCCCTACGGCCATCACAGGCGCCTGCGCACCAACAACGTCCAGGAGCGCGCAAACCGCGAGCTCAAG
>CABRDE010000006.1:0-112161 GCA_902469665.1 uncultured Collinsella sp. | reverse complement strand
GCCTTCCTGGCCTCGACATCATGCTTCACCCTCAAATCAACGCGCATAAAGAAAGCCTCCCATTTCTCATGTCCAAGAAATGGGAGGCAGTTCATAGGTGGTCCGGGCTTTTTCGTCTTGCTGATGTGGATTGGCCTTTCAGCGACTCCAACGCATGAGCGTAGCCTTGGTTTTAAACGTTTTGCGTGGCTTACTGCTCTGCCCTCGAACACTCCGATAAGTCTTTCGCAACCGCATTCAGCGATTACGGCAATAGAACTTAGTGCGGCATTCTAGTCGCATCTTCAACATCCAGAAAATCATTCGTGGCGCCAACAAACTCCTGCATGTTCCTGACGATGCGGCCATCGTTATTGATAAGAATCTCGAATCGCTTCCAGGGGAACTTCATGATGTGATAAAGGGTCACCAGCACATCCTGTTCTTTGCCAATTTTGAGCAGCCAACGGGCGCAGTTATCGCCGCAGGTGGAAGCATTAAAGACCATGTTGGGGAGATTGCGGACAAGCAGGAGCGTCTTTACTCCGCCGGATAACTCGAGCGGGCTGATCGAGCCCAGCTGCTTGCTTATGATGTTGTGAGAGCCGATGAGCTCCGATCCGTCAACGCCTTTAATAATTTGCGCAGCCATGGGGTCTTCGAACCATGAATCCAAGTACGAGTTCCTAAAGTAGGTCTTGGTATCGTAGATGGAGCCGGGGTAATCTCCCAGATGAATGCTCAGCATGCGGGTCTCCAGACATTGTGTGACTGCAACGATTATATGCCAGTAATAAAATGCCGGCAGTAGCGAGATTGCTGCTGCCGGCACTGGCGTTGTAGTCACGCGAATCAGCGTTCGTGAATTGTCACCGTTTGCTTACTTTTCGAGACACTCCCTCAGCAGCTCCAGCGCGTGGGCGTAGCCTTGCAGGCCCTCGCCGGTGATGGTGGCGAAGCAGGCTAGGCGTGCATAGCTCACCTGGCGGAAGTCCTCGCGGGTCTCGATGGCGCTGATGTGAACCTCGACGGCAGGGATGGCGACGGCCTTGAGGGCGTCGAGGATCGCGACGCTCGTGTGCGTGTAAGCCGCCGGGTTGATGACGATGCCGTCGACCTTGCCGTAGGCCTCCTGGATCTTGTCGACGATGCTGCCCTCGTGGTTAGACTGGAAGACATCGACCTCGTCAAAGCCCTGTGCGGCGCCCGCTTCCTGGCAGATCTGCACTAAGCGGTCGTAGTTGTCGCTGCCATAGATGCCCGGCTCGCGAATGCCGAGCATGTTGAGGTTGGGGCCGTTGATGACGAGTGCTTTCATGGTTGCTTCCTTTGCGGTTGGAAAACCACCACAAAGGTGCCTGTCCCCTTTGTGGTGGTTTTGGTTAGAGAGCGGGTGGGAGGGTGTCGAGGAGGGCTTGGGCGGTGTTGGCGGCGCAGTCGCGTGAGTCGATGATGTAGTCGGCCCAGGCGCGGTAGCGTGGCATGCGCTGTTCGGCCAGCTTATCGATGCCGTCGCGCGCGGTGATGGGGCGGCCCTTGTGGGCGAGCTCGTCGAGCTTGCGGTTGAGCATCACGATCTGACTGTTTTGGTGCAGCAGCGGATAGTTCTCGTCCCGCGTGACCACGCCGCCGCCGGTGGAGAGTACCAGGCCGCTACGCTTGGAGATGTCGGACAGCGCCGCCGTCTCCTGCTCGCGGAAGGCCGCCTCGCCGCGCTCGACGATATAGTCGGCACAGGGCATGCCTAGGCGTTCCTCGAGGGCGCGGTCCAGGTCGATGTGCTCTCGCCCCGTGCGCAGGGCAATCTGCTCACCCACGCGGGTCTTACCCGAACCCGGCATGCCGATCAGCGCGATGTTCTGTTCGCGGCGCGACAGGCGCTCCGTTACGTCCAGGATGCGCTTGTGCGGGGTGACCTGGCCGGTATAGCGCTCAACGGCCTGTGCCGCCTGTGCCACAAGCATGAGCAGGCCGCCGATGCAAGGGATACCGCGGCGCTCGGCCTCGAGCATCAGGCCCGTGCGGGCAGGGTTGTAGACAATGTCGATAACGCCTTCGAGCGCATCGAGCCCTTCGAGTGTGCAAGGCGCGTCGGGGCAGTGGGGGAACATGCCGGCAGGCGTGCAGTTGACGAGCAGGGCGGCATCGGATTGCTGCGCGATGTTGCCGTAGTTGACCTCGCTCGTGCGACCCACGGGTACGACGACGGCGCCCAGGTCTCCCAGCACCATACTTGCCGTGGTGCCGGCGCCGCCAGTAGCTCCGAGCACGAGAGCCTTCTTTCCGGCGACCTCAACCCCCAGCTCCTCGACAAGGCACTGAAAACCGAAGTAGTCAGTATTATCGCCGCGCAGGCGGCCGTCGGGCAGGCGCGTGATGGTGTTAACGTTGCCCATGCGCTCGGCGAGCGAGCTCAGCTCGTCCAGATACTCCATGACGGCGCGCTTGTAGGGGATGGTCACGTTGGTGCCCTCCCACTCGTCGCCCGTCATAAAGGCCGCGAGGTGCTCGGGCTCGCGCTCAAATCGCACGTAATCGAGCCCAGCGAGCTCTTTGTAGATGGTTGGGGTGTAGCTGTGGCCCAGCACGCGGCCCAGCACTCCGTAGGGGCGGGTTGCGGCGGTATCGGTCATCTAGAGCACCTCCGTGTAGCTGCCAAAGTAGGTGAAGCTTTCGCACACGTCGTCGATGGAATCGAGCAGGTCGTCGAGGGCCTTGCTGCCAAAGGGGCAGTCCAGATCAAAGTAGAACATAAACTCAAAGTCGCGGCCGGGGATGGGGCGGCTCTCGAGCTTGATGAGGTTGATGTTGAGTGCGTAGAAGCGCTCGAGCACGCGATAGAGGGCGCCCGGCTCGTTGGCCGTGGTGATCATGAGCGAGGTGCGATTAGCGCCGGGGTAGACGCGCGGCTCGCGGCTGATGACGACAAAGCGCGTGTAGTTGTTGTCCGAGTCCTGGATGTTGGGCTCCAGCACCTCGAGGCCATACAGCGTGGCACAGCTGCGTGAGGCGATGGCGGCGACGTCGGTGCGTTCGGAATTTGCCACCATCTCGGCCGACATAGCCGTGTTGGGGTACTTGGTGGCGTGAAGGTCGTGGGACTCGATAAAGCCGGCACACTGGGCAATGGCTTGGCCGTGGCTGTGGACCTCGCGCACGTCGGCGAGCTTGGTGCCGGGCTTGACGAGCAAGTTGTGGTCGATCTTGAGGCGAAGCGAGCGCACGATGTGGAAGTCGAACTGGGCGAGCAGGTCGTAGACGGCGTTGACCGAGCCGGCGGTGGAGTTCTCGATGGGCAGCACGCCAAACTCGCAGAAGCCGTCGCGCACAGCGCGCATAACGCCTTCGAAGGTCTCGAAAAACGCGATGTCGGGCACGTCGAAGAGCTTGCACGCGGCGATCTGGCTATAGGCACCTTCCACGCCCTGGCAGGCGACGCTGGCAGTCTGGGGGAAGGGCGTGTCGAAGGCTACGGCCGTGGCGTGGGCCTTTTGCGAGACGGTGATGCCCTTGAGCTCGTTGATGTAACGCTGCTGCTCGGCCTTGCTCATGCTCATGAGGAGACGGAACAGGGTGATGGTCTGCGCCTCGTAGCGCTCGGGCGCGCGGCTGGCGAGGTTGTTGAGCTTGGAGCGCTCACGGGCGGGGTCGAAGACGGCCTTGCCCATCTCGATTTTTGATTTGGCGACCTCGATGGCAATGTCCATGCGCTCGACAAAGCTGTTGAGGAGCGTGGTGTCGATGCCATCGATGGCTTGGCGGATGTCAGCAAGGTCCATAGGGACCCCTTTCGTGAATGCTTGCCTGGGGTAGTTAATTTGGGACGGGGCTTTTTTAGCTACCCTTTGACTGTCGACGAATCGATGAGTGCCAGGGCACATATCAACTGGCATATGGGGGTAGCTAAAATAGCCCCGTCCCAAATTAACTACCCCTGGGGTGGGTGGACTAAAGCTGGCCTGCGTCCTCGAGGAGGGCATCCCAGATGGCGAGGGCGGCGGCTGCCTCGGCTACGGGAACGGCGCGCGGGACGATGCAGGGATCGTGACGGCCGTGGACCGAGAGCTCGGCGTTTTCCATGGCGTCCATGTCCACCGTCTGCTGCTCGCGGCCAATGGAGGGCGTCGGCTTTACGGCCATGCGCCACATGACGGGCGCGCCGGTGGAGATGCCGCCCAGAATGCCGCCGGCGTTGTTGGACTCGACCGCAATCCCGCCGGTCTCGGCATCGATGCGATACGTATCGTTGTTCTCGCTGCCGCGCATGGCGGCCACGGCAAAGCCCATGCCAAACTCCACGCCCTTTACGGCGGGAATGCCAAACGCGATTTGCGCGATGCGGTTCTCGATGCCGTCGAACATGGGGTCGCCGATGCCCGCGGGAAGCCCGTAAATGCCGCACTCCACGATGCCGCCGATACTGTCGAGTTCGTCGCGTGCGGCTAGGATTTCCTCGCGCATGCGGCCGGCTGCGGCGGCGTCAATGCACGGCAGGTCGTTCGTAAGGATCGCCTTGCGGTCGGCCTCGCGATAGACCATATCGTCCATCGGCAGGTCGGAGATGCCGCCGATCTGAGCGACGTGCGCCATGACCTGAATGCCGCGGGCCTCGAGTGCCTGCAGCGCAATGCCGCCGGCGATGCATAAGGGTGCCGTTAGGCGGCCGGAGAAGTGTCCGCCACCAGCGACATCGTGCATGTTGTGATACTTCACGCGCGCAGGGAAGTCCGCATGTCCGGGACGGGGCTTGCGGCGCAGTTCGGAATAGTCCTTGGAGCGCGTGTTGGTGTTCTCGATAATCGCGGCGATGGGCGCGCCGGTGGTATGTCCATCGACAACACCGGCGATGATGTGGGCGACGTCGGACTCGCCGCGTTTGGTCGCGGTTTCGTCGCGACCGGGGGCGCGACGGTCGAGGAAGGCCTGCAGCTTCTCCTGGTCCACGGCGATGCCCGCCGGGATGCCATCGAGCGAGCAGCCGATAGCAGGGGAGTGCGACTGGCCGAAAATGCTCAGATGCAAAACGTTGCCAAAGGTCGAGGACATACTATTCCTCCTCGAGCGTGACCTTGCCACCCAGCAGGCGGTAGTGGTCGAAGAAATCGGGATAGGACTTGTTGACGGCCTCGGCGCCGTGGATCACGACCTCGCCGGTGGCACGGCTCGCGGCGATGGCGGCCATCATGGCGATGCGATGGTCGTTGTGCGAATCGACCTCACCGCCGGTGAAGGCATCGACGCCCTTGATGATGAGGTCGTCGCCGGCAATACGCACCTGCGCGCCCAGCGCGGTGAGCTCGCGGGTGGTGGTGGCCAGGCGGTCTGATTCCTTGATACGCAGACGGGCACAATCGCGGATGAACGTGCGGCCTTGCGCCAGCGATGCCACGGCCGAGATGACGGGCACCAGGTCTGGAATGTCGTGGGCACTCATCTCAAAGCCAGCGAGCTTGTCGGACTGCACGGTGGCGGCGTTGGTGGAGCGCACGATGCGGGCGCCAAAGCGCGAAAGCGCGGCAAGCACATTGCGGTCGCCCTGTGCGGAGCTCAGGGACACACCCTCGACGGTGATGGGGTCGGTGCCGATGGCGCCGGCACACAGCCAAAAGGCGGCGTTGGACCAGTCGCCCTCGACGGCTACGCTGCCGGGCGTACGGTACGAGCCGCTGCTCACGCGGAAGTTCGTGACCTCGGGCTGGCCGTCCTTGGCCGGAATACGCTCGACGTTGACCTCGACGCCAAAGGCCTTCATGGCCTGGATCGTCAGGTTGATGTAGGGGCGGCTCTCGATGAGGCCGGTCACCTGCACACAGGAGGGCTGGGCGAGCAACGGGGCTGCCAACAGCAGGCCCGAGATGTACTGCGAGCTCACGTTGCCCGGCAGTACAAAGGTGCCTGGGCGCATGCGTCCGCTCGTCTTGAGCGGAAAACCGCCCAGGCCCTGCAGGTCGCAACCTGCGGCGATGATCTCGTCCGAGAGCGGAGAGAGCGGGCGGGCGCCCAAGCGTCCCTGGCCCACAAAAGTCGCTTCGGCGCCCAGCGCGCAGGCGACGGGCAACATAAAGCGGAGCGTGGAGCCGCTTTCGCCGCAGTCAAGCGTGCCGCCGGCTAGGGCCTTGAGCAGGCCAAATTCAATGCTCTTCATGGTGGGGTGGACCTGGAAGCCGTCCTCGACGGTCTCGATGCGAGCACCCAGGGCCGTAAGGCAACGCACCGTGGCCTCGATGTCGGCGCAGGTGGTGTTGCAAGTGACGTGTGTCTCGCCGTTGGCAAGCGCAGCGCAGATGATCAGGCGATGCGCCATCGACTTGGACGCGATGGCGGGAACGGTGCCCTTGAGCGGGGACGGGGTAATGCGGGCTAGCATGCGGATGCGTCTCCCTTCTGGCCGAGGCCCTCGGCAATGAGTTCGTGGAAAGTGGAAAGTGGCGTGCGGTCGATGCTGCAGCGGCCAATGCCGTGCGGAATCACCAAGTCGATAGTGTCACCGGTGCGTTTTTTGTCGTGGAGCGCCTCGGCAAAGACGGCATCGGCATCGAGGTCGCAGCGGGTCTTGAGGCCATGGCGGGCGCAGAGCTCCTCGATACGACCGGGCAGTGCAGCATCGCAGACGCCGTGCAGGGCCGCGGCGCGCGTGATGATGCCCATGCCGATCGACACGCAGTTACCGTGTCCAAGCTCAAAGTGCTCGCAGGCCTCGACGGCGTGTCCGGCGCTGTGTCCAAAGTTGAGGAGCTTGCGCTGGTTGGTCTCGCGCTCGTCGGCAACGACCACGGCGCGCTTGATGTCGATATTGCGGGCGATGATGAGCGCTACGCGGGCCACATCGCGGTTGAGCAGCTCCAGCGTGAGCGGGGTCTTCTCCAGTTCGGCAAAAAGCTCCGGGTCGGCGATCACGGCGTGTTTCACAACCTCGCCGCAGCCGTCGGCGAACTGCTCGGGCGTGAGGGTGGCCAGGCACCCCACGTCGGCGATAACCACGCTCGGCTGCCAAAAGGCGCCGGCTAAGTTCTTGCCAGCAGCCAGGTCGATGGCCGTCTTGCCGCCCACCGACGAATCCACCATTGCGAGCAGGCTCGTCGGGATCTGCACAAACTTGCAGCCGCGCATGTAGGTGGCGGCCACAAAGCCCGTCACGTCGCCCACGACACCGCCGCCGAGTGCCACGATCACGTCGGAGCGCGAAAGCTCGTGCTCGGCCACAAACTCCAAAATGGCAACATAGGTTTCGGCGCGCTTATGGGCTTCGCCGGCCTCGAAGGTGCAGATGCTCACCTCGTAGCCTGATGCCTCCAGGCTCTGCTTAACGGGCATCTGGTAGAGCGGGCCCACGTTGGTGTCCGTCACGATGACGGCCTTGGTGCCGCCGGCAGTGGCGCGCACGAGCGGTCCCGCCTGCTCCAGCAAAAACGTGCCAACATGCACCTGGTAGGGGCGTGCAGTGTCGATATCGATGGTAATCGCCATAAGCTATGGTCCTTTCGACCTGGCGTGATAGGTGGTCTAGTGGGAGGCCTCGTCGTCGAGTGCGCGCTTAATGCGGTCGCCCTCGGCAAGGAGATTCTCCAGATAGCGCTGGTCGCGGTCCTTAAGGGCGCGGCTGTAGGCGCCGAGCGATTCGATCAGATGGTCGATCTCGAAGGCGAGCGCATCGGCGTCGTCGATCATGAGCTCGGACCACATCTGAGGATTGAGGTGCGCCACACGGGTGAGATCGCGGTAGCTACCGGCCGAAAAGCCGTGGTGGACCTGGGCAGTGGGGCTCTTGACGTAGGCGTTGGATACCACGTGCGCAAGCTGGCTCGTGAAGGCGATGACGCGGTCGTGCTCGGCGGCGCTGGTCACGCTGAACTTGCCAAAGCCCAAGGGGCGCACCATCTCGCGCACCTGGCCCAAAAGCTCCAGCTTAAGTGCGTCGTCCACCGCGGGCGGCACGAGCATGAGCGGGGCGCCCTGGAACAGGTCGGCGCGAGAGTGTGCGTAGCCCGAGTACTGCGTGCCCGCCATGGGGTGCGCGCCCACAAAGTAAAAGCCGTGCTCGCGGGCAAGCTCAAAGGCGCGCTCGCACACGATGCCCTTGACGCCCACGGTGTCGATCACCACGGTACCCATGATGGCGTCGGTGTCGGTGGCGTCGGCGAGCGCCTGGGCGTGCGCCTCGAGCCACTCGATGCATGCCTCGGGATAGCAGGCAAGGACGATGATGTCGCATTCGCCGAGTGTCTTGTCGTTGAGCTCTCCGGCGACAGTGCCCATGCTGGCGGCCGTCATGACATCGTCATCGGGGTCCCAGGCCAGCACGCGGACGCCCGCCTGCGCATAGCCGCGGGCAAAACTGCCGCCGATGAGGCCAAGGCCGACGATGCCGGCGCACTTAGGGCCGCCCTGGTTAACGCGCGCGTTTCTCACCGTACCCATGGGCTACTCCATGGTCTCTTGGCAGACAACCTCGCGGATGGCTCGGATGCGGCGCATGGTGTCGTCGAACTGATCGGGGGTGAGGGCCTGGGCGCCGTCGGACCAGGCGCGGCTCGGCTCGTCGTGGACCTCGATCTCCAGGCCGTTGGCACCGCAGGCGGTCGCGGCGAGCGCCATGGGCTCAACGTAGCGGGTGTAGCCGGTGGCGTGACTGGGGTCGGCGACGACGGGCAGGTGCGACAGGTGGTGCAGCACCGGCACGGCGTTAAGGTCGAAGGTGTTGCGGGTGCGGGTCTCGAAGGTGCGGATGCCGCGCTCGCACAGGATGACGTTGTCGTTGCCCTCGCTCATGATGTACTCGGCGGCCATGAGCAACTCATCGATCGTGCCGGACATGCCGCGCTTGAGCAGAATCGGGGTCTGGGTTTTGCCGACCTCCTTGAGCAGGGGAAAGTTCTGGGCGTTGCGGGCGCCGATCTGCATGACGTCAATCTTCTTGTCCAAGAAGACCTGCACGTCGCGCGGGTCCATGATCTCGGTGACGATCGGCATGTCGAGCTCGGCAGACGCCTCGCACAGCAGGTCGAGGCCGGCGGGGCCCATGCCCTGGTAGGCGTAGGGGGAGGTGCGGGGCTTGTAGGCGCCACCGCGCAGCATCGTGGCGCCGGCGGCCTTCACGCGGCGTGCGATGCGGATGAGGTTCTCGCCCTCGACGGAGCAGGGACCGGCGATGACCTGGAACTGGTCGCCGCCGATCTTGACGCCGTGACCGCAGTCGATGACGGAGTCCTCGGGGTGGAACTTGCGGTTGGCGCGCTTGAACGGCTCGGAGACGCGCTGCACGCGCTCGACGACATCCATGGACTCGAGCAGGAACGGGTCGATCTTGGTCGTATCGCCCACCAGGCCGATAATCGTCTCGTTCTCGCCGCGCGAGACGTCGGTCTTCAGGCCTTTTTTCTCAATCCAGCTGACGATATGGCCGACGGCCTCGTCGCTGGCGCTCTGCTTTAGAATTGCAATCATGGTGTGCCTCTCACCTCGATGGATAACTTTTGCAAAAACGGCCCGCATTGCGAGCCGTGTATATATGGTGCATGAGAGTTTATACTATCTGACTCGCTTTTGCCTTCTAAAGTGGGCCGTTGCGCCGCGTCTTCCTCGGAATTGCAAAGCTTTTTCTTTTATTTTGATAGCCCGTGGTGCACTTGGGTATAATGCCAGTCGTTCGCCCTATTAGCTCAGGGGATTAGAGCGTCTGCCTCCGGAGCAGAAGGCCGTTGGTTCGAATCCAACATGGGGCACCATCGAACGTAAGACCGTCCGAACCTCGCATGGTCCGGGCGGTTTTTCTTATACCGACGCGACGTGATGGGACGTGGTATGGCAGCAACGGATATCGAGCGCGGACTCTCGACCGCCGAGGTCGAGGAGCGCATCGCCGCCGGTAAGATCAACCGCAACATGGAGCTCAAGACCAAGTCGGTCAAAGAGCTCATCATCGAGAACCTCTGCACGCTGTTCAATTTGATCAACGTGATCTTAGCGTTCCTGGTCATTTTGACCGGTTCGTTTAAGAATCTGACGTTCCTGTTCGTGGTGTTCCTCAATACCGCTATTGGCGTCATCCAGTCCATGCGTTCCAAGAAGATGGTCGATAAGCTCACGCTGCTGACCTCCAAGAAGGCCATCGCGGTGCGCGACGGCGCCGAGGTGGAGCTCGACCTGGATCAGATCGTGCTCGACGACATCATCCGCCTGGGGCGCGGCGACCAGATTCCCGCCGACGCTGTGGTGGTTTCGGGCGAGGCGCTCGTGAACGAGAGCTTGCTGACGGGCGAGAGCGACCTTATCAAGAAACAGCCCGGTTCCGAGCTCATGAGCGGCAGCTTTATCGACTCGGGCCTGCTGCGCGCCCGCGTGATCCATGTCGGCGCCGACAACTACGTGGCCAAAATTAATAACGAAGCCAAGTACGTCAAAAAGGTCAATTCCGAGATCATGAACGCGCTCAACGCCATCGTGCGCTTTGCGAGCATCATCATGATCCCGCTCGGTTTGGCGTTGTTTGCCTCGAGTGTGAGCGAGCTGTGGGATGCCGCGGGAACCCCGGGCGATAGCGCGCTTTCGTGGTGCTTCTCCGAGTTGTTGGCTGGTCATGTGCCTTCGTCGGCGCTGCTGTCCACGGTGGGCGCCCTGCTGGGCATGATCCCCCAAGGCCTGGTACTGCTGACCTCGTCGGTGCTCGCCATCGCCACGGTGCGTCTGGCCCGCCGCAAGGTGCTGGCACAGCAGCTCTACTGCATCGAGACGCTCGCTCGCGTCGACGTGCTGTGCCTGGATAAGACGGGCACCATCACGTCGGGCCGCATGGAGGTCGAGGGCACGTATCCGCTGCCGGTTGAGGGCGTGAGCCTTGGCGCCGGCTCGGACGAAGCGGCTGTTCCCGTCGATACCACGGTGCTCGATTTTGCGCTGGCTAACGTGGCGCGTGCGACTTCGGCCGATGCCAACGAGACCTGCCAGGCGCTGCTCAACTATTACGCCGATCGTCCGGTCGAGGTGTCTGAGCCGCTGTCGGTCATTCCGTTCTCGTCGTCTAAAAAATGGAGTGGCGCTTCGTTTGCGCAGGGTTCCTATGTGATGGGCGCCGCGCAGTTTGTGCTCTCTGATCGTGTGTTTTCGCAGGTCGAGAACCGTGTCGCCGAGCTTGCCGATACCTGCCGCGTGCTCGTGGTGGCGCGCGTGGAAGGCTTTACGCTCGATGGCGATATGGTGGGCGAGGCCGAGCCCGTGGGCTTTGTGACCATCCGCGACGAGATTCGTACCTCGGCGGCCGAGACCATCGGCTACTTTAACGAGCAGGGCGTGACCCTCAACGTGATCAGTGGCGACGACCCGCGTACGGTGTCGTCGATCGCGCGCGTGGTGGGCGTGCCGGGGGCGGACGCTTATGTGGACGCCACGACGCTCGATACGCCGGCCAAGCTCGATGCCGCAGTGGACCGCTACCATGTCTTTGGTCGTGTGACCCCGCAGCAGAAGCGCGAGCTCGTGCAGGCGCTCAAGCGCCGCGAGCACACCGTGGCCATGACGGGCGACGGCGTCAACGACGTGCTGGCGCTTAAGGAGGCCGACTGCTCCGTGGCCATGGCGGCCGGCTCCGATGCCGCGCGCAACGTGGCCGAGATCGTACTCGTCGACAACGATTTTGCCTCGATGCCCGCCGTGGTGGCCGAGGGCCGTCGCTCCATCAACAACCTGCAGCGTTCGGCGTCGCTGTTCCTGACCAAGACGCTGTTCTCGATGGGCCTGGCGGCGCTGTGCATCGCGCTGCCGCCGTACCCCTTCGAGCCCATCCAGATGACGCTCATCAACTTCTTCTGCATCGGCGCGCCGGGCTTTGTGTTGGGCCTGGAGCCCAACAATGCTCGCGTGAAGGGTGCGTTTTTGACCAACGTGCTCAAGCGTGCACTGCCAACGTCGATTGCGGTCATTTTGGCTGCGGCGCTTGATATCTTTGTGGCGCGCGTGTTTGGCTTTAGCCAGCTCACGCTGTCTACGATGTGCCTGCTTACGTCGTGCGCGGCGAGCGTCAGCCTGATCTGGCGGATCTCGCAGCCGCTCACGCCCTTACGTGTGGTGCTCTTTGTGTTTGTAGTCGCCGGCATCTTGGTGGGCGTTATCGGGTTCCCGGGGCTGCTGTCCATCGCCAACCTGTCGATGGGTCAGATGGTTATCTTGGCTGTCATCGTGGTCTTTACCTGCTCGGTGTTCTTTAAGCTCGCCACGATGATGGATTCGCTCAAGCCGCGTCGTCGTCATGCCGCAACTGGTTTTGGCCGCGGTGTGCGCGTCCGCCTGGGTCGCGGTGGCGGCAAGGTGAGCTCGACGGGCTCGACGGCCGAACGTTTTGCCAAGCGCGTCGCCGCCGACATGGCGCAGCGCCGCGAAGATCGCACCGCTCGCGAGGCCGAGGCCCGCGCACTCGAGGGCGTGGCCCAGGCCCAGCCCAAGAAAAAGAAGAGTACCGGAGCCAAGCGCTCTCGCGTGACCAAGTCCGCCCAAGGCATCAAAGTCTCGATGCCAAGCAAAAAGAAGAAGTAGCTACGCGCCCTGGCGATGTTGAATTGGTGCCTTGTTCCTGTGGGGCCGTGGCGATGTTATGCTCTAACCTCGATTGTTTGAATTGCTTCGAAAAGAGGATGCCGTGATCTGCCCGCATTGCCTTAAGACTATCGAGGACGGCGCCTCGTTCTGCCCCTACTGCAACGCCTATGTGGGTCCGGGCGATGGCCCCGAGCACACCGAGTTCGTGTTCTGTGAGGGCTGCGGTGCCCGTCTTTCTCCGCATGATCGTACGTGCCCCAAATGCGGACGCCCCGCTCCGGGCATCCTCTCCGAGGACGCGGCCGCATCCGACCTGGCAGCGGGCCGCACGGCGGGCTTTCCGCGCCTAACGCAAGAGCAGATCGATACCGAGGTGCCGCATGCGCCAGCCTCTGCCGCTGCGGTGCTTTCGGACGCCGCCGACCCCAATGAGACCTGCGTGCTGCCGGCTTTCGATAAGGATTTCGGTATCCCCAAGGTCGATATTCCCACGCCCGTTTCCCTGCATGACGATGCTCAAAAACCCAAGCGCAAGGTGCATCCCGACGAGGACGCCTATCACAAGCACAAGCGTCATATCCCCAAGCCGCTCATCGTCATCGCGGTCCTTGCCGTCGTGTGCGGTGGTGCGTATTGGTTCGTGACGGCCGATCCCATGGGTGTCATGCCTGGCTTCTATGACCAGTTTGGCCAGGCCGCGCAGACGACCTTCCCCACGCGCCAAAAGGGCGAGGCGACTGAGGACGATACCAAGCAGGACGATTCTGCCGAGGTGGTCCAGGAAGAAACTGTGCTCACCGATGATCAGCTCTATACCAGGCTCGACGGTCTGTATCAGACCATCGTGTCCTACGGTGACGAGGACCAGATCGGCGAGGTCATTGATTCTTTTAACAATGGCTATCTTCGAACGCCGCTGTCCACCCGTCAGGAGCTGTCGCAGAGTGCCTACGCCCTGCGGGACCAAATTAAAAAGACGCAAGATGAGCTTAACAACCTTAAGTATCAGGACGATACGGTCTATGCGGATGACATCGCCCACTTAAAGCAGCTTGCCGAGTGGATGTACGAGCGTGTCGACGTGATCTGTCAGAGCTGGGACATCTCGCTGGCCATTCCTGATGGTGAGTCGATGAGTTCCCACCAAAGCGATATCCTGGCGCCCATCGCACAGGGCGGCAACAGCGCACTGAACCAGTACGACGCCAATGTGGGTTCCTGGAAGCCGCAGCAGCGTTCCTAAAATTAGTTCGCCATAGTCGGCATAACCTACGTGCGCAATTGATGTAAGCGCATGCTTATTGCTACAATTCGTACAAATATGCTTTAAACGCACGAGGAAGGAACCACATGTTTGGTTTTAAGAAAGAGCTCTACACGCCCGAGTATCAGCTTACCGGCGACGAGTGCGCCGTTATCGAGACGTCGAAGGGTACCATCAAGGTTAAGCTTGACGGCGAGGGCGCTCCCATTCATGTCGCGAACTTCTGCGAGCTTTCCACGATGGGTTTCTATGATGGCCTTAAGTTCCATCGCTATGTGCCCGGCTTTGTCATTCAGGGCGGCGACCCCAATACCCGCGATATGTCCGGCGCCGACGTCGCTGCCGGTCTTGAGGGCCCCGACGGCATGCCCGGTACCGGTGGTCCCGGCTACTGCATCAAGGGCGAGTTTGCCACCAATCCGCGCAACAGCCATGTTGATGGTGCCCTTGCCATGGCACGCTCCATGGACCCCGATTCCGCGGGTTCGCAGTTCTACTTCTGCCTGGGTGCCCAGCATAACCTCGATTCCGGTTACACCGTCTTTGGTACCACGGTCGAGGGTCTCGATGTGATTTCGCAGCTGCGTGCCGGCGACGAGATCGTCCATGTCGAGATCGTTCACGAGTAAAGGGGACTTCCTTGAATAGCCAGCTGATCCAACAGGGCCGCGCCGCTTACCGCGCGGGTGATTTTTCCGCTGCAGCCCAGATGCTTGGGGCGGCAAAAACTCCCGATGAGATTATGGGCGAGGCCGATCACCTTCGTGGCAACGCCTTGATGCACTTGGGCATGTATGCCGAGGCCGCCGAGGCCTATGCCGCCGCCCTCAACGACGGCACCTATGGCAAGCGCGGCGCGCTGCTCACCAACCGCGGCAAGGCACTCGCCGCCGTGGGCGACTACACGACGGCCGCCCAGGCGTTTTCTGCCGCTACGCAGGACGCTTCCTATGCCACGCCGTTCAAGGCCTATCTGGGCCTGGGTAATGCGCTGTTCCAGTCGGGCGACTATGCCAACGCGGGTACTGCCTTCCGTCAGGCTGCCATCGACGGCGCCAATCCGGCTCCTGCTGCCGCACTCGGCGAGCTCGGTCGTTGCTTCATTAAGCTCGGCCGTCCGGCGGATGCCGTGGAGACCTACCGCACGGCTATCGACTTTGCCGGCCCCCGCGACGACACGCGCGCGCTCAACGCCGGCATGGGTCAGGCGCTTTCTGCCGCCGGCCGTCCCTCCGACGCACTCGATGCCTTTAACGCCGCTACTGCCGATGGCATCTACCAGCTCACCTCCGAGCAGGCCGATGAGCTTGCCCGCGTGCACGATTCGCTTGCCGCGCTGTCTGCCCAGACGGCTATGGCCACGGCTCCGGCGCCCGCTATGGACGCTCCTGCCGTCGATCCGCTCGATCCTACGGGCGCGACCGGCCAGTTTATGCCCGATCCCTCGGACACCGGTTTCTTTACGCTGTCCGAGTCCGAGATGGTCCAGCAGGACCGTCAGGATCGTAAGCAGGCCAAGGTCCGTCGTCGCCATCGCCACACGGGTCTCAAAGTCTTCATCGTGCTGCTTCTGCTCATTTTGATCGCCGCGGGCGGTCTGGGCTTTGCCTACACGCGCGGCTTTGGTTTCCCGTCCCAGGAGTCTGTCGTTTCCGATCTGTTCCAGGCTGCCGGGGACGGTGACACCGCAAAGGCCGAGTCTTGCCTGGCCTCGAGTCTGTCCGAGGATGCTAAGTCGATGATCATCTCCTCGATTCCGCAGGGCGCCACCGTGTCCGTCGAGGGCATGGATCAGTCCATGACCGAGACGACCGCCAAGGTTAAGGCTTCGCTGTCCAAGGGCGGCGAGCAGGAGTACACCGTCAAATTCGTGCGCTCCGACAACCATATCGGCTGGGCCGTTTCCTCGCTCGATATGGATTTCTCGGCTGCTGATAACCAGTAGTGACCTTATGGGATTTAGCTTTGCCCGGCGCTTCACCGCAAGTGAGGTGCCGGGCTTGCGCTAGTATCATGAGCTAGTAGTTTTCCAGCAATCATCCAACACATCAGGAGTTGCGTTGTTTTCTTTGATGGATATGTTCTTCGGTAGCTATGCGGGCGATCTTGCCATCGACCTCGGCACCGCAAATACGCTTGTCTCCGTGCGCGGCAAGGGCATCGTCATCCGCGAGCCCTCCGTCGTCGCCATCGACAAGAACGACGAGCGCATCCTGGCGGTCGGTATCGAGGCAAAGCGCATGCTCGGCCGTACGCCCGGCAACATTGTGGCCGTTCGTCCCCTGAAGGACGGCGTCATCGCCGACTTCGACGTTACCGAGGCCATGCTTCGCTACTTTATCGACAAGGCGTCCGAGAAGCGCTATCCGTGGACTCCGCGTCCGCGTGTTGTCGTCTGCGTTCCCTCCGGCGTCACGTCGGTCGAGAAGCGCGCTGTCTTTGAGGCCACGATCCAGGCCGGCGCTCGCCAGGCCTACCTGATCGAGGAGCCCATGGCTGCTGCTATCGGCGCCGACCTGCCTGTCGAGGAGCCCACCGGCTCCATGGTCATCGACATCGGTGGCGGTACCACCGAGGTCGCCGTTATCGCTATGGGCGGTATCGTCGTCTCGCAGTCCATCCGTATTGCCGGCGACGAGTTCGATCAGGCCATCCTCACGCACGTTCGCGATGCCTACAACCTGGCCATCGGCGAGCGTACGGCAGAGGACATCAAGATCAAGGTCGGCTCCGCCGTGCCGCTCAAGGACGAGCTCGATGTCGAAGTCAACGGCCGCGACGTGATCACCGGTCTGCCCAAGACCGTGCGCATCGAGAGCGAGGAGATTCGTCGCGCGCTCAACAAGCCGCTCGACGAGATGGCCAAGGCCGTCAAGGACGCACTCGACGCTACGCCTCCCGATCTTGCCTCGGACCTTATGTACTACGGCATTTTGCTGACTGGTGGCGGCGCGCTGCTGCGCGGTCTTGACGTGCGCCTGCGCGATGAGACCGGTGTTTCGGTCAACGTCAGCCCCACGGCGCTCGATAACGTCGTTAACGGCTGTGCCCGCGTGCTCGAGGCCAATGCGTTTGATGGCGGCTTCGTCCAGACCAATGCTTAATTTCCAAAAGGTGGATTCCATTTGGCGCGATCTTCGGGTTTCTCCACAAATCTGAATACCAAGCGACAATCAACGGGTATGCGCCCGTTGATTGTTTTCAGCCTGATTTCGGTGTTGCTGCTCACGTTTTACATCCGCGAGGGCGAGGCAGGACCGATTCATGCCGTGCGTTCGGGCGTAACGACGATTACCTCGCCGGTGCGCTTTGTGGGCTCGGCCGTGGCGGCTCCCTTCAATGCGATCGGCAACGTGTTCTCTAACCTTACGGCGTCGCAGGACACGCTCGACGAGCTCAAGAAGCAAAATGAGGAGCTGACCTCTAAGGTTGCCGAGCTCTCCGAGGCTCAAAAGACTGCTGAGCGTCTGGAGGGGCTGGTCGGCCTGCAGTCGACCTACAACCTCAAATCGACCGCTGCTCGTATCGTTGGTGCCTCGGGCGATGCCTGGACCTCGACCGTCACGATCGATAAGGGTTCTGCCGACGGGCTTACCATCAACATGCCTGTGACGAGTTCTGCCGGTGTTATCGGCCAGATCATCGAGGTATCGGCCAAGACCTCTACCGTGCGCCTGATTGGCGACGAGAACTCCGGCGTATCCGCCATGGTGCAGGACACGCGCGCTCAGGGCATGCTACAGGGTCAGGCTGACGGCACGCTGCGTCTTGAGTACGTGAGCGTCGACTCCGACGTTAAGGTTGGCGACATCATCGTGACCTCGGGCATCGGTGGCGTGTTCCCCAAGGGCCTTCCGCTCGGCACCGTCTCGTCGGTTGAGAAATCGGCAAACGATGTGTACTACACCATTGTGGTGCGCGCTCAGACCACGGCCGAGAACAACGAGGAAGTGCTGGTCATCACCTCGCTGACCGACGAACAGTCGGCCTCGGATGAGGACGTGAGCACGGCCAACAGCACGCCGCAGGGAACGTCGCGCGATGCTGCGACCAAGACGAAGGACGAGAGCTCGGATGACAGTTCCGACACGTCCGAGACGACCGATTCCGGCTCGAGCGAATAGGGGGCATGTCCATGGATCTACACGAGCAGGGGATGAGCTCCCGCACGTTTGTGATCGCCGCCATTGTGTGCGTGCTGCTGCAGGCAGGCCTGGCACCGCAGATCTCCATTGCGGGCGGTCGCGTCAACTTCATGATTATCCTGGTGTGCCTAAGCGTGTTCTCGGGCGACCCGACCCGTGCCGTCGTGTGCGGTTTTTGCAGCGGCTTGTTCTATGACCTGTCCGCTGCCGTGCCGGTGGGCATTATGCCGCTCCTGCTGACCGTGGGTTCTTTTGCCCTGGTGCACAGCGCCGTCGGTCAGACGGGCGGTACCTCGAGTGCACGTGGCATCACTGTGGGCGCCTTTGCGCTCGTCATTAATGTGATCTACAGCATCATCTTGCTGTTTATGGGTTTGGAGACGAGCTTTGTTGTGGCGATCTTCGGCCATGCGCTGCCGTCCTCGATCCTGACGGGTCTGGTTGCCATTCCGTTTTTGATGTCCGGCGTCGTGCCGCAGTCCGGCTATGGATTCTCCGCACGTGGCGGACGCCAGACGGGTATGCGCTTTAAGCCCAAGACCCGCAAGCTCAAATAGGGGAGGCCCGTAGATGTCTTCCCAGTTGACGGTTATTATCGCCGGTATCGTGCTGGTTGTGGCCATCGTGGTCGCGCTGGTCATCATGCGTCGTGGCGATTCCCGTTTTACCTACGATACGCAGCATGGAACGGCCCCGCGCGCCACCGAGGGCGAGGGCAATACTGCGGCGACCGCCTTTAAGGGCCGCTTTTCCATCCTCACCACGGGTGTGGGCGCGATGTTTGCGGCACTTGCCGTCAAGCTGTGGGGCATGCAGATGGTCTCGTCGGACTATTACGAGAAGCAGGCTAATAGTAATCAGACTCGCACCGTTACCACACCCGCTGTGCGCGGTCGCATCCTCGACCGCAATGGCGTGGCGCTTGTCCAGAACCGTCCCTCACTTGCTGTCGTGGCCTACCGCGACCTTGCCGAGGATGAGGTTCTGGTTCGCCATCTTGCCAACGTGCTTGGAATGCCTTACGTGGCGGTCCTTCGCAATATTCAGGATAATACAGAGGGCGCACAGAGCCTGCATACCATCGCGACGGACGTCCGTCGCTCCACGGTTGCCTATATCAAGGAACACGCCGGCGAGTTCCCGGGCGTCAAGATTGCCGAGCGTACCGAGCGCCAGTATCCATACGGCGAGACGGCATGCCATATCTTGGGCTATACCGGCACCATTACCTCCGAGCAGCTCGAGGCCCAGAATAAGAAAACCTCTGGCGATGATGATGCTTCTGCTGGCAAGATTACGTACCAGTCGGGCGATATCGTGGGCCAGGCGGGCGTTGAGAGCTACTACGAAAACCTGCTGCAAGGTATTCGTGGCGAGCAGACCGTCAAGGTCGATGCCTCGGGCAATGTGACCGGTCAGGCCGGCGCCGTGCCCGCGAAGGCCGGCTCCGACATTAAGCTCACGCTCGACCTTAAGATCCAACAGGCCTGTGAGACGGCACTGGCGAGCGCTATCGAGCTTGCCAAGACCACTGGCTACAGCAATGCCGGCAACGGCGCTGTGGTGTGTCTCGATCCCAACAATGGCGAGATCCTGGGCATGGCGAGCCAGCCCAAGTTCGATCCGTCCGTCTTTATCGGCGGCGTCTCAAATGACGTGTGGACCGAGCTCAATGATGACAAGGGTTCGCACCCGCTGCTCAACCGCGCCATTAGCGGACAGTACATGTCGGCCTCGACCATCAAACCGCTCTCGGCGCTGGCCGGTCTTGAGTTTGGAACCTACACGTCGGGGCAGACGACCAACTGCACGGGTTATTGGACGGGTCTGGGCAAGTCGTGGGGCAAGTACTGCTGGCTGCATTCCGGCCACGGCACCATGACGCTGCAGTCGGGAATCGCCAACTCGTGCGACCCTGTCTTCTACGACATGGGCAAGGCGTTCTTTTATGACGAGCAACATCCCGAGGGTCTGCAGGAGGTCTTTCGTCGCTGGGGTCTAGGCAAGACCTGCGGTATCGATCTGCCGAGTGAGGGCGCGGGCCGTATTCCCGATGCCGAGTGGAAAGAGTCGTACTTCACCGACGCATCTGCCGAGGACCGCAAGTGGAATGCCGGCGATATGACCAACATTGCCATCGGTCAGGGCGACATCCTGGTGACGCCCCTGCAGATGGCGTGTGCCTATATGGGTCTTGCCAACGGCGGCAAACAGTACGTGCCTCACGTGTTTTTGTCTGCCGTGTCGCGCGATGGCGACGGCGATGCCTATAAGTACAACGGCAAGGGCAAGAAGAAGCGCCTGGAGGCCAAGATCAACAGCGATTCGGATTTGGCTCTTGTTCGCAACGGCATGCACGACGTGATTTACACGGCATCGACGTCCCTGGCGGCTCACTTTGGCACCCTGACGCCGCAGGTATACGGCAAGTCGGGCACGGGCGAGAAAAGTGGCGAGGATGAATACGCGTGGTTCTGCGCCTATGCACCGGCCGATGACCCCAAGTATGTCATCGCTACCGTCCTGGAGCAGGGCGGCGGTGGCTCAGATACCGCGATGCATGTCGTGCGCGACGTGCTCGGCGTGATTTATGACGAGCCCGATACCTCTTCGGCCTCGGGCGATTCTTCGGTTCGATAGGAGGTTGCGATGGATTTTTCTCCGGCGGATCTGTTCCGTTCAACCAAGACCGGCTCTCGCAGCAGCCTGGACCGCGTCAACAAGCAACTTTCGGCCTCGCGCGGCACGTTTCGCCAAAAGGTGCATATCGGTGTGCTCGTGGCTACAGTGGCGCTCGTCGCCTACGGTGCCATCATTATCTGGTCGGCTTCGCAGTTTAAGGCCGATGCCTCGTTCTCACGCCATCTGCTGGGAATTGGCATCGGAGCGGTGCTGGCGGTGCTGGTCTGGCGTACCGATCTGCGCGGTATTTCCAATTTCTCGACGGCGTTGCTCGTCATCGACTTGATCGTGATCCTCTCGCCCAAGATTCCGGGTCTGTCCTATACGGGCGGTCTGGGCATGACGGGCTGGATCAAGATTCCCGGTATCGGCTTGACATTCCAGCCGGTTGAGCTTGCCAAGCTCATCACCATCTTCTTTATTGCTACGCTTGGCTCGCAGTATAACGGTCGTATCGATACCGTTCGCGACTACGTCAAGCTCTGCGGCATGCTGTCCATTCCGTTTTTGGCCGTCGTTGCCATGGGCGACCTGGGCTCGGGCCTGGTCGTGCTGGTTTCGGGCGCCATCGTCATTTGTATGAGCGGTGCACGCCGCGAATGGGTGCTGTCGACCCTGGCCCTGCTCGTGGGCTTGGTGGCCCTCGTTCTGGCGCTCGATTCGGTCTTTGATTCGTTGCTCGGCCACGATGTGCTCATCAAGCAGTATCAGATGAACCGTCTGACGGTCTTTATCGACCCCGATAATGCCGATTCGGACGATGCCTACAACCTGCAGCAGTCGCTTATCGCCGTTGGCTCGGGCGGCTTCTTTGGTAAGGGTTTGGGCCATGCGACGCAGTCGGCCGGCGGCTTTCTGCCTGAGTTCCACACCGACTTCGTCTTCGCCTTCCTGTCCGAGACCTTTGGTTTTTGCGGTTCCTTTTTTCTCCTGTGCCTCTACGTGCTGCTGATCTTTTCGACGATTCGCGTCGCCTTTAAGTGTGAGTCGCTGTTCCTGCGTCTGTCGTGCGTAGGTATCGTCGGCATGTGGGCATTCCAGACCTTCGAGAACATCGGCATGTGCATCGGCATGATGCCGATTACCGGTATTCCGCTACCGTTTATTAGCTTTGGTTCGTCTTCGATGATGATCCAACTGCTGACGGTGGGTATCGTACAATCCATATGGCGGCATCGTTCGGGCGCCGCGTAACCGCTGGAGGGGTTTGCTATGAAAATTCCCGTAGATAAGCTGACCCGCGCTTTTAAGATGGGCGCGTCCGTTAAGAAGGATTCCGATACGCCGGTGCGCGTCTCGGTCTATCTGGATTCGTCCGCCTCGCGCTTTCTGGCCGAGACGGTGCGTGACGCCTTTGTGCCGCAGACGACCTCGGGCATTGTGCGCGTCGAGCGTCTGGGGGAGGAGCGAATTGCTCCAAAGACCGATACCGATGTGGTACTGGTGCTCTCGTGTGGTTCCGACCGCTTGGAGAGTGCCGTGCAGGAGCTCGTGATCGCCGGTGCTCCCGTGTGCGTGCTTGCCGAGTCTGCTGTGGAGGTGCCGTTTATCGAGGAGTCCACGCCCATGCTCGGCGTGGTAGCGGCAACCGATAAGACGTATCTGCTCGAGACGCTTGCCCGCTGGATTCTCGATCGCACCGACAAGGAAACGGCCTTTGCGGCGAACTTTGCCTTCATGCGCATCGCGGCGGCCAATCGTATCATCACCTCGTGCGCGCTCACCAATATGGCGACCGGTGCGCTGGTGTTTTTGCCGGGCGCCGATTATCCCGTTATGGCGCTGGCGCAGGTGGGCATGCTCTTTGAGCTCGCTGCCGTCTTTGGACGCGGCATTAAGCCCGAGCGCGGCTACGAGGTCGCGGGCGTGCTTGCCGGCGGCTTGGTGATCCGCGCGGTCACCCGCGCGCTCGTCAAGCAGACGCCGCATATTGGGTTTGCCGTCAAGGCGCTCACTGCTGCCGCGGGCACCTATGGCATGGGCCGTGCGCTCGTTTCGCTTTACGGGCGCGATGTCGACTACAGCCGTGCCAACGAGGTGGTCACTGCCACGTTCTCCCGCGTTCGCAATCTGGTGACCACGGTCGCGGGCGCTACCCGTCCTATGGCGTCCTACCAAGACGCATCCGATCTCGCTGCTTAGGGGTTTTCCGTTGCGCGTTCCGTACCAAGATTGTTTTCATTTAATTGAGCCGTTGCTCGCCAAGGTCGAGAAGCCGAGTCGCTATATCGATCACGAGTGGGGCACGCTTTCCAAGGCCGATGCCGACTACCGTTGCTGCCTGATCTACCCGGATGTGTACGAGGTCGGTCTGCCCAACCAGGGTATCGCCATCCTCTACAACATCCTTAATCAGGCCGAGGGCATCTCCTGCGAACGTGGCTATGTGCCGTGGCCCGATATGGGTGATGCCATGCGCGAGGCAGGCATTCCGCTGCTCTCGCTCGAGGGTGCAGCGCCGGTCGCTTCGTTTGATATCGTCGGTTTGCATGTGCCGCACGAGATGGCGGTGACGAACTTCCTCGAGGCTCTCGACCTCGCTGGCATTCCGCTGTTGGCGACCGACCGAGGTGAAAACGACCCCATTATCATCGCCGGCGGTCCCTCGGTGTACAACCCCGAGCCGTACGCGGCCTTCTTCGATGTTATCCTCATCGGCGAGGGCGAGGAATCGCTGCTCGAGACCTGCCAGTTGCATCGCCGCCTGCGTGACGAAGGAGTCCCGCGCGCGCAGATTGTCGAGCAGCTTGCATCCATTGCCGGCAACTACGTGCCGTCGCTCTATGAGGTTTGTCACGACGAGCCCTGCTCGCCGCATGGCTACACCGTGCCGCGTGAGGGCAAGGATGCGCCGACCGTGGTCTACAAGCGCGTCGTCGAGGATTTCGGCGCCACGAATCCGCTGTCGCAGTCGTGCGTGCCCTATGCGCAGCTGGTCCACGACCGCCTGTCTATCGAGATCCTGCGCGGCTGCGCCCGCGGCTGTCGTTTTTGCCAGGCCGGCATGACGTATCGCCCGGTGCGTGAGCGCTCGGCCGACCAGATCGTCTCGTCGGTGATTCAGGGTCTGGAAAAGACCGGCTATGACGAGGTGTCGCTGACCTCGCTCTCCACGACCGACCACTCCTGCATTCGCGACGTGCTCGGCAGGCTCAACCGTCGCCTGGAGGATACGGGTATTCGTGTGTCTATTCCGTCGCAGCGCCTGGATTCGTTTGGCGTGGATATGGCCGAGTCGGTCGCCGGCGAAAAGAAGGGCGGACTGACGTTCGCGCCCGAGGCCGGCAGCCAGCGCATGCGCGACATCATTAACAAGAACGTGACCGAGGAGGACCTGGACCGTGCGGCCAAGGCGGCCTTCGAGGCCGGTTGGAACCGCATGAAGCTCTACTTTATGATGGGCCTTCCCGGCGAGCGCGACGAGGACATCGTGGCCATCGCCAATCTGGCCGATCACGTGCTGGAGCTCGGTCGTTCCGTGGTGCCCAAGGCTCGTCGCGGCTCGATCTCGGTGTCGATCTCGGTTTCGGTCTTTATCCCCAAGGCTGCCACGCCGTTCCAGTGGTGCCCGCAGCTCGACTACGACGACGTCAAGCGTCGCCAGAAGCTGCTTATCACGAGCGTTCGCAATCGTGCCGTCCGCGTTCATTACCACGATGCCGAGACCTCGCTCATCGAGGCCGCGCTGTCCCGCGCCGGTCGTGACATGACGCCCGTCATCATCGACGCTTGGCGCTCGGGCTCTCGCTTTGACGCCTGGGTAGAGCATTTCTCGCTCGATAACTGGAAGGAAGCTGCTGCCAAAAACGGCATCGACCTCAATGAGCTCGTGCACCTGCCCTACGAGTTGGACTGGCGCCTGCCGTGGGGGCACGTGAGCCCCGGCTGCACGCGCGGCTTCCTCGAGCGCGAGTACCGTCGCTCGCTCGAGGGCGTCACGACTCCCGACTGCACCCGCACGTCGTGCACCGGCTGCGGGATCTGCCCCACGCTCCACGCCAAGAATGTATTGATGGGTGATCGCGCATGAGTGAGCGCCTGACCGACAACCCCTCGCTCTTTAGGCTTCGTGTTCGCTATGGCAAGCGCAATCGCCTTAAGTACCTGGGCCATCTCGAAGTGATCCATACCATTGAGCGCATCGTGCGCCGTGCGGGATTTCCCTATGCCGTCACGCAGGGCTTCTCTCCGCACATGCGCGTGGGCTTCTCTTCGGCGCTACCGGTGGGTACGTCGTCGACCTGCGAGTGGTATGACCTGTTTATGACCGAGTTCGTGGCGCTCGACGAGGCGTTTGGGCGCCTGTCTGCGGCGTCTCCGGCCGATCTGGCGCCCATCGAGGCGGCGTACATCGACGTGCGCACGCCGGCGTTGACGGCGCAGCTCACGCGCCTGTCGTATCGCATCGACCTGCACTTGGATCCCGAGGCGCCCGTAAGCGCCGACGAGGTGCGTCGTGCGATCGACACGCTGCGCGCGGACCATGGCATCGACTACGCGCGCGGAAAAAAGAGCAAGCGCTTGGATTTGGATCACACGCTCGTGGGCTATGAGCTCACGGCGGGGGAGCGCCCAGATCATTTGGTGCTAATGCTCGACACCCATGCCGACAACGGGGGCTCCATGCGCCCGGAAATTTTGCTTTCTGCTGCTGATGTTTTGTTGCAGGGCTTGACCCCGGGCGTGGATGCACCTATTGTTTCCACCGGTATGCAAGACCTCGTGACCATCTGCTCCTACGATGTCGAGCGTCAGAATCAAGCATGCGAGGACGACGAGGGCCGACTCGTCAGCCCCATACCTGTGCGAACTTGTGGATTTGCTCCACATACTCGTTGACGGGGGTATTTTCGCCTGCTACTATATTCGGCTGTTGCACTAACTGATGCATGAAGGGCAAGTAAACATGTACGCAATCGTTAACACGGGCGGCAAGCAGTACAAGGTCGCCACCGACGATGTCATCACCGTCGAGAAGATCGAGGGCAATGAGGGCGACAAGGTCACCCTGCCGGTTATCTTCCTCAACGATGGTAAGAAGATCGTCACCGATCCCGACAAGCTGGCCAAGGCCAAGGTTACCGCTCAGATCGTTGAGCAGTTCAAGGGCGAGAAGCAGCTGGTCTTCAAGTTCCACAAGCGTAAGCGCTATCGTCGTCTGAAGGGTCACCGTCAGCAGCTCACCAAGCTGAAGATCGTGAAGGTCCAGGCTACGTCCCGCGCCAAGAAGGCTGTCAAGGCAGAGGCCGAGGCTGTTGCCGAGGCTCCCGTCGCCGAGTAGATTACACTCGTAACGAAAGAGTAGGTATACACAATGGCACACAAAAAAGGACTCGGTTCCTCCCGTAATGGCCGTGACTCCCGCGGTCAGCGCCTTGGCACGAAGCGCTATGCCGGCCAGACGGTAACCACGGGCACGATTCTCGTCCGTCAGCACGGCACGCACATCCACCCGGGTGAGAACGTTGGCCGTGGTAAGGACGACACGCTGTTCGCGCTGGTCGACGGTACCGTTGAGTTCCACAAGGGTATCAAGCACAGGGTCAGCGTACGCCCGCTCGCGAACGCGTAATTCACCCTTCATAGAGCACATATGTGGGAGGCACTTGAGTTTTAGGATTCAAGGGTCTCCCTCTTTTTTGTAGGAGGCGATTCTGTTGTCACAGTTCACCGATATCAGCCGCATTAACGTGTGCGGCGGCGACGGCGGAGCCGGATGTATGTCGTTTAGGCGCGAGGCATTTGTCCCCAAGGGCGGCCCCGATGGCGGCGACGGCGGTCGTGGCGGCAATGTCGTCATCCAGGCCGATGCTCAGCTGTCTTCGCTGATCGATTACCGCTTTAAGCATCACTTCCGCGCCGAGCGCGGCACGCACGGGCAGGGCGCCCGTCGTAACGGTAAGAGCGGCGAGGACCTGATTCTCAAGGTCCCTATGGGCACCGTGGTGCGCGAGCTCGACCCCGAGACGCAGACCCCGATGTTCGAGATTGCCGATCTGGTGCACGATGGCGAGCGCGTTGTCGTGGCCCCTGGTGGCGCCGGTGGTCTCGGCAATACGCACTTTGTGACGTCGGTGCGCCGCGCGCCCGCGTTCGCCCAGCTGGGCGAGCCGGCCGAGGAGCACTGGATTGAGCTCGAGATGAAGCTTATGGCCGATGCCGCGCTCGTGGGCTTCCCCTCGGTGGGTAAGTCATCGCTCATCGCGCGCATGAGTGCCGCCCGTCCTAAGATTGCCGACTACCCGTTTACCACGCTCGTGCCGAACCTCGGCATGGTGCGTGCCGGCGAATATTCTTACGTCGTTGCCGACGTCCCCGGTCTCATCGAGGGCGCGAGCGAGGGCAAGGGCCTGGGCCACCAGTTCCTGCGCCACATTGAGCGTACGGCCCTGATCATGCATGTCGTCGACATGACGGGCGGTTTTGAGGATCGCGATCCGGTCGAGGATTACCACATCATTAACCGTGAGCTCGAGCAGTATGGCGCAGAGCTCTCGGAGCGTCCGCAGATCGTCGTTGCCAACAAGTGCGATGCGCCGGGCACGGCCGACAAGATTGCCGACCTTAAGCGTGCGGCGCTCGACGATGGCCATATGTTCTTTGCCGTGTCTGCTGTTACGGGCGCCGGCCTCAACACGCTGATGCTTGCCGTGGGCGAGCAGGTGGCTAAGCTTCGCGCCGAGCTGGCGGTCTCTGATGAGCCGGTCGATCTGCGCGACGAGGAGTGGGAGCGTCGCCGCCTGCAGCGCGAGAAGCGTTTCCGCATTGTCCAGGAAGAGCCCGGTGCCTTCCGCGTGGTCGGTCGTGCCATCGAGCGCATGGTCATCCAGACCGACTGGGAAAACGAGGAAGCCGTCATTTACCTGCAGCATAAGTTTGCGCGTATGGGTGTTGACGACGCGCTCGAGAAGGCCGGTTGCCGTGCGGGCGACGAGGTCCGCATTTGCCAGCGCGCCTTTGACTTTGAGGGCGCCGAGGACTTCTCGGAGTACGAAGAGCTCGAGGATGCTGGCGAGGACGTTGCCGTCGAGGCCATTGACGTGGCCGATGCTGCGGATGAGGGCGTCGAGGTTGTCGATGCGGCGGATGCCGAGGACGATGCCGAGACCTCGGAGGGCGAGTAAGCCATGTCGCTGCGCGGTGGAATCGGTCTGCCCGAGCTTCCTCTAGAGGACGGGCAGGAGTTTAGGCTCGGCATTATGGGTGGCACCTTTGATCCCATCCATTACGGGCACCTGGTGACCGCTGAGCAGGCGCGTGAGTCCCTCGACTTGGATGCCGTGCTCTTTATGCCGGCGGGCACGCCTGCCTTTAAGCTTGACAAGCCGGTGACGCCTGCCGAGGACCGTTATGCCATGACGGTCCTCGCCACCGCTGCGAACCCGGCCTTTTTGGCGAGTCGGTTCGAGATTGACCGTCCGGGTGTAACCTATACGGCCGATACGCTTCATGCCCTTCGCGACTTTTACCCGCCGCAGGTAAAGCTCTACTTTATTACGGGCGCCGACGCGATTATCGATATTGTTACCTGGCATGATGCCGAACGAATCGCTGAGCTTGCTACCTTTATTGCGGCGACACGACCGGGCTTTGATATCGATACGGCGCGTGCCCGAATCAAAGAGTCGGGGCTGCCGTTCGACGTGCGCTATATTCAGATTCCGGCGCTGGCGATCAGCTCGACGAACATTCGTAAGCGAGTTGCTCGCGGTATGAGCGTGCGCTATCTTACGAGCGAGTCCGTGCTCGGCTACATTCGCAAACGCAGGCTATATGCCGATTTGGGCCAAGAAGATTTTGAGTGATGGGGGTCTACGTTGTCGGTAGAGGATCAGTTTGAGGGCGATGAGCGCGCGCTGCTCAAGCGCATTCAAGAGCTGCTCGATGTTCGCATGAAGGATAAGCGCAAGCGCTATGTGCATTCGCTGGGTGTTGCCGAGACCGCACTTCATTTGGCCGAGGTCTACGGCGTTGACCGCTTTGATGCCGCTGCCGCCGGTCTGATCCATGACTGGGACAAAGTGCTCTCCGACGACGAGCTGGTCACGCGCGCTCTGCATTACGGCATTAAGATTGCCGGCTCTCCGTCTGCCGCGACGCCGCTTTTGCATGGCCCGGTTGCCGCCTATGAGCTTCCGCAGCTTTTTCCCGAGCTGTCGCCGGCGGTCTTTCAGGCTGTCGACCGTCACACCGTGGGCGCCTGCGACATGACGCCGCTCGATATGGTGGTCTTTGTGGCCGATGCCATCGAGCCCAACCGCCACGGCGACTATGCGCATGCGCTGCGTAAGATGGTGGGGGAGTCGACGCTCGATGAGTTGTTCTTCTCCTGTTTTGCGCAGGGTCTGGTCTATGTGATCCAGTCCGGGCGCTATCTTTATCCCACGGCTATTACGATTTACAACCATTACGCCCAGCTGCGCTAGCTCGGGCTGTCTAGAAAGAGGTATTCCATGGCCGACGAGACCATGACCGACGAGCAGATTCTTGAAGGTGTGGAGCACAAGAGCTTCGCCGCCACGTCCGACCGCACTGCCGCCTCGCTGTCCGCGAGCGGTGTCGCCGCCGAGGATGTCGCCCGCGCCGCCGCGCAGGCCGCCTACGACAAGAAGGGCGAGGACGTTCAGGTGCTCGACCTGACCGAGCTTTCCGACGTATGCGACTACTTTGTGCTTGCCACCGGTACCAACAACCGCCAGGTCGATTCTATCGTCGACGAGATCGAGGAGAAGGTCGCCGAGGCTTGCGGCGAGCACCCGTTCTCCATCGAGGGTCGCGAGCAGAAGACCTGGATGCTCATGGACTATGGTTCGGTTGTCGTCCACGTCTTCACTCCCGAGGCGCGCGACTTCTACCGTCTCGAAAAGCTCTGGGGTGACGCTCCCCAGCTCCCCCTCAACCTCCTCTAGTAGCTCATTTGAGACAGGGTTTAGCTACCCTCACGCATATCGCCGGGCAGTTGCGGTTTTCCGCACCTGCCCGGCTTTCTTTTTGCCCAAAGGCGGTTAATCGTTGAAGCGGGATTGGCGGCCGAAGGATAGGGCGGTGTCGCCGAATTTGTCTCGGACGGCGTCGATGGCGACGGAGAGGTCGCGTCGGTCGCTGGATTGGGCTCCGCGGTCGTCGACTTCGCAGAACAGGTCGGTCTGGATGCCGCCTTGGTGGTCGAAGTCGCTCATGCCGATACCCGCTAAGCGAACATGCATGCCTTCCTGCCAGATGTTGTCGAGCAGTTCGAGTGCAACCGCCACGAAGATGTTCTCATCGTCGGTCGGATGAGGCAGCCGGCGCTGTGCCGTACGCCCGCTGCCATACGAATACTTAAGCTTGAGCGTTACCGTGGCACCCGTCAGCCCCTGACGGCGCAGGCGGCGTCCCACTGACTCTCCCAACAGTGCAATCGCCGCCTCAATATCCCCACGCTCAGTTAAATCTTTAGCAAAGGTGCGTTCATTGCTGACCGACTTGACCTCGCGTTCTTCATCGAGGCTCGTGACTTCGGAAATTTCGAGTCCCAGCGCACGCCGGCGCATGCGTTCGCCGTTGACGCCAAAAATAGAGGCCAAGGTGGATTCCGGTGCACGTGATAGCTCGCCGAGGGTGTAGATGCGCATGCGGCGCAGTCGCTCCTCGGCCGAGCGCCCGATGCCGCTCATGGCAGATACCGGCAGTGCGGCCAAAAAGCGCTGCTCGGTTCCGGGGCGCACAATCGTCAATCCAAACGGCTTGTCACGCTCGCTTGCGATCTTTGCGACCGTCTTGTTGCAGCCCACGCCAATGGAACAGGTCACTCCCAGCCCTGCCACGCGGTCGCTTATTCGTCGCGCAACCAGCAGCGGGTCTTCGGGCGCAAAGCGACCCGGTGTGATATCGATAAAGGCTTCGTCGATGGATACGCGCTCCACGCGCGGCGTCTCCTCGGCAAGAATCGCCATGACCTGCGCGCTCACCTCGCGGTAGCGATCAAAATGCCCATGCGTCCAAATGGCTTGCGGGCACAAGCGCCGCGCCTCGGCCGAGGCCATGGCAGAGTGCACGCCAAAGCGACGTGCCTCATACGAACACGTGGACACGACGCCGCGCGAATCGGCGTCTCCGCCCACGATGAGCGGCTTTCCGCGCCATTCGGGATGATCGAGCATTTCCACGCTCGCAAAAAACGCATCGAGGTCCATGAGTCCCACCGCCGGACCCGTCCAGGGAGGCGGCGTGACGCCCATGGCATCCTCATAACCGTATGTATGTTCGCGTCTTTCCATGTCATGAGTATACCGCGCAGCTCATGTGGGGTGCGTGTATGTGCTTGCAAATCCCGAATTCTTGTCTAAGATATGGATTTGCCCTCGACTACACCGAAGAAGTTGGTCTCACGGACTTCACCTGCCCGCGTCGATGGCGTATTATGTTCAACTGTTTGTTTGTAGTTGCAGCCTAAAGCTGCTTGGTTGGAGGAGTTTCCTTTGGCAGTCAAGATTCGCCTTGCTCGTCACGGCGCTAAGAAGCGTCCGTACTACCGTGTCGTCGTCGCCGATTCCCGCGCCCCGCGTGACGGTCGTATCATCGAGGAGGTTGGCCGCTACAACCCGATGACCGCCCCCAAGACCATCAACCTCGACCTCGAGAAGATCGCCGACTGGCAGTCCAAGGGCGCTCAGCTCACCGACGCCGTCGCCGCTCTGGTCAAGGCCGCCAACGAGGGCGAGAAGACCGAGACCGTCGTCAAGAAGTCCAAGAAGCAGCTCGCCAAAGAGGCCGAGGCCGCTAAGGCTGCCGCTGAGGCCGCTGAGGGCGCCGAGGAGTAAATCGTGCCTGAGGTTGACGCTGCACAGCTCGAGGGTGAGGCAATGCTCTCAGATCGCATCGCCGATCTCGTCGAATATCTCGTTGTTCAGATCGTCGACGACCCGGATTCCGTGAGCCTTGAGGTCATCGATGGTGACGACGCCTCTACGATTGAGGTTTCGGTCGCCGAGGATGACGTCGCTAAGGTCATCGGCCGTCGTGGCCGTACCATCAAGGCCATTCGCACGCTCGCCCGTGCACTGGCCGCTCGCCTCGACACTGCTGTCGAGGTAGAGGTTCTGGGCTAGGACCTTGAGGTCCCAGTACAAAAACATCGCCCGTGTGGTCAAGCCGCACGGAAGGAAGGGGGAGGTCCTCGCGCAGCCGCTGCGGGGGCTTCCTTCTGTATTAGAGCCTGGTATGCGCGTCGCCCTGACGCCGCCGGCGCTCAAGCGCGACCGCTTTTGCACGGTCGTGTCCGTCACCGATACGGGCGATGGCGATCTGGTCTCGTTTGAGGGCATTGACGACTTGACGGCCGCCGAGGGCATCACGGGATGCTACGTGCTGGCAAATCGTGATGACTTTGAGCTCGATTCGCTCGACGCTGCCTATACCGACCTGATGGGTCGCGAGGTGGTCGACGAGCACTTCGGTTCGCTCGGCACGATCGTCGAGATCATGTCGACGCCCGCTAACGATGTTTGGGTTGTCGAGGGTGATCGGTACGGCGAGGTACTGATTCCCGTGATCGAGCAGGTTGTGCTCGATCTTCCCGACACAGGAACAATTTCCGTCCATGTTATGGACGGCCTGATCGATATGGACAAGTAGGGAGGACAACATGCTGATTGAGACCCTTTCGGTCTTTCCCGAGATGTTTGAGCCCGTCATGTCCACATCGATTTTGGGCCGCGCCCGCAAGGCCGGCCTTTTTGATTTTAAGGCGTATAACCTGCGCGACTGGACGCACGACCGCCATCGTACCGTCGATGACGAGCCGTACGGCGGCGGGCAGGGCATGCTCATGAAGGTCAAGCCTATCGCAGAGGCCATCGAGGCCATTAGCGCAGAGGGTCCCAAGCCCACGGTTGTGTTCTTCACCCCCTGTGGCGAGCCCTTTACGCAGCATGTGGCCGAGCGCCTGCTCAAAAGTGAGCGCCTGCTGTTTGTGTGCAGTCGCTACGAGGGCGTCGACGAGCGCGCGTATGCGTATGCCGATGAGCGTCTGTCGATCGGCGACTACGTGCTCACGGGCGGCGAGCTTCCCGCTATGGTCGTTGCCGATGCCGTCGTACGCCTGATTCCCGGCGCCCTGGGCGACGAGATGAGCAACGTCGACGAGTCGTTCTCGACCGCCGAGGACGGAGGACTGCTCGAGTACGCGCAGTACACCCGCCCCGCCGAGTTCAACGGCGAGGGCGTGCCGCCGGTGCTTGTGAGCGGCGATCACGCCAAGGTCGATGCCTGGCGTCGCAAGAACGCCATCGAGCGCACCTGCCGCTGGCGTCCCGACTTGATCGAGACGGCGCGGCTCACGCCCGAGGAGCGCGCTTACGCGCAGGAGATTTTGGACGCTTCGTATTCGCAGAGCGAGGAGTGAGAATGGTTCCATCGCAGCATTCCGCGTTGAGGGGCGCTTTTGAGTGGATCGCGGTCATCGCGATCGCACTGGTCGCCACCTTCTTGATTCGCTCGTTTGTGGTCGAGCCCTTTGTGGTGCCCACCGGTTCCATGGAGTCCACGATCGAGATTGGCGACCAGATCCTGGCACAAAAGGTGAGCCTCGAGCTCGGTCAGCCCGTCAAGCAGGGCGATATCGTGGTGTTTCACAACCCCGATGGCACCTCCGAGCATGATGTTCTTGTCAAGCGTGTTATTGCCACGGCCGGCCAGACGGTTGACCTGCAGGATGGCAAGGTGGTCGTTGACGGCCAAGCGCTCGACGAGGAATATACGACGGGCATGAGCTGGCCACTTTCGGTCCAAGCGCCCGGCGCTCAGGTAAGCTATCCCTACACCGTCCCTGACGACTGTGTGTGGGTGATGGGCGACAACCGCGAGAACTCTGCTGACTCCCGCTACTTTGGCCCGGTCGACCGCTCCGAATTGATCGCCGTGGCGCTCGTGCGTTACTGGCCGCTCAACCGCATCGGCGCTATCGACTAAAAACCGCTATAGTACAGTACCTAACCGTGTAATCGTTTCGACGAGGGGATATTAGAGGCATGAACGCTTCATCGCTTTCCTTCCAAGACATCATCCTGCGCCTCCAGCAGTACTGGGGCGAGCAGGGCTGCGTCATTATGCAGCCCTATGACTCCGAGGTCGGTGCCGGTACCTTCCATACCGCGACCACGCTGCGCTCGCTCGGTCCCGCCGAGTGGCGCACCTGCTATGCGCAGCCTTGCCGCCGTCCCGCCGACGGCCGCTACGGCGAGAACCCCAACCGCATGCAGCACTACTATCAGTTCCAGGTGCTCATCAAGCCCTCACCGGTCAACGCCCAGGAGCTTTACCTGGGGTCTCTTGCCGCTATCGGTCTGGACCCCAACGACCATGACGTCCGCTTTGTCGAGGACGACTGGGAGAGCCCGACGCTCGGCGCCTGGGGCCTTGGCTGGGAGGTCTGGCTCAACGGCATGGAGGTCACGCAGTTTACGTACTTCCAGCAGGTAGGCGGCATCGAGGTCGACCCCGTACCCGTCGAGATCACCTATGGCCTGGAACGCATCGCCATGTACGCCCAGGGCGTCAACTCGGTCTACGACCTGGTGTGGAGCTACCTGCCCGACGGCACGCCCATGACCTATGGCGACGTGTTCCTCGAGAACGAGCGCGAGTTCAGTGCCTACAACTTTGAGGTCGCCAACGTCGAGATGATGCGTCAGAAGTTTGACGACTACGAGGCCGAGTGCCATTCCTGTCTAGAGCGCAAGCTGCCGCTGCCGGCATATGACTGCGTCATGAAGTGCAGCCACGCTTTCAACCTGCTCGATGCCCGCGGCGCTCTGTCCGCAGTCGAGCGTGCCAACTACATCCTGCGCGTCCGCGCCGTCGCCAAGGCGTGCTGCGAGGCCTACATGGCCGAGGTCGCCGGAGTCAACGAGAATGCCGACCAGGAAGGCGAGGTGGCGTAAGCCATGGCAGACGCTAAGGATTTCCTGTTTGAGATCGGTACGGAGGAAATGCCCTCTGCACCGCTGAACAATGCCGTCAAGCAGCTTGGCACCATGATCGCCAAGGGTCTCGACGAGGCCGGTCTGGCCCACGGCGAGGTCCGCGTGATCTCGAGCCCGCGCCGCCTGGCTGCACTCGTTGCCGATGTCGCCACCGCGACCGACGAGGTTCACGAGGTCAAGCGTGGCCCCGCGGCCAACATTGCCTTCGACGCTGACGGTAACGCCACCAAGGCCGCCCAGGGCTTCGCCCGCAAGTGCGGTGTGGCTGCCGAGGACCTGGTCCGTCGCGAGGACACTGACGGTCGCGAGTATGTGTTCGCCGAGAAGAATATTCCCTCCGCACCGGCTACGCCGATTCTGACCGCTCTGTGCGAGAAGACCATCGCCGGCCTGCAGTGGCCCAACTACCGCTCCCAGCGCTGGGGTCACGAGCATGCTACCTTTGTTCGTCCGGTCCGTTGGATTTGCTGCCTTCTGGGCGAGGATGTTGTGCCCGTGTCGTTTGCCGACGTGACGAGTGGCAACACCACGCGTGGTCATCGCGTACTTGGCCCCGGTGACCATGTGGTCGCCAGCCCCGCCGTCTACGAGCAAGTGCTCGAGGACGCTGGCGTGCTTTCTGCCGAGCGTCGTCGTGAGGCCATCCTCGCCGGTATCGCCGAGGTCGAGGCTGCCCGTCCCGGCTGCCATGTCGATACGCCCAAGAAGGTCTTCGAGGAGGTCATTAACCTCTGCGAGTGGCCGACGGTGCTAGTCGGCACCTTCGATGAGGAGTTCCTCAAGGTCCCGCACGAGATTATCTGCGAGTCCATGCTCACCAACCAGCGCTACTTCCCGATCTATGACGGCGAGGGCAAGCTCACGCGTGAGTTCGTGGTCGTCTCCAACAGCAAGCCCGAGAACGCCGAGCGCGTGATCGACGGCAACGAGCGCGTTGTGCGTGCCCGTCTGGACGATGCCAAGTTCTTCTACGAGGAGGACCTGAAGATCTCCCTCGACGAGTTCCGCGAGCGTCTGGCCAAGGTTGCCTTCCAGGAGAAGCTCGGTAGCGTGCTCGCCAAGTCCGAGCGCATCGAGCAGCTCGCGCTCGCTATCGCCCGCGAGGCTCATCTGGGCGCCCACCTTGCCGCCGATGCCGCTCGCGCCGCGCACCTGTGCAAGGCCGACCTGGTGTCTAACGCCGTTGTCGAGTTCACGAGCCAGCAGGGCGTGATGGGCGGTTATTACGCGACCGCGATGGGGGAGAACGACGAGGTCGCTCATGCTATCCGCGATCACTATCGTCCCCGCTTTGCCGGTGACGAGCTGCCTGAGGGCACCGCTGGCTGCATCGTGGCTTGCGCCGACAAGCTCGATACCATCGCCGGTATCTTTGCCATCGGCGAGCCCCCGACCGGCTCTTCGGACCCCTACGCGCTGCGTCGTGCCGCTATCGGCATCATCAACATCCTGCGCGACCGCCTGCCGATCGACCCCACGTCGCTCATCGACTTCGCCCTCGAGCTCTACAGTGAGCAGGGCATTGAGTTCGACGCCGCCGAGGTCGCCCAGCAGGTTCGTGACTTCTTCCATGGCCGCCTGGTGAGCATGGCCCGCGACGAAAAGATCCCGGCTGATACCGTTGCCGCCGTCTCCGCGGTGCACATCATCGCCCCGTCCGTCTTCTTCGCCCGCTGCGCCGCCCTCGACGAGGCCCGCAAGAACGATGCCGAGACCTTTGACAACCTGGCTACGGCCTATGCCCGTGCCGCGCACATCTCCAAGCCCGAGCTGGGCGCGGAGTACGACCGCAGCCTGATGGGCGAGGCCGAGCTCGCGCTTGCCGATGCTTCCGAGGCTGCTCAGACTGCTGTCGATGCTGCCCTTGCTGCCGAGGACTACCCGGCCGCATTTGCCGCCCTCGCCGCCCTGCGCGCGCCCATCGACCGTTTCTTCGATGAGGTTATGGTCATGGACAAGGACGAGCAGCTCCGCGATAATCGCCTTAAGCTGCTCAACCGCTTCGAGGCCGTTTTCTCCGGCATCGCCAACATCGGTGAGCTTGCCCACAAAAAGTAAGCCAGCCTGCGCATAAGCGCAAAAGGAGCTCCGCATGGATTGCCCGGTCACCGCTCGTCCCACCGTTATCGTTATCTCCGACTCGCTCGGTGATACCGCTTGTGAGGTGGTGCTTGCGGCGTCCGGGCAATTTGATGAAGGGGTTTTTCGCGTTTTGCGCCTGCCTAAGGTGACCTCCGTGGAGCAGGTCAAGTCATTTGTGGGGCCGCGCGTCGATGCCGACCATCGCGATATCGCCGTGTTCCACACCATTGTCGACCCGGCCCTTCGTGCTCGTGTGCTCGACTACTTGGGTATGTTGCATATTCGCTCGGTCGACCTGATCGGCCCGACGCTTGCCGTGCTGTCGTCGCTCATCGGTGTGCCGCCCAAAGGCGTTGCGGGCGTGATTCACAAGACGGATGACCACTATTTCCATCGCATCGAGGCCATGGAGTATTTTGTCGAGCATGATGACGGGCGCGGCTGCGACGATCTGTCGGGGGCCGATATCGTGCTGCTGGGCGTATCGCGTACGTCCAAGACGCCGCTGTCGATGTATTTGGCCTATCAAGGTTATAAGGTTGCCAATGTTCCTTTGGCCCATGGCATGGAGCCGCCGAAGTCTATTTACGAGATTGACCCGATGCGGTTGTTCGGCCTGATTTCGACCGTCGACGTCATCTCCGAGATTCGCGATAGCCGCTTGGGTGATGACTATGCCCGTGCCGTCGCCGGCTCCTATGCCGAGCCCGAGAGCGTACGCAGTGAGCTCGAGGAAGCCCGCGCCCTTATGAAGCGCCTGGGCTGCTTTGTGGTGCGTACCGATGGCAAGGCCATCGAGGAAAGCGCTGCCGAGATCATTAGCCACTTGGAGGAAATCCAAGAAGCCCGTGCCCGCCGAACCGCCCGCCGAGCCCAGCAAAGTTAACTCATTTCGGTAGCTAAAAATGCACCGTCTCAAAAAGACTACCTAAAAATAATGCACGATATTGGTAAAGCGATTTAGCAAAGAACTTGCATTTGACCTGCAATTCTCTTGCATTGGTATCTTCATAAGGTAACCACCTTTACCTACCGTTTACCGTCACATTTACCACGTTTACCAAACCCCGCGCCCTCTACGCAAGCCCGCTCAATGCCCGCCGTATAGTACCCTCACGGCCCGCATCCGGCGGGTCGATTCGTTACCACGGTCGTGCGCGAGAGCGCATGGAAGGGGAAGTATCGTGAGCGATTGCAAGAGGGTTTACCGTTTTGGAACCGACGCCCAGGGCACCTGTGTCACCGAGGGCGACAAGTCCATGAACTTCGTGCTTGGCGGCAAGGGCGCTAACCTTGCCGAGATGAGCCGTATCGGCCTGCCGGTTCCCGGTGGCTTTACCATTACCTGCCAGACCTGTGTCGAGTACTCCGGCGCCGGTAACGTGTGGCCCGAGGGCGCACTCGATGAGATCGTTGCCGCCGAGGCAGACCTCGAGGCCCGCTGTGGCAAGAAGCTCGGCGACGCCTCCGATCCGCTGCTCGTGTCGGTTCGTTCGGGCGCTCCGTTCTCCATGCCCGGTATGATGGACACGGTCCTCAACTTGGGCCTTAATGACGATTCCGTCCAGGGCCTCATCGCGCAGACGCAGAACCCGCGTTTTGCCTGGGATAGCTACCGCCGCTTTATCCAGATGTTTTCCAATGTCGTCATGGGCGTTGACGCCGACCTGTTCGAGAACGCCCTGACCCAGGCCCGTCTGGTCGCCGGCGTTCGCGTCGATTCCGAGCTTTCGGCCGAGGACCTGCAGGAACTCGTCGAGACCTTTAAGGGCATCTTCTCCGAGAACGTCGATGCCTCCCTGTATCCCGAGCTCGAGGTCGCCGATGGCAAGCCCGTTTTCCCGCACGATCCGGAGCTTCAGCTACGCTTTGCAATCCAGGCCGTCTTTGGCAGCTGGATGAACGAGCGTGCCTGCATCTATTGCAAGCAGCATGGCATTTCCGACGACCTCGGCACCGCCGTCAACGTGCAGGCCATGGCCTTTGGCAACAAGGGCGAGACCTCTGCGACGGGCGTCGCCTTTACGCGTAATCCGGCCGACGGCACCAAGGAGTTCTACGGTGACTTTTTGGTTAATGCCCAGGGCGAGGACGTCGTCGCCGGTATCCGCAACACCGAGCCCATCGCCGACCTCAAGACCACCCCGGGCCTCGAGTCCGCAGGTGAGGAGCTCGAGCGCGTGTTCCTGACGCTCGAGGATCATTACCGCGATATGTGCGATATCGAGTTTACCATCGAGCAGGGCAAGCTCTGGATGCTCCAGACCCGCGTGGGCAAGCGCACCGCCACCGCCGCCCTGCGCATCGCCATCGAAATGGTCGAAGAAGGCCTGATCACCCGCGAAGAGGCCGTGAGCCGCATCGATCCCGCGCAACTCGACCAGCTCCTGCACCCGCAGTTCGACGCCTCCAAGAAGTACGAGGCTCTCGCCAGCGGTCTTAATGCCAGCCCCGGTGCCGCCGTGGGCGAGGTCGTGTTCTCGAGCGACGACGCCGTCGCGCGTTCCGCCGAGGGTCACAAGGTCATTCTGGTTCGTTGGGAGACCAACCCCGACGACCTGAAGGGCATGGTCGCCGCCGAGGGCATCCTGACCAGCCACGGTGGCAAGACGAGCCATGCCGCCGTTATCGCCCGCGGCATGGGTACGCCCTGCGTCTGCGGCGTTGAGCGCTTCCACATCGACGCCGCCGAGAAGGTCGTGCGCATCGAGGGCAGCGACCGCGTACTGCACGAGGGCGATGTCATCTCCATCGACGGCACCCAGGGCATCGTCGTCGACGGTCCCGTCGACCTGGTCTCCGCCGAGCTTACCGGCGACCTGGACACCATCCTGTCCTGGGCCGACGAGATTCGCCTGGACGAGACCTGCGGCCATGCCAACCATGTGCGTGTCAACGCCGACAACCCCGAGGATGCCGAGCTCGCCCTCGAGTTTGGTGCCGAGGCCATTGGCCTATGCCGCACCGAGCATATGTTCCTGGGCGATCGCAAGAACATTATCCAGAGCTTCATTCTGTCCGATGATGAAGCCGTGAAACAGCAGGCCCTGGCCGACCTGCTCAAGGTTCAGACCGAGGACTTCCTGGCGATGTTCAAGACCATGTCCGGTCGCGATGTGGTCGTCCGCCTGCTCGATCCGCCGCTTCATGAGTTCCTGGATAATCCTCGCGAGCTCGAGGTCGCCATCACCAAGAACGAAGCCGCCGGCGCCAGCGAGGAAGAGCTTGCAGCCCTGCGCGCCCGCCTGCGTCGTATCGACGGCATGGTCGAGTCGAACCCCATGCTCGGCCTGCGCGGCGTTCGCCTGTCCGTCGTCTTTAGCGATCTGCCGCTCATGCAGGTTCGCGCCGTCGCCACGGCCGCTGCCCGCCTTATCAAGGAGGGCGTCGACCCGCATCCCGAGATCATGGTTCCGCTCGTTTCCATCACGGCTGAGCATGTCCAGACTCGCGAGGTCATCGAGCGCGTCATCGCCGAGGTTTCCGCCGAGGAGGGCGTCGAGCTCAACATTCCCGTGGGCACGATGCTCGAGCTGCCGCGCGCCTGTATGGTCGCCGACGAGATCGCCCAGCACGCCGATTTCTTCTGCTTCGGCACCAACGACCTTACCCAGACGACCTTCGGTTTCTCGCGTGACGATGCCGAGGCTAAGTTCATCCCGCTGTACATGCATAAGAAGATTTTGAAGGACAACCCCTTCGAGACCATCGACTTGGCGGTGCTGGAGCTCGTGCGCATGGCCGTCGAGAAAGGTCGTGCCACCAACCCCGACATGCACTTTGGCGTGTGCGGCGAGCACGGCGGCGACCCCAAATCCATCAAGGGCCTGTTCAACGTGGCCGACGTGGACTACGTGTCCTGCTCGCCCTACCGCGTGCCCCTCGCACGCCTGGCTGCCGCTCAGGCCAAGCTCGAGGCCAAGCGTTCCGCCTAACGTTTTGGGTTTAGACGCCTAGTGCAGCCCCCTTCATGCCGCCCGTCTCATTCGTGAGACGGGCGGTTATCATGTGCGGGTTTTGTCTTTTTGTCTGCGTAAAAAATTGTTCTTGCAGCAGAAACCCGCGCGTGTATACTCGAATACGTTTGTTCAACTACGTGCCGGCCAAGGTGGTACGGCACCTCTAGAAGAGTAAGGAATTGCACATGGATTACATCCGCGCAATCGAGCGTCAGCAGATCCGCGAGGACATTCCTCAGGTTCGCGTCGCCGACAACGTCAAGGTTCACTACCGCATTAAGGAAGGCGACCGCGAGCGCATCCAGGTCTTCCAGGGCGACGTCATCCGCATGGCCGGCGCCGGTGCCCGCGAGACCTTCACCGTCCGCAAGATGTCCTTCGGCGTCGGTGTTGAGCGTACCTTCCCGCTTCACAGCCCCAAGATCGCCAAGCTCGAGGTCGTTCGTCATGGTCGCGTCCGTCGCGCCAAGCTGTACTACCTCCGCGACAAGGTGGGCAAGGCTGCTCGCATCCCCGAGAAGCGCTAAGAAGATCGCAGCGTCTGTCCACTCGTTTGGACACAAGGGTCACCTTCGGGTGGCCCTTCTTTTTATCTGATTTGCATGCAAGGAGGGCCTGGTATGGCCAATATGACGAGCTCGGTTTCGGCATCGCAGGTTGCCGGTGAGTTGGCGAGCGCTACGTTTGAGGAGATTCCCGCCCTCGTGGAGCATTATCGCGAGGACCCGCGCCAGCAGGTGATCAAGGCTTGCGAACGCGCTCTCAAACGCCATGCCAAAGAGCTTGCCGAGCGCGAACGCGTCAATGACATGTACGAGCTTATGCATGAGCTTGGCGGCGATGGGGTGGTCGTTGGTGTCGACGAGGTGGGTCGCGGATCGGTGGCCGGTCCTTTGACGGTATGCGCTGTCTGCCTTCCTATGGAGCCGCGCGTCTGGGGCATCAACGATTCCAAAAAGCTCACGCCGGCGCGCCGCGAGTTGCTCTCAGTGAAGATTGCCGAGGTGGCGACGGCGATCGGTTTTTGCCATATCGCGCCTAAGGATATCGATGAGATGGGCATGGCCCGTGCTATCCGTACCGCCGTTGCGGGCGCCGTGGCCGATACGGGGCTCGAGCCCGATTGCGTGCTTATGGATGGCAACCCCTTGGGCGCCGTTCCTAACGAGCGCGATGTGGTGAAGGGCGATGCCAAGATCGCCTGCATCGCCGCGGCGTCCATCATGGCTAAGGTCACGCGTGACGAGATGATGGTCGAGTACGACGCCGAGTATCCCGAGTACCATCTGGCCGAGTCGAAGGGCTATGCGAGCCCCGAGCACATCGAGGCCATTCGCAAGCATGGACTTTGTCCACTGCACCGCGTGAGCTTTTGCGGAAACTTTCTGCAGACTGAGCGCCTTTTCTAGGTCAATTGTGGAGACAGGGACCTCTGGGGTTTTATAAACCTGCTGGTAGCGGGCCGTATGCAACACCATTGTTGCGTACGGCCCGTTTTTTGACGGCATTTGGTCAGCTTTTGGTTTGCTTCCGGTACTTACCCGCATGAAAGGTGCCCTCATCATCGGGGCAATGCAGTGTGCGGGAAAGGAGACCCCATGAGTGCCGCAAGCAAAAAGAGCAAGACGCAGCAGCTCAAGGAGCGTTGGGAAAACGGCGAGCTCGACTCCGGGGCGATGACGCCCGAGTTTATCAAGGGACTCAGTCCCCGCGAGCTGGGCATGCTGGGCGAGCTGATCACCATCGACTACTTTAACGAGCGCGGCTACACCTTGCTGGAGCAGGGTTATCGTTGCACCGAGGGCGAGGCCGATCTGGTGCTGCTCGATGAGCTCGACGATGTCGTGGTGATGGCCGAGGTCAAGACCAGACGCGTTGCACTGGATTGCAGCACGAGGGTCTTTCCGGAGGAGGCCGTGGACGCCCAAAAGCAACGCCGCTACCGCCGCATCGCAAGTTGCTATCTCATGGAGCATTATCCGCTTAAGGCGATTCGCTTCGATGCCGTGGGCGTCACCGTTCGCGGCGGGCATATCGCCGAGATCGAGCACCAGTACAACGCGTTCGATTGGCAGGTGTCGTGATGGCGTTCGAGACGTTTGCCGTTCACGCGGCCTGCATCCGCGGCGTCGAGGCGATTCACGTCACGGTCGAGGTTTCGCTTGCCGGCGGCGTTCCGGGCATTCAGATGCTCGGCATACCGAGTATGGAGGTGATGGAGTCGCGCGGTCGTATTCGCTGTGCGATGCGCTCCGCCGGGTTCGAGATCCCACGCTCGGGCATTACGGTCAACCTGGCGCCCGGCGATATTCGCAAGACCGGTAGCGGCTTTGATCTGCCCATCGCCATCGCGGTTCTGGCAGCCGATGGACAGATTCCCCGTGACAACCTCGATCGCTGCCTTATCGCAGGCGAGCTTGGTCTGGACGGCACAGTGCTGCCCGTCAAGGGCGAGGTGGCGTTTCAGCTGCTGGCTCGCGACATGGGGCTGTCTTTTATCGCCGGCAGGTCAGACCAGCATGTGCCACTCGCGGGCGTGGATTGCGGCTTTATCGATCATTTGTCTCAGCTTGCTCATGGCATGGGCGATGCCGCGCGGCACTACTTGGATTCCGAGGGCGTCGAGGCGACCTTTGAGCCAGAGCTCGACTATGCCGACGTGCTGGGGCAGGAGGTCGCCAAACGCGGCATGGCGCTTGCGGCCGCCGGCGAGCTCGGACTGCTCATGATCGGCTCGCCTGGTTCGGGCAAGACCATGCTTGCGCGGCGCATGACGGGCATTTTGCCCGAGCTTTCTCTCGAGGATCAGCAAGAGGCGCTGTGCATCCATTCGGTCTTGGGCGAGAACATCGATGGACTGCTTGCGGGGCATCGCCCCTTCCGCAGCCCGCATCACAGCATTTCGACCGCGGGACTTATCGGCGGCGGGCGCCCGGTGCACCCGGGTGAGATCAGCCTGGCTCATGGCGGCGTGCTCTTTTTGGACGAGCTTGCCGAGTTTCCCACGGGTGTGCTGCAGACGCTGCGCCAGCCCATCGAACGAGGCTACGTCAGGATCGTACGCGTCGACGGGGCTTTTACCTTCCCGTCGCGCTTTCAGCTGCTGGCTGCGAGCAATCCCTGCCCCTGCGGCTTTTTGGGCGATCGCGAGGTGCCGTGTCGCTGCTCGGCGGCGATGGTCGAGCGCTATCGGTCTAAACTGCGCGGTCCTTTGGCCGACCGTATCGACATGATGATCGATGTGACCCGTCCCGATCCCCAAGTGATTATCGAGGGTGCGGAGGGTATGTCGTCGGCCGAGTTACGTGACTACGTTGTGCGCGGTCGCGCCTTTCGCGCCTGGCGCGAGTCCCGTATGGACGATGCGGATGCCGAGGCCGACGATGACGAGACGCGGTCCATTGACGGCGTCGTTTCGACCTTCGAGCTCGATGATGCGGCGGAGAAGTGTGTGCTCGGCCTGTCGAAGCGCGCGCATCTCACGGGCCGCGGTATCGTGCGCCTGGTGCGTATCGCGCGTACAATCGCCGACGTCGCCGAGAGCGAGCAAGTGACGCAGGACCACGTGCTCGAGGCGGCGATGTACCAGGGAAGGAGGGACCAATGATGGCCGAGGGGACCTTCGAGCTGCATCCAGGCGATGCGTTGTATCCCGTGACCGTTTTGGAGCTTTCTGATATACCCCAGACGCTTTATGTGCGCGGCAACCCCGAGGTGCTTTCGACACCCGCGCTCTCCATCATCGGCGCGCGCAAGGCCTCGCCGTATGGTCTTGCCGTGGCAGAGCTTGCGGCAAAGGTGGCGGTCGAGGCGGGAGTGACGGTAGTTTCGGGCGGCGCGGTCGGTTGTGACCAGGCCTCGGGTTGGGCTGCGGTCAACGCCGGCGGCAAACACGTCGTGGTGCTGGGGACGGGCGCCGACGTGGTCTACCCGCGTTCGAGCGCGGGGCTTATTACGCGCACGCTCAATACGGGTGGCGCGGTCGTGTCGATCTCTCCGTGGGGCATGGGTCCGCGCAAGTTTGCTTTTCCGCGCCGCAATCGCGTAATCGCGGCCCTGTCGCAAGCCCTCTTTGTATCCGAGGCAGGTATGCCTTCCGGGACGTTTTCTACAGCCGAGGCTGCTATGGATTTGGGGCACGAACTTCTTGCCGTGCCGGGGTCGATCCTATCGCCCGAGTCGCGTGGCACGAATTACCTCATTGCTAACGGTGCCTGCTGCATTGTCGACGAGGAATCTATCGAGATGGCTATCTCACGCATCTACGGAACCCTGCGCTACTCGCGCCCCGATGCTCCCGGCATTGCCGACCTGGATCCAACACAGCAGACCGTGATGCATGCGCTCATCGCCTCTCCGCTCAAGGTCGACGATATCGCGGCGCTCGTCTCGCTCGATGCTGTCGGCGTACTCAAACTCTTGGGCTCGCTTGAACTCGAGGGCCTTATCGAGCGCATGATGGATGGAAGGTATGCGCCCTCCAAGTTTGCCCTTCACGCCCAGACACCCTTCGGTCACAATGGGAAACGTGTCAATTAGAAAGGTGTTTGCAGATGCGGTTCGATCAGGTGACAGTTATCGGTGGCGGTCTGGCGGGTTCGGAATGCGCGATCCAGCTGGCGGATCGCGGGTTTGCCGTAAAGCTGTGCGAGATGCGCCCCCAGGTGAGCTCCCCGGCCCACCATACCGATCACCTGGCAGAGCTCGTCTGTTCCAATTCGTTTAAGTCGACCCGTCCGGATTCCGCGGCTGGTTTGCTGAAGGCCGAGCTTGAGCGCATGGGTTCAGTCCTGCTCGATTGCGCCCATCGCGCGGCTGTTCCCGCCGGTGGCGCCCTGGCGGTCGACCGCGTCAAGTTTTCCGAGCTTGTCGAGGCCGAGGTTGCCGCCCGTCCCAATATCGAGGTCGTGCACGGCGAGGTCACGCAGATTCCCGAGGGTCACGTGGTCATTGCCGCGGGCCCGCTGTGTTCACCGGCGCTGAGCGAAGAGGTCATGAAGCTCGTCGGTGGCGATGCCCTGGCATTCTTTGATGCGGCGGCGCCGATCGTCGATGCCTCCACGCTCGATATGGACGTGCTGTTCTCGCAGTCGCGCTACGAGGAGCAGGGGAGCGGCGACTATCTCAACGCTCCGCTCAATAAGGAGGAGTACGAGGCCTTTATCGAGGCGCTTACCACGGCCGACCGCGTGGTGCTCAAAGACTTTGAGGGCGGCGATCTGTTCCAGGCCTGCCAGCCTGCCGAGGAAGTTGCGCGCACCGGCAAGGACGCCATTCGCTTTGGCGCCATGAAGCCCGTTGGCCTCACCGACCCGCGTACCGGACGTCGCCCCTGGGCGGCGATACAGCTGCGTGCCGAGAACAAGGAGAAGACCGCCTATAACCTGGTGGGTTTCCAGACCAACCTGACCTTTGGCGAGCAGAAGCGCGTCTTCCATATGGTGCCGGGCCTGGAGAACGCTGAGTTCTTCCGCTACGGTGTCATGCATCGCAATACCTTTGTCGACGCTCCGCACGTGCTCGATGGCACCTTTGCCGTGCCCGGTACCGGCGTGCGCCTGGCCGGTCAGATCACCGGCACCGAGGGGTACATGGAAGCCGTGGCGACAGGTCTTCTCGCGGCGCTCAACACCTATGCCGATGCTATCGGTGCCGCGGGCGTCGAGTTGCCGCGTGTGGGCGCCCTGGGTGCGCTCGTGGGCTATGCGACCGATCCTGCCACCGTGGGCTATCAGCCCATGCATGTCAACTTTGGCCTGGTGCCGCCACTCGAGGATGGTAAGCGCCGCAGCAAGCGCGACCGCTACCAGGCCTATGCGGACCGCGCACTCGAGGCCCTTGACGCCTATCTGGCTACTCGCCCCGATCTGTTTGGAGGCGACCGGTCATAGCCTTTGACCTGTACGACACCGTCGACTCGTTTATCGCCTATATCGCACGCGTCGAGGGACTTTCTCCCAACACGGTGACGGCCTATGGCTCGAGGCTGGAGCGCTTCGCTGCCTGGTGCGAGCGCGAGGATATCGATGCTTTCGCTGCCGACGTGCGCACCATTCGTCGCTATCTTGCCGAGCTTTCGCGTGAGCAGGTGGCTCACCGAACGCTTGCGGCGCACCTGTCGGCTATTCGATCTCTCTATCGCTGGATGGCTGCCGAGGGGATTGTCGAGGGCGATGCGGTCTCGGCGATCGCATCGCCCAAGCTGCCGCGTGACCTGCCGGGTGTCCTTACGACCCAGCAGGTTGAGGCGCTGCTCAAGACGCCTGATACCTCGACGCCCGCGGGACTGCGCGATGCGGCGATGCTTGAGTTGCTCTATGCCTCCGGCGCGCGAATCTCGGAGCTCGCGGCGCTCAACGTGGAGTCTATTGGTTGGTCCGAGCGAACGCTGCGACTTTGGGGCAAGGGGAGCAAGGAGCGTATCGTCCCTCTGTATCGTCGTGCGCTCGATGTGACGCGTCTCTATATTGAGGAGGGGAGGCCGGAGTTGCTCGCTCAGGCAAAGCGCTGCGACCTCGCTACTGGGCCGCATCCGCTGCTTATATCGGCGCGTGGCAATCGCATGAGCGCCGCCATGCTCCGGCGGCGGTTCCATATGCTGGCGACGCTCGCCGGCATTCCGGCCGACATCGCCCCGCATGCGATGCGCCATACCTTTGCGACCGACTTGCTTGAGGGCGGTGCGGACCTGCGCTCGGTTCAAGAGCTGCTGGGTCATGCGAGCCTGTCCACGACGCAAATCTACACGCATCTCACGCCCGATCGGCTCAAACGTGCCGTGGCTCAAGCCCATCCCCGCGGCGAATAGTGGCTGGGACGTCCCGCGCCGCACTCAGGTGTGTGGTTTTGATTGCGGGTTGGCAGGAAGAAGCATTCCTGCTATCATTCATCGGGTTGCTTCACGGCAACATGTTTTTATCACGCACGCGCGGCTACTTCATACCGTGGTGCCCGGGCTTTGGTAGCACATGTCCGGGTTGGTTTTGGAGGATGACCCCGCGCGGAGGCAAACCACAGGAGGTTTAACATGGCTACCAAGATTAATATCCGCACCCTGCTCGAGGCCGGCTGCCACTTCGGTCACCAGACCCGTCGCTGGAACCCCAAGATGAAGCCGTTCATCTTCGGTGAGCGCAACGGCATCTACATCCTCGACCTCAAGCAGACCATCCTCGACGCCGACCAGGCCTATACCTTCGTCAAGAACGTCGCTAAGGGCGGCAACGTGCTGTTCGTCGGCACCAAGAAGCAGGCCCAGGAGGCCGTCAAGAACGCTGCTGAGCGCGCCAACATGCCTTACATCAACCAGCGTTGGCTCGGCGGCATGCTGACCAACTTCGTCACCATCCGCTCCCGCATCAACCGCATGGAGGAGCTCGAGGCCATGGTCGAGGACGGCCGCATGGCTGTTCTGCCCAAGAAGGAGCAGGCTGTTCTCGGCAAGGAGCTCACCAAGCTCCAGACCAACCTCGGTGGCGCCCGCGACATGAAGGGTCTGCCCCAGGCTCTCTTCGTCATCGACACCAAGCGCGAGGAGAACGCCATCAAGGAGGCCCAGCGCCTGAACATCCCCGTCGTCGCTCTGATCGACACCAACTCCGATCCCGACGAGGTCGAGTACGGCATCCCCTGCAACGATGACGCTATCTCCGCTGTCACCCTTATGTGCGAGCTCATGGCTGACGCCTGCCTCGCTGGCTCCGGCAAGGAGCAGGTCTCCGAGGCCGAGATGGCCGCTGAGCCCAAGGCCGAGTAAATCAGTCTTAGTTAATTCTTTTTCATCTCTTTGAAAGGAACCACAATGGCCCAGATTACCGCCGCTATGGTCAAGCAGCTCCGCGAGATGACCGACTCCCCGATGATGGAGTGCAAGAAGGCTCTCGTCGAGGCTGACGGCGACATGGACGCCGCTGTCGACGTTCTGCGTAAGAACGGCCTTGCCAAGGCTGCCAAGAAGGCTGGCCGTGAGACCAACGAGGGCGCTGTCGCCGCGTTCGTCTCCGAGGATGGCAAGACCGGCGCTCTGCTCGAGCTCTCCTGCGAGACCGACTTCGTTGGCTCCAACGCCAAGTTCACCGGCTTTGCTTCCAAGGTCGCTGAGGTTGTCGCTACCACCGAGCCTGCTGACGTCGACGCTCTGCTCGAGAAGCCGATGGGCGAGGAGACCGTTTCCTCCGAGCTCACCGAGATGATTCACATCATGGGCGAGAACATGAAGATCTCCCGCTTCGCTGCCCGCAAGGCTGAGAACGGCGCGCTCGCTTCTTACATCCACATGGGTGGTAAGATCGGCGTCCTCGTCGAGTTCGCTTTCGAGAAGGCCGAGACCGCTCAGGCTGAGTCCTTCAAGACCTTCGCTCACGACGTTGCCCTTCAGGTTGCCGCCGTCGCCCCGATCTGCGCTACCCGCGATCAGGTTCCGGCCGAGACCGTCGAGCACGAGAAGCAGATCTACATGGCTCAGGCTGCCGAGTCCGGCAAGCCCGAGGCTATCCAGGAGAAGATGGCTGTCGGCCGTCTGGAGAAGTTCTACAAGCAGTCCGTGCTCACCGAGCAGGAGTTCATCAAGGACAGCTCCCTCACCATCAAGAAGTACGCTGAGCAGGTCTCTAAGGAGCTTGGCGACACCATTACCGTCGTTGCCTTTGACCGTCTGGTCCGTGGCGAGTAAATAAGCTCTTGTAGCTGGTAATGAGCAGGCTGTGGGTTTTACTCACAGCCTGCTTTTTCATGGCTCTCATCAGAGCCTTTGATATCATATTGAGAGTCTAATTAAAGGAGGATCGCTTTGTCCGACATCCGATATAAACGCGTGCTTCTTAAGCTTTCCGGCGAAGCACTGATGGGCGACGGCCAATATGGCATCGACCCTAAGGTTACCGACCATCTTGCTAAGCAGGTCAAGGAGCTGCTCGCCGTTGGCCATGAGGTCGGCGTCGTTGTCGGCGGCGGCAATATTTTCCGCGGCATGGCAGGCGCTGCCGGTGGCATGGAGCGTGCTCAGGCCGACTACATGGGCATGCTGGCAACCGTTATGAACGCGCTCGCCCTGCAGGATGCCTTCGAGCACAACGATGTTCCCTGCCGCGTTATGAGCGCTATCCAGATGAACGAGATCTGCGAGCCCTATATTCGCCGTCGCGCCATCAACCACCTTTCCAAGGGCAACGTCGTTATTTTTGCCGCCGGTTCGGGCAATCCGTACTTTACGACCGACACCGCCGCGGCTCTTCGCGCGTGTGAGATCGGCGCCGAGATTCTGATTAAAGCAACCAAGGTTGACGGCATCTACGATAAGGATCCCGTCAAGTGCGCCGATGCCGTCCGTTTTGACAAGATTACCTATCACGAGGTTCTCGTCCGCGGTCTGCAGGTTATGGATTCCACGGCTACGGCACTGTGCCAGGACAACCGTATGCCGATTTTGGTCCTCAACATCGATGGCGAGGACACCGTCAAGCGCGCGCTTTCGGGTGAGCCCGTCGGCACGCTCGTCTATCAGGAGGATTAAGCATGGCAGAGAACATCACCGCCCATATGGACAAGTCGCTCGAGTCCCTCAAGCATAACTTCTCCAAGGTCCGTACCGGCCGCGCCAATGCCAACATTCTGTCCGACATCACCGTCGATTATTACGGTGTTCCCACGCCGGTCACGCAGGTTGCCGCCGTCAAGACCCCCGAGGCCCACATGCTGCTCATCGAGCCGTGGGACAAGGCACTCATCAATGCTATCGTCAAGGCCATCGGCGCTTCCGATCTGGGTATTACCCCCAACTCCGATGGCACCGTCGTTCGTCTTCCGTTCCCGGCTCCCACTGAGGAGCGCCGTCGCGAGCTCGTCAAGGAGTGCCGCGAGTACGCCGAGCAGGCCAAGGTGTCTATCCGTAACATCCGTCGCGACTTCAACAACAAGCTCGAGCGCGATGAGGAGCTCACCGAGGACGATGTCCGTCGCGAGCAGGCCAAGGTCCAGAAGCACACTGATGAGTATGTCGCCAAGGTCGAGGAGCTTCTGAAGGAAAAAGAAGCCGAGGTCATGGAGATCTAAGGTGCAATACGACGAGCATAAACTGGTCGAGTACTTTGCCGACGCCCCTGCGGGCGTCGGTTTTTCCGAACTTGACCTCAATAACATTCCGCACCATATCTCGTGCATCATGGACGGCAACGGTCGTTGGGCCACGTCGCGCGGTCTTGCGCGCACTGAGGGCCACAAGGCGGGTATCGTCTCCCTTCGCGAGATTATTACTGCCTGCGTGCGTCTGGGCGTCGACGTGCTTTCGGCCTATGCGTTTTCTACCGAAAACTGGAACCGTCCGCAGCATGAGGTCAACGTCTTGATGCATCTGTTTGCCAAGACGTTTATCGACGAGCTGCCGCTTCTGAAGCGCGAAAACGTGCGCGTTGTCTTTTTGGGTGACATTTCCGCGCTGCCCAAGAAGACCCGCGATGTTTTTGAACGCGGTCTTGCCGAGTGCGCCGATCACACCGGGATGACGCTGGCGCTTGCCGTCAACTACGGCGCGCGTGCCGAGATTACCCGCGCTGTCCGTCAGATCGCACTCGACGCTGCCGCCGGTAAGATCGATCCTGGCGCAATTGATGACGACATGGTGGCCTCCCACCTCTATACCGCCGGTCTTCCCGATCCTGAGCTTGTGATTCGCACCTCTGGTGAGCTGCGCCTTTCGAACTATCTGCTGTGGCAGGTGGCTTATTCCGAGTTCTATGTCACCGATACCTATTGGCCTGACTTTGATCGTTGGGGCCTTGTCGACGCCATTTTGGCCTATCAGGGCCGTGACCGTAGGTTTGGTGGACTGAGCAAGACCGAGGAGGCTTAATCGTGTCCGATCGTCCCAAGGCATCTGCTCCCAAGACGCCTGCGCGCAAAGCTACCACTGTGGGAGCGCCCGCAGCGAAGAGCGGCACCGGTTCGTGGCTGTCGGGCTTTATTACCCGTGCCGCCGCCGGTATCGTCTATGCCGTCGTCTTTATCCTGTGCCTGGTTTTGGGTATCGTGCCCACGGCCATCTTTGTTTCCGTCATGAGCGGTCTGTGCTGTTATGAGTTTTTCCGTATGACGAGGCTCGATGGCAAGATGGCTAACGAGCGCATGGGTATCGCTGCCGCCGTACTCTTTCCGCTGTCGGCGTTGGGCGATTCGATGTTGCTGAATGCCCTGCTTTTTGCCCTGATGCTCGCTGTGGGCATTTGGTATGTCTGGTCGCCGCGTACCCGCATCTCTGATGTGGCCGTTACGCTCATGGGTCCCATCTACACTGGCTTTATGCTGTCGGCTATCGTGCTGCTGCGCGATGCCGTGCCCGGTTTTGCCGGCGCCCTGCTTTCGGTGGGCGTTTGCGCGTCCCTTTGGGTCTCCGATTCGTTTGCCTACATCGTGGGCAGCCGTATCGGTAAGCACAAGATGGTTCCCAAGATCTCTCCCAAAAAGAGCTGGGAGGGGTTTGTCGGCGGCATCCTGGGCTCGGTTTTGATTTGGCTCATTCTGTGGGCGACGCACTTCTACAAGCTCAGCCTGCCCTATGCGCTGCTGTGCGGCGTGGTCGTGTCCGTCCTGGGCGTTATCGGCGACCTTATCGAGTCGCGCATCAAGCGTGGCGTGGGCGTCAAGGATTCCGGCAACCTTATCCCGGGCCATGGCGGCATGCTCGACCGTAGCGACTCGCTTATCTTTGGCTGCATTACCGCTCAGCTGCTTTTGATGATCGGAGGCGTGCTGTAATGTCATTCCAGACGACGTATGGCCCCGATGGACGCCTCCGTGTTGCCATCCTGGGTTGTACGGGCTCTATCGGCACCCAGGCACTCGATGTGTGCCGTCAGCATGCTGATCGCCTGCAGGTGACGGCGCTGTCCGTTAATTCCAGCACCTCTGAGCTCGTTGCCGCTGCCCGCGAGTTCTCGGTTCCGGCGGTTGCCGTGGCCGATGTCGCTCATGGCGATGACGCCGTGCTGCAGGAGTTGCCCGAGGGAACGAAGCTCGGCGTTGGCGCGCAGGCGGTTTGCGAGCTCGCGCGTCGCGACGATGTCGACTGCGTGCTCGTCGCTATTGTGGGCGCCGCCGGTCTCGAGGCGAGCCATGCGGCCTTGACCTCGAATAAGCGCCTTGCCCTTGCCAACAAGGAGTCCCTCGTCGTCGGTGGCGACTTGCTTATGCCGTTGGCGCAACCGGGCCAGCTTATTCCAGTCGACTCTGAGCACTCCGCCATCTACCAGTGCTATCTGGGGGAGGACCCGCGCGAGGCTCATTGTATTTGGCTTACCTGCTCGGGCGGTCCGTTCTTTGGCCGCACGCGCGACGAGCTCAATCGCGTGACGCGTGCCGATGCCCTTGCACATCCCACATGGGCCATGGGTGCCAAGATCACCATCGACTCCGCCACCCTCATGAACAAGGGCCTGGAGCGCATTGAGGCCATGCATCTGTTTAACTGCGACCTCGATTTCATTAACGTGGTCGTGCAACGTCAGTCCAAGATTCACTCTATGGTCGAGTTTGCCGACGGCTCCGTGATGGCGCATCTCGGTGCTTCCGACATGCGTATTCCCATCCAGTTCGCGTTCTCGTATCCCGAGCGTTGGGATACCCCGGCGCCTCGTATCGATTTCCGCGAGCTGGGGCAGCTCACGTTTGATGCTGCCGACATGGATACCTTCCGCTGTCTGGCGCTGGCCGAGCGTGCCGGCAAGACGGGTGGTACCATGCCGTGCGTGCTCAATGCCGCCAACGAGGTCGCCGTCGATGCCTTCCTGCACGATGGCTGCAGCTTTACCGATATCGATCGCATTGTGGAATCCTGCATGGATGCCCACGATATGCAGGCGGTCGAGTCGTTTGAGCAGCTTCGCGACATCGATGCGTGGGCGCGTGAAAAGGCTGCGCAGGTACTCGCCGCAACCCGTTCCTAACCCATAAGGATTGCTTTTTCGTTTTATGGATACTGTTCTGAGCGTTCTCTCATCGGTCTTTTGGGGCTTGTTGATGCTTTCCGTCCTCGTGTTTTTGCACGAGGGCGGCCACTTTTTGGCGGCACGTGCCTGCGGCGTCCGTGTGACCGAGTTCTTTTTGGGCCTGCCGTGCCGCTTTGACATCCATTACACGTCGCGTCGCATTGGAACCAAGTTTGGCGTGACCCCGCTGCTGCTGGGTGGCTACGCTGCCATCTGCGGTATGGATCCGACCGATGTCTCCTGCGCCGATCGCGTGCTCGCGGCTATCTATCGTCATGGTCGCGTGACCGTGGCCGACCTTGCTGTCGAGCTCGAGCTTTCCGAGGAGGATGTGTTCGAGGCTTGTGCCTTGCTCTTGGGTTGGGGCTCTATCGCGCCTTGGTATGAGGAAGGGGAGAAGCCTTCGCCGAGCTACTATCCCACCAAGTATCAGACGCTGCCGCGAGACGCGGCGGGTTACACCACCTTTGACGGCCGCCGTTTCGATCGAGAGCATGCGACTATCGAGGGCGATGTGTGGGAGCTGCCGTGCGGCGAGGCCGAGTTCCTTGCGCAAGAGCGTTCGCATACCTATCTGGGCCAGGGTTTTCTCAAGCGCGCCTTTATGCTGCTCGCGGGCATTCTCGTCAATATCCTGACGGGCTTTTTGCTGCTTATGAGTATCTATTCCATTGCGGGTGTCACCGTGCCGATGGATACCAACGTGATCGGTCAGGTTGACGAGGGGTCTATTGCCGCCAAGGCGGGTATCGAGGGCGGCGACGCGATCCTTTCGGTTGACGGAGTATCGTGCTCTACCTGGATGGACGTTTACGATGCCATCGGTAAGGCTGCCGGTAAGGACGATATCGCCATCGAGTACGAGCGTGACGGCAAGCAGCATTCGACCGCGGTTGCGCTCAAAGAGGACGAGCGCCTAGGTGTGTATGCCTCTACGCAGGTGGTCCGTTTAGACCCCATCACGTCGGCTCGACTTTCGTTCTCCTATGTCGTGCAGACAGCGGAGGGCGTGATGCGCCTGCTCCAGCCGCAGCATACGATGGAGATTCTCGATCAGTCTTCTTCGATCGTGGGCATTAGCGTTATGTCCTCACAGGCCGCTGCTGCCGGCCCTGCCACGTTCCTTTCGTTTGCCGCCCTCATTTCGTTCTCGCTTGGCTTTATGAACCTGCTGCCCATCCCACCACTCGATGGCGGCAAGCTGGTCATCGAGATCATTCAAAAGATTGCTGGCCGCGAGCTTCCGCTCAAGGTCCAGACGATTGTGAGCTATGTGGGCATCGCGCTCTTTGTGCTGCTGTTTGTCTATATGCTTCGTTCCGACATCCTTCGATTTATTCTGTAGGGGAGTGTTTGGATTGTCTTTATCCCATCCTTTGCCTCGCGAGTTGACGCGCCCCGTGCATGTGGGCGGCGTGCAGATCGGTGGTGGCGCTCCGGTCGTGGTTCAGTCCATGACCTGCACCGATACCGCTGATGCCCAGGCAACGCTTGCGCAAGTGTGCGCGTTGGTGCAGGCTGGCTGCGATATCGTGCGCGTGAGCGTGCCCACCGAGGCCACGCTTGAGGGTTTCCGCACCATCTGTGCTGAGTCTCCGGTGCCGATCGTCGCCGATATTCACTTTAACCATAAGCTCGCCATCGGCGCTGTGGAGGCCGGTGCTGCCAAGCTCCGCATCAATCCCGGCAACATTGGCGATTGGGCCAAGGTCGATGCCGTGATCGATGCCGCGGGTGCCGCGGGCTGTGCGATTCGTATCGGCGTCAATGCCGGTTCGCTTGAGCAGGATATCGCTGAGCGCGACGACCTCACGCAGCCCGAAAAGCTCGTGATGTCGAGCGAGCGTTTCGTCAAGCACTTTGAGGACCGCGGCTTTACGAACATTGTGCTTTCGGCCAAGGCCCATAGCGTGCAAACGACGCTCGATACCTATCGAGCCCTGTCGCGTGAGATTCCACACGTTCCGCTTCACCTGGGCGTGACGGAGGCGGGGACCAAGCTCCAGGGCACCATCAAGAGCTCTGTAGGCTTGGGTATCTTGCTTTCCGAAGGCATTGGCGACACCATGCGTGTGTCGCTCACAGCTGATCCGGTTGAGGAGCCGCCGGTCGCCTGGGGGATTTTGCAGTCGCTGGGCCTGCGTCGCCGTGGTCCCGAGATTGTCTCGTGCCCCACGTGCGCCCGCTGCCAGGTTAACCTGATTCCCATCGCCGAGGAGGTCACCGAGCGGCTTAAGAACTATGCCGCGCCGCTTTCGATTGCCGTCATGGGATGTGCCGTTAATGGCCCCGGCGAGGCTTCTGATGCCGACCTGGGCGTTGCTTGCGGACGTGGTCAGGCCTTGCTCTTTTCGCATGGCCAGATCATTGGTAAAGTAGCTGAGGACCAAATTGTCGACGCGCTGATGGCCGAGGTCGACAAACTTATTGAGGAGAAATAAATGACCCGAGCAATGTACATGTCTAAGCTTTACGCGCCGACGCTTAAAGAGGATCCGGCGGACGCTGAGCTCGCCAGTCACCGCCTGCTGCTCCGTGCCGGCATGATCCGCAAGGAGGCCGCCGGCCTGTATTCCTACCTGCCGCTTGCTTGGCGCTCGATCCGTAAGATCGAGAACATCGTGCGCGACGAGATGGATGCCGCCGGTGCCCAGGAGCTTATGATGCCTATCATGGTCGACGCCGAGTTGTGGCGTGAGTCCGGCCGCATCGACGCCTATGGTAAGGAGCTTGTGCGCTTTGACGACCGTCATGGTCGCGAGTTCGTCCTGGGCCCCACGCACGAGGAGACCGTCACGGCCTTGGTGCGCAACGAGCTGCGCTCCTATAAGCAGCTGCCTGTCAACCTTTACCACATTCAGGACAAGTTCCGCGACGAGTTCCGTCCCCGCTTTGGCCTGATGCGCGGTCGCGAGTTCATCATGAAGGACGCCTACAGCTTCTCCGCCACGCAGGAGAGCCTGCAGGAGGAGTACGACAAGATGAAGCAGGCCTACGCTAACATCTGCGAGCGCTGCTACATCAAGGCCCTGCCCGTTGTTGCCGACTCCGGCGAGATCGGTGGCGATACCTCCGTCGAGTACATGGCTTTGGCCGACGCCGGCGAGGCTTCGCTGGTCTACTGCGACGATTGCGGCTTTGCTGCCGATGACGAGGCGGCAAGCACCAAGGTCGTCGTGAATGAGGGCCCCGGCGACGGTACGCTCACCAAGGTCGAGACTCCGGGCATGGGCACCATCGAGGCCGTCGCCAAGTTCTTCGGCTTCCCCGAGAACGGCACGCGCAAGTCCCTGGCGTTGATCGATGCCGAGGGTAAGCCCGTCGTGGCCATCGTCCCGGGCGATCATGAGCTCAACGACTGCAAGGCCGAGCATGTCTTTGGCAAGGGCTATCGCATGATGACCGACGAGGAGCTCCAGACTTACGGTCTGCATAAGGGCTTTATCGGACCGGTTAACCTGCCCGATGGTATTCGTCTGGTCTGCGACGAGAGCCTGCGCGAGTCCAAGCAGTGGGCTTGCGGTGCCAACGAGGTCGATTATCACTTTACCGGCGCCTGCCCCGAGCGCGACTTTACCGTCGATGAGTGGGCCGACCTGGTCACCGTCGTTGCCGGCGATCCCTGCCCGCACTGCGGCAAGCCGCTCTCTGCTGCCCGCGGCATCGAGGTCTCTCAGGTCTTCCAACTGGGTACCAAGTATTCCGAGGCCATGGGTGCCACCTTTATGGATGAGGACGGCAAGGAAAAACCGCTCATCATGGGTTGCTACGGCGTGGGCGTGTCTCGCTCGCTTGCTGCCGTCGTGGAGCAGCACAATGACGAGCATGGCATCGTCTGGCCGGTCTCTGTCGCTCCGTACGAGGTGGCGGTGATTCCGCTCGATCCCAAGAAGGAGGAGTGCGCGACCGTCTGCGACCAAATCGTCGAGGGCTTGTGCGCCGTTGGTATCGAGGTCGTCGTGGATGACCGCGACGAGCGTCCCGGCTTTAAGTTTGCCGACAACGACCTTATGGGTTTCCCGTATCAGGTCGTTCTGGGTAAGCGTGGTCTCAAGAATGGCACGGTGGAGCTCAAGGATCGTGCTACCGGTGAGCGTGAAGACGTGGCGATTGATGAGATCGTCGGTAAGGTCGCCGAGCTTGTGAAGGCTGCACGTCGCTAATCGACGATTTCGCTTGTAGTTCGATATACGGGACGGTCCCGCATTTCTCCAGATCGGGGAGATGCGGGGCCGTCCTTTTATCTTGTGGCATCCTCGATATCTAAAAGGAAAACCCCACAGCCCATGCGAGCTGCGGGGTTTTCCTTGTGCCTCCGATGCGAAATAAATCGCTCAGATATTACTGATAATCGACGACGTCGATCCAGTTCTTCAGGAACTCATCGTTCACGTTGCGCTTACGAGCGAGCTCGGAAGCGGCGACGATGCTCGTCCACTGACGCACGACCTGCATGGGCATGTCGGCGCGGTCGCAGTAGAGCTCCAGGTAGGCCTCAGCCTGATCCTTGCTGTTGAGGGCAAAGAGCAGGTAGGTGGTGGCAACGTCGGCAGCACGGGAGCCCTGGGTGGCGTGTGCCCAGTCGCACACATAGAGCTGGCCGTCGTCGCCGACGATGACGTTGGAGGGGTTGAAGTCGCCGTGGCAGACCTTGAACTCCTTGGTCATGCCGTCCAGACGCTCCTGAAGGTTGTAGCGCGTGGTGGCATTGAGCTGATCAAGGCTGTCGATCATGCGGGCGTACTTGTCGCGCTGACGGTTGAGCAGCGGGGAGGTGTAGCCGTGGATCTCGATCTGGAGGTCGACGAACATCTCGAGGTACTCACCAAAGCGCTGGGGCTCGGCAGTCATCTTCTCGGCAAGGGTGGTGCCCGGAACCTTCTCGGTCACGAGCGCCCAGCCGTTGGCGTTCTCGAGCTGGGAAACCTCGAGCGCCTTGGGGCTGCGGATGCCGCACTCATTGATGCGGGCAAGATTCAAAGCCTCGTTGAACACGTCGGAGACAGGCTTGGTCTCGTTAAAGACCTTGACAATCTTGTCGCCCAGGTCGTAAACGACCTTGTTGCCACGGCGGACGAGCTCGGTCTTGGAATCGGGTAGCAGCATGGTTGCATCCTTTCAACGATGCGATAGAAGCGACGGCGGGGGTGTGTGAAACACCCGTGCACCCCCGCCGTTAAAAACCGTGCTAAAACTAGCAGACGGCGTAATCCTGGGGCTCGCGGCCGTAGTAGGCGTCCAGGTAGAGCTCCTTGATCTCGCTCATGAGCGGGTAGCGCGGGTTAGCGCCGGTGCACTGGTCGTTGAATGCCTGCTCGGTCATTTCGTCGAGGGTGTCGAGGAAGTACTGCTCGTCAACACCGTAGTCGGCGATGGTCTTCTTGACGCCGATGAAGTCCTTGAGCTCTTCGAGCTTCGTGATGAAGTTCTCGAAGACCTCCTTGTCGTCCTTGCCCTCGATGCCGCAGTACTTGGCCATCTCGGCGTAGTTGTGCAGCGCGTTGGGGTAAGGATACTGGGAGAAGGTACCCATCTTGACGGGAGCCTCGGCGGCGTTGTAGCGCATGACGCGGGTCAGGATGACAGCGTTTGCGAGGCCGTGGGGCAGGTGATGGAAAGCGCCGAGCTTGTGGGCCATGGAGTGGTTGAGGCCCAGGAAGGCGTTGGCGAAGGCCATACCGGCCATGCAGGAGGCGTTGTGCATCTCCTCGCGGGCGTGCGGGTCCTTGGCGCCGTTCGTGAAGCTGGAGGGCAGGTTCTCGAAGACGAGCTTGGCAGCGCGCTCGGAGAGGCCCTTGGTGTAGTCGGAAGCCATGATGGAGACGTAGGACTCGATGGCGTGGGTCATGACGTCGATGCCGGAGGCAGCGGTCAGGCCGCGCGGGGCGGTCATGCAGTTGTCGGCGTCGACGATAGCCATGTTGGGGAGCAGCGCGTAGTCGGCGAGCGGCCACTTGATGCCGGTCTCCTTGTCGGTGATGATGGCGAACGGCGTGCACTCGGAGCCGGTACCCGAAGAGGTCGGGACGGCGACGAAGTAGGCCTTCTTGCCCATCTCGGGGAAGGTGAAGATACGCTTGCGGATGTCCATGAAGTCCATGGCCATGTCCTCAAACTTGCACTCGGGGTGCTCGTACATCATCCACATGATCTTGCCAGCGTCCATAGCGGAGCCACCGCCGACGGCGATGATGACGTCCGGCTCAAAGAGAGCCATCTGCTTGGCGCCGCGACGTGCGCACTGCAGCGACGGATCGGGCTCGACGTCGTAGAAGCAGTCGTGGGCGATGCCCATCTCGTCGAGCTTGGCCTCGATGGCGCGGGTGTTGCCATTCTTGAAGAGGAACTGGTCGGTGACGATGAAGGCGCGCTTCTTGCCCATGACGTTGCCCAGCTCGTCGAGGGCGACGGGCGTGGAACCCTTCTTGAAGTAGACCTTCTCGGGAGCGCGGAACCACAGCATGTTCTCACGGCGCTCGGCCACAGTCTTAACGTTGATCAAGTGCTTCACCCCAACGTTCTCGGAGACGGAGTTGCCGCCCCAGGAGCCGCAGCCCAGGGTCAGAGACGGCTTCATGCCAAAGTTGTACAGGTCACCGATGCCACCGTGCGAGGACGGGGTGTTGATGACGATACGGCAGGCCTTCATGACGTGCTCGAACAGGCTGATCTTCTCGGCCTGGGCGGGGTGCACGTACAGAGAGGCGGTGTGGCCCGGGCCACCGGCGAGCACCAGGTGCTCGGCCTTGTCGACGGCCTCCTGGAAGTCCTTGGCGTGGTACATGGCCAGGACCGGGGAGAGCTTCTCGTGGGAGAACTCTTCCTTGGCGGGGTCGGTGGAGGTGACCTCGGCGATCAGGATCTTGGTCTTGGCGGGAACCTCGATGCCGGCGAGCTCGGCGATCTTGGCAGCGGCCATGCCGGGGATGCGGTGATCGAGAGCGCCGTTCTTGAACATGGCGGCACGCAGGGCCTCCATCTCGGCACCCTGCTTGACGAAGTAGCAGCCGCGCTTCTGGAACTCGGCCTTAACCTGGTCATAGATGCTGTCGATGACAGTCACGGACTGCTCGGAAGCGCAGATCATGCCGTTGTCGAAGGTCTTGGAGTGGATGATGGAGTTGACGGCGAGCAGCACGTCGGCGGTGTCGTCGATGACGACCGGGGTGTTACCGGCGCCAACGCCCAGGGCGGGCTTGCCCGAGGAGTAAGCGGCCTTGACCATGCCCGGGCCACCGGTGGCGAGGATGATGTCGACGTCGCGCATGACCATGTTGGTCAGCTCAATGGAGGGGACATCGACCCAGCCGATGATGCCCTCGGGGGCGCCGGCCTTGACGGCAGCGTCAAGCACGAGCTTGGCGGCGGCGATGGTGCACTTGGCGGCAGCCGGGTGCGGGGAGATGATGATGGCGTTGCGGGTCTTCAGGCAGATCAGCGTCTTGAAGATCGCGGTGGAGGTGGGGTTGGTCGTCGGGATGACGGCGCCCACGATGCCGATGGGCTCGGCGATCTTGGTGATGCCGTAAGCCTCGTCGCGCTCCAGGACACCACAGGTCTTGGTGTTCTTGTAAGCGTTGTAGATGTACTCTGCGGCGTAGTGGTTCTTGATGACCTTGTCCTCAAGAACGCCGCGGCCGGTCTCCTCGATGGCCATCTTCGCCAACGGGATACGAGCCTTGTTGGCGGCCATTGCGGCCTCATAGAAGATCTTGTCGACCTGCTCCTGCGTGTACGTAGCAAAAAGCGCCTGGGCCTCTCGCATCTGAGCGAGCTTAGCCTCAAGCGCCTCTACGTTGTCCACAATTGCGGGAGTAGTGTTTTCCGGTGACTTTTTCACCATTTGTGTCTCCTTGCGATCGGAGATTTACCCTACGCCTTGCATGATAGCAAGAAATTATTCGGTGAACGGTAAGATTCCCGTAAAAGGCACACTAAAACGCTTCAATAAAATGAACCGCTTTAACTAAAACTATCTGTCTGCTGCATCGCCCCGCTCATTGGGGACAGACTTACATGAGTGCTTTCACTCATTTGGGACAGACATCGATTTGCCATTTTGCCGTTCTGGGCCTGTTTTTGCCGCTCATTGGATATAAATAGGTCACAGGCTCAGCATTTCGCGTTCCTTCTCTCCTTTTAGGTGTTGCCTGTTCAGTTTTTGAAAGGAGAGATTATGCCTCGATGTGCCCGCGCCGTTTCGCTCACCGGTTATTACCACGTCTTTGACCGTGGTAACTCTAAACAGATTATTTTTGAAGATGACTCTGACCGATATCGTTTCTTATCGGACATCTCGGACAGGTTCGCGCACCATAAAGTGGCGGTGTTGGCTTGGTGCCTTATGGACAATCACTTCCATTTGATGGTTGATGACCCATTTGACAATCTTTCAAAGGCAATGCAGTGTGCGCTGACGGCGTATGCCAAGTATTTCAATGGGAAAACGGGGAGAACAGGCCATCTGTTTGACAATCGCTATTCACGGGTCGCGGTCGAGTCGGACACGCAGGCGGTACAGCTGCTCGATTATATCCATCTCAATCCCGTGAAAGGTGCGCTCGACTCGCTCGAGGCGTACCGCTGGTCAAGCTACAAGGCATATCAGCTGGGCTATGATCCCTTTGACATCTGTGACGCGGCTCCTATGCTCGATATCGTCGGAGGCTCCCGTTGCTATTGCGAGCATCTCGAGGAAGTTGCCGGGCGCACTTGGTCAGTGGAGGTTCTTCCACGCCGGCGGATCCCCGATGAGGAGGCCCTTTCCATTGCGCACGAAGTCCTGCCGAGCATAGATCCTGCGCTGCTCAAGGCCCTGCCACGCCCCGATCGCGATGCCTGTCTGCCGAGGCTCAGGCGGGCACATCTCACGGTCAAGCAAATTGCCCGTATCACCGGCATTGGCGCTACAAGCGTGACCAAGGCCACTGTGGGCTGGAGGGAGGCTGCGTGAGGCTGGGCAGGACCTGATCATGGCGCCGCATGTGTACGTCACGTCTGTCCCCAATGCGTGAAAGCACTCATGTAAGCCTGTCCCCAATGAGTGCAAAAAGGCGCCCTCCGTAGGGGAGAACGCCTTTGGTAAGTTCTATATGAACGCGAGGTCTTTGACCCGGAGAGTCCGAGGTACTTGTTGGTAAGACCTTATTTAGGAGCGCGCAACCTTGCCAGACTTGAGGCAGGTGGAGCAAACGTTCATCTTGCGACGGTGACCATCGACGACGACGTAGACGCGCTGGATGTTGGGGCGGAACTTACGGTTGGTGACGCGGTGAGAGTGGCTGATGGAGCGACCGGCAACGGGGTGCTTACCGCAAACTTCGCAAACTTTGGACATAACTGACCCTCCTTGGGCGACAAACGAACATGTCGCGTTAACAAACAAGCCTGAACTATAGCACAGAAGTCGCTCCCTGTGCGCAATCTACACAGAGATATTCCTCTTTTGGCGATAGTGCCCACGCTACGGCCCTGGACGTAGATCCGATTTGCGTGCAGCAGAGGGGATTATGCCAGCTCGTGCGTGCGTTTTCAAGCTCGTCCCACAAATATATATAGGTTTATGGAGCATTGGGCTCCGTTTACGGATTGCTCTGTATTTATGCTCGCAATTAAGCTCGAGGTTGGCTACACTATCCCTTGACCATTAAAGGGGTACGAGATACCCACATGGAATTACATAGCTGCCAAAGAGCAGACTTTCCTGTGGGTGTCTGGTCCGCTTTAAGCGGTCGGGCATCTATTTTTTTGACTGTGTCAGCAGTCAAGACATGTGAGGAAGGAGATCGATGGGCACGACTTCCCCCAAGGCGGTCATCATGGACGAGACCGCCGTCAATCGAGCGATGACCCGCATCGCGCACGAGATCCTCGAGCGCAACGAGGGCTGTGAAGACCTCGCTCTGGTCGGCATCGTCACGCGCGGCGACCTTCTGGCAAAGAAACTCGCCGAGGAGATCAAGGAGATCGAGGGCCTCGAAGTTCCGCTCGGCAGCCTCGACATCAGCTTCTACCGTGATGACTATGCGACCAATTTCGCTCCCGCGATCCACGCCACCAACATTCCCTTTAGCGTCGACGGCAAGCGCGTCGTGCTGGTGGACGACATCCTGTACACGGGTCGTACCATCCGCGCCGCTCTGGACGCCGTCATGGACCTGGGCCGTCCGAGCCGTATTGAGCTGGCAGTTCTCGTTGACCGCGGTCACCGCGAGCTCCCCATCTCGCCGGACTTTGTCGGCAAGAACGTTCCCTCGTCGCATGAGGAGAACGTGCACCTATATATGAAGGAAGTCGACGGCCACACCGCCGTCGAGATTAACGACGTCGCGCCGGGTTCCCACGTGGGCTCCGCGCCGCTGGGAGGTGAGTAGTACCGTGGCGTTCAACCATAAGCACCTGATCGACATTACCGAGTACTCCGAAGAGGACATCAAGCTCATCCTCGAGACCGCCAAGGCGTTCTCCGAGGTCAACGAGCGTGCGATCAAAAAGGTCCCCACGCTCAAGGGCAAGACCATCGTCAACATGTTCAACGAGCCCTCGACGCGCACCCGTAGCTCCTTCGAGCTCGCCGAGAAGCGTCTTTCGGCCGATAGCCTTAACTTTGGCGGCTCCTCGACCTCCACGGTCAAGGGTGAGAGCCTCGTCGACACCGTCGAGACCCTCAACGCCTACAAGATCGACTGCATCGTCGTGCGCGATAAGCACGCCGGTGCTCCCTACATCGTCACGCAGAACTCGCCCGCGAGCGTCATCTGCGCCGGCGACGGCAAGCACAACCACCCCACGCAGGCCCTGCTGGACCTGTACACCATTTGGCAGCACAAGGGTGACTTCCACGGTCTGAAGGTCGCCGTCGTCGGCGATATCTCACACTCCCGTGTCTGCGGCTCGCTGATTCCCGCCCTTAAGATCATGGGCTGCGAGACCTACGCCGTCGCCCCCGGCACGCTGCTGCCGCCGGCGCCCGAGGTCCTGGGTTGCGACCACGTGACGAGCGACCTCGATTCCGTCCTGCCCGAGCTGGACGTCGTCTACATGTTGCGCGTGCAGCAGGAGCGCCTCGAGGGTGCCCCGTTCCCGACCATTCGCGAGTACCACAAGCTCTTCGGCCTGACCAAGGACCGCGAGAAGCTCATGAAGCCCGACGCGATCATCTGCCACCCGGGCCCCATCAACCGCGGCGTCGAGTTCGACTCCTATATGGCCGACCACCCACAACGCTCCGTCATCCTGGAGCAGGTCTACGCCGGTATCTGCGTGCGTATGGCTATCCTGTATCTGCTGCTTGGAGGTGCCGATAATGGCCTTGCTTCTTAAGAATGCCCACGTCGTCGACCCGTCCGTCGAGCTTGACGGTGTCGTTGACGTCCTGATTGACGGCGACAAGATCGCCGAGGTCGGCGAGAATCTCGCCGTCGAGGGAGCCGAGGTCCGCGACCTTTCCGGCAAGTACCTCGTCCCCGGCCTGGTGGATATGCACGTTCACCTTCGCGAGCCTGGCTACGAGGTCAAAGAGGACATCGAGAGCGGTACCCGCGCAGCTGCCAAGGGCGGCTTTACCGGCGTGTGCTCCATGCCCAACACCGATCCCGTCACCGATAACGGCACTGTCGTGGAGTTCGTCAAGTCCCGTGCTGCCGAGGTCGGTCACTGCCGCGTCTATCCGTCGGGCGCCATGACCCGCGGTCTTAAGGGCGAGGCCATGTCCGAGATGGGCGATATGGTCGCCCACGGCGCCGTCGCCTTCACCGACGACGGTCGCGGCGTGCAGGGTGCGGGCATGCTCCGTCGTTGCATGGACTACGGCAAGATGTTCGGCAAGGTCTTTATGAGCCACTGCCAGGACGAGGACCTGGTCGGCCACGGCCAGATCAACGAGGGCAAGGTCTCGACCCGTCTGGCTCTCGAGGGCTGGCCGGCTGCCGGCGAGGAGCTCCAGATCGCCCGCGACATCGAGATCGCCAAGCTGACTGGTGCCAAGCTGCACATCCAGCACATCTCCACCGCCCATGGCCTGGAGATCGTGCGTGCTGGTAAGGCCGCCGGTGTCCAGGTGACCTGCGAGGCCACCCCGCACCACATGTTCCTGACCGAGAACGATCTGGACGAGACCTACAACACCTCGCTCAAGGTCAATCCGCCGCTGCGTACCGAGGAGGATGCCGAGGCCATCCGTCAGGGTGTCATCGACGGCACCGTCGACGTTATCGTCACCGATCACGCTCCCCACACCCCGTGGGAGAAGGCCCGCGAGTTCGAGCTCGCGCCCTTTGGCATGATCGGCCTCGAGACCTCGCTGTCGCTCGTGCTCACCGAGCTGGTCAACACGGGCAAGATGAGCACGGCTCGCATGGTCGAGCTCATGGCCATCAAGCCGCGTGAGATTCTGGGCCTCGACCAGGTTCAGGTCAAGGCGGGCTCCGTTGCCGACCTGACCGTGTTCGATCCCGCTGCCACCTGGACGGTCGGCGAGGACGGTTACGAGTCGCGCGCCGAGAACTCCGGTTTCGCCGGCCGCACGCTTACCGGTCGCGCCACCGATGTGTTTGTCGGCGGTAAGCAGACGCTCGCCGACGGCTGCATCTGCTAGCATAGCCTTATCGCTTTTGTGCGCGGTGCCCTTGCGGTGCCGCGCTTTCTGTTCGCCTGAACCATGCAACCGCATGGGGGATTGGAGCGTCTATGCCCACACCTTCCACTGCACGCATGCACGACTTCGAGGTCGTCTCGAACCGGGAGATTGCCGACGGCATCTTCTCGCTCGTCATCTCGGCCCCCAAGCTTGCAAGTGCGCTCAAGCCCGGTCAGTTTGTGAACATCGCCGTACCCGGCGATGCGTCCTCGCTGCTTCGCGTGCCCCTGAGCTACTACCGCGCCGACGCCGAGGCTGGCACCGTCGAGCTGTGGTACGCCGTCGTGGGCGACGATACCCGTCGTTTGTCCCAGATGGGCCCTGGCTCCACCTCTAACCTGCTGGGCCCCGGTGGCCGTGGCTGGATGGTACCCGAGGGCACCAGGAAGGCCCTGCTCGTCGCCGGTGGCATCGGTGTTCCGCCCGTGCTGTGCCTTGCCGGTATGCTCGCCGAGCAGGGCGTGGATGTTGACGTGTGCCTGGGCTTTGGCACCGCTTCCAAGGCCGTGGGTGTCGATGAGTTCCGCTCGCTGTGCGATACGGTCAACGTTTGCACCGACGACGGCTCGCTCGGCACGCACGGTTTTTGCACCGATCCTGCCGCCGAGCTGCTCGGCGAGGGCGGCTACGACTATGTGGCCAGCTGCGGCCCCGCTGTCATGATGAAGAAAGTCGCCGCCGCTGCCGCCGAGGCCGGTGCGTACTGCGAGGTGTCGCTTGAGCGCATGATGAGCTGTGGCTTTGGCGCCTGCAACACCTGCAATGTCGAGACGGTCGACGGTATGAAGGGTGCTTGCATGTGCGGCCCCGTGTTCGATGCTTCCAAGGTGGTGGTCTTCTAGTGGGTACCGTGAACATGGCCGTCGATTTCGGCGGCGTCAAGATGCAGAACCCCATCAACACCGCAGCCGGTACCTTTGGCTACGGTTGGCAGTTCCAGAACTTCTTTGATGTTTCCCAGCTGGGCGCCATCACCACCAAGGGTTGCGCAGCTGAGCCCTGGCCCGGCAACCCCGCGCCCCGCATGGCCGAGATTCCCGGCGGTATGATTAACTCCGTGGGCCTTCAGAACCCCGGCGTGGCCGCTTTTGCCCGCGAGTCCGGTCCGTGGCTCGAGCAGCTCTCCAAGGACGGTTGTCAGGTCATCTGTCAGGTCGCCGGTCACTCCGTCGAGGAGTTTGTCCGCGCGCTCGAGATGTATGTCGAGCTGTGCCCCTGGGCTGCCGGCTACGAGATCAACGTCAGCTGCCCCAATATTGCCGCCGGCGGTGCCGCCATGGGCTCCTCGCCCGAGGGCGCCTCTGCCGTTATGGCTGCCTGCCGTAAGGTGACCGATAAGCCGCTGTTCGTAAAGATGGCTCCGGTTAACGTTGCCGAGATTGCCAAGGCTCTCGAGGCCGCCGGCGCCGACGGCCTTTCGGTCATTAACTCCATCCAGGGCATGGCCATCGACGTCCATACCCGCAAGTCCCGTGTGGCCAAGCCCAAGGGCGGCCTTTCGGGCCCGCTGTGCCACCACATCGCCGTTCGCATGGTCTGGGAGGTCGCTCAGGCCGTCGATATCCCCATCAACGGTGTCGGCGGTGTCATGACGGGCGAAGATGCGGCCGAGTTTATCCTGGCTGGCGCCACCTGCGTGTCGGTCGGCATGGCCAACTTCGTCGATCCGTGCGCTTCGCTCAAGATCGCGCACGAGCTCGAGGCCTGGGCGGAGTCCCAGGGCGTGAAGGACATCAACGAACTGGTAGGTGCTTTCGAATGCTAGAGACCGATGCCCGCGACCGCGTTATCGTCGCTCTCGACTGCGATCGTGAGCGTGCGCTCGAGCTTGCCCACGAGCTTTCGGGCCATGCCGCCTGGCTCAAGGTCGGCATGACGCTCTATTACGCCGAGGGTCCTGAGATCGTCAAGACGTTCAAGGACCTGGGCTTTAAGGTCTTCCTTGACCTCAAGTTCCATGATATTCCGCATCAGGTTCGCGGTGCCGCCCGCTCGGCTTCACTTGCCGGTGCCGACCTGCTTTCGGTTCACGGCTTGGGTTCGGGTGCCATGCTCGCTGCCTGCCGCGAGGGTGCCGAGGAGGCGCGCGAGGACCGCGCCAAGCTCGTCGCCATCACCGTGCTCACGAGCATGAATCAGGATGCCTTGAGCGAGATCGGCGTCGAGTCGCCCGTGGCCGAGGAGGCCGCCCGCCTGGCAAAGCTCGCTCAGGCCAACGGCATCGATGGCATCGTGTGCTCGCCGATGGAGGCTCACGACATGCGTGAGCTGCTGGGTCCTGATGCCCTGATCGTGACTCCGGGTGTGCGTCCGGTGGGTGCCGCCCTTGGTGACCAGTCCCGCGTGGCGACGCCTTCCCAGGCTATCGAGCGTGGCGCAAGCCACATCGTGGTGGGCCGTCCCATCACCGGTGCCGACGATCCGGTTGCCGCCTTTGACGCCATCGTTGCCGAGCTGGTCGAAAACATCGCGTAAAAGATTCCCCTAAGTCACCACTTTTGGGTCTCATTAGCACAAAATAGCCCCTGTGCCTGCGTAATCTTTCCCATCCTTTGTGTGGAATCGCAGGTCAGGGGCTTAACTTTGGGCGCAGTATATTGCACTTTTTGCGGGTATCGTCTAACCTATGGAGCCGCGATTGGGCATTTTGTACGTTCTACGTGCTAAAATGCCAATTATTGAATCAGATATAACCCAACTATTTGGAGGTACGAATGGCACTCCCTCAGCTTACCGATGAGCAGCGCAAGCAGGCTCTTGAGAAGGCTGCTGCCGCACGTCACGCCCGCGCTGAGCTTCGCGAGCAGATCAAGAAGGGCGAGAAGTCCCTCGAGTCCGTGCTCAACTCCGATGACCCCATCGCTTCCCGCATGAAGGTTTCCACCCTCATCGAGTCTCTTCCTGGTTATGGCAAGGCCAAGGCCGCCAAGATCATGGAGGAGCTCGGTATCTCCGCTACCCGTCGCGTCCAGGGCCTCGGCGTCCGTCAGCGCGAGCAGCTCCTCGAGCAGCTGACCAAATAAGTGAGCGCTCAGGATTCCAAGCTCTTTGTGATTTCTGGACCGTCAGGCGCAGGCAAGGGTACGCTCGTCACTCGTGTGCGCGAGCGCCGCTCGAACTTGGGCCTGACGGTTTCGGCTACCACGCGAGCACCACGCAAAGGTGAGGCCGACGGCGTCAACTACTTTTTTCTGACGCGCGAGGAGTTCGACCGCCGCGTGGCAAACGGTGAGTTTGTTGAGTGGGCCGAGGTCCACGGTAACTGCTACGGCACATTGGTGAGCGAGGTTCAGTCCAAGCTCGCCTCTGGTTCGTCTCTCATCTTGGAGATCGATGTCCAGGGTGCCCTGCAGGTCAAGGAGCGTTTCCCCGAGGCCGTGCTGATCTTTATCAAGCCACCTTCGCTCGAGGTGCTTCGCGAGCGTCTAGTCGGTCGCGGTACCGAGACGCCCGAGACGATTGAGCTGCGTATGGCAAACGCCGCCGATGAGCTTGCCCTTGCCGACCGCTACGACGAAGTCGTGGTAAATGACGATCTCGACCGCGCGACCGATGAGCTCGTTCGCGTTCTCGATATGCATGAAAGGATCTGAGGTCCGTGTCCGTTGTAAAGCCTTGCATTGACGATCTTCTGGAGAAGACCGATCACAACCGCTTCCTGCTCGCTTCGCTTGCCTCCAAGCGCGCCTGCGATATTAACAGCATGCTGCGTGGCCAGCACAACCGCGTGCTTGCCGTCCAGGATGTCGATGACATCACCATCGGGCTTTCCGGTGCCGATACCATTTCGATGGCTATGGACGAGATTGTCGACGGCGACATCTCTTACGACGAGGCCCGTTACGAGAAGGCGCTCGGCCACAAGGTTGCTGAAGCCTAAATGGCGGCTCGCGTCTGCCTGGTCCACTATCACGAGGTTGGACTGAAGGGTAAGAACCGCGCACATTTTGAGCATATCCTCATGGATAACATCAAGGCGGCCTTGGCCGCCTTTTCCGTGAATGCCGTGTCTCGAATTTCCGGTTATATCCTCGTGACCTTTAACGAGCATCAGGCCGACGAGGCGGCGCGTGTCATTCGCACCGTTCCCGGCGTTGCCCGTGTGTCTTTGGCGTATCACACCAATCGCGACCCTCAGGAGTACTGTGCCGCCGCCGTGAAGGCGCTGCGCGAGTTTGGTTCCTTCGATTCGTTTAAGGTGCACGCCAAGCGCTCCAATACCGACTATGAGCTCACCTCGATTGACATCAACCGTCAGGTGGGCGAGGTGTTGTGTGAGGCCTTCCCCGATAAAAAGGTTCAAATGCACGACCCCGATGCGATGGTGCACGTACTGGTGGTCCAGGGTAGCGTTTATGTGTACGCGCGCTCCGAGCGCGGCGTGGGCGGTCTGCCGGTTGGTTCTGCCGGCAAGGTCGTGACGCTGCTGTCATCGGGTATCGATTCTCCGGTGGCGACCTGGATGCTCGCGCGTCGCGGCGCGGTGTGCGTGCCGGTGCATTTCTCTGGTCGTCCGCAGACGCCCGATACGAGCGAGTATTTGGTGCAGGACATCATCCGTGCGCTTGAGCCGGGTGTCCAGATCGGCCGCCTGTACGTGGTGCCGTTTGGCGACTGTCAGCGTGAGATTTCGGTCACCTGTCCCAGCAACCTGCGCGTGATCATGTATCGCCGCATTATGTATTCGGTTGCCGAGCGCATTGCACACATCGAGGGCGCCAAGGCCATCGTGACGGGCGAATCGCTTGGACAGGTTGCCTCCCAAACGCTTGAGAATATCATGGCCGTTAACGAGGCCGTGAAGATCCCCGTGTTCCGTCCGCTCATCGGTTCGGACAAGCAGGAGATTATCGCGCGCGCCGAGGAGATTGGTACGTTCGATATCTCGACTGAGGCCGCTCCCGACTGCTGCACGCTGTTTATGCCGCGTCGTCCCGAGACGCACGCTAAACTCGATGCCGTGCATGAGGCCTGGGAGTTGTTCGATCACGAGGAGATGATCGAGCGCCTACTCAAGCAGACCGAGTACATCGACTTCGAAAGCAACACGTATAAGGCCCCTAAGACCTTAAAACGCAAACATTCGGAGCTTGCTCCGCGTGAGATTTACCAAGATCACGAGTAAATTTGTGCATAGACCGACGATGCTCTTGCATCGTCGGTCTTTTGCTATCTGGGCATTTTGCGGCTAAGTGTTCATTTGCTGACGTGTGCCTGAATAAATGGACAGATTTGTGCAAGGTTTTGGTCAGCTTTTGGTTTGACCGCGAAAACCGGTTTTGAAGCATGGCTGTTGCAGGGCTCTTTTCCTGACACGATGTTGTTGGGAGGTTTTGTTATGGCGCAGCGCGAACAACACGAACGGGTCAAAAAGATGGACCGCTGGGCAGGCAAGCTGCTCGGTCATAAGGCTGTGGTGGTGGCGATATTGGGCGTCATTGCGATGGCGAGCGGCTTGGCGATGGCGAACCTTGGCGGCGGTGCCGGCGGCGTGTCGTTTGAGCGCACTGATGGTACGGGCTCGTTAGTGGAGCCGGGATCCGGCGATGCTTCGAGCGGAAAGACATCCGAAGGCTCTTCGACTAAGGCTTCTGCCGCGGCAGAGGTCTATGTCGATGTCGATGGCGCCGTTGTGTCGCCCGGTGTATACAGACTCAAAGATGGGGCACGGGTATCCCAGGCGATCGATGCCGCCGGCGGGCTGGCGCCCGAGGCTGACGTTACGGGGCTTAATCGGGCATCTAAGGTCACTGATGGACAAAAAATCCATGTTCCAACGGTAGGGGAGCAGCAGGCGTCCATTGCGGAAGTCGGTGTTGATGGTGGGGCTTCCACATCATCGGGCGTGAGTGGCGCAACAGGCCTAGTAAACATCAATACGGCAAGCGCGGCAGAGCTGCAGACGCTCTCGGGCATCGGTCCCTCCATGGCCCAGTCGATTATCGATGAACGGACAAAGAACGGTGCTTTTGCCTCGGTTGACGATCTGATGCGTGTGTCGGGAATCGGCGAGAAGAAGCTTGCCAAAATCAAAGATTGCATCTGCGTATGAGTGCGACCGAGCGCGAGCGTGTGATGCCTCCGCGGCCCCTGCTTCCGTGGACGATGGCCTTGTGTGCCGGCATGTGCATGAGCTGCGCCTTGGTGCTCAACGTGGCCGCTGATGCGCTGCTGAGGGAGCGGGCGCCGGCGGTCGGGCTGCTATGGGCCATTCCCGTTGCGGCGGCGGTATTCGTTGTGCTGGCTCAATCTTGTGCGCGGCTTGCCCCTTTGAAGTGGTGGTTGTATGCTGCGTCCGTCGGTCTCGTGGCGGGAGCGGTCGTCTCGGCGTGGTGGGCTGTGGGTGCGCTCAGCGCCTCGAAGGCGCTCGACGGTCGAGCGGCAAGCGGCCTCGAGTTTATCGTGCAGGGCGATCCATCCATAAACGACGACGTGTATTCCTATACCTGCGAGGCACGCGCGGACGGTAAGAACTTGGCAACGGTTCGCCTATCGTGCGACCTCGAGCTCAAGGTCGGGGCGCACGCGCGTGTTATCGGTCGCGTTTCACGTTTTGAGAACGATGCGTATGGACGATCGCGCGTGCTCCGAGGCGAGGTATGCAAGGTAAAAGCCGTTCGGATTGTGTCGGTCGATGAGGGCTCTCCGGGGCCGCTGCTTCGGCTGCGAAATGGGCTGCTTGCGTCCATCGCGCCTGCGACCGACCCGGCGCGTGCACTCATAGCCGGTGTCGTCTGCGGTCGTTCGGCCGAGCTGCGCGCCCAGTCGGCGGGCGATTGGTTTTCGGTGACGGGAACGGCGCATCTTATAGCCGTCTCCGGCAGCCATTTGGCTATCGTGGGGTTTGTAATCGAGGGTGTATTGCAAAAGACTCGCTGCTCACGTGGTCTTCAGCGGGCGATATTGGCGATAACGCTTGTGGGCTACGCTGTCTTTACGGGCGCGTCTCTCTCGGCCGTGCGCGCGTGCTGCATGGTGTTCGCGACGCTTGTCGTAAACGGCGCGGGGCGTCGCCGGCACGGCGCATCGGCACTCTTCGTAACCATGTCCATCTTTGTGCTACTGCGGCCGACGGTGCTGTTCGAGATGGGCTTTCAGCTTTCATGTGCCAGCGTCTTTGCCATTCTGTGCTTTTGCCCCTATGCGACCTTCGCTTTGGGTGAGCTGAGTGTGCCATCGGGCGTTGCAAGCATGCTTTCCGTCACGCTGTGCTCGCAACTGGCGACTCTTCCCATTACCATTCCCGCCTTCGGTACGTTCTCGCTCATTGCTCCGTTGGCAAATGCGGTCATCGGTCCGGTGGTGAGCGTACTGCTTGCTGTGTCCATCGTGCTGGCTCCCTTTTCGCTCGTGGCACCGTTGCGGACTTGGGCGCTCGTTGTGCCTATGATTGCCGCCCGTTGCGCGCTGTTTTTCGAGCAGCTGTTTGCCGCCGTGCCGGGTGCATCCGTGAGTGCGCCGCCCGATAGCATGTGGATTTATCTAGTGCCGTGTTTGCTGACGGTTCTGCTGATCTGGTGGCCGCGTCCCCGCGCACGTCCTATGGCGGTGGGGCTTGCGTGTCTGGTGCTCTTGGCTGCGATTCCGTACGTCTACTGGGATCGATTCGCTCCGCCTTCGGTGACGGTGCTCGATGTGGGCCAGGCCGATGCGATTCTTATCCGCCAGGGCGGCTCAGTAGCGCTCGTCGACTGCGGGCTCGATGAGCGCGTGGTGGCGGCGTTGGTTCGCAATAACGTGCACCATATCGATGCCGTCTTTGTGACGCATTGGGATGAGGATCACTGGGGTGGTCTGCCTGCCGTGCTCGAACAGTTTTCGGTCGGAACGATTGCCGTGGCGGCGGATGCGCTGGAGGATGCTCCTGTTGAGGTATTGAACCGATCTGGCGTGGAGTATCGGCAGGTGCGCTGTGGGGATACGGTCGACATCGGCTCATTTTGCGCCCGCGTGATGTGGCCATTCGAGTCCGTGGATGGCGAGGGAAATGAGGACTCGCTTGTCCTGCTGCTCTCTTATGTTCAGGAAGGCAAGAGCCTGCGCATACTCCTCACCGGTGATGCCGAGCTCGACCAAGAACGGGAATTCGTGCAGGAGGTGGGGGATATTGATGTCCTTAAACTTGGGCATCACGGCTCCAAGGTTTCAGTCGATGTTGAGTTGCTGGATGTCCTGAGACCCGAGCTTTCCCTCGCGAGCGCCGGCAAGGGGAATCGATACGGTCATCCGTCGGATGCCTGCATCGATGCCGTTCAGGAAGCGGGCGGTGCGTTCGCATGCACCATCGAACACGGCGACATTACCGTCACGCCAACTGCGAATGGCTTTGCGATGCGATGCCAGCGACCGTGACGACGTCGTTGGCGTGTGGTGGGCCCCTGGGCTAGAATGGCACGGAACGAATGCGAAGGTCTGCGGGAGGGGGGCGCAATGTCCGAAACCGGTTTGCTGCCGGCATATCTGATCGTCGGTACCGACGGAGTCAAGCGCGATCACGCCGTCTCGCGTATGAAAGCGCGTCTGGAAAAGTCGGGTATGGTCGAGTTCAACCTCGACGAGCGCGACATGACCAAGGACCCCGATATCGAGTCCATTATCGGATCGCTTAACACCTTTCCGATGGGCAGCGAGTTTCGCTTGGTAATCCTTGATGGCTGCTCAAAGCTCGCCAAGGCGGTCTCGGAGCCGCTTGTCGAGTATTTGGCGAGTCCCAGTCCCACAACGGTCTGCCTCATCATCGCCGACTCGCTTGCCAAGAACACGCGCCTGTATAAGGCGATCGCCAAGATCGACAAGAAGGCCGTGATCGATTGCTCCGGCACAAAGCGTTGGGAGCTTCCGCGCCGCGTGCAGCAGATGGCGACGCAGCACGGCAAGTCGATCTCGACGGCGGCCGCCGAGGAACTCGTCTCGCGTTCGGGTGAAAACACTCGCATGCTCGATAACGACTTGGCTAAGCTTGCCCAGATGGTCGAGGCACCGCAAATTGAGCTTGCCGACGTTGAGCGCTGGATTGTACGTACGGCCGAGGTTCAACCCTGGGACTTTCTCAATGCGGTCTCGGCCCGTGACATGCGCCGCTCGCTCGAGCTCTTCAATCTACTTCCCGCCAAGAGCTACGTGTGGACGTACACATTGCTGTGCGGCCGCATTCGCGAGCTTATCGTTGCCAAAGCGCTCGATGCGCGCGGACAGGGTCGTGAGCTGGCCGCAACGCTCAAGCTCCAGTCCTGGCAGGTCAAGAATCACCTGACCTGGGCACGTCGCTTTTCGATGGCAGAGCTCGTCGCAGCGCTCGAGGGGGCGGTCGATGTGGAGCTCGCGCTCAAGGGTTCGGCCGATTCTCAGACCGCGCTTTTGCTCTGGATTACGAACATCTTGAGAAAATCGTGATGATACCTGCCTATTTGACAAATTCGTTCTATCCCTTTGAGGGGGAGCGTGCTATAGTAGGCGCTTGCATGACCTCACCGTGTCTCAGAGGTGTCATACATTTTTTGCAAGGAACTCGAAAGGAACTCCAGAAGTGGCAAACATCAAGTCTCAGAAGAAGCGTATCCGCACCAATGAGGCAGCTCGCATGCGTAACAAGGCTGTCAAGTCCGAGCTCAAGACGCTGACCAAGCACGTCCAGTCCGCCGTCGCCGAGGGCGACGCCGAGAAGGCCCAGGCTGCCCTCAAGACCGTCACCAAGCGTCTCGATATGGCTGCTGCCAAGCATGTTATCCACAAGAACCAGGCTTCCAACCGCAAGTCCGGTCTTGCCAAGCTCGTGAACAGCATCAACGCCTAAGTTGTAAATTTCACACCAAACAGATTACGCGCATAAATGGAGCCTGTTTTATGGAACAGGCTCCATTTTTTCTACCGCTCGGGTAAGATAGTCCGCATGAATACTTCAATTGACATTTCCCACATCCGCAACTTCTCAATCGTTGCGCACATCGACCATGGCAAGTCCACGATCAGTGACCGTATCCTCGAACTCACCCATACAGTCGACGAACGCGACATGGAGTCGCAGCTGCTCGACACCATGGATATCGAGCGCGAGCGCGGCATCACGATCAAGTCCAATGCCGTTCGCGTGTCCTATGACGCCGACGATGGCGAGACGTATCAGTTCAATCTGATCGATACGCCGGGCCACGTGGACTTTACCTATGAGGTCTCGCGCTCGCTGGCAGCCTGTGAGGGCGCGGTGCTCGTTGTCGACGCCACGCAGGGCGTTGAGGCGCAGACCGTCTCTAACGCGACGCTCGCCATGAACGCCAATCTGGACATTGTGCCGGCCATCAACAAGATCGACCTGCCCTCGGCTCATCCCGACGAGGTTAAGACCGAGATCGAGGATGACCTGGCGATCCCTGTCGATGATGCCGTGTGTGTCTCGGGCAAGACCGGCGAGGGCATCCACGATCTGCTGGAGTCCATTGTCTTTTTGATCTCTCCGCCCAAGGGCGATGCGAACGCGCCGCTCAAGGCACTCATTCTGGATTCATACTTCGACGAGTATCGTGGCGTCGTCGCCACGGTGCGCATCTTTGACGGCTCCATCAAAAAGGGCGATACCCTGCGTATGATGCAGGCAAAGGGCGACTTTTTGGTCGATGGCGTGGGCGTCAAGCGTCCCGCCGAGACTCCGGTTGACGCGCTGACGGTCGGCGAGGTCGGTTACGTGGTCACGGGCCTGAAGGACCCCGAGGCCGTTCGCGTGGGCGATACCCTCACGTGGGCGTCGAATCCCTGCCCCGAGCCGCTTCCCGGCTACCGCGAGGCCAAGCCCATGGTCTATACGGGCCTGTTCCCGATCGATAACAAGGACTACGAGAACCTGCGTGACGCGCTCGATAAGCTGCACGTCAACGACCCGTCGTTGGTGTGGGAGCCCGAGACCTCGGTGGCGCTCGGCTTTGGCTTCCGCGTGGGCTTCCTGGGTCTGCTGCATATGGAGGTCGTCAAGGAGCGCCTGGAGCGTGAGTTCAATCTTGACCTCATTGCCACGAGCCCCTCGGTGGACTATCACGTCTACAAGACTGACGGCGAGATGATTGATGTCCGCAGCCCGCAGGATCTGCCCGAGGCTACGCGCATCGAGCGCATTGAGGAGCCCTACCTCAAGGCCAAGATTATCTGCCCGCCCGAGTATACGGGTGCCGTCATGCAGCTCGCCATCGAGCACCGTGGTGTCACGACCGATATGATCCACCTGACGAGCAAATCGGTCGAGATGCGCTTCGATATGCCGCTCGCCGAGCTCATTTTGGACTTCTTTGACCAGCTCAAGAGTCGTACCAAGGGCTATGCCTCGCTCGACTACGAGTTCAACGAGTACCGTCCCTCCGAGCTCGTTAAGCTCGATATCTTGCTTTCGGGCGACGAGGTGGACGCGCTGTCGTTTATCGTCCACAAGGACAAGGCCTACGGTCTTGCCCGCGGCCTATGCGACAAGCTCAAGGAGATTATTCCGCGTCAGCTGTTCGAGGTGCCCATCCAGGGTGCTATCGGCAACAAGATCATCGCCCGCTCCACCGTCAAGGCGCGTCGCAAGGACGTGCTTGCCAAGTGCTACGGCGGTGATATCTCGCGTAAGCGCAAGCTGCTCGAGAAGCAGAAAGAGGGCAAGAAGCGCATGAAGGCCATCGGATCGGTCGAGGTCCCGCAGGAGGCCTTTATGGCGATCCTCAAGGTGGACGAGTAGGTCTATGGCGCTTTCCGAATACAGCAAGCGGCTGCTGGGCGCCTATGCCGAGCAGCCGTTCCTTATGGCTCCCATGGCGGGCGTGACCGACCCCGCCTACCGCATCATGTGTCGCCGCCGCGGTGCCAACCTTGCCTACAGCGAGATGGTGAGCGTGGCGGGCCTTGCCTATGCCAGCAACAAAACGTGGCGTCTGGTACTGCCGGCCGACGAGGAGCAGCAGATTTGCGTGCAGCTCTTTGGCTCCAAGCCCGATCAGTTTGCGAGTGCCGTCGCCGCCGTCGAGGAGCGTGTGGGCGATCGCCTGTCGCTCATCGATATCAACATGGCCTGTCCTGCCCGAAAGGTTGTCACCAAGGGCGAGGGCTCTGCCCTTATGCGCACGCCCGATTTGGCCGAGAAGATCGTCGAGGCGGCGGTGGGCGCGGCGCATGTGCCCGTGACCGTAAAGATCCGCAAGGGCTTTTATGCCGAGGACCGTAATGCCGCGACGTTTGCCCAGATGCTCGAAGGCGCCGGTGCCGCCGCAGTCGCCGTGCATGGTCGTTGCGCCACGCAGCTCTACACGGGCCAGGCCGATTGGTCGGTCGTCGATGAGGTGGCCGACGCCGTCGAGATTCCCGTTATCGGTTCGGGCGATGTGTTCTCGGCCGAGGACGCTGCTGAGCATCTGCAAGGCTCGAGTGCCAGCGCGGTGTTTATCGCACGCGGTATCTATGGCAATCCGTGGGTGTTCGGCGATGCTCGCGCCCTTGCACTCGATGGCACGCCGGTGCCGGCGCGCAGCTCCGTCGAGCGCTTAGACGCCCTGCGTGAGCACCTAACGTTGACGCATGAGCTCCTGCCGCTCATGTCGCGTGCCCGTACGTACGCAAGCTGGTACTTAAAAGGCATGCCCCATGCCGCCGCTTGGCGTGCCCATGTGGTGCGCTGTTCCACTTACGAGGAGTTCATGGCTCTGGTTGATGAGATCGAGCGCGATGTGGTGGCCTGCGAGGCTGCCCTTGCCGCCGGCGAATCGGTGCCCCCTCATCCGCTGGAGGCTTAAGGGTGGCCGTTACCGCGCTGTACGTGCACGTGCCGTTTTGTGCCCAAAAGTGCCGGTACTGCGACTTTGACTCGCGCAGTTTTGCTCCGTGCGACCTGAGCGCTGCGCTCGATGTCTATTTTGAGCAGTTGTTCGCGCGCCTCGATGCTTTTGGCAAGGCTGGGGCCCTCGACCAGATCCGCACCGTCTATGTTGGCGGCGGTACGCCGTCGCTGGCGGGGGAGCGCCTGGTGGAGCTGGCGCGGCGTATTCGTGCGTGGTGCGCCCCCGTTGAGTTTACCTGCGAGGCTAATCCTGAGTCGCTGACCGCCGAGCTTGCCGCTGCGCTTGCCAAGGTTGGTGTCACACGCGTCTCTCTGGGCGTGCAAACGCTCGATAACATCGAACTTACCGCCATCGGTCGTATTCACGATGCCGATCGGGCGCTCGCTGCCATCGCGACGGTCAAGAACGCTGGGCTTGACGTGTCGTGCGACCTTATGTGCGGACTTCCCGGGCAGACCGCAGCGAGTTGGAAGCGCACGCTCGATGGCGTGCTGGCGGCGGCTCCGCATCATGTGTCGGTTTACCCGCTCACGCTCGAGGAGGGGACGCCCCTTTATTGCATGGCGTGCCGCGATGAGTCGCTCGTGCCTGATGAGGATTTTCAGGCTGCCTGCATGGACGTGGCACGCGAACTCCTGGGTGCCGCCGGCTATCACCCGTATGAGGTGGCGAGCTACGCGCTCGACGGCCATGAGTGTGCCCATAACATTGCCTACTGGACCGGACGGGGCTACCTGGGCCTGGGTCGTTCTGCCGCGGGCATGCTCGACGCCGAGGATTTCGACCGTCTTGCAGGTTTGTTCCCCGGCGTGTCTTCTCGAGGCGATTCGTATCGCGTGCGTCTGGTGCAACGTGACGATGACGCGACAGCGTTTGAGGCCGAATATCTGTCGCAGCGTGAGGCTGCGGCTGAAGACCTGATGCTTGCTTGCCGCATGACGCGCGGTGTCGCGTCCGACCTGTTGGTTCGTGCGGCTTGCGTCATCCCAACGGGAGAGCTGACAGCTGCTTGCGATCGCGCGCTCGAATTGGGTCTTGCCACTTGGGTTCCCGAGACGCTCGGGGTCCATGAGGGACCCTTCACTTCGGCAGATGTCCTCGCGGGCCATGTTCGAGCTCGTCTGGCGCCGACACACCTGGGCTGGCTCGATGGAAATGTTCTGTTCGAGCTGTTTTGGGATCTAGCCTAGGCCGCTCGGGTAGAATTACCGGAATATATACGCTGCTGTGAGCAGGAGGTTGCCGCGCATGGCGACGATGAACGAAAAAGATTACTACGAGATTCTGGGTGTCTCCAAGGACGCCACCTCGCGTGATATTCAAAAGGCCTTTCAGCAAAAGGCCCGCAAACTCCATCCGGACGTCAACAAAGAGCCGGATGCCGAGGAAAAGTTTAAAGAGGTTTCCGAGGCCTACGCCGTGCTTTCGGACGAGCAGAAGCGTGCGCGCTACGACGCCATGCGCTCGGGCAATCCCTTTGCCGGCGCTCCCACGGCTTCGCCCTATGGTGGCGGCTATGCCGGCGGCGCCGGGTACGGCAATCCTTTTGAGGGTGGTTTTCCCTTTGGTGGAGCCTGGGGCCAGCCGCGTCGCGGGCAGGCTGCCTATAATCCCGAGAACGGCGCCAACGTGGTCGTCGATATTAAGCTCGACGCCAAGGAGGCCAAGGGTGGTGCCCGCAAGACCGTTCGCTACACGCGTTTCGATACCTGTGGCCACTGCGGAGGCTCGGGTTCTGTTTCGTCCGAGCATGCCCATACCTGCCCGAGCTGCGGTGGCCGCGGCCACATCGACGTCGACCTGTCCTTCCTGTTTGGCGCGGGCACGTTCCAGTCGGTCTGCCCCGAGTGCGGCGGTTCCGGTAAGGTCGTGGCGGACCCTTGTCCCGATTGCGGCGGCAGCGGTCGTACTCGCGTAACCTCCGAGCAGACGATTGAGTTTCCCGCCGGCACGCATGATGGCGACGAGGTCCGCATTAGCGGCATGGGTCATGCCGGCACTAACGGTGCCCCGGGTGGCGATCTGGTCGGCCGCGCCCATGTTGAGGCCGAGCGCTTGGAAGGCAAAGCTCGTACCGGTTTTTACCTGATGGGCATTGTGGCGCCGTTTTTGGTACTCTCGGCCATCTCGGGCGTGTTCTCGGCCTTTGCCGTGATGTGCTTTATTCCGTTTGCCATGGGCCTGTTCATGGTGCTTTCGGACGGTGTGCTTCATCGCAGCCTGCTGTGGTGGAAGCGCGGCGCGATGCAATTTGCCAACGGTTTTGCCAACGGCTTCATGTTCGCGCTCGTGTCGGTTTGGTTTGCGAGCTGCTCGCAACGGGCCATGCTTTCGCCGTACCAAATGCAATAACATCAAACCCTCTGTTTGCGGTCGGCCCAGCTTGGGTATAGGACGCACTGTGACAATAATGAAAGTCGGAAGGATTCGGTCGTGTCGGATAATAGGGATTACTACGAGGTACTTGGCGTCGACAAGGATGCCGACGCGCGGACGATTAAGCGCGCGTTTCTAAAGAAGGCCCGTACCGTACATCCGGATGTTTCGGACGACCCCGAGGCCGAGGCCAAGTTCAAGGAGCTCAACGAGGCCTATTCCGTTCTTTCCGACGAGCAGAAGCGCGCTAACTACGACCGTTACGGCACTGCTGACGGCCCTGGTGGTTCGGGCTACGTCGATATCAACGATATCTTTGGTGGCATGGGCATGGACGACCTCTTCTCGTCGTTCTTTGGCGGCGGTGCCGGCGGTGGCGCCCGCAGCCGTCGTGAGCGTCGTCGCGGACGTGACATGGCCATCTCGCTTTCGGTGACGCTCGAGGAGGCAGCGCTCGGCTGCAAAAAGACGATCAGCTATGATCGCCTTGCTCCTTGCGAGGATTGCAACGGTACGGGCAAGGCTGACGGTGCGACCGAAAAACAGTGCAGCCGCTGTCACGGCACGGGCTATGTCACCACGGTCCAGCGCTCTTTTTTGGGCCAGGTCCAGTCCTCTTCGCCTTGCCCCGACTGCCACGGCGAGGGCACGGTCATCGATCATCCCTGCGAGACCTGTGACGGCCAGGGCCGCACGCCTTCGCACGAAAAGATCGACATCGATATTCCCGCCGGCGTTTCGACCGGTCGCCAGCTGCGTGTGAGCGGCTTTGGCGAGGCCGGCCTTCGCGGCGAGCCTTCGGGCGACCTGATTGTCAACGTGCGCGTTGCCGACCATGAGCGCTTTAAGCGCAACGGTGACGACCTGTACCTGGTGAGCGATATCTCGATTGCGCAGGCTGCGCTCGGCTGCGAGATCGAGGTCGAGGGCATTATGCCCGACGAGGTCGTTAAGGTGACGGTTCCCGCCGGCGCCCAGTACGGCGACACCGTGAGCGTCAATAATTACGGCATGCCGCGCATTGGCGGTGGCGGTTCGCGTGGCCGCCTGATCGTGCAACTGCGCGTGGTCGTTCCCACCAATCTTTCCAATAAGCAACGCGAACTGCTCCGTGCTTTTGCCGATGAGATGGGCGATGACGTCGCTTCTGGTAAGAAGTCGGTGACCGACCGTATCAAGAGTGCCCTCGACGATATCCTCGATTAAGGAGCCCGCGTGCTCGCACCCCATATTTCCGTCGTCAACCTCGGCTGCCGTGTCAACCGGGTTGAGTCTGACCGTATCACTGCCGACCTTATGCGCCTGGGCTTTGCTATTGTGGAGCCCCAGGATGCCGATCTGATCGTCATTAACACCTGTGCCGTTACGGGCGAGGCCGAGGCCAAGACCCGTAAGGCCGTCCGTCATGCGCTGGCCTATCCGGGCGAGCCTTACGTGGTCGTAACCGGCTGCGTCGTCAACCTGCATCCCGAGGAGTTGCTGGAGCTCTCCGATCGCGTGATCGCCGAGCCGTCCAAGATTGACGTCGCCGAGCGCGTCTGCGAGGTGCTGGGCGTTGAGTCCGATAACGTTCCCGCCTGCAGCGATGGCGAGGTGGTCGATGTGCTCGGTCGCTCTCGCCTGGGCGTGAAGATTCAGGACGGCTGCAACCATCGCTGCACCTATTGCATTGTGTGGAAGGCACGCGGCTCCGAGCGCTCCGTGCCCGTCGAGTCCGTGCTCGAGCAAGTTCGCGAGGCCCAGGAGGTCGGCGTACCCGAGGTGGTTTTGACCGGTGTGAACCTGGGTGCCTACGATGGCAAGAGCGCGACCGACGAGCATGTTGAAATCGATGAGCTGCTCGAGGCCATCATGGAACGCACGTCTATTCCGCATGTGCGCATTTCCTCGGTCGAGCCTATGGATATCTCCGAGCGCCTGCTTAAGGTTATGGCGCGCTACCCGCAGCGTATCGCCCCGTTTTTGCACCTGCCCGTGCAATCCGGCTGCACGGCGACCCTGCATCGCATGGGCCGTCCCTATAGCGCCGAGGCCTTCGAGGACACGGTGCGTATGATTCGCGCCAACTTGCCCCAGGCGTCTCTTTCGTGCGATGTCATCGTTGGTTTTCCTGGCGAGACGGACGAGGAGTTCGAGGAGTCGCTGGCGCTTTGCCGCCGTGTGGGTTTCTCGCGTATGCACGTGTTCCGCTATAGCAAGCGTCCCGGTACCCTTGCTGCCGACATGCCCGACCAGGTGCCGCCCGAGGTTATGGCCGAGCGCAGCCGCCGTATGCGGGCCGCCGCACAGGAGCTCGCTATTGCCGACGCTCGTCGTCGCGTGGGCACGGTCGAGCGTGCCGTGCTCGAGTATGGTGACAACCTGACGCTCGGTTCGTTCCATCATGCCCGTCTTGACGATACCTGTGGACTTACAGCCCCGTGCCTGCTCGATGTTGCTATCATCGGAGTCGATGATTCCGGCTTGGTCCATGCGCGCAGGGAGGTTCATGGAAGCCTCGAAGATTAGACTTACCGTTCCCGAGGGAATTGATCCCTCGCGCGTTTTGGGCGTCGGCGACGGCGTTCTTCGTGCGCTTGAGAGTTTGGTTCGCGCTCACGTGGTCGCCCGTGGCGATAGCATCGCCGTGAGCGGTGACCCGGATGAGGTCGAACTCGTGGCGCGTTTTTTCGAACACGCTTTTCGCGAGGCGGCCGCCGGGCGCACGCTGTCTGTCGACGATGTCTCTCGCTGCCTGGCTGTCTTGCGCGACGGTGAGCACGAGGCTACGTCGCTTCGCGATGACGTGCTGCTTTCGTATCGCGGCCGCGTCATTCGCCCCAAGACGCTCGGGCAAAAGCGCTATGTGGATGCCATCCGCTCGCATACCATCACGTTTGGCTTGGGTCCTGCCGGTACCGGTAAGACCTATCTGGCTATGGCGCTCGCCGTTGCCGCGCTCAAGCGTCACGAGGTGGGCCGTCTGATCTTGACGCGTCCGGTTGTTGAGGCGGGGGAGAATCTGGGCTTTTTGCCCGGCACCCTCGAGGAAAAGATCGATCCCTACATGCGTCCGCTTTACGACGCCCTTTTTGACATGATGGATCGCGAGCGCACCGATGAGCTTATGGAGCGCGGCGTGATCGAGATCGCCCCGCTTGCCTACATGCGCGGCCGCACGCTGAGTGATGCCTTCGTGGTGCTCGACGAGGCGCAAAATACCACGCCCGAGCAGATGAAGATGTTCCTGACGCGCCTGGGCTTCAACTCCAAGTTCGTGATTACCGGCGACCTGAGCCAGCGTGACCTGGTGGGTCGTCGTGGTGGCTTGGCGGATGTCGAGAAGATTTTGGGCCGTGTCGATGATGTCGCATTTTCGCACCTCGAGCGTGCCGACGTGGTGCGCCATGCCTTGGTGGGACGTATCGTCGAGGCATACGATACTTATGATGATGTGCGCGAGAAGCGCGTACGTGACCGAAAGGAGTCCCGTTGAGTGTATTGATCAGCAACGATGCCGAGCTCGATACGCTGCTCGACGCGCAGGAGGTGGAGCACATCTGCGAGGTTGTGCTTGCCGCCGAGGGCGTTGAGCGTGAAGTCGAGATTTCCCTTTCGTATGTCGACGAGGACGAGATGCACGAGCTCAACCACGAGTGGCGCTGTATCGACCGCACCACCGATGTGCTCTCGTTTGAATGCGACTCGGCCTTTGACGAGGATATTCCCGCCGACGAGACGCTCGAGCTCGGCGATATCATCTTGGCCCCGCAGGTTATTGCCCGTCAGGCCCCCGGTTTTGGCAATAGCCCCGCTGACGAGTGTCGTCTGATGCTCGTACACGGCATGCTGCACCTGCTGGGCTATGACCATATCGAGGACGACGAGGCCGAGGTCATGGAGGCCCGCGAGGACGCCATCCTGCGCGATCTGGCGCTCGAGCGCGGCGAGGACCCCAAGCTAGTCCACGTCGGCCCCATCACCAACCACGCCCACGACTAGGAGCCGTCTATGATTCCCGGATCGAACAAGGACCATCCGTCCTTCTTAAAGTCGTTTTCCTACGCCATGGAGGGCTTCGTCACCGCCGTCAAGACCGAGCGCAACATTAAGGTCATGCTCGTGGCGGGCGTGTGCACCGTCATTGCTGGCTGTATCGTGGGCCTCGACATTGCCGAGTGGGCCACGATTATCATCTGTTGCGGCCTGGTGATTCACGGCGAGCTGTGCAACACCGCTATGGAGGCTATCGTCGACCTGGCGACCCAGGAGCTCCATCCGCTGGCCAAGCGTGCGAAGGACATCGCCGCCGCCTCTGTATACATTCTTTCCATCACCGCCGCGATTGTGGGCGTGCTGGTATTTGCCCACGCGCTCGGCTTTATTTAGAAAGGGATTCCCATGTCCGACAATATGCAGCCTACCGATGAGATCCTGGACGACGAGACTTTGGACGCGGTGGATACCGAGGGGCTCGAGGATGTCGAGGAGTTCGATCCGTTTGAGGGCATGAGCGATGAGGAGCTCGACGCCCTGTGCGACGAGGACGACAACCTCGCGGGCTTTGGCGACGTTGAGCCTGGTTTTCGCAGCGGCTTCGTGGCCCTGGTCGGACGCCCCAACGCCGGCAAGTCCACGCTGCTTAATGCCTGCTATGGCAAGAAGGTCGCCATCACCTCACCGGTGGCCCAGACGACCCGCCGCCGCATGCGCGCCGTCGTCAACCGTCCCGGCTACCAGCTGGTCTTTGTCGATACCCCGGGTATTCATAAGCCCAAGGACGGTCTGGGATCCGAGCTCAACAAGAGCGCGTTGTTCGAGCTGAACGATGTCGATGTCGTCGCGTTTTTGATTGATGCCACCAAGCCGATTGGCAGGGGAGACGCTTGGGTTGCCGAGCGCGTCAGATGCGCCCGTTGCAAGAAGGTCCTGGTGCTCACCAAGGCCGATGAGGCCGATCCCGCCCAGGTTATGGAACAGCTCAAGGCCGCCCACGAGCTCATGGAGTATGACGACGAGATCGTTACGTCGTCGGTCAAGAACTTCAACGTCGATGCCTTCATCGAGACCGTTGCGCACTTTTTGCCCGAGGGTCCGCGTTGGTTCCCCGAGGACATGGGTACCGACGCTTCCGATGAGACGCTCGTTGCCGAGTTTGTGCGCGAGAAGGTCTTGCGCCGCACCCGTGATGAGATCCCGCACTCCGTTGGCGTGATCTGCGATGCGCTCGAGCAGACCAAGAAGGTACTGCGCGTGCACGCCACCATTTACGTCGAGCGCGAGGGCCAAAAGGGCATCATCATCGGCAAGGGCGGCGAGATGATCAAGCATATCGGTATCGATGCCCGTCGCGATCTTGAGCGCATCTTTGGCACGCAGGTCTTTTTGGAGCTGGACGTGAAGGTCAAGGCCGGCTGGCGTGACGACGAGGCCCAGATTCGCCGCTTTGGGTATAGCGCCGAGGACTAAGGGCGCGCAGCGCTCATGGCAGGCTCCCGGACATATCGCACGAAGGTACTCGTCCTCGATAAGACGAAGCTCAAAGAGACGGACCTGATCCTGACGATGCTTGACGAGCGGGGTCGGCAGGTTCGTGCCGTGGCAAAGGGCGCCCGCAAACCCGGTGGGCGCCTGGCTGCGCGCTGCGAGCTGTTCTGTACCGTCGATATGCTGCTCGCACATGGACGGTCGCTCGACGTGGTTTCTCAGGCCGAGCTTATGGAAGCGCCGCTCGGCGCCGCGCCCGATTACGAGACGACTTGCGCCGCAAGCGCGATTGCCGAGGTCGCGCGCGTGTGCTCATTCGAGGACGCCGAGGACCCGTTTACCTTTGCCATCACGCAGCGGGCGCTCACGCTTGTCGGCAGCGGGCTCGACTCGGCACATATGGACCTGCTCGTGGCGGCCTTTGTCTTTAAACTGCTGTCGCACGTTGGCTACCGACCCGATTTTTCGGCATGCGTGCTGTGCGGAGACCCCATGCTGTCGTATTTTTCACCACAGGCGGGCGGTCTCATGTGCGGGTCGTGCGCGTCGAGCGTTCCGGGTGCCGAGTTGGTGTCGACCGGTGAGGTCGCATGGCTGCGCGCCCTCATGTCCATGACCTTCGATGCGCTCATGGCCGAGCGAATCGACCCGCATACGGCGGCATTCTTGCTCGGGCTTTCGCATGTTTGGGCCGCCACGCACACCGATCAGCGCCTCCGTGCGATGGAATTCATGTTGGGTCGGTGATGATGCGCAGGGGCGGGCTGCTTGTGGTAACATACCGGCCTGTTGGTACCTCGACCTTGGTTGCTCGCTCCACCGGCGGCTTCCCAGTCCGAGGCGAATCGAGTTGCCCGTGGGCGACGTTAAACGAAAGGTGAAACAATGACTGTTTCCAAAGAGCGCAAGGCTGAGCTGACTGCCCAGTTTGGTAACACCCCGGTCGACACCGGCAACCCCAAGGTTCAGGTCGCCATCCTGTCCGAGCGCATCAAGGAGCTGACCGAGCACATGAAGTCCCACCAGAAGGACTTCCACACCCGTCGTGGCCTGCTCATGCTCGTCGGCCGTCGTCGTCGTCTTCTCTCCTACATCAAGAAGAACGACATCGTCGAGTACCGTGAGCTCATCAAGGCTCTGGGCATCCGCGACAACATCCAGTAGGATTTGTACATGCTAAGAGCGTCCTGCGCAGCGGGGCGCTCTTTTTGTGTAAGGGCGTGAACAATCACGCTCTGAAGCGTGGCGGGGGCAGGGGGCCCGCGTCACATGAGAAGCCCGCAGGCAAGGGGCCTGTGGGGTAAAGGAGAACAATGACACTCGTATCCAAGACCTTTGAGCTGTACGGCAAGACCTACACCTTTGAGTCCGGCGAGCTTGCCAAGCAGGCTACCGGCGCGTGCCTGGTTAAGCAGGGCGACACCACGATGCTCGACACCGTGGTCGTCTCCAAGGAGCGCAAGAACTACGACTTCTTCCCGCTGACCGTCGACTTCAACGAGAAGATGTACGCAGCCGGCCGCATCCCGGGTGGCTACCTCAAGCGTGAGGGCCGTCCCAGCGAGAAGGCCACGCTCACCGCGCGCATGATCGACCGTCCAATTCGCCCGAGCTTCCCGGACGGCTTCCGCAATGAGGTACACATCGTCGCCACCTCGCTCGTCGCCGACCAGGTCAACCCCTTCGACGTCATCAACGTTATGGGTGCATCCCTGGCCATGACGCTCGGCGGCGTGCCCTTCGAGGGCCCGCTTGCCTGCGTGCGCATCGGCCGTAACGTGGAGACCGGCGAGTTTATCGTCAACCCCACCTACGAGGAGCGCGAGAACTCCGATCTGGACCTGGAGCTGGGCGGCTCTGCCGACTTTATCTCGATGGTCGAGGCCGGCGCCGAGGAGATCTCCGAGGACGACATGCTCGCCGCCATGAAGTTTGGCCAGGAGGCCCTTGCTGCCTTCTGCCAGGCTCAGGACGAGTTCGTTGCCGAGTGGGAGCAGGTCAACGGCCCCATCGTCAAGAAGGAGTACCCGCTCGACCAGCCCGTCGAGGAGGTCCAGGAGCGCATCTTCGCCCACTACGACGAGATGGCAGCCGCCTTGCGCGACGCCGACAAGCTCTCCCGTATCGGCAAGGTCGAGGCTCTGAAGGAGTCCATCCGCGCCGAGTTCACCGAGGAGGAGCAGGCTGCTTGGGAGCGCGAGATCCCCGTGGCGCTCAAGAAGCTCGAGAAGAAGGCCATGCGCACTATGGTCGTCGAGACCGGCGAGCGCGTCGACGGCCGTGCCGCCGACGAGATCCGTCCCATCATGGTGAAGGACAACTACCTGCCGCTCGTTCACGGCTCCGGCCTGTTCCAGCGTGGGCAGACCCAGGTGCTTTCCGTCCTGTCGCTCGGCATGCTCAACGAGGGCCAGCGCTTGGACACCATCGAGCCCACCGAGGGCAAGCGCTACATGCACCACTACAACTTCCCGCCGTTCTGCACCGGCGAGACCGGCCGCATGGGCAGCCCCAAGCGCCGCGAGATCGGTCACGGCAACCTGGCCGAGCGCGCTCTGCTTCCGGTGCTTCCCGACGAGAACGAGTTCCCCTACGCCATCCGCGTCGTCTCCGAGGTCATGGAGTCCAACGGCTCCTCTTCGATGGCTTCGACCTGTGGCTCCACGCTCGCCCTTATGGACGGCGGCGTGCCCATTAAGCGCCCGGTCTCCGGTATCGCCATGGGCCTGATCCAGGAGGAGGGCAAGACCGTGGTCCTGTCCGACATCCAGGGTCTCGAGGACTTCCTGGGCGACATGGACTTTAAGGTCACTGGCACCACCGAGGGCATTACCGCTCTGCAGATGGACAACAAGGCCACCGGCCTTACCTTCGACATCCTGGCCCGCGCCCTGCAGCAGGCCAAGGAGGGTCGTGCCTTCATTCTGCAGAAGATGCTCGATGTGATCCCCGAGCCGCGCCACACCACGCGCAGCACCGCTCCGCGTATCGTCTCCATCCAGGTTCCGACCGACAAGATTCGCGACGTCATCGGTTCCGGCGGTAAGGTCATCCGCGGTATCCAGGACGAGACCGGCGCTTCGGTCGACATCCAGGAGGACGGCACCGTCTTTGTCGGCGGCACCGGCGAGTCCGTCGACCAGGCTGTCGAGCGCATCAAGCTCATCATCAAGGTTCCCGAGCCGGGCGAGGAGTACACCGGTCGCGTGGTCTCCATCCAGCCCTTCGGCGCCTTCGTCAACCTGCTGCCCGGTAAGGACGGCCTGCTGCACATCTCCCGCGTCGCCAAGGGCCGCGTGGAGAAGGTCGAGGACGTCCTCAACGTCGGCGACGAGGTCAAGGTCGTCGTCATCGAGGTCGACGATCGCGGCAAGATCTCGCTCGATCGTCTTGACAAGCCCGAGGCCCCGGCTCGCGCCGAGGGTGCCTCTGAGGGCGACGGCGAGCACTTCCAGCGCCGTGAGCGTCCGCGTCGCGAGCGCTCCGAGCGCAGCGACCGTCCGCGCCGTCCCGGCGACAACGGAGGCCGCAAGCCCCGCCGTCACCACGACGCCGAGTAACAGCCGTACATAATCAGCTCAACAAGGGCGACTCCGGACAGGGGTCGCCCTTTTGCTTGCGCCCGGGAGGGCCGCATATGAAGTTTCCTGCTCTACAGTCCTGCGCAAGACGGAAAGCACATTAAGTGCTTTCCTTTGCGTGCGGAACTCGCGATAAACGTCATATGCGTCCCTCCCGGGCGCAAGCAAAAGGGCTGGTTAGTGACGCTCGTTATTCAGTTAGACAATCTATTCAGTATTCAGATTTCAGATCAGTAGATAGACGTAGCAGTATTTTCCATGATAAAGCTGCCCAAAATAAACCTGGTCCCTTATTGGTAGCTTTCCCGTGGGGCGGGCACTGATGAAGTTTATCGCGAGTTCCGCACGAACAGGAGGCCACTTAATGTGGCCTCCGTCGTGAGCAGGACTGTAGAGCAGGAAACTTCATCAGTGCCCGCCCCACGGGAAACCGGCGGGATAGACCGGTTCAGATGGGGCTTTGATGCATGGGTGGTCTGTTGTTGTGCAAATGGGTATCATACTGTGGTTATTGCGTCGACTCTATGATGCATGTTTGTACGTTCCCGGCGGTCGGTTTGCCAGAAGCGCCCCGTCGGTTGTTCCAGACCCGTTTCGAAGAAAGGAAACCACACTAACCTATGGCAGCTAAAAAATCATCTCCCTTGAAGATCATCCCGCTCGGCGGCCTTGACGGCATCGGCAAGAACATGACGGTCTTCGAGTGCGGCGACGACATGGTGCTCGTCGACGCCGGTCTCATGTTCCCCGACGACTCCCAGCCCGGTATCGACCTGGTGCTTCCCGACTACACCTATGTTCTGGAGAACGAGGAGAAGCTCCGCGGTATCGTCGTCACCCACGGCCACGAGGACCACACCGGTTCGCTTCCGTACCTGCTGCAGGACCTCAACAACAAGGTGCCCATCTTTTCGAGCAAGCTGACGCTTGGCTTTATCGAGGGCAAACTTTCTGAGTTCCGCATCCGCGCACCCAAGTTCCGCGAGGTCAAGGGCGGCAGCCATGTCAACCTCGGCGGAATCTCGCTCGACTTCTTCTCGATGACGCACTCCATCCCCGGCGCTCTGGGCGTGTTCATCCGCACCAACCAGGGCACCGTTATGCACACCGGCGACTTTAAGCTCGACCAGACGCCCATCGATGGTGTCACGCCCGACTATGCCGCTATCAGCCGCTTTGCCAAGCAGGGCATCGACCTGCTGCTTTCCGACTCCACCAACGCCACGGTTCCTGGCTTTACCAAGTCCGAGGCCGAGGTTGGTCCCAATCTGCTGCACGCCATCAAGAACGCCCCGGGTCGCGTGTTCGTCGCGTCGTTCTCGAGCCACATTCATCGCCTGCAGCAGATCTGCGATGCCGCCCGTAAGTGCGGCCGTAAGGTCGTTGTGACCGGTCGCTCCATGCTCACGAACACCCGCGTGGCGCGTGAGCTGGGCTACCTCAACATCGACGATGCCGATATCATCGATGCCTTCGATATCGATAATCTGCCCGACGACAAGATCGTCGTCATGTGCACCGGTTCGCAGGGCGAGCCGCTGTCGGCCCTGTCCCGCATGGCCAACGGCGAGCACAAGACGCTCTCTATCCACGAGGGCGATACCGTCATCCTCTCGGCAACTCCCGTTCCCGGCAACGAGAAGGCCGTCCAGCAGGTTGTCAACAGCCTAGCCAAGCTCGGCTGCGACGTGTGGGATAAGAACCGCGCTCTCGTTCACGTCTCCGGTCACGGTAGCCAGGAGGAACTCAAGCTCCTGATGGCCATGGCCAAGCCCACCTACTTTATGCCGGTTCACGGCGAGGCCGTGCATCTGCGTGCCCATGCCCAGCTTGCTCGTAAGATGGGCATCAAGGATGATCACATCTTTATCCTCGATAACGGCGACACGCTCGAGATGCGCGGCGGTATCGTCAAGCGCGGTACGCCTGTCGAGTCCGGCGTCGTCTACGTCGACGGCCTGCGTATCGGCGATACCGACCCCATCGTCTTGCGCGATCGCCAGAAGCTCGCCAACGACGGTATGGTCACGGCCGTTGCCATCGTCTCGCTCAAGCACAAGAAGATCGAGGCCATCGAGTTCTCGGGCCGCGGCGTCTCGTTTGCCATCGACGACCAGTTCTCCGAGGATGCCTCCGCGTCCATTATGAAGACGATTGAGAAGGGTAAGTTCAGCTTTACGAGCAGCGGTTCCGATGCCATTCGCAAGGCCGTGCGCGATTCGCTCTCTAACTTTATCTGGAGCCGTACGCGCACCCGTCCGATGATCATCCCGGTCGTCATGGAGGTTTAGTTTGGCGCGCGGATCTGCACAAAACGCCAAAGGCAATAAGGCCAATAACCAACCGGCATCTGCTAAGGGTGCCGGTTCCCATCTGCGTGCCAATAAGGGCCACGAGGCGGACTTCGATGAGTTCGAGCCCCTGGTCGAGCCTTCGGCCAACCGCGATATCGCCGGCGTGGTCATCGCCGTTTTGGCGATTGCGTCCTTCATTGCCGTGATCTCTCCGGCAACAGCGCCCGTGACGGCTGCGGTTGCCGGTTTCTACCACCTGGGCTTTGGTCTGGGCGCCTACGTGCTGCCGATCGTCATCTTGCTGTTTGCCGCCACGCTCTTTTTAGGCGAGGACTCGCTGCTCAACGTGCGCTCTGTTGCGGGCGGCGCCGTGGTCTTTATCGCCGTCGTCTCCATTCTTTCGCTGATGGTGCCGGGCACGAGCGATTCGTGCGACCTCATGTTTACGCCGCAAAATCTGTCCGCCTCGGGTGGCTACATCGGTGCGTTTATTGCGAGTGCTCTGCAGAATGCCCTGGGTAAGCCTATCGCGATGGTAGTCCTGTTGGGCCTTGTCGTCGTGGGCTTGGTCATCATCGGCTTTTCGGTTGGCGGCGTTTTGCGCTCTGCTCGCGACCGCGCGGCCGATTTTGCCGAGCGCCGTCGTGCCGATGTTAACGCGAGTCCGTGGGGTGACGACGAAGCCCTGTCGGTGCCCGGCGTTGCCCGTCCGCACCTGAGCATTCTTCGTCAAAAGGGCTCCGATGCTGCCGTGACCACAGTCATGGGCAACGATGTGGACCCGGTTTTGGACGATGACGACGAGGACGAGGATCCGTTTGTCGACGTGTCCGAGGCAGTGGAAGCTGAGCGCGCTAAGACGACGCTGCTGCCGCCCCGTCATGTCAAGAAGGGCAAGGCTGCGCCTAAGCTCAATACGAGTGAGCCCGACCCGTCCTGGTCCGATAGCGAGATTGAGCTCACCGAGGGCGATGACGGGGACGACGAGGCTCCGATTGAGACCGCAAAGACAACTTTGCTGCCGCGTCGCCATGCAAAGCGCGACCAGGTAACCGGCCAGCTTTCGATGGAAGACGACCCCGATAAGATCGACGAGTCCGAGCCGCCGTTTGCCGTGAATCCTGTCTCGGCAGCTCCGCAGATCCCCGATTTCCTGAAGCATCCCAAGGTTGCCGATACGGCTGTCGCGGGCGCTGTCGAGGTGTCTACTTCTAGCGATGGGGGAGCTGACAATGCCCCCGCAGATAACGAGGGCGAAGAAGAGGGCGGCCTCAAGCTTCCGCCACTCGAAATTCTGCATGCCAACCCGCAGCCGGCGTCCTCCGCGTCTTCTGACAAGGAGCTGGAACAGACTGCCGAGTCGCTTCAGTCCACGTTGCTTGAGTTTGGCCGCAGTGCCCGCGTGGTCGGCTGGATCGCCGGCCCCACGGTGACGACCTTTAAGCTGCAACCTGGCGAGGGCGAGCGCGTGAGCAAGATCTCGAGCCTCGAGGACGATATTGCGCTTTCGCTCGCTGCCCAGTCGGTGCGTATCTTTGCCCCGATCCCCGGCACCTCGCTCGTGGGCATCGAGATCCCCAATCGCAAGCGCCAGAACGTCAACCTGGGCGACGTGCTGCCCTATGTGAAGGGCGGTCCGCTTGAGCTCGCAATCGGGCGCGATGCCGAGGGCACGCCGGTCGTCGCCGACCTTGCCAAGATGCCCCACCTGCTGATCGCCGGTACCACGGGTTCCGGTAAGTCGGTGATGATCAATTCCATCATCACGACCCTGCTCATGCGCGCTCTTCCCGAGGATGTTCGCCTGATCATGGTCGACCCCAAGCGCGTCGAGCTTGCGGGCTATAACGGTCTGCCGCATCTCTATGTGCCCGTGGTGACTGAGCCCAAGCAGGCCGCGAGCGCTCTGCAATGGGCCGTGTCCGAGATGGAGCGTCGCCTGAAGGTCTTCGAGCGCCTTAACGTTCGTAAGATCTCGACCTACAACGAAAAGCAGGCCGCCGGCGAGTTTGAGCATTACGACAACCCGCCGCAAAAGATGCCCTACTTGGTCATCATCATTGATGAGCTCTCGGACCTGATGATGGTTGCCGGTAAGGATGTCGAGGCCTCGATCGTGCGTATTGCACAGCTGGGCCGTGCCGCCGGTATTCATCTTATCGTGGCCACGCAGCGCCCCAGCTCAAACGTGGTGACGGGCCTTATCAAGGCCAACATCACCAACCGCATCGCCTTTAATGTCGCCACGGGCATCGACTCGCGCGTCATCATCGACCAGATGGGTGCCGAAAAGCTCACCGGTTTGGGCGACATGCTGTTCTCCAAGGTCGACTGGGGCAAGCCTCGCCGTATCCAGGGCTGCTTTGTCTCGGATGACGAAATCAACGAGATTGTCGAGTTCGTCAAGTCGCAGAGCGAGCCCGACTACCACGAGGAGATCCTGTCCGCCGTGGCGCCCGCTTCTATGTCCATGGCGGGTGGCGGCGGTATTGTCCGCACCGGAGTCGCCGAGCCGCAAGACGATGATCCGCTCATTTGGGAAGCCGCCCATATTGTGGTGGAATCGCAGCTTGGCTCCACATCTGGCTTGCAACGTCGTCTGAAGGTTGGCTATGCGCGTGCCGGGCGTATTATGGACATGCTGGAAGAAAAGGGTGTCGTCGGCCCGCCCGACGGTTCCAAGCCGCGCGAGGTTCTGCTGGACGAAGAGGGTCTTGCCGCGCTGGAATCTGTCGACGCCGAGATGGCACGTGAAGATCGTGAGTTTGGAGGATTCTGATGGCTGCACGCTTTGGTGACATGCTGCTCGAGCAGCGTCGCCGAATGGGCCTTTCCATTCAGCAGGTCGCCAACACCATCAAAATCAGGCCGCAGATCATCGAGTTTTTCGAGACCGGCAACTTTGCTTCGATGCCGCCGCGCGGCTATGCACAGGGCATGATTTCGAGCTATGCTCGCTTTTTGGGCCTCAATCCGCGCGAGGTCGTCAATGCCTACTTTGACGACCTGATGGCATACGAACGCGAGACGTCGCAGCAGGGCGGTCGTTTTCAGGACGCCGCCGGCTACGTCAATTCGCGTTCCTCGGTCGATAACGGGCGCTTCCTGATGGTTCAGGGCGGTCGTTCGACCCGCTATGGACAGCGTCCTCAGCAGGCCGGTTATATTACTGAGACGGGTTCGGGCGAGGAGATTCGCTCACAGCGTGACCGGTTCCGCAGTACGCCGATGCCCGAGGACCGTGCACTTCCCGCTGCCCGCGGCGTGGCGCGTGACCCTCGTGCCGGCTACGGCGACGGCGGCTATTCCGATCGCGGTTACCGTGGTGCCTCTATGGGACGCTCTCGCGGTGGCTATTCGGATGCCGATACCACGCAGGTGACGCCGCGTCTTCGCTCTCAATCACAGCCGTATGGCCAGCGCTCTTCGGCTCCGCGTTCGGTCCAGCGTGGCCATCAAGGCCGCGGTGAACTTGCGCCCCGCTCGGGTCAGCGCAGCCTTCAGAGCCAGGGCGGCTATCGCGGCCGTTCCGATAGCAATCGCGGTCGTATGCCTCAGGGAGGCGGCCGCGGCAGTTCCAGTCGTGGGCGCGGCGGATCACGTACTCCTCAAAACAACGGGCTCGATCCGCGTATCGTCTACGCCGGCATCGGTGTCGTGGCGTTGCTGCTGATCGTGCTCATCGTGGTGCTTCTGCGCGGCTGCGCATCTTCGGCGCCCGAGACCACGCCCGAGACGCCCACTGCCACCAAGACGACGACTAAGAAGTCTTCTAAGAAGACCGAAACGGTCGACGAGGATGAAGACACCGATGAGGCGACGGATGGGTCGACTGATTCGGACGCCACCAAGACGACGGCCAAGAAGGAAGAGAACGAGGTCACGAAGGTCAAGGTCTCCGTTGCCAAGGGAAAGACCGCGTGGATTGAGGTCAAGGTCGACGGAAAGTCGGTCTATGGCGCCCAGGCGACTGGCCCCTTTGAGCAGGAGTACACGCCCGAGTCCTCGATCGAGATCACCACGTCCAAGCCTTCCGATGTCACCGTTACCAAGAACGGCGAAAAGGTCCGTTACGATACCAAGACCTCGGGCGTGGCGCGTGTGACGATCACCGTTCCCAAGAAGGAGACGACTGATTCCAAGAATGGTGAAAGTTCTGATGGTACCGACTCCACCGATGGTACCGATACCACCGACGGCACCGATGCCCAGTCCACGGATGGCGCCGATACCGCAACTGACGGTCAGATGCCCACCGATTCTACCGACTATTCGTACGATAGCTACTAAGCCGCTCGTACGCGAAAGGAAACATCATGGCTAAAGATTCCAGCTTCGACGTCGTGTCCGAGGTCAACATGCAAGAGGTCGACAACGCCTTCCAGCAGACCATGCGCGAGATTTCCCAGCGCTATGACCTTAAGGATTCCGGCGCCACGATCGAGCTTTCGAAGGGCGACAAGCTCTTTACGATCAACGCCCCGGCCGACTTTGTCTCCAAGCAGATTATCGACGTGCTGAGCTCCAAGCTCATCAAGCGCGGCATCGACCTCAAGGCTGTCTCGTGGGATGCTCCGCAGGCGGCATCGGGCGGCACCGTGCGCGTGCTCGGCCATATCGTCGAGGGTATCGACCAGGCGACCGCCAAGAAGATCAACAAGGACATCAAGGATCAAAAGCTCAAGGTCAAGGTGACCATCGAGGCCGACAAGCTGCGTGTTTCCTCTGCTTCGAAGGACGCGTTGCAGACCGTGATCCAGTTCCTGCGCGACCAGGACTACGGCCAGCCGCTGCAGTTCACCAACTACCGCTAATATCAATCGAAAGGACTGCTCTCCAACATGGATACACCGTTGGGCTCCGTGCTCTACATCACCCTCGGGTGCGCTAAGAACGAGGTTGACACCGACCGCATGCGTTCTCTTTTGACCGCCGCGGGCTACGAGGAGGCATTCGACCCGCAGGATGCCGATATCGCCATCGTCAATACTTGCTCGTTCCTCGCCTCCGCAACGTCCGAGAGCATCGAGACCACGCTCGAGCTCGCCAACGAGGTTCAGGACGGCGTTCGCTCTTGCCCCATCGTTATGTGCGGCTGCGTGCCGTCGCGCTATGGCGATGACCTGCCTGACGAGCTGCCCGAGGTCGCTGCCTTTGTGAAGGCCGACGAGGAAGACGGCATCGTGGCGGTCATCGATGGCGTGCTGGGTGTCGAGCGTGAGATTGCAGCCTATATCCCGCAGGTCAAACGTACCGTCGAGGGTGCTGTCGCCTACGTCAAGATTTCCGATGGCTGCAACCGCTTCTGCAGCTTCTGCATGATTCCCTACATCCGCGGCCGCTATCATTCGCGCAATGCCGAGAGCATCATCTCCGAGGTGCGCGACCTGGTTGCCGGCGGTGTGCGCGAGATTGTGCTGATCGGCCAGGACACGGGCATCTGGGGTACAGACTTTGCCGACGAGGACGTCGCCGATGGCTCGCCGCGCAATCTGGCGCAGCTGCTGCGTGCCGTCGCCGAGGCCGTGCGCCCGCACAACGTCTGGGTCCGCGTGCTCTATCTGCAGCCCGAGGGCATGACTGACGAACTCATCGAGACGATTCGCGATACGCCCGAGGTGCTGCCCTATATCGATATCCCCGTGCAGCACTGCGACGCGCGCATTCTCAAGGCCATGCGTCGCTCCGGTTCGCGCCAGGAGCTCGAGGATCTGTTCCGCGACCTTCGCGAGCGCATCCCCGGCATCGTGATTCGTTCCACGGCCATGGTCGGCTTCCCGACCGAGACCGACGACGAGTTTCGCGACCTTATCGACTTTATGGACACCGTCGGCTTTGACTACACGAGTGTCTTTGCCTACTCGCGTGAGGAAGGCAGCCTGGCCGCCAAGATGGAGGGCCAGGTCGATGAGGAGGTTAAGCTCGAGCGCGCCCAGGAGGCCATGGACCTGGCCGAGTCGCTCGGTTTTGCCGCCACCGCCGCACATGTGGGCGAGCGCGCCCAGGTAATCGTCGACGGTATCGAAGAGACCGAGGATGGCGCCGAGCTGATCGGCCATGCCTGGTTCCAGGCGCCCGATTCCGATGGCGCGGTGCATCTGGACGCCAGCGAGGCGTCCGTGGGCGATATTCTGACTGTCGAGTTTACCGATAGCTTCTGCTATGAGCTTATCGGTCATGTTGTGGAGTAGGAGAGCGTCGTGGCTAACGAGAGCAATAAGGAACTGACGAGTGTCTGGACGCCCGCCAACATCGTGACGTGCGTTCGCATCGTCTTTATCCCGGTGTTCATGATCGTGTCAGCGCTTTCTCACACGAGTGTTGCCGGTACGGATTGGAGCACCTTCGACGGCCCGCTCGCCGCCGCTGCCTTCATTCTGTATGTGATCCTGTCGTGCACCGATAAGGTCGACGGTTATCTGGCGCGTTCGCGCAACGAGATCACCGACTTCGGTAAATTCTTGGACCCCATCGCCGATAAGCTGCTCGTGTTCTCGGCCCTGCTGCTGTTCTTGGATTTTGGCGCGGTGACCGTGTGGTCCGTGTTCATTATCCTGTTCCGTGAGCTTCTGGTGAGCGCCCTTCGCATGGTCGCGAGTGCGGCCGGCGTGGTTGTTGCGGCCGATAAGCTCGGCAAGTACAAGACGGCAACCACGATGGTCTCCATTTGCGGTTACCTGTGCGTTTTTGCTATGGCCGGCTTGCACCTTGGCCCGGTGGCGCTGACGCTCGGCATCTACTCGGTGTCGCGCTTCCTGTATGCCGTTGCCGTTGTCCTGACCGTTATCTCGGGCGCCCAGTACTTCTGGAACTGCCGCAAGATCGTCTTTTCGGTCTAGGTCCTGGTGGGTATGACGGACTCTTTTGAGCAGATTTCCGCACATAACGAGGAGCTGGCGCGTGATATTGTCGAGCGCGCGAGCGCTCGGGGCGTGACGGTTTCGACGGCTGAGTCGCTGACGGCGGGTATGATCGCCTCGACGATTGCCGATATCCCGGGCGCCTCGGCGGTGCTGCGTGGCGGTGCGGTGACCTATTGCGATGAGATTAAGCATCGTGTTCTTGGTGTTGAGCAGGAGACGCTCGACCGCTATACTGCGGTGTCGCATCAGACCGCGCGCGAGATGGCGGTGGGTTCGCTGGAGCTGTACCAGAGCGATATTGCAGTGAGCGCAACGGGTTATGCCGGCCCCGGCGGTGGCACTGAGGACGATCCGGCGGGCACTTTCTATATTGGCTGGGCGCATCGTTCCGCCGATGGGGGCGTGCCGGTCGTGGACTCTGTGCGCTGCCACTATGAGGGTGACCGTTCGTGTGTTCGTGCCCATGCGGTCACGGAGGCATTGGGTCGCATTGCCCTTGTGCTCAACTCTATGGAATAGACGTGTTTTAAGGGGCCTCCGAGCCCCTTAATTGTGGAGATAGGGACCTTAGGCTCATTTGGCGTTTGTGCTGGTTGTAGATGTATTTTTGCCTGCCTTGTTCATATTTGGTCCTTTGTGGTCAAGCATTTGGTCAGTGTTTGGTCGGCGTTTGGTTGGGTTTTGGAAAGACCGCCTGCATATGATTGGCCTGAACGGTTGACCACGAACAGCCGTTCGTTTATTATCGATGCAGGTTGTTAAGAGGAGGGCTATTCATGGCCAAGAATTCAGGTCCCGTACGTACCGTTCATGCTCGCACGACGGGTAAAGAGCGCGATGAGATGATCGCCACCACCAAGGCCGAGATCGAGAAGAAATTCGGCCAGGGTTCCATCATGAGGTACGGCGACGGTGGTCCCGAGCTCGAGGTCGAGGCCATTCCCACGGGCGCCCTGGCCCTCGATGCCGCGCTGGGTATCGGCGGCGTGCCGCGCGGCCGTATCGTCGAGATTTACGGTCCTGAGTCCTCCGGTAAGACGACGCTTTCGCTCGAGATCCTGGCCGAGGCCCAGGCTATGGGCGGCGTTGTGGCATTTATCGATGCCGAGCACGCGCTTGATCCCACGTATGCCGCGCGCATCGGCGTGGATATCGACGAGGTGCTCATTTCCCAGCCCGACACGGGCGAGCAGGCGCTCGAGATTGTTGACATGCTCGTGCGTTCCGGCGCCATCGATGCCATCGTCGTCGACTCCGTCGCCGCGCTGACCCCGCGTGCCGAGATCGAGGGAGAAATCGGCGATACTACGGTCGGTCTTCAGGCTCGCCTGATGAGCCAGGCGCTCCGCAAGCTCGCCGGCTCGCTGTCTAAGTCCAACACGACGTGCATCTTCATTAACCAGCTGCGTGAGAAGATCGGCGTCATGTTCGGCAACCCCGAGACCACGACGGGCGGCCGCGCCCTTAAGTTCTTTTCTTCGGTGCGTATCGACATTCGCCGCATCGACAGCATTAAGCTTAAGGACGAGGTTATCGGTAACCGCGTGCGCGCCAAGGTCGTTAAGAACAAGGTGGCAGCTCCGTTCCGTTCTGCTGAGTTCGACATCATGTACGGTACGGGTATCTCTAAGGAGGGCTCGATTCTGGACATGGCTGTCGAGTGCGGCATTTGCAAGAAGATGGGCTCCTGGTTTGCCTATGGCGAGGATAAGCTCGGCAACGGTCGCGAGGCCGCCAAGGCGTTCCTGCGCGAACACCCCGATTGTGCCGACGAGATTGAGCATAAGGTCCGCCTTGCCTGTGGACTTGAGTTTGATGACGATGCTCCGTCCGAGGTCGAGCTGACCGATCAGCCTGCGCCTGAGGAGTTTGACGAGCTTTACGCCATCGATGGTTCCGCCATGCTCGATGATGACGACGAGTAACGGTTACGCTCATGTCGTATACGGTGACCGAGGCCACGGTCGTCTTTCCCGATAAGAAGGCGGCCTCATCGTTCTCGAGCGGGTATGCGTCCAAAAAGCCTTGCGCACATATCGATTGTGAGCTTGAGGGCGGTTTTGAGCGGTCCATTTGGATTCCCGTGCGGGTCGCGCGGCTGTATGTCAAAAATCGCCCCGATCTGCCCTGCGATTGGGATAACTTTCGTGAGGCGGTGCAGCTCATTGAGCGTAAATGTGCACTTACCATGGTGACCGAGATGTTATCGCGCCGCGACCATGCGACGGGTGAGGTCTGTGACAAGCTGGCTCGCTACGGCTTTCACCAGCCTGCGATCGATTTCGCCGTCGAGCGCGCCACCGAGTATCGCTTTTTAGACGAGAGCCGCTTTTGCTCGTGCTTTATCGAGGAGCGCAAGCGGCGCGGTTGGGGACAGCGCAAAATCGAGACCGAGCTCAAGCGCCGTCATGTCGTGCTCGATGACATTCCCGGTTATCCCGAGGATTATTTTGCCGTCGAAGACGATTTGACGCGTGCGTCAGCCCTGCTCGCCAAGCGTCGTGTTCCAGAGACGCGCGGATTCGAAAAACTGGTTCGGTTTTTGATGGGCAAAGGCTTCTCGTATCACATCGCCGCCGATGCCGTTAAGGCGCGTCTCGATGCCGAACGCGAGGAATGTGCAGTTTAGGCGTATGCGCTTTGTGGCCCTGCCGTTCACCGCGTTTTAGCCGCCGTGCTGGGGCCATTTATTTGACAGTTGTTGTGGTTCAACGTACGATAAACACTGTCATTTGCTTTGTGATATGTGCTCATCTGTGATGAGTTTGTTTATATGTTTATCTGTATCCGACCCGCATAAGCTGCGCCCATATTACTCAAATGTCGCGAGCCGTTCGTAAGGACGGTTCGCATTGTTATGTAACGAATCCATAAAAAGGAGTGAGCATGCCTATCATCGCAGCGCTCGTTGGCATCGTTTTGGGTGCCATCGCCGCCATTGCCTACATGCGCACCGCCAAGCAGGGTAGTCTTCACGAGGCCGACGAAAAGATCCAGTCGGCACACGCACAGGCTGAGTCCCTGATCGGTGATGCAAAGCGTCAGGCCGAGACCCTCAAAAAAGAGGCTCTACTCGAGGCTAAAGAGGAGATCATCAAGAACAAGCAGGCCGCCGAGGCCGAGGACAAGCAGCGTAAGAACGAGATTCGTACGCTCGAGAACCGCGTGATGCAGCGCGAGGAATCCCTCGATCGCCGCAACGACGCTCTCGACAAGCGCGAGCACCAGCTGTCCAGCCAGGCCGGTCAGGTCGAGAAGCGCTCCCGTGAGCTCGAGGAGCTCTGCGCAAAGCAGACCTCCGAACTCGAGCGTATCGCCGACCTGACCCGCGAGGACGCCCACAAGGAGCTCCTCGATAAGGTTCGCGGCGAGGTCACCCACGAGGCTGCTACGATCATTCGCGAGTCCGAGCAGCAGGTTCGCGCCGAGTGCCACAAGACCGCCCAGGAGATTCTGTCCCTAGCGATTCAGCGCTGCGCTGCCGACCACACTGCCGAGGTCACCGTTACCTCCGTGCATATTCCCTCTGATGACCTCAAGGGCCGTATCATCGGTCGCGAGGGTCGCAACATCCGGACCTTCGAGCAGGTTTCCGGCGTCAACCTCGTGATCGACGACACGCCCGAGACCGTCGTTCTTTCGAGCTTCGACCCGGTCCGTCGTGAGACCGCCCGTGTCGCCCTCGAGAACCTCATCGCCGACGGCCGCATTCACCCCGCCCGCATCGAGGAGATGTATCACAAGGCTGCCGACCTGGTTCAGCAGCGCGTGCGCGAGGCTGGCGAGCAGGCTGCCTTCGATACCGGCATCCACGACCTGCACCCCGAGATCGTCAAGACCCTTGGTGCCCTGCGCTACCGTACCTCGTTTGGTCAGAACGTGCTTCAGCACTCCCTCGAAGTCTCTGACCTGTGCGGCGTGATGGCTTCCGAGCTTGGCCTGGACGTTGTGACCGCCAAGCGCGCCGGCCTGCTGCACGATCTGGGCAAGGCAATCGACCATGACGTCGAGGGCCCGCATGCCGTCATCGGCGCCGAGCTTGCCCGCCGTTATGGCGAGAAGCCCGTTATCGTCCACGCTATCGAGGCTCACCATGCCGACGTCGACCCCAACACGGTGCTCGATGTCCTGGTACAGGCCGCCGATGCTGTCTCTGCCTCTCGCCCCGGTGCCCGTCGCGAGTCTGCCGAGAACTACATCAAGCGTCTTGAGAAGCTCGAGGAGATCGCCAACTCCCATGATGGCGTCGAGCGTACCTATGCCATGCAGGCTGGTCGCGAGGTCCACGTCATGGTTCAGCCGGACAAGATCTCCGATGCCCAGTCCACGGTTCTGGCTCACGATATCGCCCATCAGATCGAGGAAGAGATGGAGTATCCCGGTCAGGTGCGCGTCGTCGTGATTCGCGAGAGCCGCGCTGTCGATATCGCTAAATAACATGAGCGACGCGAACGAGCTCATCTCATTTATCGCGTCGATGTCGGGGGAGGGCAACCTTCGCGTCGAGGAGAACCTTGGCGAGGGGTATGTCCGCCTCCGCGTTTCGGAGGCCGAGCGGCGCCAGGCAAAGCACGACATTCAGCATGTCGAGGATATCGTCATCGAAATGCTCCGTAATGCTCGCGATGCTGGCGCCGACAAAGTCTATCTCGCTACGACCAAGGAAGATGGCGTCCGCACGCTTGTCTTTCTGGATAACGGTTCGGGCGTTCCGCAGGATATGCAAGAGCGAATCTTCGATGCCCGCGTTACCTCCAAGCTCGAGAGCATGAAGATGGACCGTTGGGGCGTTCACGGTCGTGGCATGGCATTGTTTTCGATCAAGCAGAACACCGACGAGGCCCGTGTGGTCACGTCCGGCGTCGATCTTGGTTCAGCCTTTAAGGTGAGCGTTGCAGCCGACCGCCTCAGTGAGCGTGCCGATCAGTCCAGCTGGCCCCAGGCCGTCAAGGATGAGGACGGACGTTATGTCTGTGCTCGCGGCCCGCATAATATTATTCGCGCTGCTTGTGAGTTTGCGCTCGAGGAGCTGCGTGGTTGCGATGTCTATCTTGGTTCTCCGTCTGAGATTGCCGCGACCCTTTATGCTCAGGCGTCAAGTAGGCTCGATACGTCTCGTCTCCTGTTTATTGATGACGAGAGCGAGCTTCCGGTTGTCGATCGTTTAGGCCTTGCCTCTGATGCCGAGGACTTTATTCGTATCTGCTCGGGTTTGGGTCTTGAGATGTCCGAGCGCACGGCACATCGCATTTTGGCAGGGCAGATTAAGCCCGTTCGCGGTGTGACCGCGCGTCTGCTGCGCGAGCGTGATTCGTCCTCGCATGCGCCGGCTCCTGTCGATCTCGCGAAGGATCGTCGCGGGCTTCGTATTGCCAAGGATGACATGGCACAGTTTTCGCGTGCTGTGGAGCGCGACTTTAATGACCTTGCCGCCCGGTACTATCTCAACCTTTGCGGCGGCCCAAAGATTCGCGTTTCGCGTGATCGAATCACTGTGACCTTCGATCTTGCCAAACAGGAATAGTGCCTTTACCGAGTCCACTCGGTACGATACAGTTATTGCAGTTAAAACGTACTTTTAAACGCAGGAGTTTCTTCATGGATTGCCTGAAGGTATCAAGCAAATCATCGCCCGCGTCCGTTGCCGGCGCCATCGCCGGCATGGTCAAGGATGGTGTGCCCGTCAACATTCAGTGTGTCGGCGCCGGTGCGGTCAACCAGGCCATAAAGGCCGTGGCTATTGCGCGCGGTTTTTTGATTCCAACCGGGTTTGATATTTCCTGCGCGCCCGTGTTCTCTGACATCCTCATTAACGGGGAGTCGCGCACGGCCATCCGTCTTTCTATTTACGTTCACCAGATCAATCGAGCTGCTATGGATAACGTCGTCATGGATGATGTTAAGCCTGTGGCATAGCTTCTGCTTGCCTCGATTCGCCCCCCCCTCTCCATCGTTAGGACTTATGCACATGGACCAGCGTTCCGTACGCGATATTCTTGCCGGTAAAACCTACTTTATCCGCACCTTTGGCTGCCAGATGAATCAGCACGATTCCGAGCGCGTGAGCGGTCTGCTTGATTCGTATGGCTGTCTCATGGCGCTCGATCCCGAGCATGCCGATATCGTTGTCTTCATGACATGCTGTGTGCGTGAGGCCGCCGATACTCGCCTGTACGGTCAGTGCAATTCCTGCAAAAGCCTGCCGCCTTCGCCTTCTGGCAAGCGTGTGGTTGCCGTGGGCGGCTGCATCGCGCAGCGTGATGGCGAGGGCCTGCTCACCAACGTCGATAACGTCAATGTCATCTTTGGCACGCATTCTATCGCACATGTGGCCGAGCTCATTGCCGAGGCGTTCCTTGACGGCAAGCGTCATATCCGCACCAATGAGCATGAGGATACGGATGCCATGAGCATGCCGTGGCATCGCGAGACCCAGTATCACGCCTGGGTGCCCATCATGACGGGCTGTAATAATTTCTGCACCTATTGCATCGTGCCGTACGTGCGCGGTCGCGAAAAGAGCCGCCCCTTCGAGGAAATTGTCGACGAGGTGACCGGTTTGGTGCGCCAGGGCGTGCGTGAGATTACGCTGCTGGGCCAAAACGTTAACTCATATGGTCGCGATCTGTTTGGCAAGCCACGTTTTGCCGATTTGCTGCGCGCGGTGGGCGATACGGGCGTCGAGCGCATCTTCTTTACCTCTTCTCATCCTAAGGATCTGCTGCCCGAGACCATCGACGCTATGGCCGAGACGCCCGCCGTCATGCCGCAGCTTCACTTGGCCGTTCAGTCGGGCTCCACGCGCATCCTCAAAGAGATGAATCGCCGTTATACACGCGAGGACTATCTGGGCCTGGTCGATCGCATTCGCAATCGCATGCCCGATATCGCGCTCTCGACCGACATTATCGTTGGCTTCCCGGGCGAGACTGAAGAAGACTTTGAGCAGACGCTCTCACTTGCCGAGACGGTCCGCTATGCTCAGGCCTATACCTTCATCTATTCCAAGCGCGCCGGTACCCCGGCTGCAGAGATTGAAGATCCTACGCCGCATGAGGTTATTCTCGAGCGTTTCAACCGCCTGGTTAAGGTTATCGAGACCACGGCACACGAGTATAACCAGGGTGAGCTTCATACTGTGGTGCCGGCGCTCATTGAAGGTACGAGTAAAAAGAACGATGCGGTGCTGCTGGGTAAGAGTCCCAAGAATCAGACCGTCCATGCGCCCATTCCCGAGGGATATAGCATCGACCAGCTTGTCGGTAAGATCGTTGATGTTAACGTCGACGTTGCTAAGACGTGGTATTTGTCCGGCTCCGTTGTGGGCGAGCCGCGCTAATGGTTTCTCCCGGGGCAGGTCTTTCCGCCGTTGCGATCGTCGGTCCGACGGCGGTAGGTAAGAGTGATGTTGCCGACCGTTTGGCCGCTCGTCTTTCGTCCGAAGTGCTGTCGTGTGATGCGATGCAAATCTATCGCGGCATGGACATCGGTACCGCAAAGATGGCGCCCAATGAGTGTACGGCGCCGCTGCGTCTCGTCGACATTGTAGAGCCGGGTGTGGCGTACTCTGCGGCGCTTTATCAGGCTGACGCTCGCGCACATGTTGAACGTCTCCTTGGTTCGGGTTGCCTGCCGGTTTTTTGCGGAGGTACGGGGCTGTATCTCAAGGCCGCCCTTGATGAGATGGATTTTCCCTCGGGCGAGCTTGTGGACGATCGTCGCGCGGGGTATCAGGAACTTGCCGAGCGCATAGGCGAGAAAGCACTGCACGCGCTGCTTGCCGAGCGTGACCCCGAGTCCGCTGCGGTCATCCATCCCCATAATGTTCGCCGCGTGATTCGCGCGCTCGAAATGCACGATGATGGTGTGTCCTACGCGCAGCAAAAGTCGCAGTTTAGTGTTCCGCGCGAGCATTATCATGCTCTATGGTTTGGTCTGACGCGTAATCGCGAGGTGCTCTACGAGCGCATTAACCTGCGTGTCGATCTGATGTTTGAACAGGGTCTTGTTGATGAGGTTCGCGGTCTTATGGACCAGGGGCTGGGAGATGCCCTGACTTCGATGCAGGCAATTGGCTATAAAGAGATCATTGATGCTTTCAATGGCGTGATTTCTATGGATGAGGCTCGCGAACTCATCAAGATGCGTTCGCGTCGCTATGCCAAACGTCAGCTTTCGTGGTTTAAGCGCGATGACCGTATCGTGTGGTTTGATATGGACGAGTTTACGATCGATGAGGTCGTTGAGGACATCCTGCATCGTATTGAGGCTGCCTAATGGCCCGTTTCCCCCTTGTTCCCACGGCACCCGAGCCCGAGCGTGCCATTTTAGTTGGTGTTGAGTGGCGCGACAATGCATGGCCGCTCGATCGTTCGCTTGACGAGCTTGAGCGCCTGGCCCATACGGCTGGCGCCCAGTGCGTGGCGCGTTTGTCACAGCGTCTGGTTAAGCCGTATCCAAAATCGTTTATCGGTTCCGGTAAGGTTGAGGAGCTTTGCGGGCTCGTGCATCGTATGGATGTCGATGTTGTTATCTTCGACGACGATTTATCGCCCTCGCAGCAATCCTATTTGGAGAAAGCCGTGGGCGAGCCGGTAAAGATTATCGATCGTACAGCACTGATCCTGGATATCTTTGGCCTGCATGCTCAGACGCGTGAGGGACGCCTACAGGTACAGCTGGCGCAGCTTCAATATCTGTTGCCTCGTCTGCGCGGTATGTGGAGCCATCTTGCCAAGGAGCAGACGCGCGGCGGCATCGGTTCACGCTTTGGTCAGGGCGAAAGTCAGCTCGAGGTCGACCGTCGCCTCATTCGTAATAAGATCGCTGCGCTTCGTCGTGAGCTCAAGCAGGTTGAACAGCGTCGCGATGTCCAGTCCAAGAGCCGCATTGAGTCACCGGCGTTTCGCGTCGCGTTAGCCGGTTATACCAATGCCGGTAAATCGACGTTGCTTAATCGCCTGACCGGCTCTACGGTACTTTCGCAGGACAAGCTGTTTGCTACGCTCGACCCGACGACGCGTTCGTATCGCCTGCCCGGCGGTCGCGGCATGACGATTACCGATACCGTTGGCTTTATTCAAAAGCTACCGCATGGTCTCGTTGATGCCTTTAAGTCCACGCTGTCTGAGGTTCTTGGTGCCGATCTGATCCTTAAAGTTGTGGATGCCTCTGACGAGGACTACGAGCGCCAGCTCGAGGCAGTCGATCGCGTTCTTGACGAGATCGGTGCCGGCGAGCGTTTGACGCTTACGGTGTTCAATAAAATCGATCTTCTCGATAGCGTTGATCGATTGAGTTTCCGTCGTCGCTATCCCGAGGCCGTGCTGTTCTCGGCCCAGACGGGCGAGGGACTCGACGATCTCGTCGACCGTATTGCTCGTGAGGCGGCTGCCACCGATGTGTTGCTCTCCGCTGATATCCCGTATCGCGAGGGCGCCCTCATCACGCTGGTGCATGAACAGGGAACCCTTTTGCACGAGGAATATCTTGAGGGCGGCGTTCGTATTGTTGCGAAGCTGCCGGCTCGTATCGCGCCGCGGCTCAAGCGTTATCGCACCGAGTAGACGAGCTCCAAAAAGCCCAGAATAGTGGGCTGATGCAGTAGATAAAAGGGGAGTGCGTGACGTCCAAGGCTGGCGAGCGCCGGGATGGGATTGGCGTAGGCCCAGCTTGGGACGGTCTTATCGATTCCCTGCGCTATGTGTGCGGCGAAGTATCCTGCAAGATACATAAAGAAAAACGGGATGATGGGGTAGTAATCACCTGAAACAAACCCAGGGCTCGGAAATCCCAGCCACGCCAGGTAGGGGACAGGATAGATCGTTTTGGGGATACTCCAGGTGAGGGCGAACAACACAAGGCATAGGGACATGCCCCATCTCGCCGATATCTTCTTAAGGACGGGATCGGTCAACGCCACGATGCCGGTACATGCGGCCATGCAGTAGATGATGCCAAAATTAACCGAATCGTCTACTGAGACAAGTGTTGTTGCCAACCAGACGACGAGTGCTGCTAAGGCGTATTTGGCGGCACGTTTGATATTGTTGCGTGAGAGCGTGCACATCCAACCCGCGATAAACAAGAATACCCAGCTGATGCTGGCACGCCAGATGTCTTGAAAGACGGTCTGTGTAAACCAGGGCATATCCCAACCGTACAGGTAGGCGAGATCGTAGCAAGCGTGAAAACCTGCCATTGAAATCATCGTAAACCCGCGGACGGTGTCAAAGATGGTGATGCGTTTTTGCATTACGAGAACCGGCGCATCAAGCCGACGACTTTGCCCAAGATAACGGGATTCGTTGCATAGATAGGCTCCATGGTGTCATTCTCGGGCTGCAGGCGTACGCGTCCCTGCTCCTTGTAGAACGTCTTGACGGTCGCTGAACCATCAATCATGGCCACGACAATTTCGCCGTTCATGGCACTCTTTTGTTCACGGACGATGATGTAATCGCCATTGAAGATGCCGACATTGATCATTGAGCTCCCATGCACCTCAAGGATAAAGGAACCCTGATCGGTGGCGATTTCGGTCGGGATAGTAAAAGTGTCTTCGATATTCTGCTCGGCCAGAATGGGAATCCCAGCCGCGACGCGACCAACGAGCGGTAGCGAGACCGTTCCGCGAGGTGCGGTGGGCTCGTCAGATTTAGAAATTGAGACCGAGGAGCCGTCCTCGTTAAAGAGTTCCAGGGCGCGCGGTTTGGTGGCATCGCGCTTGAGTAGCCCACGCGCCTCCAGGGCAGAGAGATGGGCGTGCACGGTGCTGGGGGAGGAAAGACCCACGGCAGAAGCCATCTCGCGCACGCTGGGCGGATAACCCTTCTCCTGCTGATATTCCTTGATGAAGTCGTAAATTTGCTGCTGACGCTTGGTAATTTTGCGAGCCATCAGGGCATCCTCTCTACCCATGTCAAACAAATGTTCGAATTTTGCTTGACAGGAACAACTGTTCGAAGATAATAATAACCGAACATTCGTTCTCGCGCTAGACATTTTTGTCCGCGCGGCTTGATAAAACTGTTCTCAGCAAAACACGCGAGAGGAGAACATGATGAACGCAACGAATATGGTCCAGGGAAACCTCGCCCTTAAGCTCGAGACGCCTGCCGCGCCCGCTTTTACTGTTGTCAAGGGTGGTCGTTCCGGTTATCAGCCTTTGCCCGTAAAGTCTGCTCGTAATCAGCATGCTGTTGCCGCGCCGACTCCCGTTGCCCTGAAGGTCTCGACGATTGTCGCCGTTGCCGTTGCGCTCGCACTCTTCTTTGTCCTCGCTACGTCGGTCTTTAGCGCTCGTCACGCCGCGTATGCCGAGTCCGTTTCCAACGTTACCTACGAGACCATTCGCGTTCAGCCTGGCGATTCTCTTTGGTCGCTTGCCGAGGAATATCCAATCGAAGGCCTTTCCACGCAAGAGACTTCCGACATGATCCGTAACGTCAATCATCTGGAGCATGGTTCGCTCGCCGCCGGTGCGTATCTTAAGGTTCCTGCTCGTTCGTAATCATTATCACGCTGCGCATGGTACCCTTGTTATCGTTTAAGAGGAGGTACCATGCGCTGTCCCAAATGCGGCAAGGCACATACCCGCGTCGTTGATTCTCGTATGCAGGAGTCAAATAACACCATTAAGCGCCGTCGCGAATGTTGCTCGTGTAATTACCGCTTTACAACGTTCGAGCGATGCGAAGACCCAATCGAGGTCATTAAGTCGGACGGAACCAAGCAGCGGTTCGATCGCAATAAGCTGCTCGTCGGTTTGATGCGCGCCACCATCAAGCGTGATATCGACACTAAGAAGCTCAATGAGATTATCGACGACATCGAGGTCGAGCTGCGCTCTCGCACGCTGACGGCCGTCACGTCGCATGAGTTGGGTGACATGGTGCTCAAACGCTTGGCTAAGATCGACAAGGTGGCGTACATCCGCTTTGCCTCGGTCTACCGCGATTTCAAAGACGTCGATGAGTTTCTGCAAGAGCTCGACAAGCTAAGGTGATTCCATGTCCAACATTACCGTCAACATAAAACGTCTCGACCCCACCGTTGAACTTCCCAAATACGCCCATCCCACCGATGCCGGCTTGGATCTGCGCTCCAACGAGGACTGCGTCCTGAAGCCCTTCGAACGCCGTCTTGTCTCTACTGGGCTGGCTATCGCCCTGCCCGATGGCTACGCCGGCTTCGTGCAGCCCCGCAGCGGTTTGGCCATCAAGCAGGGCCTGTCTATAGTCAACACGCCGGGCCTCATCGATGCCCACTACCGAGGAGAACTCAAGGTTATCCTCATCAACCTGGATCCCTCCAACAACATCCAAATCAACAAAGGCGACCGCATAGCCCAGCTCGTCATCCAAGAAGTCCCCACGGTCAACCTCGTAGAAGTAGAAGAACTAGACGAAACCGACCGAGGCAACGGAGGCTTCGGCTCCTCCGGCGTCGCCTAGGGCGCTCGTATCCCTCCCGCCCGTGGCTTACCTATATCATTCCATGCTCAAACATTCTCGCGTGCTTCGCTCGCTGCGAAACTGCGCGTGGAACGATATAGGTAAGCCACGGGCG
>CABRDE010000005.1:0-69193 GCA_902469665.1 uncultured Collinsella sp. | reverse complement strand
GCCGAGCTTCCCACTGAGCGACTCTGCTTGCAGCCGGAGCGAAGGGGGAACTCGGCCCCCTCCGCCCCGGCCGGCCAGGTCAACTACACCGTGTACTGCGGCAGGTCCTGCAGGGCGATGACGTCCATGCCCATGTCGTTGGCGCTGCCGTGACCCTGCTGGTCCTCGCGCACGGCCTCGATGGCACTCACGTACGTGTTGGCCGCAGACATCGCCGTCACGCAGGTCACGCCACGACGGACGGCCTCGGTGCGTAGCAGGTAGCCATCGCCACGCGAGCCCGGGCCGTACGGCGTATTGATGATTACCGCAATCTTGCCATCGGCGATGAGGTCACCAATGTTGGGACGCTCGCCGTCGTGCGGGCCGCTGATCTTCTCCACGACTTCGCACGTCACGTTGCCTCCGCGCAGCACGCGCGCCGTACCCTCGGTGGAGCAGATATCAAAGCCCAGGTAGCGCAGGATACGAGCGACCGAAAGGATATGACGCTTGTCGCGGTCGCACACGCTGATGAACACCTTGCCGGCGCTCGGGTCGGGCAGCTTGTAGTCAATCGCCAGCTGCGTCTTGGCATATGCCTCGGGATAGCTCTTGGCGATACCCATGACCTCGCCCGTCGACTTCATCTCGGGACCCAGGATAACGTCGGCGCCCGGGAAACGACCCCAGGGCATAACGGCTTCCTTCATGCAGAACCAGTCCAGCTGACGCTCGTCGCTCGGCAGGCCCAAGCTCGAGATGGAATCGCCCGCCATGATACGTGCGGCACACTTGGCGAGCGGCACGCCGGTGGCCTTGGAGATAAACGGCACGGTGCGGCTGGCACGCGGGTTGGCCTCGATCACGTAGACGGTCTCGCCCTTAATGGCGTACTGCACGTTGACCAGGCCGCGTACGCCCAGCGCCATCGCGATGCGGCGCGTGGTCTCGCGAAGCTTTGCCTGCAGGCTCTCGCTAAAGCTGAACGGCGGGATGCAGGTCGCAGAGTCGCCGGAGTGAATACCGGCCTCCTCGATATGCTCCAGAATGCCGCCGATGTAGACCTCTTCGCCATCGCACAGGGCGTCGACATCGGACTCGATCGCACCCTCCAAGAAGCGGTCCAGGTACACCGGGTAGTCGGGGCTAATGCGCGCGGCCTCGGCCATGTAATCGCGCAGATGCTCGGCATCGTAGGCGATCATCATGCCGCGGCCGCCCAGCACGTAGCTCGGACGCACCAGCAGCGGGTAGCCGATGTGCGCGGCAACGGCCTCGGCTTCCTCAAACGAGGTTGCCTGGCCCGCCGGCGGATACATAATGCCCAGTTTGTCGAGCAGGGCGGCAAAGCGCTCGCGGTCCTCGGCAAAGTCGATGGCATCAGGCTTGGTGCCCATAATGTTGACGCCACTCTCTTCGAGCATGCGCGCCAGCTTAAGCGGGGTCTGGCCGCCGAGCGTCACCACGACGCCATCGGGACGCTCAACGTCGATAACGTCCATGACGTCCTCGTAGGTGAGCGGCTCAAAGTAAAGGCGGTCGGACGTGTCGTAGTCGGTCGAAACGGTCTCGGGGTTGCAGTTGACCATGATGGTCTCAAAGCCGCGGGCCGCCAGCGCGTAGCTCGCGTGCACGCAGCAGTAATCGAACTCGATACCCTGTCCAATGCGGTTGGGGCCGGCGCCCAGGATCATCGCCTTGGGCTTGTCCGCCGGCGTGGTCTCGTCGGGAGCCACGCACTTCTTGGCATCCGGGCTCGTGCGGTAGATGTTCTCGTACGTCTTGTAGTGGTACTCCGTGGCGCTCGAGAACTCCGCAGCGCAGGTATCGACCGTCTTCATGCTGGGAACCACGCCCAGGCCCTTGCGGTAGGCGCGCACAAAGCGCTCGTCCGAGCCGGTCAGCGCGGCGATCTCGGCATCGCTCGTGCCGTACTGCTTGAGCAGGCGCATCGCGTCGGCGTCGATATCCTCCACACGCAGGCCGCGGATGCTCTCCTGGACCTGCACCATGTCGTTGATACGGTTGAGGTACCACGGATCGATACCGCAGATGGCATGGATGCGGGCGATGTCCCAGCCGCGACGCAGGGCCTCGACCACAAAGAAGATGCGGTGCTCGGTCGGGGTTGCCACGGCCTGAGCGAGCTCGTCGTCGCCCAGCTTGTCGGCACCCTCCTTGCCACCGGCGCAAATGCCCTGGTGACCGTCCTCCAGCGAGCGCATAGCCTTGCCAAAGGCCTCCTCAAAGGTGCGGCCGATCGCCATGATCTCGCCCACGGCCTTCATGCGCGTGGTGAGCGTGGGGTCGGTACCCTTGAACTTCTCGAAGGCAAAGCGCGGCACCTTGACGACGCAGTAGTCGATTGTGGGCTCAAAGCAGGCGGGCGTAGCCTTGGTGATGTCGTTGACGATCTCGTCGAGCGTGTAGCCCACAGCCAGGCGCGCGGCGGCCTTGGCAATGGGGAAACCCGTGGCCTTGGAGGCCAGCGCGGACGAACGGCTCACGCGCGGGTTCATCTCGATGACGATCAGGCGGCCGGTCTGGGGGTTCACGGCAAACTGTACGTTGGAGCCGCCGGTCTCGACGCCGATCTTCTCCAAGATGGCGAGCGAGGCGACACGCATGCGCTGATACTCCAGGTCGGAGAGGGTCTGCGCCGGCGCCACGGTGATGGAGTCGCCGGTATGCACGCCCATGGGGTCGAGGTTCTCGATGGAGCACACGATTATGCCGTTGCCGGCGTGGTCACGCATGACCTCCATCTCGTACTCTTTCCAACCCTCGATGGACTCCTCGACCAGCACCTCGTGGGCAGGCGAGAGCTCCAGGCCCTGGCTCACGATGGAGACGAGCTCCTCGTGGGTGTGAGCGATGCCGCCGCCGGCGCCGCCCAGGGTAAAGCTCGGGCGCAGTACGCAGGGATATCCCACGCGCTCGGCGATGGCCTCGGCGTCGGCCACGCTGTAGGCATAGCCCGAGCGCGCGACCTCCAGGCCGATCTCGGCCATGGCCTCGTTAAAGAGCTTGCGGTCCTCGCCGCGCTCGATGGCGGCAAGGTCACAGCCGATCATCTCGACGCCGTACTTGTCGAGCGTACCGTCTTTCGCCAGCTCGACGGCGGCGTTCAGACCGGTCTGGCCGCCCAGCGTGGGCAGCAGCGCGTCCGGGTGCTCTTTCTTGATTACGCGCTCGATAAACTCGGCGGTGATGGGCTCGACATAGGTGCGGTCGGCCAAGCCCGGGTCGGTCATGATGGTCGCCGGGTTGGAGTTGACCAGGATGACCTCAAAGCCATCCTCCTTGAGCACCTTGCAGGCCTGGGCGCCGGAGTAGTCGAACTCGCAGGCCTGGCCGATGACGATGGGGCCCGAACCAATGACGAGGATACGCTTGATGTCAGTACGTTTAGGCATGTTAGTTCTCCTCGGTCTCGGTCGCAGCGGAACCATTGTCGGCAAAGTTCCAGCCCTGCAGGCGGTCCTTCGCGGTGTCGATGTCCAGGTAGTTCTCCTCGCCGTCCATGAGTCGCGTAAAGGCGGTAAAGAGATAGTGGGCATCGGTGGGTCCGGGCGAGGCCTCGGGGTGGTACTGCACCGAGAAGCACGGCGCGTCGAGCAGCTGGATGCCCTCGGCGGTGCCGTCGTTGAGGTTCACATGCGTCAGGCGAATGCGGCCGAAGCGCTCGTTCATCACGACTGGCGCGATGCCGCGGCGCACCCAGACGCGCAGATCCCCATCGGCCGCATGCTCGGTCTCGCCGCCGGAAAACTCGGGGACAAGCTTGCCCAAGCTGGGGAACAGCAGACCAAAGCCATGGTTTTGCGCGGTAATCTCCACGCGACGGCTTACCAGGTTCATGACCGGCTGGTTGCCACCGCGGTGACCGAACTTAAGCTTTTCCATCTGAGCGCCGCAGGCCAGGCTGATCATCTGGTGACCAAGACAAATACCAAAGACCGGCACCTTGCCGATCAGCTGCTGCACCTGCTCGTAGGTCTCCACCACGGCGTCGGGGTCGCCGGGACCATTGGACAAAAAGACGCCATCGGGATTCATGTCGAGCACCTCACTCGCGGGCGTATCCCACGGCACGACGGTAAGGTCGCAGCCGGCGCGGACCAGCCCCTCCAGAATGCCGCGCTTCACACCGCAGTCGTAGGCGACCACTTTGTGACGGGCAGGAGCGGCAGCCGTAAGCGCAAAGTCATGCGTGGCAGGCAGGTCGGCGGCCACAAACTCGTGAGGTACGGGGCAACTTACGGTCTTGACCAGGTTCTCGCCTACCAGCGTGGGCGCTGCGGCCAGACGCTCGGCAAGCTCGTCGACGTCGAAGATCTCGGTCGAAATAATGCCCATCTTGGAACCATTGTCGCGCAGGTGGCGCACCAGGGCGCGAGTGTCGACACCCTCGATAGCGACGATGCCGTGAGCGCGCAGGTACTCCGGCACGCTGACGGCCGAGCGCCAGTTAGAAGGCGTGGCGCACATGTCGCGAACGATCATGCCGCGCATGGCCGGAGCGCTCGCAGGGCGCACGGCGTCGCCGGGGAAGGCCGACTGGACGTCGGTCTCGTCGATACCGTAGTTGCCGATCTGCGGATAGGTCATGGTTACGATTTGGCCGGCATAACTCGGGTCGGTCATGACCTCAAAGTAGCCCTCGAGCGAGGTGTTGAAACAAACTTCGCCGGTCGCGGTGCCCTCGGCGCCGCATGCACGTCCATAAAAAATGGTCCCATCCTCAAGATACAGGATGCAGGGACCGCAGGTGCCCTTGCTGGTTTTGGCCAGCATACGCTGGCAAAGCTCGCTGGGCGCGAAGGTGCGGGCGGCAGCGCCCGCGGTATGGTTGTTCGCCATAATTCTCCTTCCCGGTCTCACAGGACCGGCTTAAAGGTGTGTAGTTAGGCCTCGCGGTATTGTAACCGCAAGCATGCCTCATGACGTTAATTTCATCGAAATGTTTACGAAATGATAATTATGACTTTCTATGCATAATGATTTCTCTGGGACGGGGATTAAAAAATCATCCCGCGGGGCTTGTGGCTCACGCGGGATGATGGCGTCTTATTTTTTCTTGTCCTGCTCCAGCAGTTCGGACGGTGTGCGATCGGGCTTGCCGCCACGGAAAATCTCGCGGCCATGCAGACGATGCTCCAGATCGCGCTCGGCTTTTTCCTCGTCAATCTTGGTCTGGCTCACCACCGGGTCCTCAATCAACGACGACACCGAGTTCACCTGCTTCTGAATGCGCTCGGCGATGGTGTCATCCATACTCACGATGCGCATCTTCCAGTCGATACTCGTGGCGTTGGATGAGCTCTTGGTCCACACGAACGTCAAAATGGCGCTCTGGTGGCCGCGCGCGGGGAACATGCCAAAGAAGGAATCGTGCTGAATGTTGCTATCCTCGTCGATATAGGCGTGAACGTTATACACCACGCGGTCGATCTTATCGTTGAGCAACGCGTTGGTCGCAAGCGCCGCGGCCTGAATCAGCCCGTTGGACAGCAGCTCGAGCTCGTTGGCAGACGATGTGTCCAACACCGTCACCTCGACCGTGCCCGTGCGTTCATCGGCTTCATCGACGGTAAAGTCGAGCGGGAACTGCGTAAAGCCGTTGCCCCATTCAAGTCCACCCTTGAGCGCGGTCGAAACGGTATCGACCGAAACGCTCTCGGACAGGTTGGCGGTGTTCAGACGACGCATCACGCCGTAGCCAATCTGCATGCCCACGATCATCACCAAAATACCGATGACCACGGCCATCGCGGTCTTCGTAATGGTATGGCTCACCTGCGAGCCCGAAGGATCGTCCTCGGACAGCGGGTCGATATGTTTTGCCTGGCTCGCGCGGTCCTCGCTGCGCAGCTGCGCTAGCGCCGCTTTGTCACCGCGCTTGGCCGCAGCCTCCTTCTCACGCATGCGCTCGGTACGCTTTTTGGCGAGCGTGGGATCCAAGACGCCGGATGCATCGATTTCGGAGAATAACTCCGTCACTTCTTCCGGAGTCAAAGGGTTCTTGTCAGCCATAAACTTCCTGTCATATCAATCAGTCGAGCTCGTGCGCACGCGCACCTTCGAACTGCATTCGATAGTAACGGGCATAGGTGCCGCCACGGGCGAGAAGCTCCTCGTGCGTGCCACGCTCCACAACGCGACCATGCTCAACGGTCGCAATCTCATCGGCATGCTTAATGGTCGAAAGACGGTGGGCGATGATAATCGTGGTGCGGCCGCGTGCCAGCTCTTCGAGTGACTCCTGCACCGCCTCCTCGCTCTCGTTATCCAAAGCACTCGTCGCCTCGTCCAAAATCAGGATCTTGGGGTTCTTGAGAAACACGCGCGCGATGGCAACGCGCTGCTTCTGTCCGCCCGAAAGACGGCTGCCGCGCTCGCCCACCACGGTGTCGTAGCCCTGCGGAAGCGACTCGATAAAGGCATCGATGTTGGCGCGACGGGCGGCCTCGGCGATCTCTTCTGCCGTAGCGCCCGGCTTGCCGTAGGCGATGTTCTCGCCAATCGTACCGTCAAATAGATAGACATCCTGCTGCACCAGGCCGATGGCGCGACGCAGGCTCTGCTGCGTCACATCACGCACGTCCTGGCCGTCGATGCTAATGGATCCGGCAGCCACGTCATAAAAGCGCGGCAGCAGCGAACAGGTCGTGGACTTGCCGCCGCCCGAAGGGCCAACCAAAGCGATGGTCTGCCCGGGCTTGATGGACAGGTCCATATGGTCGATAACGGGACGCTCGTCGGCATAGCCCTCGCCCAGCTCAACGTCCTCGTAGTTAAAGCACACGTCGTGATACTCCACGGCGCCGGCAGTCACCTGCAGATCCGTAGCGCCCGGCTTGTCCTGGATATCCGGCGCGGTCGAGAGCACCTCGTCCATACGCTTAAAGCCGGCGATAGCCTTCTGATACGTTTCGGCCGAATTGACGAGTGTCTCGAGCGGCGTGCAGAACAGCGAAATGTAGAGAGCGAAGGTTGCCATATCGACCGCCTGCAGCTGACCCTGGGCAACGAGCCAACCACCCAGCAGCACCACGATCACATAGAGCACACCCGAGAGCAGGCCATACGTCGCGGTATAGACGCCCATGGCGTGATACATGTTCTCCTTGGACGAAAGGTAGCGATTGTTGGAGGCGCGGAACTTGAAGCGTTCGGTCTCCTCATTGGCAAAGCTCTTGACCACGCGCATGCCCGCCAGCGAATCCTGCAGCTGCGCATTAATGCCGCTGATTTTTTTGCGGTTGTCGCTAAAGACCTCGCGCATACGCATGTTTTGCCAAAACATGATGACCGCAAACGCTGCCGTCACCACAGCCATGGCAAGCGCCAGGACCGGGGCGATGGTAAAGAGGATCACAAACGAGCCGATGATCTCGATACCGCAGATGATGATCCACTCGGGCACGTGATGCGCCGCCTCGCAGATATCGAACAGGTCGTTGACCACGCGGCTCATCATGTCGCCCGAGCTGTTGCGGTCGAAGTACGCAAAGCTAAAGCGCTCATACTGGTCGAACAGGTCCTCGCGCATTTTGGACTCCATGCGCGCGCCCATCACGTGGCCCCAATAGCTCACAAAGTAGCGGCAGGCGCAGCGGACGGCATACATCAGCACCAAGCCCACCGCGATCATGCCGAGCGCCTGCATAATGGCAGCCTGACCCTGAGTAAATAGCCCACCGGTCAAATTACGCAGAATAATAGGAAAAGCAAGGTCAATGGCGGCAAGCACCAGAGCACAAACAGTATCAGCAACAAAAAGCCCCATCTGGGGCTCGTAATACGAAAGAAACCTCTTAAACATGCAGTCCTCGAAGAGAAATAAATAGCGTGATAAATCCGGTTGAGCCGGTCGGGCTGAAAACAAAGCGTCCCAACAAACATAACGCCGATGTTCTAGCAACGTCAGCGAAAACGTCCCTAAGCGAGCAAGGTGCCTTGAAAGAGGAGCGACGCGTACTTCGGTACGCGAGCGACGATTGAAAGGCAGATTGCCGCTTAGGGGCGTTTGCAGCGTCGACTCGTTACGCGGTTTGGTAAAACCGCGTAACCTAGAGCTCCGTGCCCCCAAGGCGGTGCGCGATGCTGTCACAGGCAAGCGCGCCTACGACGGTCTTGGCGTCTTCGATCTTGCCGTCGAGCACGGCGTCAATCAGCTCGTGCAGCGGCACCAGGTCCACGTTGACAAACTCGTCATCATCGGGGTTGGGCGCATCAAACTCGAGCTTGGTAGCCAAGTAGATGTGGATGATCTCATCGCAAAAACCGCAGGACGTGACAATCGACGTCAAAAAGCGAATGCGACCGGCCCTAAAGCCCGTCTCCTCATGCAGTTCGCGCTTGGCGCAATCGAGCGGGTCCTCGCCTGGATCGAGCTTGCCGGCGGGAATCTCGACCGTCACGCGGTCGATGGCGGTGCGGTACTGACGCACCAGTACGATCTTGCCGCTCTCGGTAAGCGCCACAACGGCCGCCGCGCCCGGATGGCGAACGATATCGCGGGCGCTGCGGTGACCGTTGGGCAGCTCAACTTCAAGACGGTGGACGTCAAGGATCTTGCCCTTCCAGGCGCACTCCTCCGAAAGAATCTTCTCGTGCAGCTCGGCATCGTGCGGGTCGTCGTCGCCCAGCACCAGCGCCGGCTCGTCAGCGACCTCGCCACCCGGCTCGCCCTCGGCGTGCCCATACATGCGGCTGTCCTCTTCGACGATTTGCGCGTCCACGAGCTCTTCGTTCTTCTCGTCCATCCGTCTCATCCCTCTCGGATTTTAGGCATCCCAGGCGTCGCGGCCGCGCAGCGCGCGCAGGCCGATGTCGTGACGCAGGGTCTTGCCCTCAAAATCAATCTTCTCGCAGGCCTCGTAGGCAAGGTTGCGAGCGTTCTCGAACGTGTCGCCCAGCGCGGTCACGGCAAGCACACGACCGCCGTTGGTCACGAGCTGACCGTCCACCACGGCGGTGCCGGCATGGTAAACGGTCACGTTCTCCATGGCCTCGGCGTCGGCGATGCCGGTGATGACTTTGCCCTTCTCGTAGCTGCCGGGGTAGCCCGCGCTCGTCAGGACAACAGCAACGGCCCACTCGTCACGCCAATCGAGCTCAATCTGATCAAGCTCGCAGTTGGCGCAGGCGAGCATAACCTCGACCAGGTCGTTCTTAAGGCGCGGGAGCACGACCTGCGTCTCGGGATCACCAAAGCGGGCGTTGAACTCCAGCACCTTGGGGCCGGCGGGGGTGAGCATAAAGCCGCCATACAGGCAGCCGCGGTAGTCGATGCCCTCGGCAGCAAGCTCGGCAACGGTCTGCTCCATGACCTTCACCATCGTGGCGTGCTCCTCATCGGTCACGATGGGCACCGGGCTGTAGACGCCCATGCCGCCGGTGTTGGGGCCCTTGTCGCCCTCGAGCGCGCGCTTGTGGTCCTGCGAGGTGGCCATGGGGCGCACGGTCTTGCCGTCGGTAAAGGCCAGCAGCGAGCACTCAGGACCAACGAGCATCTCCTCGATAACCACGGTGTTGCCGGCATCGCCAAAGGCGCCGCCAAAGCACTCGCGCACGGCTTCCTCGGCCTGCTCAAGTTCGGTCGCCACGATAACGCCCTTGCCCGCGGCAAGGCCGTCGGCCTTCACGACCAGCGGGGCGCCTTGCTCGCGCACGTAGGCGAGAGCCGAAGCCTCGTCGGTAAACGAGCCGTAGGCTGCCGTCGGAATGCCCGCACGCTCCATGAGCTGCTTGGAGAACAGCTTGGAGCCCTCCATCTGGGCACCCTCGGCACCCGGGCCAAAGCAGGGAATACCCGCCGCGCGCACGGCGTCGGCCACGCCCGCCACGAGCGGAGCCTCGGGGCCAATTACCACGAGTCCGCATCCGTGGCTCTGAGCAAACGCCGCCACGGCCGCAGGATCGCAGTCGTCGAGAACAACGTTCTCGCCGCAGTTCGCGGTGCCGCCGTTACCCGGCGCGATGTAGAGCTTGCCGGCGCGCGGTGATGCTGCGAGCTTAGCTGCCAAAGCATGCTCGCGGCCGCCGCTGCCCAACAACAGGATGTCGATGGTTTGAGTGTCCGCCTTCAAGGGTGCCTCCTCTATGGATGAACGGCCCGCTCCGCGCGAGCCCTTTGCAAGCAAATATACCCCTCGGCCGCCCGTCCGGGCTGCAAAGGGGTATATCGCAATAACCAAATAGTCCCGATTACTTCCAGAATCGGTTGATGATCTGCTCGCGACCAGCGCCAACGCCAATGAACGTCACGCGGGTGTGTGCCAGATCCTCGATAAACGCCACATAGTCCTGAGCCTCTTGCGGCAGCTCGTCAAAGCTGCGGCAACCGGTGATATCGCACTTCCAGCCGGGGAGCTCCTCGTAGATGGGCTTGGCATGCTCAAAGCGCACCTGATGCTCGGGCACGCTGGTGTAGCGCTCGCCATCGACGTCGTAGGCCACGCACACCTTAATGGTGTCGAAAGCCGAAAGCACGTCGAGCTTGGTCATGGCGATATCGGTGAGGCCGTTGACGCGCGAGGCGTAGTTGGCGATGGGGCCGTCGAACCAGCCGCAGCGACGACGGCGACCGGTGGTCACGCCGTACTCGTAGCCCTCCTCGGTCAGCGTGTGACCGGCCTCGGACTCATAGGAAAGCTCGGTGGGCATGGGGCCCGAACCGACGCGGGTGATATAGGCCTTCATGACGCCCAGCACGCGGTTGACGTTCTTCATACCGACGCCGGAGCCGGTGATGGCGCCGCCGGCGGTGCAGTTGGAAGACGTCACGTACGGATAGGTGCCGTGGTCGATGTCGAGCAGCGTCGCCTGGGCGCCCTCAAACAGCAGGTCCTTGCCCTCATCGATCATATTGTTGAGCAGCAGGCTCGTCTCGGTGATGTAGGGGCGCAGGCGCTCGGCCATCGGCAGGTACTCGTCGCAAATCTGGTCCACGGTGTAGGTGGGCAGGTTGTAGATGAGCTCGAGCTCGGGGTTCACGCGGGCGAGAGCGGTCTCCAGCTTGTCGCGGAACAGCGCCTCGTCCAGCATGTCCTGCATGCGCAGGCCAATGCGGGCCATCTTGTCCTGATAGCACGGACCAATGCCGCGCTTGGTGGTACCGATGTTCTTCTTGCCGAGCTTCTGCTCAAAGGCGCCATCCAGATCGATGTGGTACGGCATGATGACATGCGCGTTGCCGCTAATCTTGAGGTTCTTGGTGGTGATGCCGTCGGCCTCGAACATGTCGATCTCCTCAAGGACAACCTTGGGGTTGACGACGCAGCCGTTACCGATCACCGACACGTGGTCGGAATACATGATGCCGGAGGGCACCTGGTGCAGGCCGTACTTCTTGCCGTTGACGACGATGGTGTGGCCGGCGTTGTTGCCTCCCGAGTAGCGCACGACGGCATCGAAGTCGCCGGCGACCAGGTCGCAAATCTTACCCTTGCCCTCATCGCCCCACTGGGCACCGACCAAAACGGTTGACGGCATGTTTACTCCTTACATTCATGGCCTGTCTACGCGCCACGCCGGCACGCAGAAGCACAAAACATTCCCAGTATACCCGTGCAACGGGCGCCTGTCCTACTCCTCGGCATGTGCCCCATCAAGCTCATAGAACTTGGTGGATGCCGGCAGGAACATCAGGTCGACGTCGCCGATCGGGCCCGAACGGTTCTTGGCCACGACGATACGCGTAACGCCCTCGTCGGGTCGATCGTCGCGCGAGGCTTCGGCCTCGTCGGCGGAGCGGTCCAAGAACATGACGATATCGGCGTCCTGCTCGATAGAGCCCGATTCACGAAGGTCGGAAAGCTGCGGACGCTTGCCGGTACGGGATTCGACCTGACGCGAGAGCTGCGACAGCGCGATGAGCGGAATCTTGAGCTCCTTGGCCATGATCTTCAGACCACGCGACATCTCCGAAACCTCGACGGTACGGCTCTCGGAGCGGCGTCCCGGCGGAGGACTCACCAGCTGCAGGTAGTCCAGGATGATGATTGCCTTCTCCTTGTTATGGAGCATGCGGCGGCTCTTGGCGCGAATCTCGGTCACTGTGGTGCCGGGCGTATCGTCAATCAGAATATCGAGCTTGGACAAGGTCTGCGTGGCCTCGTTGATATTGGCCCACTGCTCGGGGCTAATGCGACCCATGCGGAAGTCACTGATCGAGATCATGGCATAGGCGCAAATCAGACGCTGGGCAATTTCCTTACCCGACATCTCCAGCGAGAAGAAGCCGACGGTATAACCAGCAGCGGCAGCGTTGAGCGCCAGGTTCAGAGCGAACGACGTCTTACCTACAGCAGGACGGGCGCCGATGATGATGAGCTGGCCCTCGCGAAAACCCATGAGCATGCGGTCGAGTGACGGAAAGCCCGTGGGCACGCCCGCAGCCTGGCCACCGGCCTGGCACACTTCCTCGGCCTCGTTATAGGCCTCGACCATAAACTCGGTCAACGTCTTGTAGCTCGACTTGACCTCGCGCGCCGTAACCTTGAGCAGCTTGCTCTCGGCCAGCTCGACAACCTCTTTGGTGTCGGTGGGGGCGTTATATGCCAGCGCGTTGATCTCGTTGGTGGCGCCGATCAGCTCGCGCAGCATCGAGTCGCGGCGAACGATGGCGGCATGGTGCTGCCAGTTGACGAGCGACAGGGTCTGACCCATCAACTCCAAAATGTACGCCTCGCCGCCCACGGCATCGAGCTTGTTGATGCTTCGCAGGTAATCGATCAGCGAGATGGAGTCGATGGGAATGCGGCTGTTGTACATATCGACCATCGCGGTATAGATAGTCTTATGAATGGGCCGGTAGAAGTCATCGGGCTGCAGCTCGACCTGGGCCTCTTCGACCACCTCGGGCGATAGCAGCATAGCGGCCAGTACATTGGCCTCTGCATCTTGGTTTTGGGGAAGACCCAACTTTGAGCCGCGGTCCTCGACCGTCAGCCCGGTCTCCCTATCGTCATATGCCATGAGCATCCTCATTCATATCGCTTGCGAGCATCCATAGTATCAGCCACGGTCCCAAAACGCGCCGCGCGCCGCCAATCATCACCGAACCAAACGGATGAACGGTCCTGTATATAGGACTTCGACGCAACGTTCACCATGACACTCACTCAGCGCAAAAAACAAAAGGGCGCCCTGGTTTCCCAGAGCGCCCTTCTTAGAACAAGATTGTTGCGTTGCAGCAAATGCTACTCGGCAGCAGCCTCAGTCTCGACCTCGGCGGTCTCGGCCTCGGCGACCTCAGCGGCCTCCTCGACCTCAGCCTCGGCAGCGAGCTCCTCGGCGGTAACGCCGACGAGAACGACAACCTCGGCCTTGATCTCGCGGTACAGCGAGATGGCAACGGTGTGGGCACCGGCAACCTTGATGGGCTTACCGAGCTCGACGCGCTTGCGGTCGATGTCCATACCGAGCTGAGCCTTGATGGCGTCAGCGATCATAGCGGCGGTAACGGAGCCAAAGAGGATGCCCTCGTCGCCGACCTTGACGTCAACGGTGACCGTCTTGCCCTCGAAGGCAGCCTTGGTCTCGTTGGCGGTAGCCAGACGGACGGCCTCGCGCTTGGCGATGTTGTTGCGACGCTCGTCAAGCTGCTTGAGGTTGCCCTTGGTGGCGGCAACAGCGAGCTTCTTGGGGAACAGGAAGTTCTCAGCGTAACCCTGAGCGACCTCTACGACGTCACCCTCGCCGCCCTTGCCCTTGATCTCATCGAGAAGAATAACCTTCATGATGCGTCTCCCTTCTTAGCCGCGGTCGCGGTTGCCACGAGAGGAAACCACGGGGACGGTGTACGGCAGGAGAGCCATCTCGCGGGCGCGCTTGATGGCGTTGGCGATGTCATGCTGATGCTGCGTGCAAGCGCCAGTGACGCGACGGGGCTTGATCTTGCCACGGTCGGTCATGTACTTACGGAGAAGCTGAGTGTCCTTATAGTCGATGAACTCAGTGTTCTCCTTGCAGAACTGGCAGTACTTACGACGCGGCTGACGTGCAGAAAAATCATTAGCCATGTCAAAATACCTTTCATTTGGCAACTTCGGCGAACCGAAGCCGCCTCTCACTCAAAAATAGGTGAACAACCCCTAGAACGGGATGTCCTCATCGTAGACGTCGACCGCGGGCGGCGTAGCCACCGGTGCGGCAGGACGTGCTGCGGGCGCGGGAGCTGCGGGGGCGTAACCGCCCTGATCGTAGCCACCCTGGCCACCACGGGAGCTCATAAACTCGATCTCATCGACGATGACCTCAAGTTTGCTCCGGCGCTGGCCGTCGCGCTCCCAAGAGCTGTAGCGCAGCTTGCCCTCGATCGCGACCTTGTTTCCCTTTGCCAGGAAACGGCTCACGGCCTCAGCGCGGGTGCCGAACATGGTGCAGTCGACAAAGTTGGGATAGTCCTCCCACTCGCCAGTCTGCGCGTTGCGGCGACGATCGTTCACGGCGACGCCAAAGGACAGAACCTGGGTTCCGCCGGCGGTGGCGCGCAGCTCGGGATCGCGGGTGAGATTACCGGTGATGTTCACTCGATTGATGCTCATAACTCACTACTTCCTCTTGGGGCACAAGCCCAGTCCAAAACGACAGTCTTACTCCTGGTCGTCGCGACGGACGATCATGTGGCGGACCACAGCGTCGGTGATGCGCAGGACGCGATCAAGCTCGGCGATCTGGGTAGGATCTGCGTGGAAGTTGATGAGGGTGTAGTCACCATCGGTGAGGTCGTTGATCTCGTAGGCGAGCTTGCGCTTGCCCCACTCGTCAACGGAGTCGACCTTGCCAGCGCCCTCAGCGATCGTGGTATCGATACGCTTCATAACAGCGAGACGAGTCTCGGGGTCGAGCGACGGGTCAACAAAGAACAGCAGTTCATAAGCCTTCATATTGTCACCTCCTCTGGGCAAATGTGGCTTCAGGTCGTGAAGGTGCGCCTGAAGCAGGAAAAGACTTTGTAATAATATCTTTCAACCTCCTAGGCTGCAATAATTTGCAGCTACAACCTCATGACCTCCACATATGCCCATACTCGCACGACGTTTCATGCGCATTCCAACCAAATGCCGACCAAAAGCTTGACGGATCTGTGGACAAGATACGGTGCCGTGGGGACAAGCTGAGCCAAGCCGCAGGTCAACGGGCACGAGGCTGTGGTCGCAAAATGCATACCAGTGGTCCACAACACCACCCAAAGATTTTTATATTCATTGCCAAGTCGCTTATGAATACCCCTTTTGAACAATTGAGTTGATCAACCACGCTGGTCGGAAGCCGTTTTTTGGCACCTCAAACCCCGCTGCAACGCCAAGCGCGGCCAAGCGTTTTAAAAAATGCCAACTTTTCTGTTTGCACTTTGCGATTCCTCGTGTATACTGACTTTCGCATTTAACGGAGAGTTGTCCGAGTGGCCGAAGGAGCACGATTGGAAATCGTGTAGGCGTCAAAAGCGTCTCCAGGGTTCAAATCCCTGACTCTCCGCCAGTTAATTCCAAAGCAGGCCTTCGAGCCTGCTTTGTTTTTACCCCACGCGGAGGGGTGGCAGAGTGGTTGAATGCGGCGGTCTCGAAAACCGTTTGGCCTGTATAAGGTCACGAGGGTTCGAATCCCTCCTCCTCCGCCATTTTGGTTGAGAAAGCTCCCGGAAATGGGAGCTTTTTTGTTATCGAAATACGTCTCGATCCCACGCTTCCCCAAACATGTACGTCACCCTCCAAAACCGACATTTTTCGACATCTTTGAAGGCTAACGTACACGTTTGGATTGAGTTCACGGGAGTGGCACTATTCGGAAGGTGCCTCTTCGTCTCGCATGCCCTTCCAGTTGCGGATAAGCGCCTTGCGTAGTTCGTTTTGCTCTCGCTGGTACCCGGTGTCGGTACAGCGAGGCATGCCGAGTGCTTCGCGAATGTTGTTCATGGCGCGGTGAAAGGCGAGCTGGCTGCCGAACTGAGCCGAAGTGAGCGTAACGATTCGATATCCCATTTGGGAGAGAACGGCCTCTCGCTCCGCATCTGCTCCCTTGCGCTCGAGCTCATCGTGAAAACCGCCCTTATATTCGATACCGAGCTCCCTGCGCTTATAGGTAATGAGGGCATCGATTTTGAGTGTTCGGGCTTTTGTGCAATGCCAGAGACGTTGAGGGATCTCGAGCGGTTTGTTGAGTTCGATACCTCGGATACCAACGCCGCCTTCGCTTGTTGGGAGCGAGAGGGCGATTGCCGAAGCGGTCTCCATAGGCGAGGCCGAGTGATCGTAGATGTGCCTGAGCGCGAGCCGTGCACGTGTGGCACCGGGTTTGCCGGGGTGCCGATCGAGCAGTTTGGTTATTTCATCCTTGGAGGTAGTGGCTGGTTGCCCGGTATAAGGGTCGGCGGGATTGAGCCTCATGCGATAATCGCCGCAAACTTCATAGCCATATTCGAGATATTCGATCCTATCCATCCACTCGGCAGCGAGCACAAAGGTGAAGGCTTCGTCGGTGATGAAGATTCCGGGCGTCAACTCGTTAATATGCTCGTAGGGAAGATTTTGTCCAAGAATGTGACAAACGACGCCTTTGGTACGAATTCGCTCGAATTCGAATACAACCGCGATATCGATAGTCTTAAGCATATCGGACGGAATGCCGCAGTCGGTAAGAGCCTGTCGTATGCGCGCAACACGTTGCTGGGTGGAGATGCCTTGTGCGCCTATCTGGTAGTCGTGCCGCGCAAGAGACTGAACCAAATTCTGGGGTGCATGATGGACAAGCCATGCGGTTTTATGCGAAATGAGAACAGGGGTATCCATTGAGGGCCTCTCGCTCTGAGCCGGTATCCAACTCTTATGTCCGTTGAAGTGGGGAAATATACCGGATGTGAGTAAATCAGCTCACTCATGCTGTGAGCTCAATCCAAACATGTACGTCCGCCTCCAAAGATGTCGAAAAATGCCGTTTTTGGAGGGTGACGTACATGTTTTGGATCCCTGGCATTCCAGCAATGCCATGTCAGCATCCGCTGCCAACCGTTTACCGAGCAATAGGGTCGCCACGCCCGCCAACCATGTACTATGTACGGGCATTGTCTAAACCCGTAACTCAAAGGACCCCATCTTGCCCGTTGCCGCCGCTATGATCGTTACCGCACACGCCTCGGATGCCATGGTTGCCATCCCGTTTTGGCTCGAGATGTTCGCCGTCGTCGCGGCATCGATCTCGGGCGTGTTGGTCGCACGCGAGCACAAACTCGACCTGGTGGGCGCCGTCGCGCTCGCCGTGGTCTGTGGACTGGGCGGCGGTCTTTTGCGCGATATGACGCTGCAGGTGGGCAACGTCTACATCCTCAACCAACCGATGGCGCTCCCGCTCTCCATCGCCACCGCGGCCATCATCTATATTTTCCCGGCAATCGTCGACAAGCCCGAAAAGCTCATTCCCCTGCTCGATATCATCTCGGTGGGTATTTATGCGGCAACCGGCGCAGACAAGGCGCTGGTCTACGGCTTTGCGCCGGCGGTGTGCATCATGATGGGCTTTTTTACCGCGGTGGGCGGCGGCATGCTGCGCGACGGCTTTATGGGCGTGGTTCCGGGCATTTTCCAACGTACTAACTTTTATGCCATCGCCGCCATCGCCGGATCGACAAGCTACGTGTGTCTCGTTATGAGCGGCATCATGAGCAATGTCGCCGCGCTGGTCGTATGCGTTGTCGTGACCATGGGTCTGCGCTGGCTCTCGCTGCGCTTTGACATCAAAAGCCCCACCGAAGAAGACATCGCACGCTTCTTGCACCGTAAAAAGTAGACAGCACGGCACGACCCTTCGAAATGCAACCGAGAGGTTCTTTTAGAGTGCCCACGCGTTGGGTACCCTGTTAGGTATATGCCGAACACCTAACAAAAGGATCAACCATGACTTTCAATCAAACCGCGGCGACGACGTCACACAAAATGCGTCGCTGCCTGCTTATGGCATTCGCGCTCATCGCACTGGCGATCACTGCGCTTCCCACGGCGTCGTTCGCCGGCACGGACACCGCAGGCAACGTACTTGCGACCGACAATGACGCCAATCCGTCCGGCGTCGAGGGTGACCTGTACTGGGCCGGTCAGGCCCTCAACTTGGACGATGCTTCCATCGACCACGATATCATCGCTGCGGGCGATACCCTCTCAATTCGCGACTGCACGGTGGGCGGCGCCGTTCGTCTTGCGGCGCGCACGATTGATATCGCCCAGACCACGGTTGATGGCAGCGTGACCGTCGCTGGCCAGCACGTTGTTCTCAACGCCGACAGCACCGCCAACTGTTTTTACGCGATAGGCGAGACGGTTGCCCTGCGCGGCTTTACCAAGTCGGCAGCGCTTGCGGGCAACACGGTGACCATCGATGGCACCGTCGAGGGCGATGTCGAGGTTTGGGCCGACAAGCTCATCCTGGGCAAGAACGCCCACATCACCGGCACCGTGAACGCGCACGTCTCCGAGGACCCCGAGCGTGCCGCGGGAGCCGAGGTCGGCGCGCTCAAGATCGACCGCACCGAGAACGAGGATACTTCCACCGTTAACGATGTCATCGGCGGTACCGTCGCCGCGGCACTCTCGACCTGCTTTGTCGCTCTGCTGCTCGAGCTCGTCTTTCCGCGCGCGACTGCCAGCGCCGCCGGCATGCTCCACCAGCGCCCCATGCCCCTGTGGGTGAGCGGTCTTCTGAGCACGATTGCTATCGTCCCCGCCGTCCTACTGCTGATTATCTCTATCGCCGGTCTGTCGCTTGCCGGAGCCCTCTTGTGCGGTGTTATTGGCATCGCACTGGTGTCGAGCGCCTTTGCGGGGTGCGCGATCGCGCGCATGGTCGGAAACAGCCAGAACCGCTACGCCATGGCGGCTGTGGGCGGCGTGATTGCAGGCGCCCTCACGGGGCTTCCTCTCGTAGGCGACTTCATCAGCGGCGTGGCCTTCGTCTTTACACTCGGCTACATCATCCAAATCATCTGGCGCAACGCCCACCTCAAACCGCAGCAGCCGGCTAACACGCCAGGACTCCCCACCGCTTAGCAGCTAACCACCACAAAGATGCCGAGCACCTTTGTGGTGGTGCAAAGGGGTCAGGTTACTTTGCGCCAACAAACGAAGCGGGGCACCCGATCGCATCGACCGGGTGCCCCGCTTTTCTTGGAGGGTTCTCTAGTAACTTTTTCAAAACCAATGATCATCAGGTCGGTAGGCCTGTGCGTCACTCGCTACGGAGGCAGTACGCCATTGAGCAAGAAGGGCAATTATTTTTCACGGCGACCTCCTCCCCGCTTGATGACGAGCGCGACAACAATAGCCGCCACTCCGATGGCAGCCAAAACCGCCACCAGTACCAACGTTCTATCTCCCGTCGAGGGCATAAAGCCTCGACCTGCTTCTTTGCTTGGGGTGTTGAGCACCGACAGCTCAATCGAACCCGTCCTGGCATCGGCGGTATCAACCCGCAGAGGGTTTTCGACCGATACGGTCACCTTGGGCTTCGCGGTCGCCACTTGTTTAACGTCCAGACCCTCAGCCGTAACCGTCACCGTACGCTTGCCCTCAAAGGCGGTGTAGCCCTTGGGTGCCGCGATTTCCTCGACGGTATAGACACCCGCGTCCACACCGCTCAATTCCACATGGCCATCCGCGTCCGTGGTGATGCACGCGTCGGCATCCGTCGACCACGAGCCGTCAGTCGTTAGGATGCGACCGCGGTCGTCGATGATGCGCAGCTTGGCGCCCGCGAGCGGTTTATCGTCCGAGCTTGAGCGCTTGATCAGACTGAGTCCCCAGGTGTAGGCGCACGCGTCATCGCTCGGCGTGCGGGTGAAGCCGGCGTCGCCGGACTGGTCGGCGAGAGGAGAGCGCGGGTAGCGCAGGCAGACCTCGTTGGGGTTGCCCTTGGTAGCGCCCCTATTGCAGCTGGCCCCCAACGGCGCATCGTAGACAGCAACCACGCGGGCGCCCGCGGTGAAGGCGTCGACCCCGCCGAGCGCGGTGATGAGGTCGCCGGTGCGCACGGTGAAGGTCTTGCCGTCCGCCGCCACCTTGGTGGCGCACTGGGCCGTGATGTCGGTCCAGCCCTTCGCGGGGTCGGTGCCGGCGCGGCCGTCCTTGCTGGTCTGGACGGCGTCGAAGCCGCCGTCCGCGCCCGCCGCCACGTACACGCGAATGCTCGCGGCGACCTTGGAGGGGTCGAGCCCCGCGCTCATGGTGTCGACGAACTTCACCATATAGGTGTCGTAGGCGGTAAGACCCGCCGGGACCGTGGCAGAGAGGCGCCAGTACAGGTCGTCGGCGACCGTGGCGTCGGCGGCCTTCTGCCAGGCGGCGGTGCCGTCCTCCAGCACATGCTTGGCGACCTTGGGGGTCACGGCCTTGGGCTTGACGGTGACGGCGCCGCCGCCCACCAGGGCCATGATCGGCGCGGTGCCGGCCTCGCCCTGGTCGATGGCGTCGTCGTCGGCGACGATGAGCCAGTAGCCACAGGGCAGCTCGGCCGCCACACCCGCGTTGAGGGGAACAGAAGCGGCACCTGCATTGCAAATCGTACAGGCGAGCCTTGCCGCCAGAGCGGTCGACATATGTCCGTCGGCATTCAGCCACTCGGCAGCCTCTTGCGCCGTCGATGCCGAGCTATCAAACCCCGCATCATAAAGAACGGGAAGGACAGCCTGACGAGCTGCATCGCTCGCCCACGCCAAGTCCGTCGCGACCTTTTGATCGGAGCCGGCTTTATCGGTAACAGTTGCCGAAAAGAGCTGGTATGCATCGTATTGCGTCGCGACGTCGCCGCCAATCGTGATGGCTCCGGCATCGGCAGCACGGGCCGTCTCGGGCGACGCGACAAAAGCGAGGATAGTCGTCATGGCCACCATCATGACGGTCAAAAAGCGGCGGTGCAGTTTACTCACGGCGACCATCTCGATCAAGACCACGGTGGCGACGAGCATGCATCCACGTCGCGGCAAAACACAACAGCGAAGCGCCGGCAAGATATGTCATAGTCAAGCCAGCCCCGCCCGCCTCAGGTAGCGTAGTCGAGTACTTGTTGGTAAAGGTCGGCGGATTCTGAGAGCCATCGTTATAGGTAACTAGGGCGTCGAGCTGGTCCGTGCCATTAGTTACCTTAACCGTGACGTTGTACACGGTCCTGTCATAGGTGATGTGATCTTTAACATGGTCGACGGCGCCCTCGGGCTCGACCTCGGAGATGGTGTAGGTATAGGTTCCCGCCTTGTTGTACTTGACGTCAAAGGAGACATTTCCCTTGTCATTATTGGTCACCGTCTGGAGCACCTTGCCCTCGGCGTCCTTGAGCACGAACGAGAACTGCCCCGCCTTGAAAGTGCCACCTTCAAGCACTTTCTTTGCTTTAATAACCGCAGAGCCCGTTAGGCGATTGTCGTAGATCCAGATCTCGTCCTTTTTGTCATCGCCGATGATTTCGGAGTCTTTGACGATGCTCTTCGCTTTATTGAGCTCAGTTTGATACTCCTCATCGTCAGCATTACCCTTAAGCATGATCCACGTGGGCGCCGCCGCGGCATAGCCGTCAGGCGCTTTCGTCTCCACGAGCTGGTAAAGCACGCAATTTACCATCGCCTTGTCTTCTGCGCCAAACGAGATTTTGCCGTTGGCGTCGGTGGGGGCGGCTTCAAACTTAGTCCTTGCATTCTCGATACCCACCGTTGCAACCTGGTCCATATTCACGCTGTAGAGCGTAAACTCCGCACGCTCGAGCGTCGCACCGACCTGCTGGGCGTCATACTTGGTCATCGTGATGCCGTAGCCGTTGCCACCTGCGCTGGCAGAAGCTTTTTTAATTTCCCATGTTTGATCATCAGTCGCAGAACCGTCCTTCACACCCGTAAGCATGGCGGTATTGGATAGAGGAACCTTGTTGCCAGGGTTTCCGGTCGGGATAACCTCATACTCGACCTGGAGGTATTTCTTGTCGGGTACCTTAAGCGTCAACTTCGTACGCGAGCCAGTTTCATCCTTGACCTGCTCCACCTTCGACGAATAGTCCTTATCAGCCAGCGGTGACCAGGCACCATACACCCACTCATAGACCTTAAGCGTCGACGGCACCAGCGTGCACTTGGCATCCATGGTATCGACGAGTTCAAGGAAGTCGGTGCCGTTTTTAAGGGCAACGGCAGACTCGTTAACAAGAATGGTGTACTTAATGCGGTTGCTACTACTGACCTGTTCACCAGTCTTTTTGATAACGTTGTTCTTGATGGTGACGGTGCCACTGCCGGATTCGAACTTCTTGCTTCCCGACTCGGCGCTGGCCTTGTTGGTGAACTTCACCTCGTTTGTGGAGGTATCGAGCTCACCGCGCTTGACCGCCGTCTTGTACGTGAGCTTTGCGTAGCCGGCATAGCTTTCAAGCTCAGTCGTGGGGATGGAGAAGGTGACCGTATTGCCGTTGCGGCTAACGTTGTCGGCGGCGAGCGTCCGACCCGTAACGACCTCCTTGGCCTCGCCTCCGCGATGAAGCCCCGTATGTTTATCATAGGGGTTCTGCACGAGCGTATACTTTGCGGAATTCGCAACATAGCTCATACCATCCGGAAGGCTATCAACGATATTCAGCGGTTTCCCGCCCAGCTTTCCAGCTCCATAGTATTCGAACTCGCCATTTGCGCCCTTATTACCCTTTTGGCGGTTTGCATACACCGTCCAGTCGACGATCCAGGCGCCCTTCTCATCCGAGCCGTCAACGGTATGCCAATCGAAGTTCTCAACCCAAGACACCTTCGACTCCGTTTCCGGCTTCTCGACCGCGGGCGCCGTTTCTTGGTTGACAACGTACTTGACGGGTTCGGTGAACGGCCACTGTAGTCTCAGGCCCGGTGCTTCGACCGCTGCGAAGTTTGAGTACCAGCCCGACAGCGCTTCTGATGTGGTGTCGTAGGTGATAACGGCGTAGTCCTCGTTCTCGAGAGCGGCTTTCACGTTGTCGGTAACGATGATTTTGAGGTCGTAGTTTTTCTTTGTTTCATTACCCGGATAGCTGGTCGTTGGTCTCCAGTCGGTGCCCGGAACCAGCTTGGTATTGCCGATTTTAATGGTAATGGAGCTTTCGTCGACACCAAGCTTCTGCGACCATGCCGACTGAAACGTGTCCTTCACCGTCACCTCGCCTGGATGGGCCGCATTGACGATCGCCTTCAGCGCGACCTTCGTCTCCCACGTCGCCCTGCCCGTCGTCGCCGCCTCATCGTATCTCACGAGCCTCTTGGCGATCGGCACAACACCCGTCAGCTGCGGCGTGAAACTGCCATCATCGCTACCGGAAACGGAGCCTCCGCGCTCGATGGCCGCGCTGTTGCGCACAGTGTCGTACGAGCTCGTGTCGTTCATCTTGGTGTGATAAACGATGCAGTAGGTGGCGTACTTATCTTCAAGGTTGTTCGGGAACGTATAGGAAAAGGAATTATCCTTAGGTTCAAGTTTTCTTTCACAAATCTTGACTCCGCTCGCCTCCGAGTCGCCTTTGTAAACCGTAAAGTTGCCCGTATACGTCTGTTTTCCGTCCAGATTATCAGTGAACATGTAGCCGCTCATGTCGGCCTTGAGCTTGCCTTGGTTGAGCTTGACCGTCCACTTGATGTCCGACGGCGTGCCTGAGCCATTGGACTTCTTGATCATGTCATAGCCGAATGTAACAGGCTCAGCCGTAGCTGTTCTGTTATCGCTGTCGCTTGAGCCAGCCCAATTCCACGTTGCCGTATTCTCAGCTTTGATCAAATCGCCGCCGTTCGCGGCAACGCCGCTCTTCAGCACCGTATCGTACGTGATCGTGTGGTTGCCCTGGGAAAGGTTGCCCAGGCTGTCGAGGGTTACGACCTGGCCGTCGATCATCGGCTGGGAGTCAAGCTTCTTGCCGTCGAGCTTGAAACTGTCGTTCACAAAGTCGAAGTTGTCGCCCAGCGTATCAGTGAAGCTAACGTCCGTAGCATACGACTCTACGGTAAGCGTAACAGTCCAGGTAACCTTGGCCACGCCATCTGCGCCCTGGGAGAAGGTCCCCGACTTCGTCCCCGTGACTTTGCCGTCCTTGGTAGGGATTTTGATCGTTCCCACACCAGGGAACACGACAGATGCGCTGCTGCCTGAGCCGGTGCCCTTGCCTGCAAGCTCGAACGAGAAATTGGCTCCGACATAAATCTCCGCAGGGTTTGACGCAAGCCAGTTTTTGTCAAACGCAAAGATGACCTTATTGTCCTTAATCTTCCACGTGCCAGCCTTGGCGGCAGTGGCTTCCGGACCCTCCATGAGGTCGCCGCCGTCGTTGTCGTCAACGACAATGGTGTCGGGCAGCTTATAGACAGCGATGTTCTTCTCGGGCGTAGGCGCCTTGCCGCCTTTGAATTGTGCCGAGAAAGCTCCATAGAGCGTCGAAGTGGACGTTACGGGATCCTCGAGCTTTTGAGTGTGGTGCTCATCGGTATACAGCCTGACATCAACCGTCGCCGTATCCCCATCGATCGCAATCGGATCGGGCTTCGCAACGTCATCGGCGCGCACGGGGGATGCGCCGTGAAAAACTGCGGCGGTGAGGCTAATCAAAATGAAGATCAGGGCCGCCATACCAAGCGACCGCGAGCGGTGTGCGTCCATAGTTGTCCCTTAATTCCTACAACACAGTGTGGAATACGGCGAATCGTCGGATCGAACACAAGCCCCAACATCTACGAGAACCTACCTAGCGCATTGCAAGAACCCATTGGGGGCAACTTCTAAGACGGTTCGTCTATGCCACAATGCATAAAATACAATATAGATAACAGTCATGTAAACCGCTGGTAAAGAGGTCTTTTAATGTAATACCAGTTGATATTTATCTGTTAACGGTTTGTATCAAAGCGGTTATATCCTGTGGAATTATGTATATGTTTAAACAACTTTACTTTGGCTGGAAAGCCGCTCAGGGGATAACCTCCTCCACCGTGGTGCAAAGTAACCTGTCCCCTTGCACCAAAAAGGGCGCCGACCATTGCGGTCGACGCCCTTTCTTATTGGCGGTTATAAGCCCCAGCGCTTATTTGTTGACCTGGCCGGCGCGGACGGCAGCCTTCTTGCGGTCGGTGGCGTTGAGCAGACGCTTGCGCAGGCGGATGTTCTTGGGAGTAATCTCGACCAGCTCGTCGTCGGCGATGTACTCCAGCGCCTCCTCCAGCGAGAAGGTGCGAGGCGGCACCAGCTGGACGGAGATATCGGAGGTCGAGGAACGCTGGTTGCCCAGGTTCTTGGTACGCGCGATGTTGACGACCATGTCGCCGGCCTTGCTGCGCTCGCCCACGATCATGCCCTCGTAGCACTCGGTGCCCGGCTCAACAAACAGCTGGCCGCGCTCCTGCAGCGTACCCAGAGCATAGGCAACGGCCTTCTCGGTGGTCATGGAAATCATGGCGCCGTTCTGGCGGTTGCCGATCTCGCCGGCGTAAGGACCATACTCCAGGAAGGTGTGGTAGAACACGCCCTCGCCGTGGGTGACGTTCATGATGCGGTTCTTAAGGCCCATGATGCCACGGGTCGGGATCTTAAACTCGAGGTGCGTCACGATGCCCGAGGTATCCATGCTCGTCATGATGCCGCCGGAGGTACCGAAGACCTCAACGACCTTGCCCGAGTACTCGTCCGGGCACTCGACGACGGCCTGCTCGACGGGCTCCATCTTGTTGCCGTTCTCGTCCTTCTTAAACAGAACGCGGGGACGGCCGACCTGGAACTCAAAGCCCTCGCGGCGCATGGACTCCATCAGGACGGACAGGTGCAGAATGCCGCGGCCCGAGACCTCGACGCCGCTCTTGTCCTCGAGCTCCTCGATCTTCATGGTCACGTTGTTCTCGGCCTCGTTGAACAGGCGCTCCTTGAGCTGACGGGCGCCCACGATGTCGCCGTCGCGACCGACGAGCGGGGAGGTCGAAGCCTCAAAGACGATGGACAGGGTCGGCGGGTCGATCTCGATGGGCTCGAGCTCGACGGGGTTCTCGGGATCGGTGTAGACATCGCCGATATCGGTGCGGTCGATACCCACGACGGCAGCGATATCGCCGGCGCCGACTTCCTGGCACTCGGTACGGCCCAGGTAGTCGAAGGTAAAGAGCTGCTTGACGGTAGCGATGGCGCTGGAGCCGTCGTTCTTCACAACCAGAATCTGGTCGCCCTGGTGGATGGTGCCGGAGTACACGCGACCGATGCCGATACGGCCAACGAAGTTGGAGTGGTCGATGGTCACGCACTGCATGGCCAGCGGGGCGTTCTCGTCAACCTCGGGCGCGGGCATGTCGTCGATGATCATATCGAGCAGCGGATACATGTCCATGTTGCCGTCGTTGGGGTCAAGGCGGGCGAAGCCATTCATGGCGCTGGCGTAGACCACGTGCTCCATGGCGAACTCAAGCTGGTCGTCGGTAGCGCCCAGGTCGGCCATAAGGTCGAGGCAGTCGTTGTAGGCCTTCTCGGGGTTGGCACCCGGACGGTCGATCTTGTTGATGACGATCATGATCTTAAGGCCGGTGTCGATAGCGTGACGCAGCACGAAGCGGGTCTGGGGCATGGGGCCCTCAAAAGCGTCGACCAGCAGCAGGGCGCCGTCGGCCATACGCAGCACGCGCTCGACCTCGCCGCCAAAGTCGGCGTGGCCCGGGGTGTCGATGACGTTGATCTTGACGTCCTTGTACTCGATAGAGATGTTCTTGGCGAGAATCGTAATGCCGCGCTCGCGCTCCTGGTCGTTGGAATCCAGGACGCGGTCCTCGACCTGCTGGTTGGCACGGAAGGCGTCCGTGGCACGCAGGAGCTTGTCGACCATCGTCGTCTTGCCGTGGTCGACGTGAGCGATGATGGCGATGTTCCTCAGATTGTCTACGCGCATGTAGTTCCCCTATCTTCTATCTATATACAACCGGCACGCGTATGCGGCCCGCCCAGCGATACAACGCTCAGCGGGAATATTGAGCCTTTTACCGAAAACTCGTTTATTTTAGCGATTTTAGATGAGAGGGGTTTCCTCACCTGCAGGTTCAGGGTCGCTCCACATAAAACCATCGCCGGCGCCCATGCCCTCATACAGCACATATGCCGAAAAACCACTCTCGAGCGTGGTTTCGAAGAAGCTCACGAGCAGAGCATCGTGATAGCCGCCGTCAATCTCGACGCAGCCGGTGTAGCCGATGGCATAGCGAGCGATACGGCCCAGGCCCTCGTCCTTAAGACCCATCTTGTGCTCGGAGATAAAGTTGGTGGCCGCCTCGAGGCACGCCTCTTCGCCATCCTCATCGAGCGCCGCCAGATATCGGTTGGAAGCAGCGTCCTCAATCGCCACAACTACGCCGGGATTCTCGCCGGCGGCAAGGTCGTCCAAGAACGCACCGATCAGGTCACACACCATGGCGTCGAGCTCGGCGGAGACGTTACCGGCATCCTGCATATCCTGTGCCATCTTTAGACCTTCCCATCGAGTCTGGCGTCGTTACAGTTCTTGCGCCTCGGCGGCGATCTTAGCAGCGGCATCGCGGGCGCGTATCATATCCGCCGCGCGTTTGTCGAGCACCTTGATCTGGCTAGTCAGCATGACCGCATCGACCACGCCCCAGATCACCAGGCCCGTAGAGATCGAAAACCCAAGCGCACCAACTGTACCACGAAGGCGCGAACAGATTGCCGCGACAAGGGCGGAGATGACAACCATCTTGATAAACGAGCCGCGGCGTTCGCGAAGCGTGCGGGCCTGCGTCACATAGGCAATGCGAGCCGCCTCAGAAGCCTCCGAGCGCATCTGGGCCTCGCGCGCAATGGCCGCCGCCTCAGCCGACATACCGCCGGCCATCAGCGAACGCTCCGCATCCTGGCCGCCCCGCATTTAGAAGTCATCGGGCGAGAGCGTGTGGACGAACTCATCAAACTTTTCGAACTCTTGCTCGTGGTCGACTTCCTCGGCGTGCGGCGAGACGGTGCCCAGGCGATTCATGATGTCGTCCTCAACAAACATGGGGGCATTGCTGCGCACGGCAAGGGCAATGGCATCACTGGGACGGGCATCAATCTTGCGCTCGTCACCATCGGCCAGTACGACGATCGTCGCGTAGAACACCGGCGGCTCGGCGCGAACGATCTCGATGCGCTCGAGCTTGGCGCCCAGGGCGCCAACAGTATCGAGCAACAGGTCATGGGTAATCGGGCGCTCGGCGCGGCCGCTATCGATGCCACGGCTAATGGCAGCGGCTTCAAACGAACCAGTTTGAATGGAAAGGGAACGCAGTGGCGCGGGCGAGTCCGATTTGCTGCAGCGCTCGCGAAGCACGATAAGCGATGGCACGGGACCGGCGGCCATGACGATGGTCTCTATGTCGACACGAACCATGGAACACCTCCGGTACGTAGCGGTTAACACGCGGCAAGGTCGCCGCATTGAATAGCTATACTACCCAATCTTTCGCACAGCACACAAAACCAAAATGAGATTTATCGCAGACAAGAAAAAAGCCCCGAGGCAACGCCCCAGGGCTCTTCACAGTTTTGATGGTGGACCTGACAAGATTCGAACTTGTGACCTCCCGGTTATCAGCCGGACGCTCTAACCAACTGAGCTACAGGTCCATCATGGTGGAGGTTAGGGGGATCGAACCCCTGACCTCAGGCTTGCAAAGCCCGCGCTCTCCCAGCTGAGCTAAACCCCCACGGAGACAGTAATAAACACCCCAGCGGCGACTCGGCTCTCGCTGGGGTGTTTATTGCGAAAGAAAAGTGGTGGACCTGACAAGATTCGAACTTGTGACCTCCCGGTTATCAGCCGGACGCTCTAACCAACTGAGCTACAGGTCCATCGCGCAAGGGATATATTAGACGAGTCGTTACGCGCGCGTCAACAACTTTTTTGAAAATCTTTGGGAGGGGTGGTCGCTGGGCTGGCGAGATGGTTCTGGTTTACTGCTCGGACAGTCCTGCGCAAGACGAAGGCCACATTAAGTGGCCTTCTTTGCGTGCGGAACTCGCGACAAACCAAAACCATCTCGCCAGCCCAGCGACCATGGGGTCCCAAGGTTTTCAAAAAAGCGGTCGGCGCGCAGTGCGCCGACCGCCGATATATGGGGTCTGATATTTTCTACCAGCTAGGGCCTCTTACTCGTCTAGGAGATCTTCTGGCATGTCGTTGCCGTCGCCTAGGTCGACTGGGGTTTCTTCGGGGGCAGAGCCGTCTTCTGTGGCTTCGCCTTCGGGCTTCTCTTTGGCGGCCGTCATGCGGGCTACGGCGCAGATGCGGTCGTTGTCGTCGACGGTCATCATCTTGACGCCCTGGGTGGCGCGGCCAGTCTGGCTGATCTCGTCGGTCTTGACGCGAATGACCGTCGCGCCCTCCGTCACGATGAATAGCTCGTGCTGCGGGCCCACCGTCTTCATTGCCGCGAGGTTACCCTTACGCTCGGTCATTTGGATGGTGTAGACGCCCTGGCCGCCGCGATTCTGCTCCGGGTAGTCCGCGACCGGCGTGCGCTTGCCGTAGCCGCGCTCGGTGATGACGAACAGATCGCCGTTGCCGTTAGTGACTTCCATGCCCAGAACGCTCACGCCGTCCTTCATACCGATACCGCGAACGCCGCTGGTATCGCGGCCGGTGGCGCGCACCTGCTCCTCGGAGAACATGATCGCCTTGCCCGCGGTGGTGGCCAGGATAATCTTGTCGCCCTCGCGCACACGGCGCACGTTCAGCAGCGCGTCGTCGTCACGCAGGTTGATAGCAATCAGGCCATCACGGCGGCTACGATCGTAAGCACTCATCACGGTCTTCTTGACCATGCCGTTCTTGGTGGCAAACATCAGGTACTCGTCGGCCGGGAAATCGCGGCAGCTGATGACGCTCGCGATCTTCTCGCCCTCCTCGAAGGGCAGCAGGTTGACGATCGCGGTACCGCGCGCCTGGCGCGTACCCACCGGCAGCTCGTGCACCTTCAGGCGATAGACCTTGCCCTTGCTCGAGAAGAACAGCACGTACTCGTGCGTGGACGCGATGAACATCTCATCGATAACGTCGTCCTCTTTGAGATTGACGCCCGACACGCCCTTGCCGCCGCGCTTCTGGGCGCGGTAGGCGGCCACCGGGATACGCTTAACGTAGCCGGTGTGGGTGATGGTCACGACCATGTCCTCGTCGGCGATGAGGTCCTCGACATCCAGGTCCTTCTCAACCTGGCTGATCTCGGTGCGGCGCTTGTCGCCAAACTTCTTGGAGATCTCGCGCATCTCTTCCTTGATGACGCCCAGAATCTTCTCCTCGTGCGCCAGCAGGTCCTCGTAGTAGGCGATGGCGCGGCGCAGGCCGTCCAACTCTTCTTGGATCTTGTCGCGCTCCAGGCCGGTCAGGCGGCGCAGCTTCATCTCGAGGATGGCCGTGGTCTGCTCGGGCGTAAAGCCAAAGCGCTCAATCAGGCGGCTGCTGGCCTCGGAGTCGGTCTGCGAGGAGCGTATGATGCTAATGACCTCGTCGATATGGTCAAGGGCCATCAGATAGCCCTCGAGGATATGGGCACGCGCCTGGGCCTTCTTAAGGTCGAAGCGGGTGCGGCGGGTGACTACGTCGACCTGGTGGTCGATGTAGTGTTGCAGCATCTCGCGCAGGCTCAGGCATTTGGGCACGCCGTTGACGAGCGCCAGGTTGTTGGCGCCAAAGGTCGTCTGCAGCGAGGTGTACTTATACAGATTGTTGAGCACGACCTGCGGAATGACGCCCTTCTTGAGCTCGATGACCAGACGGATGCCCTTCTGGTTGGACTCATCGCGCATATCCGAGATGCCCTCGATGCGCTTGTCGTTGACGAGCTGGGCGATCTTCTCCTGCAGGGTGCCCTTGTTGACCATGTAGGGAATCTCGGTAAAGACCAAGCGGCTGCGGCCGGTCTTGGTGGACTCCACGTGTGCCTTGGCACGCACGGTAATGGAGCCGCGACCGGTCTCGTAGCTCTGCTTAATGCCGGCGCTGCCCATGATGATGGCGCCGGTGGGGAAGTCCGGACCGGGCATGATCTGCATGAGCTCGTCGACGGTGGCGTCGGGGTTGTCGATCAGGTAGCAGGTGGCCTCGATCGCCTCGGTGAGGTTATGCGGGGCGATGTTGGTGGCCATGCCGACGGCGATGCCTTGGCTGCCGTTAACCAGCAGGTTGGGGAAGCGCGCAGGCAGCGCCACGGGCTCGGCGAGCGATTCGTCGTAGTTGGGCTGCCAGTCGACGGTATCCTTCTGCAGGTCGCGCAGCAGTTCCATGGCGGGCTTTGCCAGGCGGCTCTCGGTGTAACGCATGGCCGCCGCGCCGTCGCCGTCGATGTTACCGAAGTTGCCGTGACCGTCGATGAGCGGCGTGCGCATGGAGAACCACTGCGCCAGGCGGACCATGGCCTCGTAGACCGCAATGTCACCGTGCGGGTGGTACTTACCGATAACTTCGCCGACCGTCCAGGCCGACTTTTTGTGTGGGCGGTTGGGGTAGATGCCGCTCTCGTTCATCGCGTACAGGATGCGGCGGTGTACCGGCTTTAAGCCGTCGCGCACGTCCGGCAGGGCACGCGCCGTGATAACCGACATCGAATACTCGATGAACGACTGCTTCATCTCGCGGCCAAACTCCGAAATCTGGAGCTGGCCGCCGTTGATATCCTCGCCGGCCGAGGCGCCACGGTCGACTTCGCCAAAGCTCTCCTCGAGCTCGGCGTCGTCTTCTTCCTCATCATCATCGGCATCGGGGTTATAGGCGTCCGGGTCGCCGTCCTCGCCCTGCTCAGCACGGGCAAGCAGGCGCTTCAGATCGTCGGGCATACCGGCATCGCCGGCCTCGCCCATACCCTCGTTGTTGTTGATATCGTCTGCCACGTTACCTCCTCATGGTTTGCGTGGTCCATTAGTTCCCTACCACGGAGACGGCTTTTCCAGGTGCCGCAGATTCGCCCGAAAGAGGAGGGAAGCGTACTTGGGTACGCGACCGACGATTGAGGGCGAAGGTGCGGTGGCTGGGAAAGCCGCGGGGATTAGGCATCCAAGAATCGTGCGTCGTGGGCGTGTTTTTCAATGTACTCGCGGCGATAGCCGACCTCGGAACCCATCAGCTCGCGCACGGCGCGGTCCGCCACCACGGCGTCCTCGATCGACACGCGCTGCAGGATGCGGGTCTTGGGGTCCATCGTCGTCGAGGCAAGCTGCTTGGGGTCCATCTCGCCCAGGCCCTTGTAGCGCTGGACGGTATAGCCCTTGCGCTTTTTGGTGATTTTGCCGTCCTTGGCCTTGCCGTCCTCGTCGTTATCGTCGGGGTTCAGGCCCAGACTCTGGATGGTGTCGCGCAGGATCTCGTCTTCGGGCTGGCGGCCGTTGGGATACACGTAGTGGATCTTGTTGCGCACCTTAATGCCAAAGATGGGCGGGCAGGCAACATAGACGTAGCCGGCATCGATCAGCGGACGCATGTACTTGTAGAAGAACGTCAGCAGCAGGATGCGGATATGCGCACCGTCGACGTCCGCATCGGTCATGATGATGATCTTGTGGTAGCGCGCCTTGGTGATATCGAAGTCGCCGCCGTCGCCGGCACTCGTCGTGACACCGCAGCCGATCGCGGTAATCAGCGACTGAATGGTGTCACTCGAGAACGCGCGATGGTCACCAACGCGTTCGACGTTCAAAATCTTGCCGCGCAGGGGCAGAATCGCCTGGATGTCTCGGCGACGGCCGTCCTTGGCCGAACCGCCTGCCGAGTCGCCCTCTACGATGAAGAGCTCAGTCAGCTCGGCATCGCGCACCGAGCAGTCAGCGAGCTTACCGGGCAGGGACGCCGTCTCGAGCAGGCTCTTGCGGCGGGTCGCCTCGCGCGCCTTGCGGGCGGCATTGCGCGCCTTGCAGGCCTGTTGCGCCTTCTTGACGATCTCGCGAGCGGGCTTGGGATGCTCCTCGAGGTAATCGACAAGGCCGTCGGTCACAATCTTGAGCGTGAGCGCTCGCATATAGGAGCTGCCGAGCTTTGCCTTGGTCTGGCCCTCAAACTGCGGATCGGGCAGCTTGACCGAGATAACGGCCGAAAGGCCCTCGCGCACATCGTCGCCGGTCAGGTTGGCGTCTTTTTCCTTGAGCAGGTTCTGCTTGCGCGCGTAATCGTTGATCACGCGGGTGAGCGCGGTACGGAAGCCCTCAAGGTGCATGCCGCCCTCGGGGGTGTAGATGTCGTTGGCAAACGACATGACGTTCTCACCGTAGCCGCTATTCCACTGCAGGGAAACCTCGACCTCGCCCATCTTGGCCACAGGCGCGTCCGGGTCCGATTTGCCCTCGATGTAGATGGGCTCCTTAAAGGCCTCGGGGACGTCCTTGCCCTCGTTGAGGAACTTGACGAAGTCGATGATGCCGCCCTCGTAGCAAAACTCCTCCACGTGGGGAGTCGCCTCACGCTCGTCGGTCAGCACGATTTTGAGGTTCTTATTGAGGAACGCCGTCTCCTGCAGACGGTTGTGCAGCGTATCGAAATCGTAGATGCAGGTCTCGAAGATCTCGTCATCGGGCCAGAAGGTGACGGTGGTGCCCGTCGAATCCGAGGTGCCCACGACCTCCATCTTCTTGACGGTCTTGCCGCGCGAGAACTCCATCTCGTAGGTGTTGCCATCGCGACGAACCTGAACGACCACGCGCTTGGACAGTGCGTTGACGACGGAGATGCCCACGCCGTGCAGGCCGCCCGAGACCTTATAGGCCGAGTTATCGAACTTACCGCCGGCGTGCAAGATCGTCATGACGACCTCGAGCGTCGGGATCTTTTTAACAGGGTGCTCGTCGACGGGGATGCCGCGCCCGTTGTCGACGACCGTGATGGAGTTGTCGGCGTGGACCGTCACCTGGATCTCGGTGCAGAAACCGGCCATGGCCTCGTCGACGGAGTTGTCAACGATCTCCCACACCAGGTGATGCAGACCGCTGGCGCTCGTCGAGCCGATATACATGCCCGGGCGCTTACGAACGGCCTCGAGACCTTCGAGAATCTTAATCTCGCCGCCATCGTAATCGTTTTCGTTTGCCACACGTCCTCCTTCAGTCAAGAAAATGTGTACAGCCTTACTAGTTTATCGTAAAAAAATACCCTCGGGAACGAGGGTATTTGGCTCTACAAGGCCACCAGATGCGATTTAAGGCTCTTTTTTGCTTTGCACGCCCTTGGCCCACTCGGCACTGGCTCTCATGGCATTCTCGAGGGCCTCGCGCAGTTTTTGGTCTTCGATGGGTGCCACTTGGCGCTCAATCTCGGTGCGCTCGGCCTCACTTAGGTCGGCGTGCGGGGCCGGCGGGCGCTCGGTCGTCGCCGGGCGCAGGCGCTCCTTGGCGGCGGGCGGCGTGTGACCGGGTGCGGTGGTTTTGAACACCAGGCCGTCCACATGCGCACCGGCGCGCTCCATGCGCGCGCGGATGATCTCGCGCAACAACGTCATTTCCTGCGTCCACGAGGGCGAGTCGAGATATACCAACAGCTCATTGGACTCGGGCAGGTAGCGCAGGCCCGTCACATGCCGCCCCTCGCGCGTGCCCGAGCACACCGCGTTCCACGCGCGATAGACCGCGCGCGACTCCTCGGCGGCCTCCATCTGCGCACGGCGCTCAGGGGTCGCAGCCGCCAGGATGCGCTGGCGCTCTGCGTTCAAAAAGCCACTGAAGGCGACCGTTTCGCTCTCGCGCTCGTAATTAGCACGTCTCACCCATGCTCACCACCTTGGCTCGATCAAGCAGGTCATCGGTAAAGTACCCCAGGTTGGTCGTGGTTATGACCGTCTGGATATCATCGCCGATCAGCCGCAGGAAAGCGCCGCGACGCTCGCCGTCGAGCTCGCTCATCACGTCGTCCAAAAGCAGCAGTGGGGCGGTGCCCAGGACATCGCGAGCCACGGCCACCTCGGCCACCTTCCAGGACAGTACCAACGTTCGCTGCTGTCCTTGGCTGGCAAATGAACGGGCGGAGCGACCCGCAACGGTAAACTCAATCTCGTCGCGATGCGGTCCCACCAGCGTCACGCCGCGGCGAATTTCCTCGTCGGCGTGCCCATCAAGGGCAGCCAGCATGCGCTCGTACGCCCAGCCCTTCAGCTCTTCGCGATCATCGACCTGGGGCAAATCCCCCAGCGTGGACGCATAGGACACGTTGGCGGCTTCACCGGACGCCACTTGCCCGTAGGCAGTACGCACATGGCCCGCCAGCCGGTCGAGCAGGGCCAACCGGTGCACGAGCAGAGCCGCGCCCGCGCGGGCAATCGAATCGTTCCACGCGCCGAGCATCTCGCGGCAGCACCAGGCCTCCTTGAGCAGGGCGTTACGCTGGGTCACGCAGCGCCCATAGGCGCTCGCAAGATCGGCATAGCGTGCGCTCAGTTGCATGCCAAAGTCATCGAGGGCGGCGCGGCGCACGCTGGCGCCTCGCTTAACCATGTCCAGATGGTCGGGGCAAAACAGCACGCTCGGCAGGACCCCGCGCACGCCGGCGGCAGAGCATCTCTTGCCGTTGCGGCTAAACGAGCGTTTACCGTCCTCCGCGCTCAATCCCATATCAAGCACGCGGCCGTCGCCCTCGAGCCTCAGCTCGACCTTGCACGAGCCCACGCCGTCATGGACGAGCTCGGCGGCGGTCGGATGCCTAAACGAGGCGCCGCTCGTCAGCAGCTGCAGCGCCTCTATGAGATTGGTCTTTCCCGCCGCGTTGGGTCCCGCAAGTATCGTCACGCCCTCGTCCAAGGCAAGGCGATAACTATCGAAGCTGCGGTAGTGCGCGACGGAAAGATCGCGGGCGAATATGGTCATAGGGCGGCTGCTAGATGCGGACCGGCATGACCAGGTACAGGTAGTTGATCTTGTCGTAGGACTTGAAGATGCCCGCCTGCGAGTAGCTCTTGAGCTCCAGCGTGATCTCCTTCTCCTTGGACAGGGCATTGAGGCAGCCGAAGATGTAGTGGTAGTTGAAGGCGATGGTACCCGACTCGCCCTCGGCCTCGACATCGATCGTCTCCTGCGCCAGATCCTGGTCGTTGGAGATGGAGGACAGGCCCATCTGCCCGTTCTCGACATCGATCTCGAACTTGACAGCGGGGTTGGCGCTCGCGATAACGGCCACGCGCTTGAGGGCGGCGTTAAAGGCGGCGACGTCGATCTTGACGCTCGTCACGCACGAATCGGGGATGAGCTGCTTGTAGTTGGGGTACACGCCCTCGATGCGGCGCGACACGTAGGTGGTGTTGCCGGCCTCGAAGACGACCTGGGTGTCGGTAGCCCCGATCATGATGGTCGCCTGGCTGGCCATGATGTTCAGCGCGTCGTTAAAGGCGTCGGCCGGAACGTTGAGTTCAAAGGAGCCCTCGAGGGTTGAGGTCTCAACCTGCGTATCGCACACGGCCAAACGGAAGGAATCGGTCGCCACCAGGCGCACGGTGTTGTTCTCGACCTTCATGTGCACGCCACCCAGGATGGGGCGGGCCTTGTCGGTCGAGGTGACGCGCCACACGCGGCCGACCATCTCGGACAAGATATCGGTCGGCAGTTCCACGGCGCTCTCGATGGCATAGGCCGGAAACTCGGGGAAGTCATTAGCATCAAGCGTGTTCAGGCGGAAGGAGCTCTTCTCGCAACCAATCAGCACCTGGCGCTCGGACAGCTCAAAGGTGACCGGGGCATCGGGGAGGGTCTTGGTGATATTGGAGAGCATCTTACAGGGGATAACCATCTCGCCCTCTTCTTCGACATGCGCCGCGATGCGATGACGGATCGAGATGGTGTAGTTAGAGGTCTGGAATTCCAAGATGCCGTCTTGGGCCTTGACGAGCACGCCCGACAGGATGGGAAGGGTGGATGCCGAAGCGACACCCTTCATAACGACGCCGATGGCTTGTGTAAGCGAGCTCTGGCTGACGGTGAACTTCATCTTTTAATACCTTTCTATAGATATAAATATCTTAATAATAGTAATAGCACTGACGAAACTGTTGATTACTCCCAAAGACGCAGGTCAGACCCAGAAAGAGAATCGACAGCAGCCTGTGTGCAACAGGGGCGGTTTTCCACGTTCAAAACCTGCGCAAAACTTTTCATCACCGCGGGTTGGGTTTTAGACACCTTATGCCCGTGGTTTCGACAAGTTTTCAACAGGTGTCTCTATTTCCCTACGAGCGCAGTGTAATTTTATCGCGCAGCGACTTGAGGTCTTCGGTGACGGTGCGGTCTTCCTGGATCATCTTCTGGACCTTTTTGTAGCTCGTGCTGACGGTTGAGTGGTTGCGGTTGCCAAATTCGGCGCCCACCGCCGTGGTCGTCATCTCGCACATCTCGATGGCCAGGTAGATAGCGATATGGCGTGCTTTGGCGATATTGGCGTTGCGACGCGGGCCGATGAGCTCCTCGTGCGTCACGCCGTACTGCTCTTCGATGACGGACTGAACCGTCTGGACGTTGATCTTTTTGGCCGATGTGTCGAAGTACTGGCTGGCGATGGCATCGATATCGTCAAAGGTGAGCTCCCCGCCCTCGCGCTCGCGGTCGCCCGCCTCGCCTGCGCAGCGCTCGCAAAAGCTCTCGAGTTCGCGGATGTTGGTGCCCGAGACCTCGGCCATGTGTTTAAAGTGCTCGTCGGTCAGGTGCCCGCCGTCGCCCCCATAGGCCGCCAGCAGCGAGTCGTCGCCCGCCTCGGGAGCGGCGACGATGGTGTTCTCGTAATAGCGCTGCAAGATCTTGTATTTCATCTCGTAGCTGGGCTCTGCGACCAAGCAGAGCATTCCGGCGTTGAAGCGGCTGGTCAGACGCTCGTCCATGCTTAGGTCCTTGGGGGCGCGGTCTGCCGCGATGACGACCTTCTTGTTGTTGCGGATGAACTCGTCCATGAGCTGGAAAAAGTAGTCCACGCTCGCGCGCTTGCCGATGATGTTTTGGATGTCATCGATGATGAGCACGTCCACGCCGTGGTACGCCTGCATGATGGGGGCGTTGCTCTTCTTTTGACGGTCGAACTCGGTCATCAGGTCGTCCAGATATGCCTGGGAGTTGGCATACTTGACCTTGATCTCGGGCGACTTCTCGGCGAGCTCGTTTTTGATGGCAAGCAGCAGGTGCGTCTTGCCCAGGCCCGATTTGCCGTAGATGAACAGTGATGTGCATGTGCCGCGCTCGTCCGCGAGGGCGGCAAACTTGAGTGCCGAGCGATAGGCATGGCTGTTCTCGGGGCCGTAGACAAAGTTCTCAAAGGTAAATTTTGAGTTCGCGGCGAGCGGGGCTCCATCCGTATTCTGCTCGGCCGGCACGGTCGGTGCTGGCATGGGTGAAGCGGGGGTCGCAGCTTGCGTGGATTTGGTCGGCGCTCCGCCCTTCATCTGGTTCATCATGCGACGAAAATCATCGGCCGAGAGCGTGTTCTTGATTGCAATGCCCGAATCCGCGCCCGCCGCTGCGTCGTGAGCGATGGGCATGTGCGTGACGGGTGCGTTCGTTGACGTCGCCGCCGCGGTCGGCAACGGCGCCATGGTTTCACGGGAAACATCGCTGTGCTGGTGCTCGATTGTCGGCACGTCGCTTGCGGAGGCTGGTACCGTCGGGGAAGCAGCGGGAGCCGTGGCGGGCGCCGTCGCGGCAGCGGATTCCGTCGCGGCGCCTTGCGGCGCCACGATGTCGAGCGCAATCGGTGCAAAGGCGATTTCTTCCAGATAAGCCTCAATAGTCGGCTGATGCTTTTTGAGCTGCGCGATGGCAAAGCGCGAGGGGGCCTCGATCGTGAGCGTATCTTCGGTCAGGCTTATGGCGCGCGATTGCCCCAGCATGTTGATGAGGCGTGCATCTTGGCCGTCGCGCTGGCAAAAGGCGATGGCATCCCCCAGGATGATGCTTGCTTCCTCGTCCACTGTCTCTCCCGTTCTTTAGCTCTGAGCTCGCACGCGAGCGGCGCCGAGTTCGGTCAGATGGTATTTCTGGCCATGCTTGATGACCAAGCCGGCCTGCGCCAAGTCATTGAGCGTGCGTGACCAAGTGGGGGCCGAGTTTCCAAACGCCCTCGCAAGATCGGTTGCGCCGCACGCTTGATTTTGCGCCAGATAGCCCAGCGCGGCGTTGCCGCGATCGCTTACGAACACGTCCGGTTGTGGCTGTGCATACTGATTTACTGCATTAGGATACATCATTTGAGCTGCTGGTTGTTGAGAACTCTGCGTCGGCGGCATTTGCTGTTGAAAACTTTGAGGCCACTGTTGGTAAGGCTGCGGAGGCGTCTGCTGGGCCCAGGGGTTGTACTGCTGCTGCGGCATCTGCTGGTACGGCTGCTGATATCCCTGCTGGTACTGCTGCGGGAACTGCTGGCCATACCCCAGTGGCGGCATCTGCTGATATGGATATCCCTGTTGGTACGGCTGATAGCCCATTTGCTGGCCACCCGGCGCCCCCGTCGCCTGCTGCATTGCTGCTGCATCCTGATCAGCCAGTGGCATGGCCTCTGGCATATTTGGCGGCATCGACATAGATGCCGCCTGGGGTTCTTGTGTGGGAAGCATTCCGGGCTGCTGCATCTGTCCCACGGGGGGCTGCATCTGCTGCGTTGCCACGGGCTGCTGCGCAAAAGCTCCCGGCAGGGGATATGTGGGCTGCTCCGTCTCGGGCCGCACGGCAGCGCCGCGTCCGCCGGCACGCTCGATTTCCTGCACGCGTTTAGGGTTCAGGCTTACCGTAACCACGGTGCCGTTGCCCATGTTGTCCTCGATGGATACGGCACCGCCGGCGTTTTCCAAATACTCCTGCACCATGGGAAACCCTGCTCCGGTTCCACGGATATAGCGCTTCATCTTGCTGTTTGCGCTGGTAACGCCAAAGTCGAAAGCACGTTCCTTGTCGTCGATGCCGGGTCCTTGGTCAGCAAAGCGGATGGTGTCTCCGCCGTCCAGAATCGAGATGATGGGCTCGGCAAAGTGTGCGTGGATAAAGTTTTCGACAATCTCGCGGATGACCATGAGCGAGATATGGCCACCTTGTTCTTTCATGCACTGGTAGACGGTGTTGGTCGTCTCTTCCAAATACGTGCGGACATCTTGCGGATCAATGACGATCACCCGCGGTGTCGACAGCATGTCGTCATAGACGGCGATGCGCGCGGCGTACATGGCTTTTGGCGCCTGCGTGGTCGTCTGCTCGCCTTCCGCACGCTCTTCGCGCACGCCGGTGATGTGCTCGTTGTCGGGTGCCGGGTCTCCGGAATCGACCATGGTGTAAAAGTCGTCAGACATGCCGCTCGCAATCTTTCAAAAGGTTTCGAACAAATAGTAGCTCACCGTGCAACGTTTCTCATCTTTCGACAACTTTTCAAAACTTGTTGAAAACTCTGGAAAACGGGCGAAAAGTTCTCAACATTGCTAACATGACCTGTTGAAAACTCGATGAAATATCGTGAAAGGTTGCCATGAGGCGCAAATTTCGGTTGTGCTTATGGGGGAACCGTGTGAACTGCGCAACCTTTTACCTTTGATTTCTTGACATTTGAACATTGATTTCCCTACAATCTTCAAGCTCACGTGTCTATATCTGCGTCCGCGTCCCCGCGGACACTCGAAATGCAGCAGGAGGAACTTAAGATGAAGCGTACGTATCAGCCTAATAAGCGTAAGCGTGCCAAGACCCATGGCTTCCGTGCCCGTATGGCCACTAAGGGTGGTCGTGCCGTGCTCGCCCGTCGTCGTGCCAAGGGCCGCAAGCGTCTCACTGTCTAGCAGCGATACACACATCTCGCATGAAGACTATTAAGTCTCGGCAAGATTTCGAGCATGTGTTCAGTCAGGGGCGTCGTTTCAATCACCCTCTGATTCGAATGACCATATGTGAATCGGTTGGCGAAGGCGACTCCGGAAGGGTCGCCTTCGTTGGTGCTAAACGGCTCGGTTGTGCTGTCGTGCGCAACCGTTCTAAGCGTGTGATGCGCGAGGCCGCCCGCAGCTGCGGATTTCCCGTTGCGGGTTATGACATCATCTTGTTCGCAACTCCCAAGACGAGGGTTTCCTCGCCGCAGGAGATGGACAAGGCATTGCGTTCGCTTATGAAACGCGCCGGCGTTGCCGGGGAGGAGCGATGAGCAATCACGTTTTGCGACGTGTTGCCATCGCTCCTATTCGCATATATCAACAGGTTATTTCGCCCTTATTGCCTGACGCCTGCATTTATTACCCAACGTGCTCGCAATACGCCGTCCAGGCGATTGAGAAGTACGGTGTTTTGAGAGGCTGCTGGCTTGCCGTGAGGCGCATCGCTCGCTGCAATCCCCTGCACGTCGGCGGTTATGACCCTGTGCCCTAGCGGGCACTCGCTATCGGAGGAAAACTTACATGTGGGATTGGATCGTTAACATCCTTTTCGAGCTGCTCAAGCTCATCCAGACCTTTGCGGTCGACTGGGGCCTGTCCATCATCATCCTGGTGGTCATCATCCGTCTGCTGCTGACGCCGCTCATGCTCAAGTCGACCAAGTCGACGGCTCGCATGCAGGTGCTGCAGCCCAAGATGCTCGAGATCCAGGAGCGCTATGCCGACGATCCCCAGCGTCAGGCCGAGGAGATGCAGAAGTTCTACAGCGAGAACAAGTTCAACCCCATGGCTGGCTGTCTGCCGCTGCTGATTCAGATGCCTATCCTGTTCGCCCTGTTTACATTGCTGCGCAACCTGCCGCAGTACTTTAACGACGGCACGTTCTCGTTCTTCAACATCCTGCCCGACCTGACCACCACGCCGAGCGCTTCCTTTGCCGATGGCTTTATGGTTGCACTGCCTGCGCTGGTTTGCCTGATCCTGTTCGCCGTCCTGACCCTGATTCCGCAGCTCTATATGTCGCGCAACCAGACCGGCCAGCAGGCTCAGAGCATGCGTATGATGGCCGTTGTCATGACGGTCATGATGCTTTGGATGGGCTGGAGCCTTCCCGTTGGTGTTCTGCTGTACTACGACGTCTCGTCTGCTTGGCAGGTTATCCAGCAGATTTTTGTGACGCAGAAGGTCATCGACAAGGCGAAGGCCGATGAGGAGGAGCGTCTTAAGAACGCTCCGCTGCAGGTTGAGGTCACTCGTCGAGAGAAGAAGCCGCGCCCGCACAAGAAGAAGTAGTGGGATATCAATCTTATTTAGGTACCTAACTTTTGGAGTACGTTATGTCTGAAGAGATCATCGAGGATATGCTTGAGGAGGTTGCCCCGCAGGTCGCGGGCGATTATCCCGAGATTGCACAGCGCTACAAGGCTGGTGAAGAGCTGACCGATGAGGAGCTCGACACCATTGCCGATGTTGCGATTTCCATCCTGCGTTCCATCCTTTCGCACTTCGATGCCGCCAACTCTCCTATCGATGAGTATGAGGGCGACGAGGGTGAGCTGATTTTGGATGTAACGGCTCCCGACCTTGCTGTTCTCATTGGCCGTCATGGTCGCACCCTTGATGCCCTTCAGGTTATGTTCTCTTTGCTGGTGAGCCGCAAACTTGGCTTTAGGTATCCGGTTGTAGTGGACGTAGAGGGATACAAGAGTCGCCGTCAGGACAAGGTTGCTTCCATGGCTCAGTCTGCTGCCGAGCGTGCCATCCGCACTCATAAGAGTGTTTCGCTTCCGCCCATGAATGCCTACGAGCGTCGACTGGTTCACATTGCACTTCGTGGCAATGATGCCGTCGATACTCATTCTGAGGGTTCTGACCCTGATCGCCATGTGGTGATTGTTGCTCGATAATCTTCTCGAGCTTATGCTAAGGGGACGTGGTTTCCACGTCCCCTTTTTTTTGTCAAAAGTTCTCGATACACTGATTTTTGTCAGAAAGGAGCTTTCGTTGTTAGTACTTACTGATCAGCAGGCTGACGAGATGTTGAGTCGTCTAACTTCCTATTGCAAAGAGTATTCCTTGAGCGTAACTGATGTTGAGCTGAGGAAATGTATCCAGCATTTGGATTTGGTTCTTGAAACAAATAAGACAACCAATCTCACCCGTATTCTTAACGTAGAAGATGCTGTAGTACTTCATATCCTCGACTCACTTGTTTTGCTCCCCTATATCAATAAGGCTCCTGAGGGAGCTTTGCTCGATATGGGAACAGGTGCGGGCTTCCCTGGTATTCCATTAACCATAACCACTCATCGTAAAGCTACTTATATTGACTCTGTTGGCAAGAAGGTTGATGCTGTTAATTCCTTTGTCCATGCTCTTGGATTGAAACATGCTCATGCGGTTCATGATCGTCTTGAAGAATATGCTCGAAGCCATAAGAAGCAGTTCTCTGTTGTAACCGCCCGCGCACTGGCCCCTCTACCGATTCTTGTTGAGTATGCGGCTCCGTATCTGAAGGATGGAGGGCTATTTGTTATAACCAAGGGCAATCCTTCGGATGAGGAGCTTGCTTCCGGCATGTCAGCAGCTAAGATTTGCGGCTTCACTTTGCTTCTGAATGACGCAATTGATTTGCCTGAAGGCTTGGGTCACAGGGAGTTCATTGTTCTTAAGAAGAGTCATCCAGCATCCGTCTCATTGCCTCGTGCAAATGGCGTGGCAAAGAAGAATCCGCTTGCCTAGATGTTTCACGTGAAACATAATGGATACTAACAACTTGCAGTGTTTCACGTGAAACATGGCGGTTGATATCGATTCGGAATGTTTCACGTGAAACATCCTCCGTTTGACAGCTTTAATACACACCAGGAGGGACCGTGGGATTTCGCGACGTTAAGCGTTCTAAGAGCGCAAAAGACACGCGTATCATTGCAATCATCAATCAAAAAGGCGGTGTCGGTAAGTCAACGACGGCTGTAAACCTTGCAGCAGCACTGGGTGAGCAGGGTCGTAAGACACTGATTGTCGATTTTGATCCGCAGGGAAACAGCACCAGTGGATTCGGAATTGAAAAAGAAGACCTTGATCACTGCATCTATGATGCATTGTTGAATGATGTGCCGGCAGAATCGCTTGTTCTTGATACAAATTGTAAAAAGGTATTCGTTATTCCGGCTACAATTCAACTTGCAGGCGCGGAAATTGAGCTCGTAAGCGCAATCGCTCGTGAAACCCGCCTCAAAGATTTGCTTGAGCCGATTCAGGACGAGTTCGATTTTATTTTCATTGACTGTCCCCCCTCGCTCGGCCTGCTTACTATCAACGCCTTGACCGCAGCAGACAGCGTTTTGATTCCGATCCAATGCGAGTATTATGCACTCGAGGGCGTTACGAAGCTGCTTGAGTCAATGAAGATGGTCAAATCACGTCTGAACAAGGGCTTAGACACCTATGGTGTGCTTATGACCATGTATGACTCGCGTACTTCACTATCGAATCAGGTTGTTGAGGAGGTTCAATCGTACTTTGGTGATAAGGCGTTTAAGACGCTAATCCCCCGTACGGTTAAAATCTCCGAAGCTCCGTCTTTTGGAGAACCGGTAATTACCTATGCACCTCAAAATAAGGGTGCAAAAGCATATATGAACCTTGCAAAAGAGGTGATCAAGCGTGCCTAGTGTAAAGAAACGTGGCGGATTGGGACGTGGACTCAATGCTTTGGTCTCAGAGGCCGAGTATGAGACCGGCGGTTCGGCTGCATCGGCTTCAAATGCCGCATCTGAAACAAAACTACCTATTGAGGATATCGTTCCCAACCCTAATCAGCCGCGAATTCACTTTAACGAAACTGAACTTCGCGAGTTGAGCGAGTCAATCCAAGAACATGGCGTTTTGCAGCCGCTTTTGGTTCGCAAGCATGAAAACGGCTATGAGATCATTGCTGGTGAGCGTCGTTACCAAGCTTCAAAGCTTGCTGGTCTTGAGGAACTGCCTGTCATCATTAAAGATGTTAACGATGAAGAGATGCTGGCTCTTGCTCTTATCGAAAACCTTCAACGTTCTGATCTGAATCCCGTCGAAGAGGCTAAGGGCTATCGACAGCTCATCGATGCCAGCGGTATGACCCAGGAGGCATTGTCGAGGGCAGTAAGCAAGTCACGCTCTGCAATTACAAACTCGCTGCGCCTTCTCGATCTCCCTGAAGTTGTTCAGCAGATGATTTTTGAGGGCAAACTTACTGCTGGTCATGCGCGTGCGATTCTTGCAGTTCCCTATGAGGACGCTCGAATTCGACTTGCAGAGAAGGTTGTTGCAGAGGGCCTTTCCGTAAGAGCGACAGAAAATCTCGCTCCGTTGTTTTCTGCCGGAGAGACACCTAAGACGCCGAGGCCTGCGACGCCTCAGTCTTTTAAAAAGGCTGCCCGCGTGCTTCGTCAGGTTTTTAATACCAACGTGCGTGTGAAGAGCTCGCGTGGAAAGAATAAGATTGAGATTGAGTTTAAAGACGAGGAAGAGCTCTCTCGTATTCTTGGCGAAATGATTCAGTTTGATCAAGGAGGCCAAGATGAGGAATAAGATTTTAACAGCAATTGCATTGGCGACGACTGTCGCGGCTGGTGCCTTTGCTGGCTATAAGATCGCGACAGACGATGAACTTCGAGGTCGTTTGCTTCGTGGCGCGCAAGATATCGTCGATACTTCCAAAAAGAAAATGGATGTTATGACAGAAGATGTTGCCATGCGTACTGCTCAGATAACGAAGAATCCCAAGATTAATCAAGGTTGGGTTAGCAACCAATGGGAAAATGTAGGTTATTAGGTACCTAATAATTACTCAGCATATTTTGAGGGGTCCTTGTCTGATTCATGAGACAAGGTCCCCTTATTTTGGCCGTAAAACATGGGACAGGTAGCAGCTGATTCAAAATTAAGGTCAATAAATGAAACGACCCCGGTTGCATATTCTGCAACCGGGGTCGTTCGATGTTTCACATGAAACGTTTTGGGGTGCGACTCCCCTATGCGTTCTTCTGAACTTTAAAGCGCTGCTTCAGCTGTCCGCAAGCGGCGTCAATATCGTTACCACGGGAGTTACGAATCGTGGTCTCGATGCCACGGGACTCAAGACGACGCTGAAGATCCTCAACTTTATGAATCGGCGACGGCTTGAGCGGGCTGCCCTCGATGTCGTTAAGCTGAATCAGGTTAACGTGGCACAATGTTCCCTCGCAGAAGTCGCAGAGCGCCTGCATCTCGGGATTCGTATCGTTGACGCCTTCGATCATGGCATACTCATAGGTCGGGCGGCGGCCAGTCTTCTCGGTGTAGAGCTGAAGCGCCTCGTGAAGGCGAAGCAGCGTGTACTTCTTAACACCGGGCATGAGCTTATTGCGCGTCGACTGGATGGCGGAATGCAGTGAAACAGCAAGCGTGAACTGCTCGGGGATGTCGGCAAATTTGCGAATACCGGGAATAACGCCACTGGTAGAGACGGTGAGGTGACGAGCACCGATACCGATGCCGTCGGGGTCGTTGAGGATTCGCAGCGCCTTGAGAACCTCGTCGTAGTTGGCAAACGGCTCGCCCTGGCCCATGAAGACAACGCTCGTGGAGCGCTCGCCAAAGTCGTTGGATACATGAAGTACCTGGTCGACGATCTCTTGAGCGGTCAGAGAGCGCTTGAGGCCGTTGAGACCGGTAGCGCAAAAGGCACAACCCATGCCGCAGCCTGCCTGGGTGGAAACGCAGACGGAAAGCTTGTTGCGACGGGGCATGCCGACAGTCTCGACGGAAACGCCGTCGTGGTACTCGAGCAGATACTTGCGCGAGCCATCTTTGGAAACTTGCTTGGTGAGTTCAGTGGGCGTGTCAAAGGCAAAAGCCTCCTTAAGCTGCTCGCGGAAAGCCTTGGGAAGGTTGGTCATATCGTCGAACGAACAAACGTTCTTCTCGAAGACCCATTCGATGAGCTGCTTCGCGCGGAAGGCGGGCTGGCCAAGTTCGGCCACGAGCTCGCGAATATCGTTTTGGCTCAAGTCGCGAATGTCCTGAGATTTAGTCCTGGGATTCATGGAAGCCTTTCGATTTTGGGGAAACGTAGAGGGTATCGCTACAATATGGTATCAGCTGCAGAAATTATAGAGGAGGAGTCTGCCCATGCCGGGTAAAAGCCTAGAGAACATGCACGTAGCGGTCTTGGCGGGCGGTCATTCCGCCGAGCGCGAGATCTCGCTCAATTCGGGAAAGAACGTTGTGGTGGCACTGAAGGAAGCCGGCTACACCTCGGTGGAGCTGCTCGACACGGCCGCTGATGATTTTATGGTAACCATGGCGACCGGCGGCTTTGACGTGGCGTTTATCGCCATGCACGGTGCCGGCGGCGAGGATGGCGCCATGCAGGGTGCCATGGAGACCCTTGGTATCCCCTACACGGCCTCGGGCGTGCTTGCCAGCGCCTGCGGTGCCGACAAGGAGGTCTCTAAGCTCCTGTACGCCAAGGCGGGCATTCCTATTGCCCCCGGCCTCGCGCTCGAGGTGGGCGATGAAGTCGATATCGATCATATCGTCGAGGTTTGTGGCGAGCGCTGCTTTGTGAAGCCGGCCGTCAACGGTTCCAGCTATGGCATTTCCCTGGTCCATGAGCCCTCCGAGCTGCCCGCGGCAATCGCCAAGGCGTTTGAGTACGGCGACAAAGTGCTGGTCGAGAAGTGTATCGAGGGCACCGAGATCACCGTCGGCGTATACGGCGAGGACGACGTGCGCGCTCTGCCGATTGTCGAGATTCGTAAGCCCAAGGACTGCGAGTTCTACGATCTGGACGTGAAGTATGTCGACCCTACAGACATCCATCGCATTCCGGCGCAGATTTCGCCCGAGAATTACGCTCGTGCTCAGGAGCTTGCCTGTGCCGCTCACAAGGCTCTCGGTTGCCTGGGTATCTCGCGCAGCGACTTTATCGTGAGTGAGGACGGCCCCGTTATCCTCGAGACCAATACCATTCCCGGCATGACCGATACGTCGCTGTATCCGGATGAGATCCGCCACACCGACGACATAACGTTCCCGAAGGTCTGTGACAGCCTAATCCGTATGGGCCTTCGTCGAGCGGGCATTGCATGCTAATCGAGGACGCGGTTTCGTCAGGAACGCCGCAGTTTGTCATCGACTCCTATGCCACGCTAGCCGAACGCGCCAAAACGCAGTCCTTTGGCCTTATCGAGGAAGATGTGATTGTCCTCGATACCGAGACCACAGGTCTTTCGGTGCAGGACAATGAGCTGATCGAGATCTCGGCGGCCCGTCTTTCGGGCCGCGAGATCGTCGACCGTTTCGATACCTTCGTGCATCCCAAGCAGCTGATTCCCGCCGAGATTACCGAGCTCACGAGCATTACAAATGCCGACGTGGCAGATGCCCCGTCGGCCGTTGAGGCCGTCGCCGCTCTCGCCGATTTTGTCGGTGGTTGCCCGGTGATCGCACATAACGCCACGTTCGACCGCTCGTTTATCGAGTCGGTCAAAGGCGGCGTCAACGTGAGCGATATTTGGATCGATTCGCTGGCGCTGTCGCGCATCGCGCTACCGCGCCTGGCCTCGCACAAGCTGTCTTTTATGGCCGATCTGTTTGGCTGTGACTCGGTATCACACCGTGCCAATGCCGACGTCGACGCCCTGTGCGGCGTATGGCGCGTGTTGCTTGTGGCACTCACCGACTTGCCCCAGGGCCTCATGGCGCGCCTAGCCGACATGCATCCGGACGTGCCTTGGTCCTATCGTCCTATCTTCTCATTCTTGGCAGGGCAGAACCCTGGTTCTATCTTCTCTCTCAGCGCCGCTCGTGCTGACGTTCTCAAGGCCGATCGCGCCGACGATCGGGTGGACGCCGACGAACTACCGGTCCTCAAGATGCCGAGTCGTGAGGAGATTGAGGCAGACTATGCGCCGGGTGGCCTGGTCAATCGCATGTATCCCACTTACGAGCCGCGTGATGAGCAGATCGCGATGGCGCTCGAGGTCCGCGATGCGCTGGTCACGGGCACTCATCGTGTAATTGAGGCGGGCACAGGCGTCGGCAAATCGATGGCCTATCTGGTGCCTTTTGCCGAGGCAGCACGCCGTAACAACATCACGGTTGGTATTGCGACCAAATCGAACAATCTAGCCGACCAGCTCATGTACCATGAGCTTCCAAAACTTGCCGAGCAACTGGAAGGTGGTCTGTCATTTTGCGCTCTCAAGGGGTATGACCACTATCCGTGCCTGCGCAAGCTTGAGCGCATGAGCCGCGGCCAGGTCGAGATTACCACCAAGCGCGATCCGGCGGACACGCTCACGGCGGTCGCGGTCATTATGGCGTACGTTTGCCAATCAGCCGATGGCGACCTCGACTCACTTGGCATTCGGTGGCGCAGCGTCAACCGCCCCGACTTTACGACGGCCTCGCGCGAGTGTGCTCGTCGCCTCTGCCCGTTTTTCCCTGAAAAATGCTTGGTCCACGGCGCTCGCCGTCGTGCGGCGCATGCCGACGTGGTGGTCACCAACCATTCCCTGCTGTTCCGCAATGTTGCGGCCGAGGGCAGGATTTTGCCTCCGATTCGTCATTGGGTAATCGACGAGGCTCATTCTATCGAGCACGAGGCGCGCCGTCAGTGGGCGCGCGTGGTGTCGGCGGACGAATCACGCGTTCTGTTTGAGCGCCTGGGTGGCTCGAGCACCGGTGCGCTAAGCCAGGTTTCCCGTGATTTGGCAACCTCCGAGGGCTCTACGCTCTATCTGGGCCTTACTGCCAAGGCGACGTCGACGGTTGCGCGCGCGAGCATGGCAATCGCCGACGTGTTCGATGGCGTTCGCGAGCTCGGCCGCCGTGCCCGTGGGGGTTATGACAATGCCAATCTATGGATTGGCCCCGAGCTGCGCGAATCTGACGACTGGCATGATTTCTTACAGTCGGCCTACGCTGCCATCGATGCATTGGAACAAGCTGACAAGAGCGTCGACGCGCTGGTGCAGGCCGTCGCCGCCGACAAGCCCGAGGTTGTTGTCGACCTGGGCGATATCTCGCGCCGCCTGCACGAGCTGGCCGAGAACCTCAAACTCATCATTGACGGCACCGATGAACACTACGTGTATTCGCTGCAGGTCAATCGCAGGCTGCGTGCCGGCGGAGAGTCAATGACCGCAGAGCGCATCGACATTGGCGAGGCCTTGGCAACCGAGTGGCTGCCCGAGGTTCACACGGCTATCTTTGCCTCGGCGACCATGACGGTGTCCAAAAGCTTTGAACACTTTAACCACGCGGTCGGTCTCGATCGCATCGGTGCTTCAACATCCTCGTCGCTGCACTTGGACTCGAGCTACGACTTCGATTCGAACATGGCTGTAGTCGTTGCGGGCGATATCCCCGATCCGCGCGATCGTGAGAGCTATCTTACAGCGCTCGAGCGCGTGCTAGTCGACGCCCATCTTGCCATGGGCGGATCGGTGCTCACACTGTTCACCAATCGGCGCGACATGGAAGACCTGTACGCCCGCGTTGAGCCTAAGATGGCCCGTGCGGGTCTGGAGCTCAACTGCCAGCAGCGCAACTCATCTCCTCGTCGCCTGCGCGACCGGTTTATCAACGAGCCGACCTCGTCGCTTTTTGCCCTTAAGGCCTTCTGGGAGGGATTCGACGCCAGCGGCGAGACGCTACGCTGTGTCATCATTCCCAAGCTGCCGTTCTCGAGTCCCACGGACCCGCTCTCGTGCGAGCGCAACCTGCGCGAAGACCGCGCTTGGGCGCGCTATTCGCTGCCCGAGGCGGTGCTCGAGGTCAAGCAGGCGGCCGGCCGCCTTATCCGCTCGTCGACCGATTGCGGCGTGCTGATTCTGGCCGACCCGCGCCTGGTGACGAAGGGCTACGGAAAGAAGTTCTTAACGTCGCTGCCCACGAGCTCCTACCAGCGCATCGAATCGGCGCAGATCGGGCACTATCTGCAACTGTGGCGTGCACGCCACGAGCGGCGGCGCTAAAGCGGACAGACGAGGGTTTTTGCCATATCGCACAGACGCTTTGACAGGGCGGGGTCATCCAAGATGCGGATGGCTCCGCCCGCTGCGATTATCTGGCTCAGTAGCCAACGCTCGGAGCCGTAATGCACGGTTACCGTTGCCATGTCTGCCCCGCTGCGCTCGATTAGGGTGATGCCGGCCCAGTCCAGATACTCCGCCATATCGAATGGCATCAAGAGCTTTGCGCTACGCTGCGTCCGAGCAAGGGAATCGTGGAGGGATGTGACGTCCGGTGCATGAGGCACGACGGAGTCTTCCGTCAAGGCGAGTCCCTCGATTTTATCCATGCGATAGGTGCGCTGCTCATCGACCGCGATGTCCCAGGCAATCAGGTATGTTTGGTCGCCGTTTGCCGTAATGCGCAAGGGGTCGACCAGACGCTCACGTGGCCGTGCATCGTCCATCGAGCGATACGAGATGCGGCAGCGAACGCCGTCCTGAATGGCGCAGCTCAGCTGCTGCCAGTGCGACCCGTGGTTGACGGTGTCAAAGACGCGCTGGTTATAGCCGAGCTCTTCGGGTAGAAGAGCATGTCGAATCCGAGCCGCCGCCTGGGGCTCGATCCCCAACGATTCAAGTTCATGGTTGAGCACAGCGCCCTCGGCGGCACTCAGGCGCAGCGGTAGCACACGACCGGCGTCACCGGTGAGGACCACACGCTCGCCGCGGCATTCGCAGATGATGCGCGCGCCCGATTCTCGGTCCGCGAGCGTCGAGACGATCTCGAGAATCTCGTCGAGCGACACCCCCGTGATGTCAAAGCGACTGCAAATCTCGGTTCGTGTCATGCCGCTCTCGCCGGCGGCGTAGAGGGCTTCCATGATGTCGATGGCGCGCGAGAGTCTCTGCTCGCTGGTGAGTTTACGCACGGGCATACTCGTGCACCGTCCTTTCGATGAGGTGGTTCCACGCCTGCTTGAGCGATTTGGGGGCCATGGGCCTCATGCCGTCCATGGCGTGGGCCATGCAAAATGAGGCGGCGGCTTCAAGATCGCGCACGTCAACGGTCCAGGCCCATCCCACATCGGTGTGTGCGAGCTCACCTCGCCCGCGCGTGAGGCCGTTGATCATATCGATCTGCGTCTGAGGGGCGAACGAGAACGTGGCTGCAACGGGCGGCCGGTCGGCAAAATCGAATTCAAAGAACAGATAGTCGTTGAGATTGAAGTCCGCGGGGATGACGTAGGCCTTCGAAGGACGCCAAGCGCGAACGATACGGTCGCAGCGGAATGTCCTGATGTCGCCGGTGACGTTGTCGAGGCCGCAGAAGTACGCCACGCCCTCGCGCTCGAACATGCCGTAGACGCAGACGGTACGTTCTTTCTGCTCACCGCGTCCGTTCTGATATAAAAATCGCAGCGCGCATCGCTCGGCAAAGGCGCTCCAAACCGCATCGACGGTGGGAGAGCGGCTGATCGGCGCCTCGTCTACCGTCGTCCTGCCGGTGAGATAGGCAATCTTGGAGCGAATATCGGCAAGCGGTGCGGCAAAAGTGGATGAGCCGGCCGCTAGTGTCTGGTCGATGGCGTTGAGCAGGATATCGGCGTCGTCTGCGGTGATGAGGCCGCCTGCTGCAAAGGTGTGCTCGCGGTCAATTGTCCACGAGCTTTCCTCGGTCTCCTGCGCGCCGGCGGGGCGAACCTCCTTGATTAAGATGCCACGCTCGAGCAGTTTGTCACGATCGCGCCGAAACTTGCGCTTATCCGAGTCGATGTTGCCCGAGCCATATCCCAGGTCGGAATCCAAGACGATCTGCTCGGTCGTCAGCGGTTCGGGGGAGCTATTGAGCACAAAGAAAAGATTGAGGATGCGCTGAGCCGTTTTATCGAAACTGGGCTCCGAATTTCCCTTTTTAATTGTCTCGGTCGTGTCGCTTGCCGTCATAGAGTCCTCGCATGAGAAGGTGGTTTGCTGCCATGATTTTAGTCCGATATGGAGATTAGGCTATATCCTTGTCCGCTCGGGGCGTTAAGATGGCCCGAATTCGGTCGTTTGCGCTCGCTCGGGGTATACTTTCGACTATATACGGTTCTAATGTGCATGCATTGGGCCTATTTGTCGGATTATGGATGTGGAGCGCACATGGCGAACACCCAGAACTATATTAACCACCTGCTGCAGAACACCGGCATTACGCCGGCATGCAGCGAAGAAGAGCGCTTGGCTGCCGAGGATATCGCTCAGATCTTCCGCAACCACGGCTTTGACCCCGAGGTTCAGGAGTTCAATGCCCCGGCGCCCAGTAGGTTGGCATTTGCCGTTACCGGTATTCTTGCGTTTGCTGGCTCCCTGCTGATGGGCATCGGCGGCGGTATCGGCTTGGTCGGCATCTTGCTGGCTATTGTCGGTGCCGTGCTCTACGTGCTCGAGCGCACAGGGCATCCCGTGGTTTCGCGCCTGGGCAAGACGGGCGTGAGCCAAAATGTCATCGCCTACCACAAGGCCTCGGGCCCGCTCGCGTCTCCGCGCAACCGCCCGGTGGTCGTTGTCGCACACTACGACTCTCCCCGTGCTGAGCTGCTCGCCCGCGAGCCCTATGCTTCGTATCGTGCGCTCATCGCCAAGCTGTTGCCCGTTGCCACGGTTGCCCCCGCTGCCGTTGCCATCCTGCGCATCCTGCCGCTCCCCGGCGCGCTCAAGGTTCTGCTGTGGATTGTCGCGATCCTCGCTTCCCTCGTTGCGCTTGCCAACGCGGCAAACATCATCTCTAACCGCCACATTCTTCCCTATACGTCCGGCGCGGTGTGCAACAAGTCTTCTGTCGCCGCTATGCTCGGCGTTATGGACAACGTTGCTCCCTTCCAAGGCGAAAACGAGTTTCCCGACGATGTTCCGTTCGATACCTATTTTGGGGAGCAGAAGCGTCGTGCCGAGGAAATGGCGCGCGCAGCGGCGGAATATGCCGCGGCCCAGCAGCAAAACGACTACGGCAACACCATCGAGTATGAAGAGCCTACCTACGCCGAGGACGAATTCGGTCAGCCGATTGCTCCCGACGCTCAGACCGAGCCCGAACAGGGTGAGGCTTTCGACGAGCAGATCGAGGGCTTTGAGGGTGCATCTGCCGACGAGACGCTGATTGGCGCCATCGTGCCCGAGGATCAGAATCAGGCTGTCCAGGCCGAAGAGTTCAATGACGAGGTTTCCGCTGCCGAGTCGGCGGAGGAGCCTGTCGCGGCCGAGCCCGAGCCCAAGCTCTATCGCAATGCCGCCGGCAACATCCGCTTTGGTTCGGATGCCATCCGTGCGCTCGGAATGCTTCCCGAGTCCTGCACGCTCGATTACGAGGAGGGCGAGGAGCCGACGTTTGAGCCCGAGCCTGCCCCCGTTGTCACCGTGGATGATGAGTCTGCCGCGGTTACCGCTGCCGTTGCCGAGTCCGAGGCGGTGTCCGCGATCGATCCTGCGGCAGGACTGGACATTTTGGCTCCCGCCGCGCCGGCGCAAGACGTTGCGGACGAGTCTGACGACGATTACGTTGAACAGCCGAGGCGCGTGTCTTACGAGAGCGATACTGATTTCTCGGCCGAGATTCCCGCGGCAACGCCCCATGCCGATATTGCATCCGCGTTCTCGTCGATTGGCGCCAGCGCTTCCAACTTCTTTAAGGGTGCGCTTGCAAAGGGCAAGAAATTTGTCGACGATTTCGAGGAGAAGCGCGCTGCCGCACGCGAGGCTGCCGAGCAGGAGGCTATCGCTCAGCAGCAGGCAGCCGAGGCGGCACGTGAGCTCGCGGCGCAAGAGTTCGAGCAGAACGAGGCTATGCAGTCCGTGCCCGTCGACGCCGCCGAAGCTACAACGTCCTTTGAGTCCCAGCAACCGACGTCCGCGGATGTTGTTGAGGCAACAACGTCTTTCGAGGCTCAGCAGCACGTCGATAGCACCATGTCGTTTGATGCCGCGAAGTTCGATTCCACGATAACGTTTGAAAAGCAGGGCACCGCGATTGCTGAGCCCCTTCCTGTTTCCGATGAACAGGGCGACGCGGTGGACGATGACGAGCCCATTGATGCTGCCGAAATTCAGGATGCTGCCGAGGACGAGTCCGTCGAGGCCAACTCTGACGAAGAGCAATACGCGGCAGCCGATCAAGGTGATTCGACCGAGGTCGAGCAGGAGGAAGTGCCTGCGGTTTCCGAGACTCCCGAGACGGATGAGTCGAGGCCTTATTCCACGCAGATTTTCACCATGCCGACCCCGAGTGGTTCCGGTGTCACGGTTGCCAATGTCGCTCCCACCCAGGACGAAACGGTCGATTCCCTTATGGCCCAGATTTCCTCCCAGGCATCGCCGCGTCCGCAGATGAATGTTCCCGATCCGGCGTCGGCACCGTCGCCTGCACCTTCCTCGTCTCCGCTGGCTTCGGTCCCCGATCCGTCGCTGCCGTCTATGAAGCGGGCAAACGTTGCGTCTCGCACGTCGCTGTTCGACCTTCCCGATCCCTCTGCCCAGGTCAACGACCCCTTTGCTACCGCCCGAGGTCCCGAACCCACATCGGCACCCGTTGCGCCTCCTATGCCCGTTGCGTCGGGCGCGCAGCCGATCGAGACCATTTCGGCTCCCGCCCCGGCGGCACCCAAGTCTCGTAAGCGCGGCCTGGGTGGCCTGTTCGGTCGTAAAAAGAAAAACGAGCAGGACAGCATGAGTGACTGGCTGGGCGTCGAAGACGATTACGATGCCAAGAAATCCGGTCGCGGTATCGGTTCGTGGGATAACTTCGAGGACGATAACGATGGCTGGAAGGGCGGCGCTACGTCTTCCGATGGCGCTTCTTCCGAAGATATGCTCTCGGCTGTCGCTTCTATGGGCGATGATGAGCTGCTCGGTCACGATATCTGGTTTGTGGCAACGGGCGCCTCGGATTGTGATGGCGCCGGCATGAAGGCCTTCTTGGCTTCGCATCGCGATAAGCTCCGCGGCGTATTCTTTATCAATCTTGAATCCGTCGGCGCCGGTAGGCTTTCGGTTGTGACGGTCGAGGGCGAACAACAACTGCTCAAGGGCGATCGCCGCATCATGAACCTGGTCAGCAAGGTCTGCAAGTCGTTCCATGTCGATTGTGGCGCGCTCGAGATGCCCTATGCCAAGACCGATGCCTATGCCGCGCTCGAGGCGAGCCGCCGAGCCCTTACCATCGCCGGCGTGGACGGCACGCGTCTGGCTTGCGCTCGTACCGAGGACGACCTGCCCCACAATGTCAACCCGACGAACATTGCTACGGTATCCGAGGTCGTGACCGAGGTTATCCGCCGTTCGTAGACGGAGCTCTAAGGAGTCAACGTGTTTTCGTATATTAAGCGCCATTGGCCTGTCTACGTGATCTTGACCTTGATTGCCATTGCGTTAGGATTTGGGGCCGCCTACATCGTGGGCGCAAAGGGCTCGACCCCCGCCTCCGCAATCAGCGAAGAGGTGGAGCAAGAACAGAGTACGGGTGCTGATGGGATTCCTGAGTCCGAGCAAGCAATCGTTGATGGTGGATCTTCGTCTGCAGAGTAGATACGGCGATTTACATGATTGAAAGCGGGTGAGCCGGGGGACTGGCTCGCCCGCTTTTTGATCGCGCTAGCGCTTCTTTGGGATCGACCTAAGGCGAGCGAACCATAGGGCTGCGGCACCCGAGGTAAGGAGCGCGGTGATGCAAGCGGCGATGGGAACTGCTCCTGTTGCCGGTAGGTCCTGCGGTAGAGTACAGCGTTGAATGACACAGTCCTCGTCATGTGACTCAAGTTTATCGCCGCCGCCGTTGCGGCAAAGATCGACACGTGCGCTGTTGGTGAGTGCAGTTTGGGGCGTATAAGCCGACGTTGCCTGCATGTGCACGACTGCGCCCCGAGCGTCTGTGCCAAGGATTGCTTTGGCATCGTCAAGGTCGTCGTGCTCATCTTTGAGATCATCGCGGGTCCAAGAATCCGCATCGCTTCGAGTCGTAAAGTCGGCGGCTACCGCACCGTATTCAATTCGAATGCCCGTTACGACGGTATTGGGTGTAAGGTCGAGCTCTTCCGCCTCGAGTGTGGTGGATTCCGTGGTCGAGACATCCGCCTTCCAGAGGCGCCAGCCGTCGTAATCGACGAGGCGACAGTCCTCACCAAGGCTCTCTTTTACTTCGTCGGACTCAGGCCAAGGATTTTCGTGTCCATCGTCAAGTGTCGCGTTCGCCGGTTCATCGACGTCTGTCGAGTCCAACGGCGTCGTGCGATACCACACGTTGCACAGACCGTTGAGGTCGCCGATGGCGACGGGGGTTTCGATTGAGATGAATCTCGCCGTGCCGTCTTTGGCGCACTCAAGATCATCGGTAATCGTAAACTCATCAACCCAAGTAGCGGAATCGTTTCGAGCATCGATGGTATAGGAGAAAAGCCCATCACTATTGGTTTGCGTCGTGGCGCGGTTTTTACCATCGCCGTTAGCCAACAGGCCCTTTTCGATAGGTTGGACAAGTTCCTGACGCTTGTCGACCTGCCCCTTGATCTCGATGGGCGCATCCTTCATCGCGACGGATTGGACTTCTCCCGTATCTTTTATTTCAAACGTTATCTCCTCGGCAAGGTCATAGGTCCGCGGAGACATCATTTCGCGCAACGAGTAGGTGCCGGGTGCAAGATGCTCGACGCGGTGTGGCTTGTCGGATGAGGTCCAGGAGTCTATTTCGGTTTTATCGGGACCATATAAGGTGAGCTGTGCGCCTTCCACTTCCTGCTCGCCGCTTGCATCGACCTTGGAGATATCTACCTTGGTGTAATCGTCGGATACGTTAAGCCGTGCTTCTACAACGGGTGTTTTCTGGTCGGCATAAGTAAGGTCGACAATATGGGTTGTCCGATCGAGTAAGAAGCCTGCCGGCGCTTGAGTCTCGACAACCTCGTAGCGTGCGGTGCCAGATCCCAGCGGGAGGTCGTCCGCGCGTGCTTCTCCAGTTTCATCCGTCGTGACGGCAGCGACAGTCTCACCGTCGAGCGCGGCAATGCTACCGTCGGGGCGCACGATATCACTCGAGGCACGGATCTCAAAGACGGCGCCCGCGAGGCTGCTGCCGTCTATGGCATCGGTTTTAACGATCCTGATGTTTCCGGTCGCGGCGTGGTCATAATACGAGGCGATTGCAACGGGGGTTAGGTTCATGTCGGCGGGTATGTTTACCTCGATCTCTTCGCCGACAAGATAGGGCTCTTTGGCCGAGGTTTCGCGTACATAATAGGTGCCCGGCACGAGCGATTCTGGCAGTGTGACGGTCCCGGTCGCGTCAGTCGTAAAGGTGTCCATTACGTTATGTGCTGGATACCAGCAAGTTTGTGAGACAGGTTCGTGATTGCTGTCGAGGAGTTGGAAGGTGAATCCGGCTAGTGGAACAGAAGCGCCTGTTTGGGCATCGCGTTTTACAATCTTGAGATGCGTCGACAGAGCGTGGTTGTCCACGATATATTGAAGCTCGGCGCCGTTGGAAATCTGATTGGCCCCGACGGTCCATTCCCCTGCACGTTTAAAACCCTCGGGGACGGTTTCCGGAACCTCGCGAATCGTGTAGCCGGCACGGTCGTATGGAACGGCTCCGTGGACACCGGCGGGTCGCTTGCCTGTGCCGAACCATGCTTCGGGCTGATCTTTGGTGGAGGCAAAGCCATAGATGTTTGTGGTCAATGTGCCAACAACCTGCTGAGAGCTGTTGCTGACAACTTCAAAGACAACACCACCCGCCGGCTGCTCCAGGCCGGATTGGTCGCTATTGCCGTAATCCTTGAATTTGGAAATCTCAAGGTTAAACGCAATGGGGATATCGGAAATGCGAGATTCGATCTCGACTACGCCTGAATCGCCGAGCTGGTCGGCTCCAACGGTATAGGTCCAGCTGTCGTTGGATGGCAGGTAGCCCTCGGGGGCTTTTGATTCGTAGATGGTAAAGGTTCCTAAGGGGACATCGACGAGGGTAGCCCGACCGCTTTCGTCAGTCGTGAGAATTTGCGCCCATCCAGGGGTTGATTGCGACACACACGTGAACTCTGCTCCTGCGAGTGAAGATCCCGCCTGGGGGCCGGCATTCGTCGCGGCATCGAGTTTTACGATACGCAGATTGATGGTGCCGGGCTGTTCATCAATGGCGACCCGCCCGCCGTCATTCCCCGTGGTAAAGGCAATACGATCGTGGCGGGGGACATAGCCGGCCGGCGCCTTCGTTTCAACTAGGTAGTATGCCGTGTTGGGCAGAAGTGTTGCTTGCGCTCGACCGTTGCTGTCCATCTTGATGGTGCCGACACGCGCGCCGCTGGCGCTCTCAAAAATATCGAATGTTGCCCCGGTAAACTGATAGGTATTGTTTCCGCTGGTAATAACGGTGTTAGCAGACTGCTTTTGGAAGGAAACAGAGACCGCCGGCAGTACATAGAGCATGTCTTGACGTTTGCTGCCGCCCGATACGGCCCCTAGATAGCGTCGCGCGCGGTGCGGAGCGGCTTCGATGCTTCCTGATTTTGCGCTGTCGTGGAGCCACCGCGCAGCCGCCACGACTTCATTGTCGGCGGTAAAGTGTCCGCTCTTGGTTTTACCCTGAGCGGTTGTGTAGGAGTAGGTGCCGTCGACATGGGTAGTGCCGTTGAGCATCCATACGGCAAGCTGGGTGGCGGCGCGGGCGCGATCGGGTGAAAGATGGTAACCGCCAAACGACGTGGTGGTGGGATATCCGTGACAAACGATTGCCGCGAACTCGTCGTCGAGCCACACCCAGCCTTGATCAAAGTTGAGCCATGGGCCGCCCGGTTTGGTGGGGCCGGGGCGCTCCTGGTTCATGCAGTAGGCAATCGAGGTGTCTTGAGCTTCATACTTGCCGATGAAGAAGGGCCCGCAATCATCGCTAATAGTGCGGAAGCCGAGCTGGTCGTAGCCATCGACGGCAAATGCGGCTCCCGGTGCCAGGCAGCCGAAAAGCAGGAAGAGGAGCAGGAGCAGCGGACCTGTTGCGATTGCGCTGTGGACAGAGTGCGTGGGTGCGTTGGACATGGCTGCTCCTTATCCCTCGTGCGCCGCACGGGGAGGCTGCGACGCGTAGGATGAGGCTACCCCCGAGGTTCATGCGGGTAAGTACCGGAGCCTGACCAAAAGCTTGCCCAATTCCTGACAAATTGAGCTCAAATACAACAATCAAGCAAAAGTGCAGGTAGAAGATAGGGAGAACAGGAGGCCAAAGGTCCTCATCTCCACAATTGACGCGATTTTCAAACGAATCTCCACAGCTAAAACAAGCATCGCCACCCTTGTATCGAACAAGACAACCGCGTTATACTATCCCCCACATATGCGGGCATCGCCAAGTGGTAAGGCATCAGCTTCCCAAGCTGACACTCGCGGGTTCGAGTCCCGTTGCCCGCTCCATTCGAATTTCAGGCACGGTAACGTTTCGTTACCGTGCCTTTTTCAATAAAGTGCCGGGACTCGAACCCGACAGGGTGCGAGCGTTAAATAAACGCGAAGCGTTTATAGCGAGCAGGCAAGGTCGCCGATAGGCGACCGCAGCCGGTGCGTATTTGCGAAGCAAATACGCAGACGTCCCGTTGCCCGCTCCATGGAGCAAGGAAGATTTCGGGAATGGTAGATTCAGCCCGCTTTGCTCCCACACTTCCCCGGATCTCGGTATGCCACTGAAGCCGGCGCGGATTTGCGAAGCAAATAACGCAGACGTCCCGTTGCTCGCTCCAATTCCAAAATGTTAGGTTAATGCCTGCTGCCCATACTTGCACCTGCGCACGGTACAATGGATGGGTTACGACCAACGTGCCAATAACCAAAAAGGAGCCGCTATGATCGATCGCTATACCCGCCCGGAGATGGGACACATTTTCTCCCTCGAGAACAAGTACGCCATTTGGCAGGAGATCGAGGTTCTGGCCTGCGAGGCCCAGGCGGAGCTCGGCAAGATCGGTATTTCCAAAGACGAGGCCCAGTGGATCCGCGACCATGCCAACTTTGAGAAGGCGAAGGTCGATGAGATCGAGGAAGTCACGCGCCACGACGTCATTGCCTTCCTGACCAACATGAAGGAGTACATCGATGCCGATGTTCCCGAGGGCGACCCCAAGCCCAGCCGCTGGGTTCACTATGGCATGACCAGCTCCGATCTGGGCGACACAGCCCTGTGCTACCAGCTCACCCAGGCCTGCGACCTGATCATCGAGGACGTCAAAAAACTCGGCGAGATCTGCAAGCGTCGCGCCTTTGAGGAGCGCAACACGCTCTGCGCCGGCCGTACTCATGGCATCCATGCCGAGCCGATGGCCTTCGGCATGAAGTTTGGCTCTTGGGCCTGGGAGCTCAAGCGCGATCTGGACCGTCTTGAGGATGCCCGCAAGAATGTTGCCTTCGGTGCCATCTCGGGCGCTGTCGGCACGTACAGCTCCATCGAGCCGTTTGTCGAGGAGTATGTCTGCGAGCACCTGGGCCTGGTTCACGACCCGCTGTCCACGCAGGTTATCAGCCGCGACCATCACGCCTATCTCGCCGGCGTTCTCGCCACCACCGCGGCCACCTGCGAGCGCATCGCTACCGAGGTCCGCAATCTGCAGAAGACTGATACGCTCGAGGCCGAGGAGCCGTTCCGTAAGGGCCAAAAGGGCAGCTCCGCCATGCCGCACAAGCGCAACCCCATCACCATGGAGAAAGTCTGCGGTCTGTCGCGCGTCGTGAAGTCCAACGCCCAGGTTGCCTTCGATAACGTCGCCCTGTGGCACGAGCGTGACATTTCGCACTCCTCTGCCGAGCGCGTCGCCCAGGCCGACAGCTTCATCGCCCTCGACCACATGTTCCAGTGCCTCATCCGCGTTATCGACGGCCTGCAGCTGTATCCCGCTCGCATGATGGCCAACCTCAACAAGACGCGCGGCCTCATCTTCTCCTCCAAGGTCCTGCTGGCCCTCGTCGATACGGGCATCACCCGCGAGGACGCGTACGCCATTGTGCAAGAGAACGCCATGGCAACCTGGCACGAGGTACAGGATTGTGTCTCCGGCCCCACCTTTAAGGAGCGTCTCGAGGCCGACCCGCGCTGCACCGTCAGTCAGGAGAAGCTCGACGAGATCTTTGATCCGTGGGACTTCCTCACCCGCATTGATACGGTCTTTGATCGTCTGGAGCAGCTGAGCTTCGAGTAGGTTCGGGCATAACGTTAGATTTTTAGGGCGCTTTGCTGGTAATGTGTGTTGCCGGCAAAGCGCCTCGTTGCATTTAGGGAAAGACGGGGATAATAGTCGTCTCGAATAACATTCTGAGAGGGGATCGCATGATTTCGTTTGATTACAAGCCTCAGGGCGTGTGTGCTCGCAATATTCACCTTGACCTTTCCGATGACGGCAACAAGGTGATGGGCGTTGAGTTTACCGGCGGCTGCGATGGCAATCTCAAGGCTATCTCCAAGCTGGTCGAGGGCGCTCCTGCCGATCGCGTGATCGAGGTTCTCGCCGGTAATACCTGCGGTATGAAAAAGACCTCCTGCGCCGACCAGCTTACACGCGCTATCGAGGCCGCTCGCGCCGAGATCGCCTAATGGGTATCGCCGATCACATCAAGAACGGAATATCGCGTCGCGGCTTTGTACTCGGTGGGGCTGCCGCGGGCGCTGCCACGGTGCTTGCCGGATGCTCAAAAAAAACGGGCACCAGCGATGATGCCGCCGGCGAGCCGCAGGTTATCAAGGATGATTCCAAAATCATCTCGATTACGGATGAGTACGAGGCAGTCGACATCGATCTTGAGCCGGCGGCGTCATGGACGCTGCCTCTGGGTACGCTGCTGTACTACTGCGACGGCGATTACGCCGCGGCGATGATGGCGCCCGCATCGGCACTGCACGCCAACACACTCGGTGTGCTCAACCTGGGCGATGGCTCGCTTACCACATTAATCGAGGATCCTATCGAGGGCACGGGATATGCATTCTACGATGTCCGTGCCGGCGACGGCGTATTCGCGTGGGTTGAGATGAACTTTGCCAATTCATCGTGGAAGCTCTACGGTCAAAATCTGTCGGGCGCTTCGCTCTCTGGCGACGTGGTTGAGCTCGATCGAGGTGGCAAGGACTATGATCCGCCGCTGTTTACGGCGTTCGGGTCATCAGTCATCTGGTATAAAATGCCCTCGGCAGGTGGCAATAAAACGAGTAGCGATTCGTTTTGCTATCGTCGCTCGCTTGATGAATCCAAGGCCGAGACAATTTGGAAATCGACGGGTCGCTTTGCATCGGCCCCGCGCGCGAGCGACGGCATTTTGACCATCTCGCCGCGTGTCCGCAACGACGAGGGCGTCTACTACGGCATAACGGCAATCGATCTGACCGACGGCAACAACACCAAACGTGCCCAGCTAGTCCTTCCCTCGTCAGTTTCGCCTTTCGAGGCCGTATATATGGGCGACACCTTCGTGTTTTCTATCGAGGCGGCCTATAGTGGCGTGGGCAGCCTGGGCAATATGGGCACGTATATCGGTAATGAGGGAGGGCCGTACCTCTTCCTGTCACGCGAGCCGCTCGCATGTGCGGCTGGCAAGAAGAATAAATACCTTGTTAAGGTACAGGCGTCGCATTTCCTGATCGACACCTCTGCCAAGACCTATGGCTCGCTGCTGTCGCCCGACCGCGCTTTGGAGTATGGCGATTATCCAGCTACGGCGGGAAAATCGGACTCATTCCTTACGTACGCCACGGTGCGCAACAGCCAGGGTATACCAGAGACGGTCACTGCACGCCTATTCTCTCTTTAAGCTTAGAGGGGTTAAAAAGGCGCCAACAGGGGAATAAACGCGTTGTAATTGTGAGTACCGCCCGCCGAGCTGCCGCGTCATAGCGGCATCCGGCGGGCTCAGGTGCGTTAAAATGGGCTTGTTCTTAGCTAATTGAGACAGGGGGGCCGTGTTATGGCTTCAGATGCAAAAAAGATTCTGCTGGTCGAGGATGAGAAGGCAATCCGTGACGCCGTCGCTGCCTATCTCGAGCGCGAAGGCTACTGGGTTGTGGGCGTCGGCGACGGCCAGTCCGCTATCGAGGAGTTCGAGAAGCATCAGTTCGACCTGGTCGTGCTCGACCTTATGCTCCCCAAGATTCCCGGCGAGCGCGTTTGCCGCACCATTCGCGATACCTCGGATGTCCCCATCATCATGCTGACGGCTAAGGGCGAGATCGAGGACCGTATTATCGGTCTTGAGCTCGGCGCCGACGACTATCTGATTAAGCCGTTCTCGCCGCGCGAGCTCGTCGCCCGCGTTCGCGCTCTGTTCCGCCGTGCCCATCAGGCCGACGAGCCCGCCGTCGAGGTACTCGACTTCGGCGATCTGGTCATCGATATCTCGGGCCACAAGATCTTGGTCGAGGGCAAGGAAGTCGATCTGACGGCTTCCGAGTTCAAGCTGCTCACCACGCTTGCCCGCCATCCCGGCCGTGTGTATAACCGCATGGAGCTGGTCGAGAAAGTGCTCGGGTATGACTTTGAGGGCTATGAGCGCACTATCGATAGCCACGTGAAGAATCTTCGCGCCAAGCTGGGCGATGATCCCAAGAAGCCCAAGTGGCTCTACACCGTCCATGGTGTCGGCTATCGCTTCGAGGCTCCGGCCAAGACCGATAAGTCGGACGAGAAATAGGGAAATCACATATGACACCTGCGCGCTTTGAAATCGGACAAAAGCACAAGCAGGAGAGCGAGGCGGGTTCCAAGGCTAGTTGGAACACGCCTCGTTCCGATTCACGGCCAACGATGAGCTATCCCTCGCGCATGGCACTTGCTTTTGCTCTGACATCGCTCATGACGGTATTGGTGCTGGTGGGCGTTGTCTCTGTTGTGTGGGGCACGGTCTTTTCGGATTACACACGCTCCAATATCGTCGAAATCGCAAATTCCGCTGCCGAGAAGTTGGCGACCTCATATGAGGAAAACGGCTCTTGGACCGCGGGAGAACTGCGCACGGTCGCAACGTCGAGTTTGGTTTCCGACGATCTGGGCATGCAGGTCGTCAATAAAAAGGGCGTGATCGTTTATGACGATTCCTGGCCCTCGGCAAGCGCCACCGCCGATGTACGCGAAAACCAGGCTACGACCGACGACACGAGCGGCAAGAGGGCATCGCATAGCCCGGTCTCGTCTGCTCCAACCGACTCCGATAGCGTTGCTAACGTCGAGATTGTAACGTCTTCCGGCGAGCATGTCGGACAGGTAAAGCTGTGGGCCATCGGCTCCGACGCTCTGCTCACCAAGGCGGACTCTGCGTTTAGGGAGAAGACCTTTAACGCCATGGCCCTCGCCGCGGTTGTTGCAATCTGCATTTCGGTCGTTATCGGATCGCTCGTGTCGCGCATGCTCACCAAGCCGATTCATCGCATCACCAGTACCGCAAAGCAAATCCGTGACGGCGACCTGTCGGCTCGCACGGGACTGCGCGGTGATGACGAGATCGATCAGCTGGGTGAGACCTTCGATGAGATGGCCACTTCGCTCGAGAAGGATATGAAACACGAGAAGCGCCTGACCTCAGACGTTGCACACGAGCTTCGCACGCCGCTTATGGCCATGCTCGCAACGGTCGAGGCCATGCAGGATGGCGTGTATCCCACCGACGATGAGCATTTGGAAACCGTTGCTTCCGAGACGCGTCGCCTGGCTCGTCTGGTGCAGCAGATGCTCGACCTGTCGCGCATGGAAAACAGCACGGCTCCGCTCAACCTTGAGCCGGTGGACATGGTTCCTTTCGTGCGTTCCATCGTTAATGCCCAGGAGCGCCTGTTTGTCGACCGCGATCTGCGCCTGCGTTTTGCGGACGAGACCCAGGGTCACGACGATGTCGTCGAGGCCGATCCCGACATGATCACGCAATGTGTTATCAACCTCATGAGCAACGCCATGCGCTACACCCCCGAGGGCGGTTGGGTCGTGGTGTCGGTGCTCAGTGACCGCAAGCACGTCAGCATTGCCGTTTCTGATACCGGCATCGGTATTGCCAAGGACGATTTGTCGCGCATCTTCGGGCGGTTTTGGCGCGCCGATGCCAGCCGCGCCCGCGAAGCTGGCGGCCTGGGCGTTGGCCTCGCCGTGACCAAGCAGATCGTCGAGCGTCACCATGGCTACATATCCGTGGAGTCGGAGCTTGGAAAGGGTACGACTTTTACAATTCATCTGCCCCGCGAGCACACGGCAGACGCGGCATCTACTACAATGGAGCACTAGCTTTTCGCTATTCGGTGAAGGAGGGGCCGCGTCCCTGCCGCTCCGAGTTTGCGAAAACATGCGGGAAAGAACCCGCATTTCTGTCGTATTTAGGTAAGGAGTGACTCACGTGACAACGATGGAGCGTCGTCCGGATTCCCGTGGCAAGGTTCGTGATATTTACGATGCCGGTGAAAACCTGCTGATGGTCGCCACCGACCGCATTTCTGCGTTCGACTTCATTCTTCCCGACGAGATTCCGTTTAAGGGAGAGGTACTCAATCGCATCTCGGCATTCTGGTTCGATAAGTTTGCCGACATCGTCCCCAACCATCTCGTTTCCATCGACCCGGCGGATTTCCCCGAGGAGTTTGCTGAGTATCGTGACTACCTCGCTGGCCGCGCCATGCTGGTTAAGAAGGCCCAGACGATTCCTATCGAGTGCATCGTCCGCGGCTATCTGACCGGTTCGGGCAAGAAGACCTACGACGAGAACGGCACCGTCTGCGGCATCCAGCTGCCTGAAGGCCTGACCGAGGCTTCCAAGCTTCCTGAGCCGCTGTTCACGCCGTCCACGAAGGCCGAGATCGGTGACCACGACGAGAACATCTCGTTCGAGCGTTGCTGCGAGATCGTGGGCGAGGACATCGCCACGCAGATTCGTGACCTTTCCCTCAAGATCTACAAGGCTGCCGCCGAGTACGCCGCGACCCGTGGCATCATCATTGCCGACACCAAGTTCGAGTTTGGTGTTATTGATGGCAAGGTCACGCTGATCGACGAGTGTCTCACGCCCGACTCCAGCCGTTTCTGGCCTGCTGCCAGCTACGAGGAGGGCAAGATCCAGCCTAGCTACGACAAGCAATTCGTCCGCAATTGGCTCAAGGCCAACTGGGATATGACGGGGGAGACCCCGCACCTGCCCGCCGAGGTCATCGATGGCACGTCCGAGCGCTATCGCGAGGCCTTCCAGATCATCACGGGCTCCCAGTTCACAAGCATGAAGGAGAACGCATAAGTGAGTACCCGTAGCGCCACGAACAAGCGCACGCAATCCCACGAAGTTACCGGGGTTGCGCGCAAGTCTGCCGCATCTGCTAAGCCCGCCCGCCAAGCAGCGAGCTCCGTTCGCGTCGTGCCGGCTTCGTCTAAGGCACGCCGCAAAGAGCTCGAGAAGGGCGAGAACCTCGAGGGCCTCTCTAAAGAGGAGAAGCGCGCCCGCAAGGCTAAGCAGCGCGCCAAGGAGGACCGCATCTATACGGTGTCGAATATCCTCCTCAAGCAGGACGAGGACTACACCAAGCGCCGTCGCATCTGGTGGATTGTGCTCGCCATTGGCATGGTGCTCGTCGTGGCAATTTGGGCCTCGCTGTACTTCGCTCCCGCTGGCATGGTGTCCAGCCCTGTCCAGATGGTCGGCATTGTTTTGTCCTACGTCATCATTTTGGGCGACTTTATCTATGACTTCGCTCGTATTCGTCCCTTGCGCAACATGTACCGCGCGCAGGCCGAGGGCATGTCCGAGAACAAGCTCAACGCTCTTATTGAGCGCGCGGCTGCCGAGGAGGACAAGAAGGACTCCAAGAAGAAGTAGCGTTTGCATACATACTTATCGCTAAGATATAAGGCGCGTCGTTTTTGCGGCGCGCCTTTTTACTGTTCTATAGATAGATGGAGTGGCACATGATTCGAGCTGCCCTGACGGTCGAAGAGGCTCTGGAGGGCATGAAGGCCCTGGAGCCCAAGATTAAAAACTACGCGCGCCTGGTCGTCCGCAAGGGCGTGAACGTCAAGCCCGGCCAGGAGGTCGTCGTTCAGTCTCCGGTCGAGTGCGCGCCGTTTGCGCGCGTGGTGGTCGCGGAGGCCTATGCTGCCGGCGCCGGCCACGTGACGGTCATTTGGGCCGATGATGCCGTGACGAGGCTCACGTACGAGCATGTCGAGAAAAGCTATTTTGAGCAGACGCCCGAGTGGAAGCGCATGCAGCTGGATTCCTTGGCCCAGGATGGTGCCTGCTTTGTCTTTATCGAGGGTGCGGATCCTGCGGCCCTCAAGGGCATCAATCCAGCCAAGCCGGCCGCGGCATCAAAGGCGAGGAATACGCAGTGCAAAGTTTTCCGCCGTGGACTGGATTACAACATCAATCCGTGGTGCATCGCCGGCGCTCCGGTCGTGGCTTGGGCGCACGAGGTGTTCCCAGGAGACGCCGATGAGGTTGCAATCTATAAGCTGTGGAATGCGATTCTGCACACCGCGCGCGCCGATGGCCAGGACCCAGAGAGCGACTGGGAACTCCATGACGCCGCATTCGAAAAGAACCTGCGTTTCCTGAACGACAATCGTTTCGACTACCTGCATTACACCGCGGCAAATGGAACCGATCTGACGATTGGCATGACGAAGGGTCACGAGTGGGCCGGCGGCAAGGGCAAGACGCCCGATGGGCACCCCTTCTTCCCCAACATTCCCACCGAGGAAGTCTTCACTTCGCCCGATCGCATGCGCGCCGACGGTATCGTGTACTCGGCCATGCCGCTCATCCACCACGGCAATAAGGTCGACGATTTTTGGATTAAATTCGAGGGCGGCCGCGTGGTGGACTACGACGCCCGCGTGGGCAAGGCAACGCTCGCAAGTATCATCGATACTGACGAGGGCGCTGCTCACCTGGGAGAGGTCGCGCTCATTTCCAAGAACACGCCGATCCGCGAAAGTGGTGTTCTGTTCTACGATACGCTCTATGACGAGAACGCTAGCTGCCATCTCGCGCTAGGTGTCGGTTTCCCCGAATGCATCGAGGGTGGGTATGACATGTCCAAGGAGGAGCTCCTGGAGCATGGTGTTAACGTCTCGAGCACGCACGTCGATTTTATGATCGGCACGGACGACATCGATATTACGGGCATTACGCCTGATGGACGTGAAGTTGTGATTTTCCAGAACGGCCAATGGAGTTGGGAATAGTCCCAGACCGTGGTACAATGCCACCCGCGGGCCGTTAGCTCAGCTGGCAGAGCAGGGGACTTTTAATCCCAAGGTCCAGGGTTCGAACCCCTGACGGCCCACCCAAAGATTGTTGAGACGGTCAACTTCGGTTGGCCGTCTTTTTTGTCGCCCTTTCATGGGTTCGAACCCGT
>CABRDE010000004.1:0-81072 GCA_902469665.1 uncultured Collinsella sp. | reverse complement strand
TTTTCGAGGTCGTCCATGACCTGTCCTTTCGTTCGATGGGCGCGACGCCGGGCGATCTGCCCGGGCGCGAGCGTTGCGTTCGGCGGCCTGCGTTGTGCGGCGCCGCCCCGCCCTTGGTCGAACTCTATAGTGCAGGTTATAGATTAAGCGATTCTTGAGCCAAGATTAATGTTGGATGAGTTTTTGGGTAGCGGTGGGAAAAGTATTAGACCTCGATAGCGGGGGATGTGGTGCCGGTGCAAAACGGCGTCAAAGGTTGCTCGAGCAGGCGGTTTCTCCATTGATGTCCGCACGGCATGGGACACTTACCCTGCCGCCCTGCTCTGCCGCGGCGGCATGTACCCAAACAACGACCCTCTAAGGAGTTCGATACCAATGAGCGATAACACCAAGCATCTCGCAAAGAAGTGCGTCAAGGACGCGGGGCCGTGCCTCGCGTTGTGCCTTGCCGGCGCAGCGGTCGCGCTGCTGGCTGTTCTGGGGCCATTCGACGTGCTCCGAAGTGCCAGTTCTCTGCACGTTTGCATGGCCCTTGCCGGCGCCATGATGACCGGCGGCGTGCTCGATCTGGTTTTTTGGGTGCTTGACCCGTTTGGATGGAAGAACGAAGGGTAAGCCCTAAGGGATGGAAGGGCTGGAACGGTTGGCTTAGTGATCGTGCAGAATGTGGGCTAGCGACTTACAGGGAAGTGGTAATCCGATGACGGTCTATGTAACAGGCGATATTCATGGCGGCGCTGACATGCAAAAGCTCCGCGATTGGGAGCTTGGGGATAGCCTGGCGAGCGACGACTATCTCATCATCGCGGGCGACTTTGGCTTTCCCTGGGACTTTTCTACCGAGGAATGTGCCGATATTGCTTGGCTGGAGTCGCGCCCCTACACCGTGCTGTTTGTCGACGGCAACCACGAGCGTTTCGATCACTGGGCGGAACGCCCCATGGAGTTGTGGCACGGTGGGCTGACGCAGCGCCTGTCGGATACCTCGCCCATACGGCGCCTGACGCGCGGCGAGGTTTTTGAGCTCGACGGCTCAACGGTCTTTACCATGGGCGGCGCCACGAGCGTGGACAAGGAATACCGCATTCCGTATTCCAGCTGGTGGCCGCAGGAGCTGCCGGACGAGCGCAACTTTGAGGAGGCGCGGGCAAAGCTCGACAGCGTGGGCTGGACGGTCGACTACGTGATCACTCACACCTGCTCTACGCGCATGCTTTCGTCCACGCTTTATCCAGCGTCCGGCTGGAATTGCCCCTCCGTTGATCGGCTTACGGCATTTTTCGATGAGCTGGAAGACCGCTTGGACTACAAGCGCTGGTACTACGGGCATTTTCATCGGGATACCAACCCGGCCGAGCGTCACACCGTGCTCTACGACTGCATCGTTCGCTTGGGCGACGAACTCCAGCCCTGGGATGTTGCGTAGAGGCGGGGTGGCTGGCTACTCGACCGTTACAGTGATGTTCTCCCGATGCGCGCGGATGACGTCCCAGCTAAAGTACTCGACCAGCTGCTCGGCGGTACGCGGCGTGGTGTCCGGCGCGATGCCTGTTTGCCCGGCGAGCCATCCCAACAGTGCCTCGGGTGTGCCAAAGCGGGTGCGGAGCTCGCCCAGGTCCAGATCGCGATCGCGCTTGGAAAGGCGGCGGCCGTCCGGTGACATGAGCAGCGGAATGTGCGCGTAGTGCGGCGTGGGCAGTCCCAGCAGATGTTGCAGATAGATCTGGCGCGGCGTGGAACCAAGCAGGTCGCATCCGCGTACGATCTCGGTGACGCCCATGGCAGCGTCGTCGACCACCACGGCCAGCTGATAGGCAAACACGCCGTCGCTGCGGCGCACCAAAAAGTCACCGCACTCGGTGGCGAGTGCTTCGCATTGGGCTCCGTACGTGCGGTCCACGAATTCGATCACGTCGCTGGCGAGGTCGTCGACGGTGGGCACGCGCAGGCGCGTGGCCGGAGCACGCAGGGCACTGCGGCGGGTGATTTCATCAGCAGAAAGACCTCTGCAGGCGCCGCGGTAGATGGGCGTGCCGTCGCTGGCGTGCGGCGCGCTCGCGGCGTGGAGTTCGGCACGCGTGCAAAAACAGGGATAGGTGAGGCCGGCGTCTTGCAGCTGGCGCAGGGCGTCCTCGTACAGATCCAGGCGATCGTGCTGGTAGTAGGGGCCTTCGTCCCACTCGAGCCCCAGCCAGGTCAGATCGTCAATCAGTTGAGCGGCAAGTTCCGGGCGCTTGCAGCGATCGTCCAGGTCCTCGATACGCAACACGATGCTGCCGCCCTGGCTGCGGGCCGAAAGCCATGCGCACAGGCAGCTGAACACGTTGCCCAAGTGCATGCGGCCCGAGGGCGACGGGGCAAAGCGGCCCACGACGGGGGTGGGCACTGCCGTTGCTGGTGCGTCCGCGGCGGGCGTTGCTATGTTGCGTGTTTTGATATCCATGCGGATGAGTATAGCGCGGGGCTTGGCAGGGAAGGCGTTGCCGCGCTCACAAGTTGGCGGCGGTGCGCATTGCGCACGGTGGGTTTGCGGCTCAAGGTCTCGATCGCTGCGTACCGACTTAGCCTCACAAACGACAGAAACCCCGGCAGCTCTTCGCAACTGCCGGGGTTTCCGCGGAAAAGGGGGACATGATCCTCGAGCGAACGGCAAAGGGGCAAACCGTTTTCGCTCAACTGCTTTATGCCCCTCGGCTGGCGGCTCAGTCAGCGCATGCCGCGCCCACACAAAGCCGCTACACCTGTGACGGAGCTGTGAAGTGGTATCTATTGCTGGCGCAGGCCATGCCAAGGGTGTCCCTAATGACTGGTCATTTAAGAACGTCCCCAATGACTGGCTGTTGGGGTGCGGGTGTGACTTTCATCCCGTTTGGCGCTCCGGTCGCCTAGATGTTCGTCATGCGTACCCGCAAACGTGGGACAATGGCGCTGTTGGTTTTACAGACAAAGGATGTGCCTATGAACACCCTCGCCGCCAAAGTCAGCCGGCAGCGCCACCTGTTTGCGCGATTCGCTTCCGTCTGCGTGCTCGTCGCGCTTGCGTTGTTGCTGCTGCCTGTCGCCGCGCACGCCGACGGCTACTCCATGACCCAGACCTATATCAGTGCCACGGTCGAGGCCGATGGATCGCTGACCGTTGTCGAGGGACGCCAGTTTGATTTCGACGACGACATCAACGGCGTGTTTTGGGAGATCAATACGGGCTCCAACCAGCAGGGCGGCACGGCGGGCGTCGACGTGCTGAGTGTCGAGGAAGAGGACACCGCGTTTAACAAAGTCGATAGCGCGAACAAGGGCGACTCTGGCGTCTACACGGTCGAGCAGACCGGTGACGGCGTAAAGATTAAGGTATTCAGCCCTCACGAGAGCGGCGACAGCGCGACCTATTACGTGAGCTATACCATGACCGGTGCGGTCATGAACTGGGCCGATACCGCCGAGCTCTACTGGAAGTTCGTGGGCGACGGCTGGTCTGCGGATTCCGATGACGTCGAGATGGAAGTGTACTTCGCAAATGCCGCTGCCGGGACGGCGGCCGTCAAGGGCGATAACTTCCGCGCATGGGGGCACGGTTCGCTGACGGGCGACGTGTCACTCGATGAGGACGAGCCCATGGTCACCTATACCATTCCCTGCGTGCATCAGGGCGAATTTGCCGAGGCGCGCATCGCCTTCCCCAGCGACTGGGTGCCGCAGCTTGCCGCCTCGGGCGAAGAGCGCATGTCAACGATCCTGAGCGAGGAGAAGGCATGGGCCGACGAGGCTAACGCCCGTCGCGCCCGCGCGCGCATGATCGCTAATGCACTTGCCGTGGTTAGCGTTGTCGCGGCGGTGGCCTTTACCGGCACAATCGTTGTGCTCAAGCTTCGCCGCCGCAAGCCCAAGCCGCTTTTCCAGGACGAATATTTCCGCGATGTGCCTTCGGCCGACCATCCCGCCGTGCTTTCGGCCCTCATGAGCTGGAACGAGGTGCCCGATCAGGCATATATCGCCACGCTCATGAAGCTCACTGACGACCGTGTGATCAAGCTGGAGCAGGCGACCGTGACCAAGGCCAAGAAGGGTCTGTTGGGGCGTGAAAAAGAAGAGCAGACGTATCGCGTGACGGTGAGTGATGCGGGTTGGAAATCGGCCAAGGGCATTGACCACATGGTGCTCAAGGTCTTCTTTGCCGGTGCCAAGCCCGACGAGAACGGCGATCGCTCGCGCACGTTTGACGAGTTACAGCACTACGTCAAGCAGCACGCTACGCCCGTGGGCGACAAACTCGAGGACTATCAGAACACCGTTAAGGGCAAGCTGGCCGATAGCGAGTACGTTGCCTCGGACGGCATTGTCGCAATGGTGTTTTGCCTGGTTCTTGGTATTCTGATCGCCTGTATTCCCGCGGGATCCATCTTTTTTACCGATGGCGCACAGGCGAACATTATCGCCGCGGTTATCTCGGTGCCGATTGTGCTGGTGGGTATTGGCGTGGGGCTTACGTTCCGCCGCTTTACGCCCGAGGGCGCCGAGGTGGCGGCTCGCTGCAAGGCGCTTAAGCATTGGCTCGAGGACTTCACGCGTCTAAAGGAAGCCGTCCCCGGCGATCTGGTCCTGTGGAATAAACTTCTGGTGATGGGTGCGGCGCTGGGCGTTTCTAAGGAAGTCCTGCGTCAGCTTGCCGAGGCTGTTCCTCCTGAGGTGCGCGAGGCCGATGGTTTCTACGACAATTACCCCTGCTACTGGTGGTACTACCATCATTACGGCAACGAGTCGCCGATGGATTCGTTCGACGGCGTGTATCACGAGAGCATCCGTGAGCTTGCGTCGAGCTCGGACAGCTCGGGTGGCGGCGGAGGCGGTGGCTTCTCGGGCGGCGGAGGCGGTGGCGTCGGCGGAGGCGGCGGCGGAACGTTCTAACGGTCGTAAATTATGGGATGGGCTTTTCTCGGCAGCCGTCGGGGAAGGTCTATCCCCTTTTATGCGCTACCTACGAAGACTGTCCCCAGCGATTAATCATTTAAGAACGTCCCCAACGACTAGGTGTGGCTGCTGGGCCTAGACGGTTAGGTCGAGTTCGTAGAGGAAGCTTTCGCGCGGCATGGCGTGGCGGCGTTCCTCGCGGTTGGCGCGGTGCGTGGCGGTGCGCTTAAAGCCGTGCAGCTCGTAGAACTTCCACGAGCAGTTGGAATCGGTGTACAGGTGTGCGCTGGTCGCCCCGCACGAGGACAGATGCGAGATTGCGGCATCGAGCAGCACCGATCCCACGCCCAGGCCGTGGACGTCAGGGTCGACGGCGAGCAGCGTAACCTCGTTGTCATACGGCAGCGGGCTTTTCTCGAGCAGGTGGTTGTTGGTTCGAATGGTGGCGCGCACAAACGAGAGATACTCGGCGCACGACTCGGGCTCTAGCTCACGCATCTGCGACAGCAGTGCACGCTCAGTATCCATCCAATGTTCCCTGACGGAGGTGCCGGAGCTCTGTCCCGCACGCGCAAGCGAAATCCCGCGCGCCTCGCCATCTATAACTGCAACCTGCGAAAATGTCGAGGAAGAAAGACAGTGAGCAAGATCGCACGCGGCCTCGAGGCGGTTGTACTCATCGTTATCCGAGTTGTTGTGCCAAAGTTGCTGCAAGATCAGCGCGATGGTGTCGAAATCTTCGGTATCAAACGGTCGGTAGAGAACCCGCGAGACCATGGTGCCTCTTTCTATTGCGGATGCATATCGAGCACAGTTCTACCACGCCATTGGCATCTAATTATGGTGCCCCTGTGTTCCATCAACTCACCGTGCCCAGTGGCGCTCCTGCAACCCCCGCTCGCAAGCTTTTTCTACACAGCCGTGCGTTGCGGGGTGCATCGATACGCTCAATGCGCTACATTGAATCAGTATTTTCAATGCCGCTGCGCGAGCGCTGCAGATCGACGTATCACCGACTCACAGAGCACGGCGGCGTACCAGACAGGAGGACTGCATGGGATCTGATGTGAAGATCGCACGCGCGTTGATCTCGGTTACCGATAAGACGGGCGTCGTCGATTTCGCACGGACGCTGGTTGACGACTTTGGCGTCGAGATCGTCTCTACGGGCGGCACGGCTCGTGCCATCGAGGACGCGGGCGTTCCCGTAATCCCCATCGAGGAGTTCACGGGCTATCCCGAGATGATGGACGGCCGCGTCAAGACACTGCACCCCAAGGTCCACGGCGCGCTGCTGGCCCGCCGCGATTCCGAGCAGCACATGCAGGAGGCTGCTCAGCACGGTATTAAGCTGATCGACCTGGTCGTCGTCAACCTGTACGAGTTCGAGAAGACCGTCGCCAACCCCGAGGTCACCTTCGCGGATGCCATCGAGCACATCGACATCGGTGGTCCCTCCATGCTGCGTTCTGCCGCCAAGAACGCCGCGAGCGTTACCGTCATCTCCGACCCGGCCGACTATGATGCCGTCCTGGCCGAGATGCGCGAGACCGGTGGCTGCACCACGCTTTCCACCCGTCGTCGCCTGCAGGTGAAGGTCTACCAGACCACTGCCGCCTACGACACGGCGATCTCCCGTTGGCTTGCCGCTCAGGCAAGCGACGTGGCGGACACCTCTGCCAAGCTCGAGATCTCGCTGGAGAAGGTCGACGACCTGCGCTATGGCGAGAACCCGCAGCAGAAGGCCACGGTCTATCGCTTTGCCGAGGGCTGCGAGAACACCGCGAGCTCGCAGTTCCCGCTCGTGGGCTCCGAGCAGATCCAGGGCAAGCCGCTCAGCTACAACAACTATCTGGATGCCGACGCCGCCTGGAACCTGGTCCGCGAGTTCGACGAGCCGGCCTGCGTGATCCTCAAGCACCAAAACCCCTGCGGTTCCGCCGTTGCCGAGGACATCACGGCAGCCTACGACCGCGCCTTCGCCTGCGATCCCAAGAGCGCCTTTGGCGGCATCATCGCCTGCAACCGCGAGGTCCCTTACGAGCTCGTTGAGCATTTTGCCGACGAGAACAAGCAGTTCGTCGAGGTCATCATCGCCCCGAGCTACACCGATGAGGCGCTCGAGCGCATGGCCAAGCGCCCCAACCTGCGCGTGCTGGCTACCGGTGGCGTTGACCACGGCGCCCAGGTGGAGCTGCGCTCCGTCGACGGCGGCATGCTGGTGCAGGAAGTCGACCACGTGACCGAGGATCCCGCGACCTTTACGTTCCCCACCGACCGCAAGCCCACCGACGCCGAGATGGCCGAGCTCGAGTTTGCCTGGAAGGTCTGCAAGGGCGTTAAGTCCAACGCCATCCTGGTCTCCAAGGGCAAGGCCGGCATTGGCATGGGCCCCGGTCAGCCCAACCGCGTGGATTCTGCGCTGCTGGCCTGCGAGCGTGCCGAGGACTTCTGCGAGCGCGAGGGCGTGGAGAAGGGCGGCTTTGCCTGCGCAAGCGACGCGTTCTTCCCGTTCCGCGACAACGTCGACGTGCTTGCCGAGCACGGTGTGACCTGCATTATCCAGCCCGGCGGCTCCAAGCGCGACGACGAGAGCATCCAGGCCTGCAACGAGCATGGCATTGCGATGGTCTTCACGGGCGCTCGCCACTTCCGCCATTAAGTAGGGAGGTGGCGCTGCGGCTTGCCCAGCCACCGCACCTTGCCGCTCATTCGTCGCTCGCGTACCCAAGTACGCGTCGCTCCTCTTTCACGGCAATCTGCGGCACCTGGGCAACCCTCGCCGACCTGTTAGGTCGTGGGATGTTATCTCGTCCCTTGGACTGGCCTCGCTTCTAAAATAATCTCTGCAAAAGACGGTCGCTCCGTTTGGAGGGCCGTCTTTTTGGTATAAGAGGACGGAATGACTAACACGAAAGGTATGACCATGCCCCAGATTGATGATGCCGAGCTGTTTGGCAATGCCGAGGATCAGCGTGCGTACGAGGAATTTTGCGCCAATCAGGAGGCGGTCGAGAAGTTCACGCTCGACAAGCCTGCGCTTATCTGCCGTTGGCGCATGTCCAACAAAAAGGTGCCCATGCTCAACCGCCACATCCGTGCGCTATCCGAGCGCCTGGTGCAGGGCGAGCCGCTTACCCATAACATGCTCAGCTGGGCCAAGCAGCACGTTGAGTGGTCGCTTGCCGAGGGCGATTACACCGCGCACGACGGTGTGCTCATGCTGGTGATTGACGTCAACGGTAATGCCGCCATGACGGTGGGGGAGTACGAGCCGCTGGCCGATACGTCGGCCAAGGCGCTGCGTGCCCGCTCCGCCGAGGCCCGCTCCGAGGCCGACGAGACCGGCGTGGCGCCCGAGCTGCTCGCTGCCGTCAACAACGGCGAGCTGGCCTTTGTGGCGCCAGCGGACGAGTGCCTGTGTGGCACGGCGACCCTTATTGAGCAGTTGGCTCAGACCAAGAACATCCCGGTCACGCGCGTGGACATCCCCGCGCAGCTCAAGGGTGCCCTGTTCCTGGTGAGCGACGAGCACGGCGTGGTCCCCGCAACCGAGACGGACGCCGCCGAGGCCGACGCCGCCACGGTCGCCTTCTTTGCCGACGGCTACGAAAAGCTTCGCGCCCGCCGTTAAATGATTTTTCTGGGACGGGGATTTAATAATCATTTGATCCCCGCTCGCGAACAGTTCTGTCACCTTGGTGACGCGCGAGGCGCATACTTGCGGCTCCGCAGCCATAATGGTGGCAAGACAACCAAGAGGGGGAGCGGAATCCATGGCGCTGATCTATATCGTTGAGGACGACGAGCCCATTCGTCGCGAGCTTACCGACATCCTTGCCCGTGCCGGTTTTGAGGTCGAGGCCTGTGAATCGTTCGAGCATGTCTCGCGCGATATTCTCGCCGCCGCGCCCGACCTGGTGCTGCTCGACCTCACGCTTCCCGTCAAAGATGGCCAGCACATCTGCCACGAGGTTCGCCACGAATCCGAGGTCCCCATCATCGTCCTCACGTCGCGCACGACCGAGATTGACGAGGTCATGGCCATGACGCTCGGCGCGGACGACTTTGTGTCCAAGCCCTACAGCGCCCGTGTGCTCGTAGCGCGCATCAACGCCCTGCTGCGTCGCACCACGGCTGCCGGCGAGCGCAGCACACTCGTCCACAAGGGGCTGGAGCTCGACCTCGCCCGCTCCATGGTCACCAATACGGTAACCGGTGACAGTACCGAGCTCACCAAAAACGAGCTGCGTATCCTCTCGCTGCTCCTGAGCCGTGCGGGTAAGATTGTCTCGCGCTCAGCCATCATGCAGGACCTGTGGGACTCCGATGCCTTCGTGGACGATAACACGCTCACCGTCAACATCAACCGTCTGCGTACCACGCTCGAAAAAATCGGCGTCAAGGGGTATCTGACCACGCATCGCGGCCAGGGCTATTCGGTCTAGGTGCCAGGTATGTCGTTTGCCAAATTCTTCAAAGATGCGCTGCTTCCCGTCGCCGTGTGGACGTGCGGCGTGCTGCTGAGCTGCTTTGTGCTGACGGTCGCCGGCGCACCCGTTTCTATCGTGGCCGTGGCGGTCGGCGTGTCCTTTATCTTTGGCATGCTGGGCATCGTGATCGAATATGCGCGTCGTCGCCGTTTTCTGCGCCAGCTGGAGCGCGCGGCCGAGGAGCTGGAAAGCCCCGCATGGGTGCAGGAGATGGTCCAGTGCCCGACCTATGTCGAGGGCGAGCTCGAATACGAGGTCTTGCGCCGGGTGGGCAAAGCCGCTTGCGACGAGGTTGCCGAAGGCAGGCGTCAGACCGTTGACTATCGCGACTATATCGAGAGCTGGGTCCACGAGGCCAAACTGCCCCTGGCGGCGGCCCATCTGATCTTGGAAAACCTGGACGGCAGCGAAGACGACCTGTCGCGTGTGGATGACCTGGGCCGTGAGCTGACTCGCGTGGAGCGCTATATCGACCAGGCGCTGTACTATGCGCGCTCGGAAGTCGTGGAGCGCGACTACCTGATTCGTCGCTGGGATCTTAAGACCTTGGTGACGGGTGCCATTAAAGCCAACGCGCGCGAGCTCATTGCGGCGCACGTGGCGCCGGTGTGCGAGAACCTCGACTTCGAGGTGTTCACCGACGAGAAATGGCTCGAGTTTATTCTGGGCCAGCTCATTCAGAACAGCATTAAATATGCGCGCGAGGATGGCGCGAAGATTGTGTTTTCGGGTGCGTTGCTGGACGAGGGCCTGGCGAGCGAGCGCATCGAGCTTACCGTCGCGGACAACGGCTGCGGCGTGAGCGCGGCCGACCTGCCGCGCGTGTTCGAGAAGGGTTTTACCGGCGACAACGGCCGCACCACCAAGCGCGCAACGGGCATCGGTCTCTACCTGGTGGCGCGCCTGTGCTCCAAGATGGGCATCGACGTCACCGCGGCATCGGAGCCGGGCGAAGGCTTCGTCGTAACATTCGCCTTCTCAACGAATAAGTTCCAATATTTCGAGTAGCGCACACGGCAGACGTCCGCCCATGAAAAACGTGCCGCCCCAACCGGGGCGGCACGCCATTTTTCTATCAGCCAACTCGCTGAAGTATGGTGACGAAGGCGCAAGGCCGGGAGGGGTTATCTAAGCCGACATCCCGCAGCCGCGAAGCGGCGAGGACGTCGGCGTGATAACCCCGCAGGCCTTGCGCCGGCGGGAAGGAACCTACTTCACGACCAGAATGTCGCAGTCGGTATTGCGCAGCAGGAACGTCGAAATCGAACCCAGGAGCGCGTACTTAATCGAGGACAGACCGCGGGCACCGCAGAGCACCAGATCGGGCTTGACCACGTCGAGCATCTCGTCCTTCAACGTCTCACGAATACGACCGGCGCGAATCATGACTTCGACCTCGGGGATATCGGGATTAGCCTTGGCCTCCTCGAGCTGCTTCGCGATGGAGTTGTTAAAGGCCTCCTCCAAGCCGTTGACTAGGTCGACCGGGTAGGCCCCCGCGCTCTCGAGCGCTGTGGAGTCGATCACGTGACCGATAATCAGCTTTGCGCCGTTGTTTGCGGCCACCTTGATGGCGCGTGCGAGCACAAAATCCTGCTGCTCAGTACCGTCGAGCGAAACAAATACCTTGGTGTAGCCCTCGTTCATGGTTTCCTCCTTGGTCTATCGCACGGGCGCGGGGCTCGTGCGTCGGGCGGCCACGGGTGCGCGGACCGCCGGACACTTTACCTTGTTGCAGTTATACCCAAGGATTTCGGTTTGACCGCCTGCAATTCTGTGAACGGACGAGATTTTTGGTAAGGGTTGGCATGTGCGCGTCGCCAACGGTTGATAATGGGACATCGCCCGCACCGTCCGCAGAAACATCTATCGGCGGGTGTCTAACGAGGGGGTCCCTTTGGATATTATCGAGCTTCTAAAATCTGCTTTCATGGGCCTGGTCGAGGGCATTACCGAATGGTTGCCCGTTTCGTCGACGGGCCACATGATCCTGGTGGACGAGTTCGTCAAGATGAACGTGAGCGAGACGTTCTGGAACATGTTCCTGGTCGTGATTCAGCTTGGCGCCATTTTGGCCGTCTGCGTACTGTTCTTCCATGAGCTCAACCCGTTCTCGCCCAGCAAGGGCAAGGAGGGTCGTCGCGACACATGGGTGCTGTGGGGCAAGATTGTGCTCGGCTGCATTCCCGCTGCGGCGATTGGCCTGCCGCTCAACGACTGGATGGAGGAGCATTTCTATAATGCTCCCGTCGTGGCGCTGGCGCTCATTGTGTACGGCGTGCTGTTTATTGTGATCGAGAACTGGCGCGCGAACAAGCGCGACCAGGCCGCTCTTGCCGGTTCGTTTGGTTCGCGTGCCGTGGTGGCGGGCGGGCGTCCCGCCGGTGCACACTTTGCGGCGCCTGCTGCGGCTGCCGCCGAGGATTCGGGCAACGATGACGAAGACCTCGACTTTGGCTCCATTGCGACGCTTGAGGACCTAAGCTGGAAGACCGCGCTGGGTATTGGATGCTTCCAGGTGCTTTCGCTGATTCCGGGCACATCGCGTTCCGGCTCCACCATCATCGGCGGTCTGTTGCTGGGCTGCACGCGCTCGGTGGCGTCCAAGTTCACGTTCTTCCTGGCTATCCCCGTCATGTTTGGTGCGAGTGCGCTCAAGCTGGTCAAGTACTTCGTTAAGGGCGGTACGTTTGGTGCCAACGAGGTCGCCATCCTGGGCGTGGGCTGCATCGTCGCCTTTGTGGTTTCGCTCATCGCCATCAAGTGGCTCATGGGCTTTGTCCGTCGTCACGACTTTAAATGTTTCGGCGTCTACCGCATTGTCTTGGGCATCGTGGTGCTTGCGTACTTCTTCGTCCTGGAGCCGATGCTCGGCCTCTAACTTGGTCGACGCTGCGCGGTGGCCAGAGCGACAACTTGTTATTCAAAGAGGGTGGTATGACCAAAAGGGCTATGCCGCCTTTTTTGGTGCAATGGGGCGGGCTCGATGGAAGCGCACGGAGTCGCGGTGTGATTTGCGTCGGTGTCCGCGCGGCTCGGTATACTGGTACGGCTCAAACTATGGCGCTGCCCGCAGGCGCGCCGTCCGTCAGATGAGGAGTCGCCCATGACCCAGCCCTTGCCCTGGGAAAAGAATGCCGCGGTACCCGTGCCGCCCGCGCCGGAACCCGTGCCGCTCGATGTATACACCGCCTCCGCCGCGCCGGAGCCCGAGCTCGTCCCGCTCGACATCTACGACGCTCCCGCACCGGCACCCAAGCCCGCCAAGCCGCTTGTCGACATCGACAGTCTTAACCCCGCCCAGCGCGAGGCCGTCCTGACCACCGAGGGTCCGCTGCTGGTCCTCGCCGGTGCTGGCTCGGGCAAGACCCGCGTCCTGACCTTCCGCATCGCTCATATGCTCGGCGACCTAGGTGTTAAGCCCTGGCAGATCCTTGCCATCACGTTTACCAACAAGGCTGCGGCCGAGATGCGCGAGCGTCTGGCAGCGCTCATTCCCAGCGGCACCCGCGGCATGTGGGTGTGCACCTTCCATGCTATGTGCGTGCGCATGCTGCGCGAGGATGCCGACCTGCTGGGCTACACCGGTCAGTTCACCATCTACGATGACGACGATTCCAAGCGCATGGTGCGTGACATTATGCAGGCACTCGGCATCGAACAAAAGCAATTCCCCATCAACATGATCCGCAGCAAGATCAGCTCGGCCAAAAACGCCATGATCGGCCCCGAGGACATGCTCAAATCTGCCGAGAGCCCCAACGACAAAAAGGCCGCACAGGTCTATATGGAGCTGGAGCGCCGCCTGCGCGCCGCCAACGCGATGGACTTCGACGACCTGCTCGTGCGCGCGCTCGAGCTGCTACGCACCCGCCCCGAGGTGCTCGACAAGTACCAGGAGCGCTTCCGCTACATTAGCGTCGACGAGTATCAGGACACCAACCACGTCCAGTACGAGATCGCCAACCTGCTGGCCGCCAAGTACCAAAACCTCATGGTCGTAGGCGACGATGACCAGTCCATTTATAGCTGGCGCGGCGCCGACATCACCAACATCTTGGACTTTGAGAAGGACTTTAAAAACTGCAAGACCGTCAAGCTGGAGCAGAACTATCGCTCCACGGGTCACATCCTGAGCGCCGCCAATGCCGTTGTTCGCCATAACTCGCAGCGCAAGGACAAGCGCCTGTTTACGGCCGAGGGCGATGGCGAGAAAATCCAGGCCTTCCAGGCGAGCGACGAGCGCGACGAGGGTCGCTGGATTGCCGGTGAGATCGAAAAGTTGCACTCCAAGGGCACGAGCTACGACGACATTGCTGTGTTCTATCGCACCAACGCCCAGTCGCGTATCCTCGAAGATATGTTCCTGCGCGCGGGCGTGCCCTATAAGATCGTGGGCGGCACGCGATTCTTCGACCGTGCCGAGATCCGCAACGTCATGGCCTACCTCAAGATGATCGTGAACCCGGCCGACGAGATGAGCGTCAAGCGTGTCATCAACACGCCGCGCCGCGGCATCGGCTCCACCTCGATTCAAAAGATTGAGCAGCTGGCACGCGACAACCGCTGCTCGTTCTTCCAAGCCTGTGAGATTGCGACGGCCGAGACGGGCATGTTTAGCGCCAAGGTGCGCAACGGCCTGTCGAGTTTTGTGGCGCTGGTGCGCGAAGGTCGTCGCATGGACGGCGAGCTCAAGGACGTCGTCGAGATGATTGTCGACAAGACGGGCCTGCTGCAGGCTTTCCGCGCCGAGGGCACCATGGAGTCCGAGAGCCGTGCCGAGAACATCCAGGAATTCTTGGGCGTCGCTGCCGAATTTGAGGAGACGCACGAGGATATCGAAGGTACGCTCGAGAGCTTGGAAGAGTTGCGCGCTGCCGGTGTTGCCGACGTGCCTGCCGACGCTGAGCCCGAGCCCGTTGTGGTGAGCGCGCCTGCGCCCGAGCCCGGCCCGTCTGCGCCCACGTCTTCGTTTGAGGCGCTCGTTGGCGCGCGTGACGCTGCGGGTTCCAATCCGCTCGACAGCCTGGCGGCCCCGGCGCTCTCGCCGCAGGATGCCCTGGCTGCCGCTATCGCGGGCAACGCCTATGCCGCGCCGACAGAGCTGCCCGCCGGTGCTGTGCATGCTGACGAGATTGAGCGCACCTACGGCCCGCTCACCTGCAAGGCGTTGCCCGCACTCATGGAGTGGCTGGCTCTGCGCTCCGACTTGGATTCCCTGGCCGGTGAGACGCATGCCATCACCATGATGACCATTCACTCCGCCAAGGGCCTGGAGTTCCCCGCGGTGTTTGTGGCCGGTATGGAGGAAGGCATCTTCCCGCACGTGCACGACTTTGGCGGTAGTGACGATCCGGGCAAGCTCGAGGAGGAGCGTCGCTTGGCCTACGTCGCCATCACGCGTGCTCGCAAGCGCCTGTTCTTGACCTATGCGGCTACGCGTCGCACCTACGGCTCGACCTCTGCCAACCCGCGCTCGCGCTTCCTCAACGAGATTCCGTTTGAGGATATCGAGTTTAGCGGCATCGGTTCCGCCGGTTTTGAGGGCACGGGCTGGGAGAAGCGCGGCGACCGTCACGGTACCTTTGGTTCGGGCATGGGCTCGGATATGTATGGTGGCAAGGTGTTTGGCTCGCATACGCGCTCGACCGGCGGTTCCGGTTCGCGCGGCGGATCGAGTTTTGATGATTTCTTTGGCGGCAGCAGCTATGGGACCGAGCGCCATCGCGGGGTCTCGCCCGACGCCGGCCGTGTTGCCTCGACCTTTGGCTCGGGCGCGCCGCGAGCTAAAAAGCCGTCGTCCAAGGTGTCCCCGACGGTGGAGCGCAAGGTCGATCGTGCTAGCGCATCACAGGACTTTGCCGCAGGCGATACTGTAAGCCACAAGACCTTTGGTACGGGTACCGTAATCTCGGTCGCCGGAGACATGATCGAGGTTCAATTCGAAAAGACCGGTCAGACCAAAAAGCTGATGAAGGGCTTCGCGCCGATCGTCAAGCTGTCGTGATCCTGGCGGACCTGGGCGGGCGTATAGGGCAACATCGCCTGCTCGGGCAGTCCTGCGCAAGACGGAGAGCACATTAAGTGCTCTCCTTTGCGTGCGGAACTCGCGATCGATGTTGCCCTATACGCCCGCCCAGGTCCTTGGGTAACGGTGCTTGCGAACGTCGCTCTGCTCGTTCGCTTTTTGATCTGGAGGGCCGGGTGGGCTGATAAATAGATATGGCAAGGGGCTCTCCCGCACATGGACGGGAGAGCCCCTTGTTGCGTTTGGGTTGTTGGTGCGACCTACAGGTGGCTGATGATCAGTTCCATCTTGCCTTCGAGGTCGATGGAGCTGACGGTGCTCGGGGCCAGCAGGTGGCTTCCCTTGTGGACGGGGTCGCCGCAGACGGTGCCTTCGCCGTCGATGACCGACAGGCACATGAAGGGCCAGCGCTGGTCGAGGGTCTTGCTGCCGTTGACGCGCACGCGATCGACGGTGTAGCAGGGGTTGGACTCGAGCTCGGTCACGCCGTCCACCTCGGGCGCGGTCACCGTGCCGTCGGTCGGAGCCTGAGCATCAAAGTCGATGCAGTCGAGGCTCTGCTCAATGTGCAGCGGGCGCAGGTTGCCGTCAGTGCCGGGACGGTCGTAGTCGTACAGACGATACGTCACGTCGCTCGACTGCTGCGTCTCCAAAATGAGCGTGCCGGTCTTGATGGCGTGCACGGTACCGGAATCAATCTGGAAAAAGTCGCCCTTGTGAATCGGCAACACGTTGAGCATGTCGTCCCAACGTCCTTCCTCGATCATTTGTGCGGCCTCGGCGCGGTCCTTGGCACGCTGGCCGACGATGATCGTGGCGTCGGGCTCGCAGTCCAGCACATACCAACACTCGGTTTTGCCCAGGCTACCGTTCTCGTGCTCGGCAGCGTACTCGTCGTTGGGATGAATCTGGATCGAAAGGTCGTCCTTGGCGTCCAGAATCTTAATGAGCAGCGGGAACTCCTTGCCCTCGCAGTTGCCAAAGAGCTCGCGATGCTCGGCCCACAGCCACGACAGCGTGTGGCCGGCATACGGGCCCTCCGCAATCTGGCAGTCGCCGTTGGGGTGGGCCGAGATGGCCCAGCACTCACCGATGGGGCCATCGGGAATGTCGTAGCCAAATACGGTTTCGAGCTGGCGACCGCCCCAGATCTTCTCGTGGAAGATCGGCGTCAGTTTAATCAAATCGGACATATTCATACCTCATTGTGTTGCGCGGGCGCTGCGTAAAACTGTTCAAAACGAGCGCCCGCATGACTGCAAAAACCTATGCCAACGTTACGTTGTGCAACTCAAAGCGGTCGCCAACGTTGCGCGAGACCGAATACTCAAAGGCGGCGCCGCTGTCCAAAAAGCCAATCTGGGTGAGCTCGAGCAGGGGAGAGCCAGGCTTGGTGTCCAGGCGCTCGGCTTCTTCCTCGGTTGCTGCCACGGCGCGAATGGTACGGTGGAAGCTCGAAATTTTCAGCCCGCATTGCTCGCGGATGAAATGGTAGACCGATCCGTACAGGTCCTTCTTTTTCAGCCCCGGAATCAGCTCGAGGGGCATGTAGGTGTACTCGATAACGATGGGCTTCCCATCGGCCTGACGCACGCGCACGACGTGATAGGCAAAGTCATCCTCGGCAATTCCCAGCTGGGCTGCGATGTCCGCTGGTGGATTAACAATCGAGAAATCGTAGACCACCGAGGTCACCTTTTCCCCGCGGTGCTCATACGAAAAGCCCTGGGCACGGTCGTTTTTGCCCTGGAAAAACGCCTGGCCGGGAAGTCCCGCCGTGTCCTTAACGTAGGTGCCCGATCCGCGCCGGCTGGTAATAAGACCTTCCTCGGTGATTTGCTCGATAGCTCGTTTGACGGTGATTTTGGAAACGCTATAGAGCTCACAGAACTCAACGACGGTGGGAAGCTTGTCGCCCGGTTTAAGAGCGCCATCCTCGATACTTCGACGAATATCTGCAGCTATCGCCTCGTATTTGGGAATCATGGAACCTCCTTTCCGACATATATGAATACAAAAAGTAAGTATAACCCTCAACAGGGCATCCATATTACTTTTATCTAAGAAGTTCGAGAAAGAAAAAAGAAAAAGACGCTTTACTTTTAAAATTAGAGCGCTATAGTTTAAGCAACGAACGGAATCCTTCCGCACAACAGGATCGACCGTTTGGGGACGGTTTTGTTTTGGCGGGTTGGATATCGGTATGGCCGGTGCGCGCCCGCGCCGGATAACCTGCCAAAGCAAACCCGTCTCCAACCGGAAGCTCTAGAACACGAAAGCGAGGACTTTGATGGCACAGTATCAGCTGCCCAACGACTTCTTCTTTGGCGCTGCTATGTCCGGCCCGCAGACTGAGGGTCAGTGGAACCAGGGCGGCAAGCTCGAGAACCTGTGGGACACCTGGTCCATCCAGGATCTGGGTTCGTTCTACAACCGCGTTGGCTCTTACGCCGGCAATGACTTTATGGCCAAGTACCAGGAAGACCTTCGCATTTTGAAGGACTTGGGTCTGGATACCTATCGCACTTCCATCCAGTGGAGCCGTCTGCTCGATGCCGACGGCAACCTCAACGAGGAAGGTGCCGCGTGGTATCACGAGTTGTTCCGCGCCTCTCGCGAAGCCGGCTTGGAGCCGTTTGTCAACTTGTACCACTTTGACATGCCCACCTACCTCTTTAACCGTGGCGGCTGGGAGAGCCGTGAGGTTGTCGAGGCTTACGCACATTACGCCGACGTCGCCTTCCACGAGTTTGGCCAGGAGATTAAGTACTGGTTCACCTTTAACGAGCCCATCGTCGAGCCCGAGCAGCGCTATCAGGAGGGCGTGTGGTTCCCGCAGCTCCACGACTTCAACCGCGCCCGCACCGTGCAGTATCACATCTCGCTGGCGCACGCGCTGGCCGTGGCCAACTATCGTCGCGCCTATGACGAGGGCGCTATTCGCGCCGATGCCAAGATCGGCATGATCAACTGCTTTACCCCGGTCTACACCAAGGAGAACCCCAGCGAGGCGGACCTCGAGGCCGTGCGCATGACCAGCGGCATCAACAACCGCTGGTGGCTCGACCTCATCACCAAGGGCGAGCTTCCTGCCGACGTGCTCGACAGCCTGGCCGAGGGCGGCGTTAAGCTCCCGTTCCGCGCCGGCGACCAAGAGATCCTCAAGCAGGGTGTTGTCGACTGGCTAGGCTGCAACTACTACCACCCCACGCGTGTTCAGGCGCCGGCGAGCAAGGTCGACCAGTACGGCCTGCCGCACTTTGCCGACGAGTACGTATGGCCCGACGCCGTTATGAACGAGAGCCGCGGCTGGGAGATCTACCCGCAGGGCCTCTACGACTTTGGCATGGACTGCGCTAAGAACTACCCCGATCTTGAGTGGTTCGTTTCCGAGAACGGCATCGGCATCATGGACGAATACAAGAACCGTGACGCCGAAGGAACCATCCAGGATGACTACCGCGTCGACTTTGTACGTCAGCACCTGGAGTGGGTGGCCAAGGCCATCGACGAGGGCGCCAAGTGCCGCGGATACCATTATTGGGCCGTCATCGATAACTGGTCTTGGGCCAATGCCTTTAAGAATCGCTATGGCTTTGTCGAGGTCGATCTGATGGATGGCTATAAGCGCCGTCTTAAGAAGTCGGCGGCCTGGCTCAAACAGGTCGCCACGACCCACGTGGTTGATTAGCGACCGGACGAACGTCCAGACCGCGCGCCGCCGCGCGCAACACATGGCACATCTGGTGGCAGAGGGCGACAGACCACCGTGCGCATAGGAAAGGCCGGATTTGAAAGTTAGGAGCAATCATGGCCAGTGACAACGGAAAGAGCTTCCTCGACAAGTTTGCCGAGGTCTCTGCGAAGGTGGGAAACCAGGTTCACCTGCGTTCCCTGCGTGACGCCTTCGCGACCATCACGCCGCTCTATATCCTTGCGGGTATCGCGGTTCTTATTAACAACGTCGTGTTCCCTCTGTTCCCGCTCGATGCGGCGGGCCTTGCCAACCTTCAGACGTGGGGTTCGGCGATTACGCTGGGCACCCTCAACGTCTCTGCCATTATCTTGGCCGGATTGATTGGCTACAGCCTCGCTAAGAACAAGCGCTTCGATAATCCGCTTGCTTGCATGGTCGTCGCTATCTCTGCCTTCGTCATCATGATGCCGCAGCAGATCACCGCCACGCTTGCCGCCACGAGCCCACTGCTCACCGACAAGATCACCTCCGCCGAGGTCACGGGCGCCCTTTCGACTGCCAACACCGGCACCAACGGTCTGTTCTCGGCTATTATCATCGCCCTGCTTTCCGTCTCGCTCTTCATCAAGATTTCTGGCGTCGAGAAGCTCAAGGTTAAGCTGGGCGAGGGCGTGCCTCCCGCGGTCTCCAACTCCTTCAACGTCATGATTCCGATGCTGCTTAACCTCGCGGTCTTCGCTCTTGCCGCAGCCCTGCTCGCCGTGTGCGCCGGCACCGATCTGTGCACCATCATCTCCACGTGCATCTCCAACCCGCTCAAGAGCATCATGAACGCTGGTCCGTGGGCTGTTATCCTCATCTACACCCTTGCTAACCTGCTGTTCTGCGTCGGTATTCACCAGTCCACCATCTCTGGCGCTACCGTCGAGCCGATCCTGACCATGCTCATCGTCGACAACATGGCTACCTTTGCCGCCGGTGGCACCATCCAGCCCGATCACTACATGAACATGCAGATCGTTAACAGCTTCGCCCTCATCGGCGGCTCGGGCTGCACCCTCATGCTCCTGCTCGACACGCTCCTGTTCTCCAAAAACAAGGCTTCCGAGACCGTTTCCAAGATGGCTATCCTGCCTGGTCTGTTCAACATCAACGAGCCGGTTATCTACGGTTACCCCATCGTGTACAACCTGCCGCTCATGATCCCGTTTGTCCTCCTTCCCGACCTGTTCATCGGCATCACCTATGGCCTTACCTGCGCAGGCATCATCAGCCCCTGCATCGCCCAGGTGCCCTGGACCATGCCTCCCGTCATCAATGCCCTGCTCGCTACGGGCTTTGACTGGCGCGCTGGCGTGTGGCAGGCTATCGAGATTGTCATTGGCATGGCCGTCTACCTGCCCTTTATGAAGATTTCCGAGAAGGCAATCGCCAAGCAGGAGGCTCTCGCCGAGTAGAACGCCTAACGTTCGTCCCTTTCACCTTTGCGGGCGCCGGTACGCGGCGCCGGTGCCCGCAGCTCTCTCCCTTGTGTAAAGATGCAGGGGGGTGGGCACAATAGCCGCAAGGAATAAAACCAGTTGTCGTCTGCGCGCCGCGCAGTTATAAGGAGGAAACCATGAAGAAGATCATGCTCTGCTGCAATGCCGGTATGTCCACGAGCCTGCTGGTCCAGAAGATGCAGGCCGAGGTTGCAAACCGTGGTCTGGATATTGAGGTCGAGGCTCGTCCCATGAACGAGGCCCACGATCACCTGGACGAGTGCGACATGTTGCTGCTTGGTCCGCAGATCGGCTACACCAAGGGCGATTTTGAGAAGGAGGCCGCCGGTCGTTTTCCGGTCGAGGTCATCAACATGGTCGACTACGGCCGCATGAACGCTGCCGGCATCATCGACCACTGCGTCAGCGTGATAGGCTAGGTGCTCTGCATGGAGGATATGAACGAACTGCAGATGACCTGCTTTGAGATCATCAGCTACGTCGGTACCGCCAAGAGCATGTACATCAATGCCGTGCAAAAGGCCAAGGAGGGCGATTTTGACGCCGCCGAGGAGCTTATCAAGCAGGGCGACGAGGCCTATAACGGTGGCCACGATGTTCACATGGGGCTTCTGAAGAAGGAGGCCAACGGCGAACGTAACGGCGAGGCCCCGTTGATTTTGCTGCATGCCGAGGACCAGATGGCCGGCACCGAGACCATGCGCGTCATGGCGACGGAGCTCATCGAGGTTCACAAGCAGCTGCAGGCACTTCAGGCCTAGTCGGCGTTATCGCCGCGACGGACCGTGCGGTCCAACAGACAACATAGTCCCTTTGACGGGCGCCGGGAGCCTCCGCCTCCCGGCGCCTTTATTTTTGGGGATGGTCTTGCGCGGCCTGTTGGGCAGCCAATTGCGTTACCCCAGATAAAACCTGCCAAAACAAACCTGTCCCTTTTTGGTAGGTTTTTGCCTTGGGAGCGGTACCATACAGGCAATGTTTAAACGAGAAAGGTGGGCTCCCATGGAACCTAAGCAGTACTACATCGGCATCGACGTCGGCGGCACTTCGGTTAAGGAGGGTCTGTTCGACGAAGACGGCAACCTGCTTGCCAAGGCCAGCGTGCCCACGCCTCCCATCGTTGACGCCGCGGGCTTTGCCGCGGTGACCGAGGCTATCGACCAGGTGGTCGCCAAGGCTCAGATTCCGCGTGCCTTTGTGGCGGGCATTGGCCTGGCCGTTCCGTGCCCCATTCCGGCGTCGGGCGATGCCAAGGTCAAGGCCAACATTGCCATTAACCTGCCCGAGCTGAGAGTCGCCATTCAGGAGCACTGCCCCGACGCGGTCGTTAAGTATGAGAACGATGCCAACGCTGCTGCCATGGGCGAGGCCTGGCTCGGTTCTGCCAAGGGCGTGCAGAACGTGGTGATGGTCACCATTGGTACCGGCGTGGGCGGCGGCGTTATCGTTAACGGCGACGTGGTATCGGGCGTTGTGGGTGCTGGCGGCGAGATTGGCCACATGTGCCTGAACCCGGCCGAGGAGCGCACCTGCGGCTGCGGCGGCCATGGCCACCTGGAGCAGTATTCCAGCGCCACCGGCGTGGTGAGCAACTACCTTGCCGAGTGCAAGAAGGCGGGCGTCGAGCCCATCGAGCTGACCGGCCCCTCCGATTCCAAGGACGTGTTCCAGGCTTGTCGCGAGGGCGACAAGCTCGCGCTGGCCGCGGCCGATACCATGGCCGACTATCTCGGCCGCGCACTGGCGCTTATTGCCAACGTGGTTGATCCCGAGATGTTCCTCATCGGCGGCGGCGCCTCCGCCTCGGCCGATGTCTACCTCGACAAGGTTCGCGAGCACTTTAAGCAGTACGCGCTTTCCGCCTCGCGCGAGACGCCCATTAAGGTCGCTTCGCTCGGAAACGACGCCGGCATCATCGGTGCCGCCTACGTAGCCCTGCGCGCTGCCGGTAAATAGCTGGTGCAAGGGGGACAGGTTACATTGCACCAACATGGTGCAAAAGGGACAGCCTTGGCCCCCGTGCCTGCGCCCCAAAATATGCCGTGGCTCTTCCGTCTGCGAAGGCTCGGCATCGGCGTGCTACCATAGCTACGTCCAAGTACACATATCAAGTGGAGGATATCCATGGCAAACGTTCTTGTCTTTGGTCACCAGAACCCCGATAACGACGCCATCATGAGCGCCGTCGTCCTGTCTCAGCTGCTCAACCAGGTTGAGTATGCCGGCAACACCTACGAGGCCTGCGCCCTTGGTCAGCTTCCGGCCGAGTCCGCCAAGCTGCTCGCCGACGCCGGCATTGCCGAGCCCCGCGTGATCGAGTCCGTCGAGGCCGGTCAGCTCGTCGTCCTCACCGACCACAACGAGTCTGCCCAGTCCGTCGCCGGTCTTAAGGACGCCACGGTCTTTGGCGTCGTCGACCACCACCGCATCGGCGACTTCGAGACCGCCGGCCCGCTGCACTACATCTGCCTGCCCTGGGGCTCCAGCTGCACCATCGTCACCAAGCTCGCCGGCGTGCTCGGCGTTGAGCTTTCCGACGTTCAGGCCAAGCTGCTGCTCTCGGCCATGATGACCGACACGCTCATGCTCAAGAGCCCCACTACCACCGATGTCGACCGCGCCGTCGCCGCCAAGCTCGGCGAGCAGGTGGGCGTCGACCCGGTCAAGTTTGGCATGGAGGTCTTCCTCACCCGCCCGTCCGGCTCCTTCACCGCAGCCGAGATGGTTGGCAACGACATCAAGATGTTCGAGCCCGCCGGCAAGAAGCTGCTCATCGGCCAGTACGAGACCGTCGACAAGAGCCGTGCGCTCGGTATGATCGACGAGATCCGCGAGGCCATGCGCGCCTACGCCGCCGAGAAGGGTGCTGACGGCATTGTCCTGTGCATCACCGACATCATGGAGGAGGGCTCGCAGGTCCTGCTCGAGGGCGAGACCGAGGCTGCTCAGAAGGGCCTGGGCATTGCCGACGAGCACGACGGCGTCTGGATGCCGGGCGTCCTCTCCCGTAAGAAGCAGGTTGCTGCCCCCATCATGGCCGCCTGCTAGGTTTAGTTGACCAAACGCCACGACCGGACCGCGGACACCCCGCGCTCCGGTCGTTTTTTGTGCGCGGCGCCGCGTCGTCTCTTGGACAGGCGTGCTCGTGTCGTTGAGCAAATAATGTTCAACCTGTGGTTCCGCTTTTCGGCCACGCCTGCGTGCTTGTCGTGCAGGGTAGGCTAGATGCAAGCGTAATACGTTAGAGCGCGGCGCCGCCACTTGGGCGGGCCGTGCTTTTTTAAGACGGGAGCTTTCCCGTGAAAGGAGCCGCCCATGGCAGCACCCGAGCAGCTGTTCAACGTCCGTGAGCGCAAGCGTTTTGAGCGCCATGACATTTGGGAGCGCATCGCCGAGAACGGCACGATTTCCGCCGCCGTCATGGTCTTCGCCGCCATCGCCGCCGTCATTTGCGCCAATACCGATGCCTACGAGGCCATCCATCACTTTTTGGAGACCCCGCTGTATGTGGGTCTGGGCAACCTTACGGCCGGTCTCACCGTTGAACTATTCGTCAACGACTTCCTCATGGCGATTTTCTTTTTGCTGGTGGGCATTGAGCTTAAGTACGAGATGATGGTCGGCGAGCTCAAAAACCCGCGCCAGGCTATGCTTCCCATGCTGGCGGCCGTGGGCGGCGTCGTCGTTCCCGCCTGCATCTATCTGATCTTTAACCATGCCGGCGCGCACAACGGCTGGGCCATTCCCATGGCAACCGATATTGCCTTTGCGCTGGGCGTGCTGTCGCTTTTGGGTAATCGCGTGCCCAACGGCGTGCGTGTGTTCTTCTCGACGCTCGCCATCGCCGACGACCTCATCTCCATCGCCGCCATCGCCATCTTCTACGGTCAGAGCCCCAATCCGTTTTGGTTGGGTGCCGCCGCGCTTGTGACCTGCGCGCTCGTGTGGCTCAACAAGACGCAGCATTACCGCCTTGCCCCGTACTCGGTGCTGGGCCTGCTGCTGTGGTTCTGCATGTTCAAGAGCGGCGTGCATGCTACGCTCGCCGGCGTCATCTTGGCCTTTACCATCCCGGCCAAGTGCGGCGTCAAGCTCGATAGCCTCACCGATTGGTTGGGCGAGTGCCTGCCGCTGCTCGATGACCGCTACGATGACGAGGCACACATCCTGGGCCAGCATGACTTTACCGTCTCGACCACCAAGGTCGAGCGCGTCATGCACCGCGTGACCCCGCCGCTCATTCGCATGGAGCGTCTGATCTCCACGCCGATCAACTTTGTGATCCTGCCTATCTTTGCGTTCGTCAACGCACAGGTTCGCCTAGTGGGCGTGGACATGAGCACGCTGCTCACCGACCCGGTGACGCTCGGCGTGTACTTTGGCATGCTGCTGGGTAAGCCGATCGGTATCTTTGGCATGACGTTTGCCCTGGTTAAGCTTAGGGCCTGCGAGCTGCCGCGCAATGTCAACTGGCACATGATTGCCGGTGTGGGCATTCTGGGCGGTATCGGCTTTACCATGTCGATTCTCATCAGCGGCCTCGCCTTCCCGACGGCCCAGTTTGAGGTTCTGGCTGCCAAGGCCGCTATTCTCGCCGGCTCTGTCACCGCGGCCGTACTTGGTATGATCTACATGAGTGTGATCTGCAAGCACCCCGCGCCCAAGAACGAGTAGGCGCGTAGAAACAGACGCCAGAGCCTGCTCGAGCGCGTGTAAAACGCGGTTTTGAGTGGTACTTGCCACCTGCCGGACACCCCAGTGGCCAAAAAACGCCGTTTGTGAGTACTGTCACAAACGGCGTTTCATTTTAGGCACGAAAAATAATGTACAAATCTATTCTGTCTGTGCATTAACGATTGCGTGGCTGGACGAAAAGTGCTGATGCATCCTTCCAAAACCGGACACAAAAGGCCAAGACTGGCCTTTTTAATTCAAAATCGCTGTTACTAAAAAAGTAACAGTACTCATATTTGCTATTTTTTGACCACAGGCCCCAATGACTAGGTTTATTCCACGGTGCCGTAGATGGCGCCCCAGCCGTGGGCGGCCAAGGCGGAGTTGAGCTGGTCGCAAAGTGACTGGCGGTCGTAATAGCCGGGCGGTAGCAGGTTCACGATTTCCATGAGATCGGGCGCCAGGTCCAAGATTTCGGCCTGTACGATCAGATCCAGGCGGTCGATGGCGTGGCGGTCGTAAAACAGTCCGTCGACCAGGCGCTGAAGGTCGCCGAATTCCTCGGCCTGGAACGATCCGTACTCCATAGTGCCTCCTTGGACGCTTCATGCCGGCATGCGCGGCGATTCGTAATTCATTGCGATGGACTTAATCTATCACGGCTTCATAACGTTGCGACGGTGGCGGTCTATACTTAGAAGAATTGCAACGTACCGCTTCGTGAAAGGCCGCACCCATGCAGACGATCTACCAGAAGATGGAAACCACCGAACTCGATGCCGCCATCGAGGCGCTCAAGGCCGAGGTCGCCGAGGTCAAGGCCAAGGGCCTGGCGCTCGACATGGCCCGCGGCAAGCCGTCGCCCTCCCAGGTGGACATCTCTCGACCCATGCTCGATATCCTCAATGCCGATGCCGATCTGCACGACGGCAATGTCGACTGCTCCAACTACGGCTGCTTTGAGGGCATTCCCTCGGCACGCAAGCTGGCGGGGGAGTTCCTGGGTTGCCCCGCCGAGCAGACGCTCGTGCTGGGTTCGTCGAGCTTGCTGATCGAGCACGATATCGCCGGTATGTTCTGGCGTTGCGGCTCGTGTGGTAGCGATCCTTGGGAGGCTTACGAGGCAGCGCACGACGGCAAGAAGGTCAAGTTCCTGTGCCCGGTTCCCGGCTACGATCGCCACTTTGGCATTACCGCCGACTTGGGTATCGAGAACGTTCCCGTCGCGATGACCGACAACGGCCCCGATATGGACGAGATCGAGCGCCTCGTTGCCGCCGACGATTCCATCAAGGGCATCTGGTGCGTGCCCAAGTATTCCAACCCCACGGGTATCACCTTTAGCGAGGACACCGTGCGCCGCCTGGTCGAGATGCACACGGCCGCGCCCGATTTCCGCATCTTCTGGGACAACGCCTACTGCGTGCACGACCTGTACGACGAGACCGACGAGCTCGCCAACATCTTTGATCTTGCCCGCGCGGCGGGCACCGAGGACCGCGTGGTGGCATTCGCCTCGACGTCCAAGATCACCTTCCCGGGCGCCGGTATCGGCTTTATCGGTGCGAGCCCCGCGGTTATCGCGGAGTTCTCCAAGCGCCTGAAGGCCGGCCTCATCAGTGCCGACAAGCTCAACCAGCTGCGTCACGTGCGCTTCCTTCCCACCATCGAGGCGGTCAAGGAGCACATGAAAAAGCATGCCGAGTTCCTGCGCCCGCGCTTTGAGGCTGTCGAGCGCAAGCTCACCGAGGGCTTGGGCGACACGGGCTGCGCCACCTGGACGCACCCCCGCGGCGGCTACTTTGTAAGCTTCGATGGTCCCGAGGGCTCGGCTCAAAAGGTCGCCGCGCTTTGCGCAGACCTGGGCGTTAAGCTCACGCCGGCCGGTGCCACCTGGCCCTATGGCAAGGATCCGCGCGACACCAACATCCGCATCGCGCCGAGCTATCCCACGGTCGAGGACCTAGAGGCTGCGCTCGATGTGCTGGTGCTGGCCGTCAAGCTCGTCGCTGCCGAGCTTGCGCGTGCCGAGCGCGCCTAACGCGCGGCTTCCCGTACTATCCGCACCTTTGATACGTAAAGGAGCATATACATGGATTTGGGTATTTCCACCAACCCCACGCCAGAGCTCTACACCATTAAGGTAACCGGCGAGATCGATATCTCTAATGCCGATAGCCTGCGTAATGCCATCGACCTGGCGCTCGAGCAGCCCACTGAGGCCGTTGAGCTCGATTTTGCCCAGGCGAGCTACATCGATTCGACGGGCATTGGCGTGCTTGTGGGCGCCGCGCACCACGCGGTCGACCACGGCAAGCGTTTTAGCTGCACCAATGTGCAGCCCCCGGTAATGCGCGTGGTTCAGCTGTTGGGTGTCGACCAGGAGATTTCGATCACCGCTGCATAATCTTTGCCCCCAAAAGGGCGTGCCGTTTGGCATATGTTTGTGATGCGCTCGGACGTTTTGGCGTCCGGGCGCTATACTTGACCGAATGAATAGACGAGTTCCGGCCGAATGGCGCGGTGCGGGCTCGACTCACATCGAGCCTTGGAGGTATGTGTGTTTGGTATTGGAGAGGGTGAGCTCGCGATCATCGTGGTCTTCGGCTTTTTGCTGTTTGGCCCGGATAAGCTCCCACAGATGGGCCGCACGATCGGCCGTGCCATCCGTCAGTTCCGCGAGACGCAGGAAAAGATGACGGCCGTTGTTCAGTCCGAGATAATCGATCCGGTGAGCGAGGCCGCGTCGGCCCCGGTCAAGCCCAAGAAGGCTGCCGTCGATGACGATTCCGATGCGGACAAGGATGCCGCCGAGACGGCAGCGCCCGCCAAGAAGGAGACCTTTGCCGAGCGGCGCGCCCGTCTTGCTGCCGAGAAGGCCGCGAGCGAGGCTGCCGCCGAGGGCGAGGGTGCTGCTGAGGAGTCCGAGGCCGAGGGCGCCGAGCCTGCCGCTGCCGCCGAGCCTGTCGTCGAGCCCGAGCCTGCTGCAGAGCCGGAGTCCGAGCCCGAGCCGGCAGAGCCCACGACGGCTGACCTCTACGCCCGTCGTCCCCGCAAGCGCAAGGCCGTCGTCGACCAGCTCGCTCGCGAGCTCGAGGCCGAGGACGAGGCCGTTGCCGAGGCTGCCACCGCCGATGCCCCGAAGGGAGGCGATGAGTAATGCCTATCGGACCTGCGCGTATGCCGCTCTTCGATCATCTGGGAGAGCTCCGTCGCCGTCTGACCATCGTGGTCGTCTCGGTGTTTGCCGCAGCCATCGTGCTGTATTTCGCCACGCCCGTGGTGCTCGATATCCTGGAAGACCCCATCCGCTCTTTTGTGCCGGACGGTAAGTTCTACATCACCACTACGCTCGGCGGCTTTGGCCTGCGCTTTTCGCTGGCCATCAAGATGGCCGTTGTCATGTGCACGCCCATGATCATCTGGCAGATTCTGGCATTTTTCCTGCCGGCGCTTCGCCCCAACGAGCGCAAGTGGGTCGTGCCCACGGTGCTCGCCTCGACGGTGCTGTTCTTCCTGGGCGCCATTTTCTGCTACTTCATCATCATTCCTGCGGGCTTTGAGTGGCTCATCGGCGAAACCTCGGCCGTCGCTACGGCGCTGCCCGATCTGGAGAACTACGTCAACATGGAGCTGCTCTTTATGATCGGCTTTGGCGTGGCGTTTGAGCTGCCGCTCATCATCTTCTACCTGTCCGTCTTCCACATCGTGTCCTACGCTGCTTTCCGCGGTGCCTGGCGTTACGTATACGTTGGCCTGCTTGTGGGCTCGGCTGTGATTACGCCTGACGGCTCGCCCGTTACGCTCGGCCTCATGTATGGCGCCCTGCTCTCGCTTTACGAGATTTCGCTTGCCATCGCCCGTGTGGTCATTACCGCGCGCGAGGGCAAGGAGGGCTTGTTCGTGAGTCGTCTGGACCTGTTCTCGGACGACGAGGACGACGAGGAGTAAATCGGTATGCACGAGGTTGGCATTGTCAACGGCATACTCGATACAGTGATTCGCGCGGCGCGTGGGGCGGGGGCCTCGCGCGCCGTTTTGGTAACGCTGCGTATCGGGGATATGACCGAGGTCGTGCGCGAGGCACTCGACTTTGCATGGGAGACATTTCGCGACGAGGACCCGCTCACGCGCGGCTGCGAGCTTGCCGTAGAGGAAGTCCATCCACAAAGCGAGTGTCTGGACTGCGGCGAGGTCTTTGAGCACGACCGCTTCCATTGCCGTTGTCCCCAGTGCGGTGGCGCCAATGTGCGCCTACTGCACGGCCGCGAGCTCGACATCGCCAGTATAGAAATCGAAACCCCCGACGATTAGCCCGCCAGCCACCTGGGGACGGGGTATAAATGTTGGAAATTAAGGAGTGCCGAATATGGCCGAGAAAACGATTGATATCGCGTCGCCGATTCTGTCGCGCAATGAGCGCCTAGCAGATCAGCTGCGACAGCGATTTAAAGAGACAAACACCTATGTGATCAATGTGTTGTCGAGCCCCGGCTCGGGCAAGACTACCGCGATCCTGGGCACCAACGAGCGTCTACGTGACAAGGCCGGCCTGCGCTGTGCCGTCATCGAGGGCGATATCGCCTCGGATGTCGACGCCATCACCATGAAGGAAGCCGGCATGCCCGCCATCCAGATCAACACGGGCGGCCTGTGCCATCTCGAGGGCAATATGATCATGGAGGCCGTTGACGCCTTCGACCAGGCTGTGGGTCTTCAAAACATCGACGTCATCTTTATCGAAAACGTGGGTAACCTGGTCTGCCCAGTCGACTTTGACCTGGGCGAAAACCTGTCCATCATGATTCTCTCGGTGCCCGAGGGCGACGACAAGCCCATCAAGTACCCGGGCATCTTCCAGCACGCCGGCGCGCAGCTGCTCAACAAGGTCGATGTGGCCCCGGCTTTCGATTTTGACATGGATAGGTATACTAAGACACTCGATGACCTCAATCCGCAGGCGCCGCGGTTTTCCGTCAGCGCGCGTAAGGGCGAGGGCATGGATGCCTGGTGCGATTGGCTCATCGGGCAGATTGAGCAAGCAAGGGCGTAAGTCGGCCGCCATACGGGCGGGCGTAGCCGCAGAGATACAAGATAGGAGCCTCTTTTGAAGCTCATCATCGCCGAGAAAAACGACGCCGCGCGTCAGATTGCCGAGCGTCTGTCCACGGGCAAGCCCAAAAAGGACAAGGTGTACAACACCGCCATCTACCGTTTTGAGTGGAAGGGCGAGGAGTGCGTGACGATCGGCCTTGCCGGTCACATCCTTGCGCCCGATTTTTGCGACAGCGTGCTGTTCGATAAAAAGCTGGGCTGGTATTCGGTCACCGAGGACGGTGAGATACTGCCGGCCGACATGCCCGATGGCCTGGCTCGTCCGCCTTACGACACCAAGCGTAAGCCGTTCCTTGCCGATGGCATTTCCATCAAGGGCTGGAAGCTCGAGAGCCTGCCTTACCTCACCTGGGCGCCTGTCATTAAGCTGCCGGCCGAGAAGGAGCTCATTCGTTCGCTCAAGAACCTCGCTAAAAAGTCCGACAGCGTCATTATCGCCACGGACTTCGATCGCGAGGGCGAGCTGATCGGTTCGGACGCCCTCAACAAGGTGCGCGAGGTTGCGCCCGACTTGCCGGTCGCCCGCGCCCAGTATTCTTCGTTTACCAAGGCCGAGATTACGCAGGCCTTTGATAATCTCGTCTCGCTCGACCAGAACTTGGCCGACGCCGGCGAGAGCCGTCAGCACATCGACCTCATTTGGGGCGCGGTGCTCACGCGCTACCTGACGCTCGCCAAGTTTGGCGGCTTTGGCAACGTGCGTTCCGCCGGCCGCGTGCAGACGCCGACGCTTGCCCTGGTGGTCGAGCGCGAGCGCGAGCGCATGGCGTTTGTGCCCGAGGACTATTGGCAGATCCGCGGCATGGGCGCCGCACAGGGTGCTGCCGAGGACGACCGCTTTAAGATTGCGCACAAGACGGCACGCTTTACCGACAAGGATGCTGCTGAGACGGCGTACAACCATGTCGACGGCGTCGCGACGGCAACCGTCGCCGCGGTGACCAAGCGCTCGCGCAAGCAGCAGCCGCCCACGCCGTTTGCGACCACCTCGCTGCAGGCTGCCGCCGCAGCCGAGGGCATCTCACCTGCGCGTACCATGCGCATCGCCGAGTCCCTCTACATGGCGGGCCTCATCAGCTACCCGCGTGTCGACAACACCGTGTACCCCGCGACGCTCGATCTGGGCGCCGTGGTGAGTGACCTGGCAAAGATTAACCCGGCGCTGGCGCCCGTGTGCAAAAAGGTGCTCGCCGGCCCCATGAAGCCCACGCGCGGCAAGGTCGAGACCACCGACCACCCGCCTATCTATCCCACGGGCGAGGGCGATCCGTCCACGCTCGACGGCGGCCAGCGCAAGCTCTACGACCTCATCGCCCGTCGCTTCCTGGCGACGCTTATGGGGCCCGCGACCATCGAAAACACTAAGCTCGAGCTCGACGTGAACGGTGAGCCGTTCGTGGCTTCGGGCGACGTGCTCGTGACCCCGGGTTTCCGCGAGGCCTATCCGTACGGCCTTAAGCGCGATGAGCAGATGCCGCCGCTGGAGCAGGGCGATACGGTTGATGTGTTCGACATTAAGCTCGAGGCAAAGCAGACCGAGCCGCCCGCACGCTACAGCCAGGGTAAACTCGTGCAGGAGATGGAGAAGCGCGGCTTGGGCACCAAGTCCACGCGCGCGAGCATCATCGAGCGCCTGTACGCCGTGCGCTACCTCAAAAACGATCCCGTGGAGCCGAGTCAGCTGGGCATCGCCATCATCGATGCGCTGACGCAGTTTGCCCCGCGCATCACGAGCCCCGATATGACCAGCGAGCTCGACGGCGACATGACCCGCGTCGAGCGCGGCGAGGACACCGAAGAGCATGTCGTGACACACTCGCGTGCGCTGCTGGCCGGCGTGCTCGACGAGCTGCTCAAGCATACGCAGGAGCTGGGCGACGCTATCAGCGACGCCGTCACGGCCGATGCACGCGTGGGCGCCTGTCCCAAGTGCGGCAAGGACCTGGTCATGAAGACGAGCGCCAAGACCCGTGGCAGCTTCATTGGCTGCATGGGTTGGCCCGACTGCGATGTGACCTATCCGGTGCCGAGCGGCGTCAAGGTAAGCCCGCTCGAGGGCGAGGCGGCCGTGTGCCCCGAGTGCGGCGCGCCGCGCATTAAGTGCCAGCCGTTCCGCCAGAAGGCCTTCGAGATTTGCGTGAACCCCACGTGCCCCACCAACTACGAGCCTGACCTTAAGGTGGGCGAGTGCAAGGTGTGCGCCGAGGCCGGACGCCATGGCGACCTGATCGCGCACAAGAGCGAGAAGAGCGGCAAGCGCTTTATCCGCTGCACCAACTACGATGACTGCGGCGTGAGCTATCCTCTGCCGGCGCGCGGTAAGCTCGAGGCGACGGGTGAGACCTGCCCCGAGTGCGGCGCCCCCATCGTGGTGGTCAACACGGCGCGCGGTCCGTGGCGCATCTGCGTGAACATGGACTGCCCGACCAAGGAGAAGAAGCCCGCCCGCGGCCGCAAGACCACGACTAAGGCGAGCACGGCCAAGAAGACGACGGCGGCCAAGAAGACAACGGCTAAGAAAGCCACTGCCGCCAAGAAAACGACCGCGAAAAAGTCGACTGCCAAGAAAGTAGCCGCCGACAAGTAACGGCGCAGTCGAAACATTGACCTAAAAAATGAGCGAGGACCCCACGATCCTCGCTCGTTTTTTTGACCGGCAGTTGGGGACGTTCCTTTTCTGCCGGCAGTTTAGGAACGTCCCTAACTGCCGGCTAGGGAACGACAAAGCGCTAGTTCACCTCGACAGGTTTGGCGCCGGGATAGCGCTCCTCAAAGTCTAAGCGGTACTTATTGTCATTAGTGCCTGCCACGTTGTCGCGTGACAGCGGCGCCACGATCTCATTCTTGTGATCCGCAGGCTTGGTGTATTTCAGGCTGATCTCCCAGGCATCACAGATTGCGTCAATGCGGTGATCCAGGTCGTCATACAGGGCAACGATGTCTTTCCAGGAACTGTAGTTCTTAGAGCTCGTCGGGACGTCCAGGTCCTCGACGATGTCGTAATACTGCTCGATGGTGTCCTCTGTGCGCTCGGCGACGTCGGCGAGATTTTGACGGGTGGTGCGATCTTCTTCCAGATAGCTGCCGTTGAAGTTCTGCGCGCAGCCACGGACGTAGTTGTCGAGGTCTTCGAGCAAGTCGTAGTATTCGCTCAGTCGGCGGTAGAGGTTCTGCTCGGAGAGCGTTGCTTCGCCGCCATCCTCGTCGTCATCGTCATCATCGTCGTACAGGCTGTTGGGATCGCCGAGAGGCTTTAGGTCATCGTCGTCGACGTCATGGTGCAGCTTAGCTACCTCGGCAGTCGTCTGCGTGGCGGCGTTGTCGAAAGGCTTGATCACAAAGAAAACGACCAGGGCGATGATGATTGCCACCAGCACAACGATAACGGCGATAAGCGGCCCGATGCCGCTCTTTTTGGGAGCGGGGGTCTGTGGCGAAGCGGGCGTGTATGCGGGAGCCGGCTCCTGTTGGGGCGAGCCGCTCGCGACGGGTATGCGCTGCGTGGTCTCGACGGCCGCAGGGCTTGCGGCGGGGTCGGGGCGATAGGCGAGGGGGTCGTCCGCCTTGGCTTGCGGCGTATCAAGGGAGCCGGTCTGCTCAAAAGCGGGCTGGCTATCGCTCGCGGTTGTTTGCTCAACGGGTGCACCGCACGAGGTGCAGAACTTGGCATTATCTGCAAGAAGCTTGCCGCACGAGGCGCAATACCGAGACATTGCCACTCCTTTCGCCACATTTCAATGCAATACGACGATTATACCCAGCGCCCAAAAATCCCCATCATAAGTTGCGGTGAAATAGGGACTGTTTGGCGGTCTCAGAGCTTCAATCAGTCCCTATTTCACCGCAACTTTGGAAAGGCACCTTTAGCCATTGGGGACGCACCGAGCACTGGGGTATCATGGCTTGGTTGCTATAACTCGCATTTACGCGCCTTGTAGGAAGGGGCTGCGCTCATGGCTTTTGAGCCCGCTCAACATAGCTTTATCACGCTCGAGGGCGTCGACGGTGCCGGCAAGTCCACGCAGACGCGCCTGCTTGCCCGCGCGCTCGAGCTCGCTGGCTACCAGGTTGTGAGCCTGCGCGAGCCGGGCGGCACCGCCATTAGCGAAAAGATCCGCGCTCTGCTGCTCGACCCCGCCAACACGGCGATGGGCGACACCTGCGAGTTGCTGCTCTACGAGGCAGCGCGTGCCCAGCTGGTGCACGAGGTCATCGCGCCCGCCCTCGCTGCCGGCAAGGTGGTCCTGTGCGACCGTTTCTACGATTCCACGACCTGCTACCAGGCGTTTGCCGATGGCCTCGATCGCCAGATGGTGCGCGATGCCAACAACCTGGCCGTCGCGGGGACGCACCCGGCGCTCACGCTCGTCTATCACATCACGCCCGAGCAGGCGGCGCTGCGCATGGCAGCCCGTGGCGCGGCAGATCGCATGGAGGCTAAGGGTATGGCCTTCCAAGAGCGTGTCTACCAGGGTTTTTGCGCCATCGCCGCCGAGGAACCAAACCGCGTAAAGCTCATCGACGCGACCGCGTCCATCGAGGACGTCTTCGCGCGGACGGTCGAGCAGGTTCGCGTCTACGGCCTCGACATTTCCCAGGACGCCGTCACCGCCGCGCTTGCCCAGGAGGCCGAGTAACATGGCCCCCACTCAGACAAGCCTGCTGGCCAAGCTTGACACCCAAGAGCGCGTGCGCGACTTTTTGACCAATGCCGTCGCCAGCGGTCGCGCATCGCACGCCTACCTGTTTTTGGGCGCGCCCGGCGCGGGCAAGCTCGACGCCGCGTGGGCGCTCGCCCAAGCCTTCCTGTGCGAGCAGGATGGCTGCGGCTCATGCGATAGCTGCGTGCGCGTCGCCCGCCATACGCACCCCGACGTGCACTATTACACGCCCGAGAGCGCCACGGGCTACCTCATCGCCCAGACGCGCGAGCTACTCGACGACGTACCCCTGGCGCCCATCCGCGCCAAGGCCAAGGTCTACATCATTGACCGTGCCGAGCAGCTGCGCGCCAACACCGCCAACGCACTGCTCAAAACACTCGAGGAGCCGCCCGAGGGCGTTATGTTTATCTTGTTGGGCACCTCGGCAGACGTGATGTTGCCCACCATCGTGAGCCGCTGCCAGTGCGTGCCGTTTCGGCTGGTATCGCCCGCCGTCGCCGCGCAGGCCGTGAGCCGCGCCACCGGTCAGGACCCCGCGCGTTGCCGCATGGCCGTCGCCGTGGCGGGAAGCCCCACGCGTGGCATCGAGTTCCTCAAGAGCGCCGAGCGCCAGGACGCCCGCCGTCAGATGGTTCGCGCCATCGATTCGCTCATCGCCGCCGACGAGGCCGACGTGCTCAGCCGTGCCAAGTCACTCATCGTCGCCGTTAAGGCGCCGCTCGCCGAGGTCAAGTCCACGCAGGAAAAGGTGCTCGAGCAAAACGCCGACTACCTGTCGCGTGGAGCATTGAAGCAGCTTGAGGACCGCAACAAGCGCGAACTCAACGCGCGCGAGCGTTCGGGTATTATGGAAGCGCTGGCGAGCGCGCGGACGCTCATGCGCGACGTGCTGCTGACGCTTCAGGACGAGGCGGCAGACGTTGTGAACGAGGACGTGCGCGACACGATCGGGCGGCTTGCCGCCGCGACGAATGTTGCGGGTGCCACGCGGGCGCTCGAGGCGGTCGCAACCGCCGAGCGCAACATCGCCAGAAACGTTACTCCTCAGCTGGCCATCGAGGTCATGCTGTTCGATATCAGGAAGGCACTGAAATGCCGTTAGTCGTACCCGTTAAGTTTACCTACGCCTCGCGCGACCTGTGGTTCGATCCGCAGGATCTGGATATCCTCGAGGCAGATTATGCCATTTGCTCCACCGAGCGCGGAACCGAGATCGGCCTGGTCACGGCCGATCCCTTTGAGGTGCCGCAAGACGAGATCGGTCAGCCGCTCAAGCCCGTGCTGCGCGTGGCGAGCGACATCGACCTGCAGCTTGCCGACGACTTGGCCATCCAAGGCGACGAGGCGATGGTCGATTTCCGCCGTCTGGTCAAAGAGCTCGATCTCGAGATGAAGCCGGTCGGCGTCGAGTACCTGTTTGGCGGCGAGAAGGCCGTGTTCTACTTTGCGGCCGAGGAGCGCGTCGATTTTCGCCAGCTCGTCAAGGATCTGTCCTCGACGCTGCACATTCGCGTCGACATGCGCCAGATCGGCGTGCGCGACGAGACTCGCCTGGTGGGCGGCTATGCCCAGTGCGGACAGGAGCTCTGCTGCACGCGCTTTGGCGGACAGTTTGAGCCCGTCTCGATTCGCATGGCAAAAGAGCAGGACCTACCGCTCAACTCGTCCAAGATCAGCGGCGTTTGCGGCCGCCTGATGTGCTGCCTGCGCTATGAGTTCGAGGCGTACAAGGACTTTAAGAGCCGTGCGCCCAAAAAGAAGACGCTCATCGATACGCTGCTCGGCAAGGCGCGTATTCAGGAGTATGACACGCCGCGTGAGCAGCTGGTGCTGCGCCTGGAGAACGGCAAGGTCTTTAAGGTCAACCTAGCCGATATGACGTGCTCGGAGAGCTGCAAAAAGAAGGCTGCCGAGCAGGGCTGCAACTGCCGCCCCGACTGCGTGACGCGTGACGTGCTCGAGCGCATCGAGTCGCCCGAGATGCGCCTGGCGCTCATGGAGCTCGATCGCGAGAATGGCGTCGATGTGGGCGATGGCCTGTCGAGCGCCGACCGTCTGGCGGGGACGACGATGCCCAAGCGCCGTCGTCGCGATGCCGAATCCGATGCTCGCGCCGGCCAGGGCCAGGGCGAGGGCCGTGGCCGCGGAAAGGGCCGCGGCAAGGCCGAGGCGCTCGAGGCCGAGGGGGCGGCCGATGGCCGTCGCCGCCGCAAGCGCACGGCGTCCGTCGACAATGGCGAGACCGCGGGCAAGAACGCTTCCCGCGAGCGCGAGGCTCAACAGCCCCAGCAGCAAAACCGCGGCGGTGGCATGAACCCCACGCGCCGTCGTCGCCGTCACCTGTCGAGCGAGGAGCGCGAGGACGCCTTCCGCGCCGCAGCTGCTCGTGAGGCCGGTGCCGCTTCCAAGGGCCCTTCGGCCTCCGATGCGCCTGCCGACAAGGGCGGCAAGTCACGTGGCGAGGAGGAGCGCGCGCCGCGTCCGCGCCGTCGCCATTCCTCGGGCGCGCAGCAGAAGCCCTCAGTGCCCTCCGTGGCCGATCAGGTCTCGGATGGCGAGGTCAAGGTCACGCGCCGTCGTCCCGGAGATGGCGGGGGAGCGGCTGCCAAGGCTTCGCGTGGCGCCGCTCGCGACGAGCGCGAGCCGCGCGAGGATCGCGGTGGCGAGGGCTCGGCCGACCAGGGTCAAAAGCGCCGTCGCCGTCGCCGTTCCCGCAAGCCGCGCCAGGATGGTGGCGAGGGCTCGACCCCGTCTTCGTCCGCACCACAACCGCCCGCCGGCGAATAACGCCTGCGAGCGGATTTAGCCCGCCTTGCCCCGAGCGTATCGGGGTATCATAGCGCCGAATCAACAACCCTCCCTGCGGCCGAACGTAGGGAGGGTTGTGTCTTGAAGAGCCATCTGAACATATTGAGCTGTTTGCAGGGTGCCGGTGCCCTACCGTTTGCGGACGAATTGCTACCGTTTGCCGAGCGGGTGGCACGCGAGGCGCTCGAGGCATTGTCGCCAACACGATGTGCCGGCTGCGAACGCGCCGGTGCGCTTATTTGCCAAGACTGCCTGGCCGCGCTCACGCTCATCGACCCACGTCATAGCTGCACCCGATGCGGCGCCCCGTTTGGGGATTTGCTGTGCACTGAGTGTTCGGTCGAGGGCACGTCCTCGGCAATGGCGGAGGCACTCGACCGCTGCTTGGCGTGCGCTGTCTATGCGCATCCGCTGCCGCGCATCATTAAAGCGTACAAGGACGCGGGCGAGCGACGTCTGGCTCCGTATCTGGCGGAGCTGGTCTACGACACCGCCCTGCATGCCCAGGTCGTAGCGCCCGATCGCTACGGAGGTGTGCTGTCCGGTGCGGATGCGGTGGTGTTTGTGCCTGCGACGGCGGCAGCGTTTCGGCGGCGTGGTTTTGATCATATGGAGGCCATTGCGCGCCCATTTTGCGAGCTGTCGGGTGTTCCCTTGCTCGATGCTCTCGTCAAGTACGGGCATGGCGACCAGCGCGAACTCGGTCGTGAGGAGCGCCGCGAGCGTGCCCAAGGCATGTACGAGACGGTTGAGGACGTGCACGGCCGCCGCTTGCTGCTTATCGACGACGTTATCACCACGGGTGCGACGATGGCAGCGGCTTCGGCGGAACTCAAGCGCGCCGGCGCTGCGGCAGTCGATGGCCTTGCTATCGCACGCGTTTGGTAGGGGTGGTTTTGTGTCAGTAAAGATTGAGCGGCGCAACGAGCCGACAGGCGAACAGCTAGCGGCTTCCATAATCCTGACCGGCACCTCGGCGCTGCGCATGATGCGCGCCGAGCGCCGGCAGATGGGCTATATCAGCTGGAGGGACCTCAGTCCCGATGAAGAGCGCCGTGTGCTGCGCACGTCGTCGCCCTCGACCGAGGACATCTATCTTCCCGACTTGGTGCGGATTGGGGCCGCAAGCAAAGAGGTGCAAGAGGATCTGTGCTTGCTGGTAGGGTCTGCAGCGCAGCGCCGCCGCATTCTTGGCGTGAGCTGGTCCGTATGCTCCGGGTTGCCCGCCGGCTCGATTCTAGAGGTGGAACCGGGGGTGTACAGTCTATCTCCCGAGGCCCTTTGTGTTGTCTTCGCCCGCGAGGTCGGCTGTATCCAGGCATTTGCCCTGGCCCAGGAGCTGTGCTCTAAGATTTCGCTGAGTGATCGCGGGAAGTATCTGCCTCCTTACACCTCGCCTGTTGCGAATAGACTTGCAAAGGACAAGGACCAACCGGCAGACGTGGGCTACTTTGAAGTCGAGCCGGTGCTGACGCCCGATCGCCTGGCAGATTACCTTGCGGCATGCAAGGGGAATGTGGCCAAACAGCTGCGGCGGCTGTGTCCCTACCTGTCAGAAAACCTGCGCTCGCCCATGGAATGCATCATGCTCGCCATGTTTTCGCTTCCGTTTTCCTGTGGCGGATTTGCCTGCGGTCCCTTTAAGACCGACTACAAGATTGAGTTCGATGACCGCGCGCAGGCAATCTCGGGGATGCCGCATGCAGTTTGCGATGCGTATCAGGAAGCAGCCCGGTTTGACCTGGAATACAACGGTGAGCTGGGTCATTCCTCCCGGAGGGGACGTATCCATGATGAAAAACGCAACACGGGCTTCATAGCTATGGGGATCGAGGTCGCGACGGTCAACAACGAGATGCTCTGCGACATGGAGGCAATGGAAGCGCTCGCATGGCGCATGCACCAGCGTATGCGAAAGCGGTACCGGAATCGTGTCGATGCTCGCAGGAAGAAGCAAGAAGCGTTGCTTAACACGCTGCGGGCGTGTTTTGGGCTTAAGCCGGTCTAATTCGCGTCGAAAATAGAGGGTTAATCATATGCCCTGGCCAAAATATGGCAAATATGAGTACTGTCACTAAATCAGTAACAGCAAAATCAAGGAATTTAGAACTCGGAGGCGGCGTAAAGTAAGAAGATAATAAACAAATGTAGAATAACTAAGCATCAGGTTGGCGACTCTGAGCGCAAAATCTGTCCGAAAGGCCAAAATTGCCTGTTACTAAATTGGTGACAGTACTCATATTTGCCATATTTTGGCCAGGGCACCCTAAGAAGGGTGCCCCGGAGCTCCCCGTAGGGGAGCTCCGGGCTTCATAGGGGCACGAATAGCCCGCTCCGACCTGCGAAATCTGTACTCGCGATGCGAATAACGCCCCTAACCTTAAACTTTAGCTTGAACTTAGCTATAATGCGCTACGTTCCTGCCAGGCTGTGGTTGCGGACGGACGAAATGCCCGTCCTAGTCCAAGACAGACGCGGTCAAAGGGATCCACGTAAGCGACCGCGTGCGCGCGGCGCGATCATGGCGCGTCCTAGATGTAAGCCGCACCGTCCGTTCTACTTTCTTTGGGGCAATACCGCCTCGCGGGCGAGCGGGCCAGTCGTGAAGGTGGCTGCGGCCTCCCGAGCAAACACCCCGGTGCGCAAGTGTGGGGTCAAATACCAGGTCAGCTGGTGGGAACAACCTGATATTCCGCGCAACGCACGGATCGTATACGACACAGAAGGCAGGGTAGTGGACATGGTGAGGGGCAGCTTGATGCACGCGGCTCGGTTAGGTGCTGGGACCGCAGCGGTCATCGCCGTTTTGGGCCTGAGCGGATGCGCGTTCAACCCGCTGTCTACGTTCACGACTCCCACGATCGACCAGATCGAGTACGAGACCGTCACGCCGGCGGTGTCGGACGATGCCCTGGTCACTCCCGGAACCCTGACGGTCGCCCTCGATACTTCCGATGCGCCGCAGGCAATGCAGGGCGCCGACGGCGAGCTCACGGGATATGCGGTCGACGCCGCCCGCGCCCTCGCAAGCCGCATGGGCCTTAAGGTTGCCTTTGTCGATGCGTCCTCGGCAAGTTCCGCGCTCGGCGACAAAAAGGCCGATATCTTTATCGGCGAGATTAACTCCACGGACGGGGACATTAGCTCGCTCGGCACCTGCCTGTACGATGCCACTTCCGTGTTCGGTAAAACTAGCGATGGTGGGTCGCTAAGCGTTTCCACCGATACCCTTAACACGTCCACCCTGGGCGTTCAGGCGTCCTCGGCCTCGCAGGAGGCGCTTGCTAAGCAGAGCATCACCGCCAATCAAAAGACCTACTCCAACATCAACGAGTGCTTTGAGGCGCTCGAGTCCGGCGAGGTCGACTATGTGATCTGCGACTCCACGGCCGGCGGCTACCTTGCACGCTTGATGAGCGAGATCTCCTATGTCGGTGCGCTCGAGGCGCCCTCGACGCTTGGTGTTGCGGGCCTCTCGTCCAATGACGAACTGTGCCGTGCCGTGAGCGATGCCCTCGATGACATCACGGTCGACGGTACGCTCGAGGCAGTCCACTGCGTCTGGTATGGCAGGATGCCCTACGACCTCACCACTAAGACGGTTTCGGGCGCTAACGTGCAGCCGGGCGACTCTGAGTCCAGTGAGACCACGTCCTCCGGCAGCGAGTCCTCCGATTCCAACAATGAGACCGCATCCTCCGAGGACAAATCGTCCAGCCAGGAAGGCGCCATCACCGACGACGACATTAACAAACTCAATAGCTAGTTATTGCTAGGGGTGGTGTCTCCTATACGTTGGAAAGGACACCTCTTCACGGTTTCAACACGCACTGCCGGGCTTCCCCGATGGGGGAGCCCGACTTTTTCATCCCAATAAAATCAGCAGGTCAAAGCCAATTTTCGGGACCAAATACAAAGTCGCCGTCGCCCTCCTATAGCGCACTTTGCCACAGAAAAGTGCGAGACTTCGGTATGCGGTATCAAGCAATCGTTATTCGGGTCTTTAGGAATCCGCGTGATTAAATGCACGGCAATGGGTACATAGCCAGTACAGTAAGTCCCCGAGGCAGATTGGAGCCACGTATGGATATCAAGGTTTCTGGACGCAAGACGACGGTAACCGATGCTCTGCGTGCGCATGTGGATGAGAAGATCGGCGAGGCGCTCAAGGTTTTCGATATCGAGCCCATGACGGTCGACGTTGTACTTCGCTATGAGAAGAACCCCTCGAACCCCAACCCGGCAATCGTCGAGGTTACGGTTCGTGCCCGCGGTTCGGTGATTCGCGTTGCCGAGCACGGTGCAGATATGTACGCCGCCATCGACCTCTCCGCCGATAAGGTCACCCGCCAGCTGCGCAAGTTCAAGACCAAGGTCGTGGACAACCGCCAGGGCGGTGCCAGCGCCGCGGATGTCGTGCCGGTCGAGCGCGTCGAGGATCTGGCCGACCTGCTGCTGCCCGAGGAGGAGGACGACCTGCTCGTCCGCGAGAAGGTCATCGACGTCACCCCGATGACTGAGGAGCAGGCGCTGGTGCAGACAGATCTGCTGGGCCACGACTTCTACGTGTTCGAGAACGCGACGACTGGCCTCATCAATGTGGTGTATCACCGTAAGAATGGTGGATATGGCATCATCAAGCCCCGCATCGAAACACTTGACGAGTAAAATACGTTAACTTGCATGAGTTAACGGTTGGCGGCCATCCCATGCGGGTGGCCGCCTTTTTACGTAAGGAGTCGCTTTGATGGACAAGGCCGCATCCGCCGGTCATTCGGACCGTTGCCGCATCGTCGTCGATACCTGCTGCGACTTTAGCCCCGAGGTCGCCGCGAACCTCGATGTCGATATCCTGGGTTTCCCCTTCATTATCGATGGCGAGGAGCGCACAGACGACATCTGGTCGAGCATGAGCCCTAAGGAGTTCTACGACCGCATGCGCGCCGGTGCCCGCGTGTCCACCTCGGCTGTGTCGCTCGGTCGCTATATCGAGTTCTTTACCGAGTGCGCCAAAGAGGGCACGCCCACGGTCTACCTGTGCTTTACCTCGGCGCTGTCGTCGAGCTACAACTCCGCGTGCCAGGCGGCAGATGCCGTGCGCGCCGAGTATCCCAACTTTGAGCTCTACGTGGTCGACAACGCTCTGCCCTGCGCGACCGGCGCGCTCTTGGCGCTCGAGGCCGTGCGCCAGCGTTCGGCGGGACTGACCGCCAAGCAGCTGGTCGATTGGGCAAACGAGGCAAAAACCTACGTGCACGGCTACTTTACGCTCGAGAGCTTCGACGCGCTGGCTGCCGGCGGCCGCATTCCTCCCGCGGCGGCGCAGCTCACGGCAAAGCTCGACGTCAAGCCCGAGCTCTCCTACGACCTGGCCGGCTCGCTGTCGCTGATCGGCGTCAACCGCGGCCGCAAGAAGGCGCTCAAGTCCATCCTCAAGTCGTTCCGCGAGAACTATGTGCCCGATCGCACCATGCCCATCGCCATTATGACTGCCGATGCCGAAAAGGACGGTGACTGGCTCGAAGCCGCCATCCGCAAGGAGGAGGGTTGCGCCGACGTCACGATCATTCGCAGCTCCGTGGGTCCCACCATCGGCTCGCACGTGGGCCCCGGCATGGTGGCCTGCGCGTTTTGGGGTAAGAACCGCGCCGACAAGGCGTCGCTTTCCGACCGTATCGCCCGTCGCGTGCGCGGTCAGTAGGCAAGCGCTGCGTCCGTAATCGCCCTCGACTCACAGCCCAAACGCTGGCACCGAGTATTCAACCTGGTAATAACACCCAACCCAAAAGGAAAGGTTTCATGGCAAACAAGCTCTCTGTCGCATTTATCGGCACCGGAATTATGGGTGCCCCCATCGCCGGCCACATTCTGGACGCTGGCTATCCCGTCACGGTCAACAACCGCACCAAGTCCAAGGCTGCAGCGCTCGTTGAGCGCGGCGCCGTCTGGGCTGATACGCCGGCAGATGCCGCGGCGAACGCCGACGTTGTCTTTACCATGGTGGGCTATCCCTCCGAGGTCGAGGAGCTCTATCTGGCGGGCGACGGCCTGCTCGCGTGCACTAAGCCCGGCGCGGTCCTGATCGACCTCACCACGAGCTCGCCCGAGCTCGCCCGTGACATTGCCGAGGCCGCCCAGGTTTCTGGTCGCATGGCGTTTGACTGCCCCGTCACCGGCGGCGAGTCGGGTGCTATCGCCGGCACGCTTACGGCTATCGTGGGCGCTACCGAGAACGACATCGCCCCGGTCCGCGACATCCTTTCCACCTTTGCGGCAACCATCTGCTGCTTTGACGGCGCCGGCAAGGGCCAGGCTGCCAAGCTCGCCAACCAGGTGTCGCTGGGCGCCTGCATGGTCGGCATGGCAGACGCCATGGCATTTGCCGAGCTGAGCGGCCTCGATCTGGAAAAGACCCGTCAGATGATCCTGGGCGGCACCGGCAAGTCCGGTGCTATGGAGAGCCTGGCGCCCAAGGCGCTCGACGGCGATTACAAGCCCGGCTTTATGGTCGAGCACTTCATCAAGGACCTGCGCTTGGCGCTCGCCTATGCCGACGACCGCGAGCTTGCGCTGCCCGGCGCCGACGTGGCCTTTACGCTCTACGACATGCTCGACGCCATCGGTGGTGCCAAGCTGGGTACCCAGGCCGTCACGGTCCTCTATAAGGAGGAGGCCGACGCCATCGCCGCCGGTCTTGACTGGTCGCAGTATCGTCCCGAGGAGCATGGCGCTCACGAGGAAGGCTGCGGTTGCGGCGAGCATGGCGAGGACCACGAGTGCTGCGGCGGCCACGGCCATGACGACGGCCACGAGTGCTGCTGCGGCCACCATCACGGGGAGTAGCGCCCATGAGCTGGACGTTCGTGGTGCTTGCGCTGGTGCTCTTTATCTTTGCGATCTACATCGGCTTTTTGTGCGGCCAGTGGGCGTGCGAAAAGCGCGTCATCACCAAGCGCGACTACTGGATTGCCAACTTTGCGGGAGCGGCGGCAGTCGTTCTGCTGACCTGGGTGTTCTCGCTGTTCCCGCTGGTGCAGTTTGCGCCGATCGGCTGGCTCGGCGGCTTTATCGCCGGCCTTAAGATGAGCTTTGGCGAGTCCGTCGGTCCGTGGCGCAAGCACGACGAGGTCTTTAACGTCAACAAGGCACACCGCGCCGCCGCCGACGCGGGCGATGCCGAGGAACGCCGCCGTGCGCGTCGTAATGGCGCTGCCGACCGACAGCTCATCTCGGTCACCGATGACAGCAAGGGTGCTGGCAAGCACGCTAAGAAATAGTAAGAAGAGGTAACTATGGCAGAAAATAAAGACGAACAGCTCACCGACGAGGAGCTGGCACAGCTCCAGCTGGCAGAGGAGAATGAGAACGCCGTCGACCGCCTGGTTCAGGAGCTCGGCTGCCCCACGCGCCGCATCCGCCAGTTTGCTGCCCGCGTGTTGCATCTGCTTGCCGAGCGCGATCCCCAGCGCGTCGTGCCCTGCGTGCCCGCGCTTATCGAGGCACTCGACCGTCCCGAGGCTCAGACCCGCTGGGAGGCCCTCGATGCCCTGACGGCGCTCGCCACCACCTGCCCCGAGCAGCTGGGCGATGCCTTTGAGGGTGCCGAGACCGCACTGTTCGACGAGATTTCCTCCACGCTGCGCTATGCTGCCTTCCGCCTGCTGTGCGTGTGGGGCGCCACGAGCGTCGAGCGTTCGCGCGAGGCTTGGCCCATCCTGGACGAGGCCATCCAGTGCTACCACGGCGACCTCGAGTATCGCGACATGCTCGGTTGCCTGTACGAGTTTGGCCAGGGCGAGATCGACGCCGAGGTCGCTGAGAAGCTCGCGCTGCGCCTTAAGTTCGATGCCGAGAACGGCAAGGGCAGCTATCTCAAGGCCCGTTCGAGCGAAATTTGCGAAATGCTTGTTAAACGTTTTGGCCTGGATCTCTCCAAAAAGAAGAAGCGTGCTAGCGTTAAAAAATCTGACGACGCCGAAAACGAGGAGTAACAGATTATGGCGCACGATGTAGTCCTGATTCCCGGTGACGGTATCGGTCCCGAGATTACGCAGGCCATGCGCCGCGTGGTCGAGGCCACCGGTGTCCAGATCAACTGGAACGTCCAGGAGGCCGGTGCCGGCGTCATGGACGAGTTTGGCACGCCGCTGCCCCAGCACGTGCTCGATGCGGTCGCCGAGACCAAGGTCGCCATCAAGGGTCCCATCACCACGCCGGTCGGCACGGGTTTCCGCAGCGTTAACGTTGCCCTGCGCAAGCACTTTGACCTGTACGCCTGCGTGCGTCCCTGCCTGTCGCAGCCGGGCGACGGATCGCGCTTTCGCGACGTCGACCTGGTCATCGTGCGCGAGAATACCGAGGACCTCTACGCCGGCATCGAGTTCGATGAGGGCGCTGCCGAGGTTGAGGAGCTCTCGCAGCTTGTCGAGCGCTCGGGCCAGAAGACCTTCGCTGCCGATTCCGCTATCTCGATCAAGCCGATCTCCATCGCCAAGAGCCGCCGCATTGTGGAGTATGCCTTTGAGTATGCCCGCCGCTGCGGCCGCAAAAAGGTGACGGCCGTGCACAAGGCCAACATTATGAAGGCGACCGACGGCCTGTTCCTGCGCGTGGCGCGCGAGGTGGCCGCCAACTATCCCGATATCGAGTTCAACGACAAGATTGTCGACGCCACCTGCATGGGCCTGGTCCAGAACCCCAACGACTTCGATGTCCTGGTGCTGCCCAACCTGTACGGCGACATCGTGAGCGACCTGTGCGCCGGCCTGGTAGGCGGCTTAGGCATGGCCCCCGGCTCCAACATCGGTGCCGACTGCGCCATCTTCGAGGCAACGCACGGCTCCGCGCCCGATATCGCGGGCCAGGATATCGCCAACCCCACGGCCGAGATCCTCTCTGCTGCGATGATGCTCGATCACCTGGGCGAGAACGACGCTGCCAATCGCATTCGCGCCGCCGTCTCTGCCACGCTCGACGAGGGCGAGCAGGTTACCGGTGACGTGCGTCGTGCCCAGACCGGCTCCGTCGAGGGCGCCGTGGGCACGCAGGCCTTTGCCGATGCCGTTATCGCGCACCTGGCCTAAGGTAGGCACGCTGCAAACGCCTAAATAGTACTTAAGTGTTTGCGTATAACCTAAGAATCAATACGCCCGGCACTCTGTCGGGCGTATTCTATTGAAGACTATGTTTCCTAACAAGGAGTAACCGATATGGGTCTGATTCAAAAGAAGGACGAGAAGGACGAGATCGACGGCATTCAGGTCATCGAGCGCGGCGAAGGCCCCGACGGTGATGAGGACGAGAAGATCGACCTGGTCACCGGTACGTCTGCCGAGCACATTGCTGCCGGTACGACGGCCGAGGAGGAGGACGCCCGTCTGGAGGCTCAGATTGCCGCGGATGCCGCTGACGAGAATCTGATGCCCGAGGAGCAGGACGAGGACGACGACTCCGACGTGGATGACCACGCTTGCAAGCACAAGAAGACGATGATTGCCGCCTTTGTGGTTGCAGTCGTGATTGCTGCCGTGATTGGCTTCTTTATTGGCAATGGTGGTTTTGGCGGCAAGGGCGTCGGCTCGGCGACCCTGACCGAGGACCAGCTCGATTCGACCGTGGCAAGCTACAGCTACAACGGCAAGAAGAGTGACATCACCGCGCGCGAGGCCATCGAGAGCCAGTACAGCCTCGACACCGTCAAGGACGACGACGGCAACTATACCGCTCCGTCTGCCGACGTCATCCTGTCCTACGTGCGCAACAAGATTCTGCTCGATGCTGCCGAGGACGAGGGCATTACCGTCTCCTCTAAGGAGATGAAGAAATACGCCGAGGATTCCATCGGCACTTCGGACTACAAGACCATGGCCACGCAGTATGGCGTGTCCAAGGACCAGGCCAAGCAGATCGTCCGCCAGTCCGCGACGCTGCAGAAGCTCTACAAGAAGAAGGTGGGCGATAGCTCCGCAAGCATGCCGACCGCTCCGACCGAGCCTGCTGACGGCAACGAGGAGACCGCGAGCAAGGACTACGCCGACTACATCATCAACCTTGCCGGTGACGAGTGGGATAGCGAGAAGGGCACTTGGAAGGACGCCGACAGCACCTACGCTAAGGCCTTTGCCGACGATGCCTTTACGGCCGATAGCGCTACCTATAAGCAGGCCATGACCGCCTACTACACTGCTTACCAGCAGTACTCTTCGCAGGCTTCGAGCGCCAGCTCCAAGTGGACCGAGTACGCCAACGGCCTGTACGCCAAGGCCGACATCAGCATCTACGGCCTGTTTGCGTAAGGATTGCTTGAGCTTTCGAGCACGAAGCCGAAATATCTGATGGAGCCCCCTAGAACGGACATCGTTCTAGGGGGCTTTTTGCGTTGAAGGCGTGATTGGCGGCTTAATTATGGCTATTCATCTTTAAGCCCAAAAAGGCTATCGGCTTCATCGTCGGATATATATTCCAGTACATCGCCTGGTTGGCAGTCGAGTGCCCGGCATATCGCGTCAAGAGTTGAAAAACGTATGGCAGAAACCTTGCCCGTCTTAATGCGTGACATATTGACCTGGGAGATGCCCACACGTTCCGCAAGCTCTTTGGATGAGATCTTGCGTTCGGCGAGCATGCGGTCAAGCCGCAGAATAATCATGGATTCCCCCTAGAGCAACTCGTCATCTTGTTTTTGCAGGATATACCCGTAGCGGAAGATGCTGGCAATCAGGCAAATAATCAGGCCTGCAAAGAGCATGGAGGGCTCGAATAACTGGCCGACGAACGCATCCGTAAAGCTGCCGCCAAATCCTGAGAGTATCATTCCCGTGATTACGGCGCCAAGAAGCCTCACGGCAACGCCGCCGATAAGGAATAAATGTCCTACTCGACGAAGTGTCTGGTTACATTCAAGGTCAAAGGGCCTGCCTTCCTTTTCAATGTTGAAGAAAAGCCTGCGCACGCTTATCGCGATGGTAAGCGCGAGGCATGTCATCAAGAGGCTCCCTATGGCAGTGTGACCATCGTGTGCGACGAGCATAAGTGGGGCCTGCACATCGGTACCGACGATAGCAAGGCACGGCCCTTCGACGGCTTGAAGTTCTACGGATTGGAGACACGAGCCTTGGGAGAGGCCAGGCAATATGAGTAGAAGGTCAATCGCAATGACTGCGAGGAGCCCCAGAGCGAGCGCGGTGGTAATGCAGATCGTGGCCCATTTGCAGATGCGAGCGAGCTTCCTCAGTTTGGCTACCGTCTGTTCGCGGCTGATGGTTTCATTCGATATAGACGCGTTTCGATGGACCATAACCCCTCCAATCGGCGGTTTGGATGATATTTGTATCTTATCAGAATTAACGATAAACGATAAATAATTACGGATACTGAGCAAGTAATGATTGAAAACGATTAGCGTGAGCTATTAGCTCATTTTGGGTGTCGGAGTTTGGCGCGCGGGGGATGAGGACAAATGCCAAAACTTCCCGTGATCGCACAAGTGTTTCATCGGGTTTCCCTAATTCATCTGGGAAAACAACTGCAAACGATTGCAAGTAACCGGTGAACGGTCGAAAACTACCGTTCACCGATAATCTCAAAACTGGTTCTAACTGGTATTAAGTCAAAAAGACCAATTCACATATCTTCACAATGACCTGCAATTTTTCTACACGCTATTTTTAGCCGCCCTGCGTTGTTTAGGGACAGGAAAAGTTCCGATCTTTTGCCAAAGCATTTCGAAACGGTTTCAAAACCGCAGGTAGAAGTGTTAACGACCGGTAAACGGTCGAAATATCACCGTGAGCGGTGCAAAAACGTTTTACCGTATGAATCAACGAAAGCGACCTCTTCTGGGGTGATATAGTGACAACAACACGTCACGTGGTTACTACCAGTTTAGAAACCACTGGTCTTCAAAGAACGCTTTCTAAGAAGCTTTAAGGGCGAGCGCCCGCTGGCTTCCGAAAATCATCGGACTCAGATTGTACACACCTTCGGAAGGGAAATTTGAATGGTTGGCTTTATTCTTACCGGTCATGGACAGTTCGCACCCGGCCTAGCTAGCGCTATCGCTATGGTTGCCGGCGACCAGCCCGCTTTTACCGTCGTTCCTTTTGAGGGCGACCAGGCTGCTTCCTACGGTGAGGATCTCCGCGCCGCTATTACCGCCATGCGCGAGGAGTGCGATGGCGTGCTCGTCTTTACCGACCTGCTTGGCGGCACCCCGTTCAACCAGTCGATGATGATTGCCCAGGATGTCGACAACGTCGAGGTTCTGACTGGCACCAACCTTCCCATGGTTATTGAGCTTCTGTTCCTCCGCGGCAATGCCACGCTCGCCGAGCTTGGCGAGCAGGCTGTGACCGTTGGCCAGACGGGCGTCACCGCCCAGACGGTCGCATCCGTTGCCGGCTCCGAGGAAGAGGATATCTTCGGCGACGAGGACGGCATCTAATGGCCGATTTCGGAGCCAACGTCCTGAGCTCCTCGGTCGCCCTTTTAGGCCTGCTTGTCATCATGGGCTTGATTTACACCATCTGGTCGCAAATCAACATGAAGAAGAAGCAGAAGTACTTCAAGGAGCTGCACACCGAGCTCAAGCCGGGTCAAGAGGTTCTTTTCGCCGGCGGTATCTACGGAACCGTCAAAGGCATCGAAGGCGAGAAGGTCCAGATCAAAGTCCGATCCGGAGCCGTCGTAGATGTTTCGCGTTACGCGATTCAGGAGATCAAGTAACTGTCGTCAGCAAATAACGAAAGGAAGCTGATCAACATGGCAGAACCCAACATTCTTCTTACCCGCATCGATAACCGACTGGTTCATGGTCAGGTTGCCACCCAGTGGAACTCCACCCTGGGCTCCAACCTCATCCTCGTCGCCAACGACGACGTGGCGTCCAACACCATGCGCCAGAACCTCATGAAGATGGCCGCTCCCGCCGGCGTCGCTACGCGTTTCTTCTCTCTGCAGAAGACCATCGACGTCATTGGCAAGGCGAGCCCGCGCCAGAAGATCTTCATCGTGGCCGAAACACCGGAAGACGTGCTTACGCTCGTCAAGGGCGGTGTGCCTATAAAGAAGGTAAACATCGGCAACATGCACATGTCGGAAGGAAAGCGCCAAGTCGCCACCTCCGTCGCAGTTAACGACGAGGATGTCGCTGCGTTTAAAGAGCTGCAGGAATTGGGGGTGGAGTTGGAGATCAGGCGCGTTCCGAGCACGCCTGTTGAGGACACGAGCAAGCTCTTCTCGTAATCCTCGTGATCCACGTTGTCAGGAGTGAAACCCTGACGTTCTGTACGTGAAATCCAAAGTGCGTACATACATTTTGAAAGGAGGAGCAAGATGGAATACTCGATCATCCAGATCGCTCTGGTCTTCGTCGTCACGTTCATCGCGGCAATCGACCAGTTTGACTTCCTCGAGTCTCTCTATCAGCCCATCGTCACCGGCGCCGTCATCGGTCTTATCCTTGGCGACCTCAACACCGGTCTTCTCGTGGGTGGTACCTATCAGCTCATGACGATCGGCAACATGCCGATCGGAGGCGCTCAGCCGCCTAACGCCGTCATCGGCGGCATCATGGCAGCCATTCTCGCTATCGCCACGGGCCTCGAGCCCAACGCGGCAGTCGGCCTCGCCATTCCGTTCGCTCTGCTTGGCCAGCTTGGCGTTACCCTGGTCTTCACGCTTATGTCCCCGCTTATGTCCACGGCCGATAACATGGCTCACAACGCGGACACCAAGGGCATCGAGCGCCTGAACTACTTCGCCATGGCTCTGCTCGGCCTGATCTTCGCTGTCGTCGTCACCCTGTTCTTCATCGCTGGCGCTACCATTGGTCAGACCATCGCTTCCGCCATCCCGACTTGGCTGCAGACCGGTCTGTCCGCTGCAGGCGGCATGATGCGCTTCGTCGGCTTCGCCGTCCTGCTTAAGGTTATGATGAACCGCGATATGTGGGGCTTCTTCCTCATGGGCTTCGGCCTCGCGCTCATCACCGTTGCCAACGATTCGCTGGCAACCCCTGCTCTGCTCATCCTCGCTCTCATCGGCTTCGGCATCGCTTTCTGGGACTTCCAGCAGCAGACCGAGCTGAAGGGTGCAGCTGTTTCTGACGGAGGTGACTTCGAAGATGGCATCTAATGAGTATGTGATCCCGGAGCACTACGAGGATCTCACTCCTGCTCCGCAGCTCGACCAGAAGACCCTCAACAAGATGGCTTGGCGCTCCTGCTTCCTGCAGGCCTCGTTCAACTACGAGCGTATGCAGGCCGCTGGCTGGCTCTACTCCATCATCCCCGGTCTGGAGAAGATCCACACCAATAAGAACGACCTCGCGGCTTCCATGAGCCACAACCTGGAGTTCTTCAACACCCACCCGTTCCTCGTCACCTTTGTTATGGGCATCGTGCTTTCGCTCGAGCAGAACAAGGTTGACATCCCCACGATCCGCGCCGTCCGCGTCGCCGCAATGGGCCCGCTCGGTGGTATCGGTGACGCCCTGTTCTGGCTGACGCTCGTGCCTATCACGGCCGGCATCACCTCCAACATGGCCATCAACGGCAACGCTGCTGCGCCGATCATCTTCCTGGTGATCTTCAACGCTGTCCAGTTCGTTCTGCGCTTCTGGCTCATGAACTGGTCCTACAAGCTTGGCACCAGCGCTATTGACGCTCTGACCGCCAACATGCAGGCCTTCACGCGTGCCGCTTCCATCATGGGCGTCTTCGTCGTCGGTTGCCTGGTCGTCACCATGGGTGGCACCCAGATCAACCTCCAGATCCCCAACGGCACCACCCGTGGTCTCTCCGCTACTACCGTGATCGTCTCCGAGAAGGAGGCCGAGAACTTCACCGGTATGGAGGGCATCGATACCGAGACCGCTGAGGCCGGTACCATCGCCATGACCGATAAGGACGGCAACGCCCTTACCGCTTCCGATGCCGACGGCAACGCTGTCGAGTGCGGCGTCACCGATCTGGGTAACGGCATGGAGTCCGTGACCTACGGCACCGTTACCGAGGATCCGGTCAACTTCTCTGTTGCCGACACCCTCAACACCATCGTCCCGAAGCTCGTCCCGCTTATGCTTACGCTGCTGCTTTACTACATGTTCGCTAAGCACAGCTGGACCCCGACCAAGGGCATTCTCCTGCTCTTTGTCCTTGGCATCCTGGGCGCTGGCCCGCTTGGTCTCTGGCCGAGCATCTGGTAAGGCTCTAGCTTGAGGGGTGTGTCCCTACGCGGCTCACACCCCGACCCCTTAAGCCATGTGTATGTTAAAAGCCGCGTGCTCGAAAGAGCGCGCGGCTTTTGTTTTCTTAATGATTCGGGTGTGGCAGACAGATAATGCATAACACCCTAGGTAGTTAGCCGAATTCGAGCAAAAGGGAGGATAGAATGGCGATCGGAGCGCGTAAGCAACCGCTGTACGATCAGCTGGTCGATATTCTGACCGAAAAGATTGACCATGAATATCGCGCCGGTGACATGATTCCTTCCGAGCGCGAACTTTCGGAGCGCTATGGTCTCTCGCGCACTACGGTACGCCTGGCTCTGCAGGAACTGGAGCGTTTAGGACTGGTGGTTCGGCAGCACGGTCGCGGTACCTTTGTGACCGACCGTTCGGCAAAAGCAACCAATCTTATGCAGTCCTACAGCTTTACCGAGCAGATGCGCGCGATGGGTCGAGAACCCGAGACCACGATTCTCGAGTTTTGCGAGATGGAGGCCGATAAGAATCTGGCCGAGCATATGGGATTGCGCATCGGTGATCGCATTTTTAAGCTCAAGCGCCTTCGTTCTGCCGACAACATGCCCATGATGGTCGAACGCAGCTATCTACCGGTTCGTCAATTTCTGTCCCTAAAGCGACCGCTGCTGGAGCGTAAGCCGCTTTACGATGTGATTGAGCAGGACTTTCAGCAAAAGATTCGCGTGGCCGAAGAGGAGTTCTATGCGAGCATAGCCCGTCCCACCGATGCCCACCTTTTGGGAATTGTCGAGGGCTCGCCTGTGCTCGATTTGGTCAGGACTACGTATAACGAGTCAAACGAGGTAGTGGAGTACACACTCTCGGTTGCTCGTGCCGATCAGTTTAAATACAAGGTTTACCACCAGCGCAGTAACTAGTGCTCGCATCGTTTCCATATGGTGATTCTTTGCATTTAACTGGTTACTACCAGATAACCAACCGAAGTGTATAATTGCACGTCAGAGGATTACTTCTAGAGAGAGGTATTAGAAATGTTCGAGAAGAGTGTCGAGGAGCTCACCGAGCTCGGCGCCCAGATCACCACGGCCGAGATTGCTCAGCAGCCCGACCTTTGGCGTGATACGCTCAACATCTATCGCGAGAACAAGGAGGCCATCGAGGCCTTCCTGGCCGAGGCTCGCGCTATGGGCGAGGGTCGTCTGTCCGTTGTCTTCACCGGTGCCGGTACGTCCGACTACGTTGGCGATACCTGCGCCCCGTACCTGCGTCACGCTGGCAACACTGATCTCTACGACTTTAAGCCCATCGCCACGACCGACATCGTGAGCGCCCCGCGCGACTTCCTGCGCGCCGAGGATCCCACGCTCGTGGTTTCCTTTGCCCGCTCTGGCAACAGCCCCGAGAGCCTTGCCGCCGTTGCCGTTGCCAAGGAGCTCGTCCACAACGTTAAGTTCCTCAACATCACCTGCGCTCCCGAGGGCAAGCTCGCCGTCGAGTCTGCCGATGATCCCAACGCGCTGACGCTGCTCATTCCGCGCGCCAACGACAAGGGCTTCGCCATGACCGGTTCTTATTCCTGCATGACCCTGCTCTCCACCCTTATTTTCGACACTGCCTCTGACGAGCAGAAGGCCGAGTGGGTCGAGACGATTGCCAAGATGGGCGAGGAGGTCATCTCCCGTGAGCCTGAGATCGCCGATTACCTGGCTGGCGACTTCAACCGCGTGACCTACTTGGGTTCTGGCTCCTTCGGTGGCCTTGCTCAGGAGAGCCAGCTCAAGATCCTCGAGCTCGCTCACGGTCTGGTTGCTACTTCCTACGACACCTCCATGGGCTATCGTCACGGACCTAAGTCCTTCGTCGACGATAAGACGCTCGTCTTCGTGTTCGTCAACAACGACGCCTACACCCGTCAGTACGACATCGACATCCTCAACGAGATCGGTGGCGACAAGATCGCTCAGCACACCGTTGCCGTTCAGCAGGATGGCGCTACCGTCTACGAGGGCGAGTCCTTCACCTTTAAGGGCTACGAGGCGCTTCCCGAGGGCTACCTTGCCCTGCCGTTCGTGATGTTTGCCCAGGCTATCAGCCTGCTCAACTCCGTGCGCGTGGGCAACACGCCCGATACGCCGAGCCCCACCGGCACGGTCAACCGCGTGGTCAAGGGCGTGACGATTCACCCCTTCACCGCTTAATCGCGTCCCCCTGTAAGGGCGCCCGTCCGCTCATAACGGCGGGCGGGCGCTTTTTGTTTTTACATGGACCGGGTATAAGCATTTCCACAGTCAACTGCTTTAGAAGCAAGGAGTGCATATGAGCACGTACGCAATTAAGGCTGACAAGTTCTTCTTGCCGGCAGGCCCGCAACTGGGCGGCTATCTTATGGTCGAGGATGGCGTCTTTGGCGCCTGGCAGGCCGACGAGCCCTCTTGCGAGTTTAAGGACTACACGGGATCGTGGATCGCACCGGGTATGGTCGATACTCACATCCATGGCTTCTACAACCACTCAACAACCGATAACGATCCCGAGGGCATTGATATCAGCTCGACCGAGCTCGCCCGTCGCGGTACCACCAGCTGGCTGCCCACGACGTTCACCGATGGCGTCGAGCAGATCAAGGATGCCTGCGCCGCCATCGCCCAGGCGGACGAGGGTCGCGGCCCCGACTTCTGCGGTGCTCGCATTCAGGGCATCTATCTGGAGGGCCCCTTCTTTACCATGAAGCACGTGGGCGCACAGAACCCCGCCTACCTGATCGATCCCTCCGAGGAGGTCTTCGATCAGTGGCAGGAGGCTGCGGGCGGTCGCATCGTTAAGAGCGCCATGGCGGCCGAGCGCGACGGTGCCGCTGCTTATGCGGCTGCTCTGAACGCCAAGGGTGTGGTGACCAGCATCGGTCACTCCGACGCCACCTACGATGAGTGCATCGCTGCCATCAACGCCGGTGCCAGCTGCTTTACGCATACCTATAACGGCCAGCGCGGGCTGCATCACCGTGAGCCCGGTGTCGTGGGCGCTGCCATGTCCACGCCCGAGACCTACGCCGAGATCATCTGTGACGGCAAGCACGTAAACCCTGCCGCCATCAAGGCGCTGCTGCAGGCAAAGGGCTGGCAGCACACGGTGCTCATCACCGACTGCCTTGGCTGCGGCGGCATGCCCGAGGGCAGCTACACCAGCGGCGGCATGGACGTCATCATGAAGGACAACCTGTGCTGGCTCGCCGACGGCAAGAGCATTGCCGGCTCGGTGCTCACGCTTGCCCAGGGCGTCAAGAACATTGTCGATTGGGGCATCGCCAGCGCCGATATCGCCATTCGCATGGCTACCGAGGTGCCGGCTCGCTCTGCACACATCGAGGATAAGTGCGGCAGCATCATGCCGGGTCGCGACGCCGACTTTGTCGTGTTCGACCATGAGCTCACCCTCGTCGAGACGTATGTTGGCGGCCAGAGCGTCGGCAACGCCTTTACCGAGTAACGATAGAAAAAGACGGCGGGCCCGAATCTGCTCGGACCCGCCGTATGGGTTAAACGCTCAAAAGCACCTTTACAGTTACAGCTTGTTAGCGATCTTCTTTGCCGTGCGCTTGACGCCGGCCACCAGACCCCCCGCGGGATGCTCCTTCTCGTATGCTAGGCGCTTCTCGCGCTTGGCGTACTCTTCGACGATGATGTCGCCATACTCGTCTTCGATCTTGTCGAAGAAGTCGACAGCGCCCTTAATTTCCTCAGCGGTTGGGTGTCCCTTCTGGACGCCGCCGGTGAGTTTGAACGGCCCCCACGTATCAAAGCCGGGGCAGCCGTAGACACCCATAAAGATGGCCTGCCTCATGCGGCAGATGCCATCGATATCCTTGCCGTACCACTTGTTTTTGCCGCCGTAGGTCATAAGGCCAAACACCTTGTCCTGCGGCTGCAGCACGTTCGTGAGAACGCGTGCCATGTCCTTGTCGATCTCGGAGTAATAGATGCCCGTGGCGACACCGATCAGATGGTATTCGTGCAGGTCGGGGTACTCGTTTTTACCGAGTGACTTCACGTCGAGGGTGTCGATCTCGGGGTGCGCCTCGACGATGGCGTCCACGAGCTTTTTCGTATTGCCGTGGTGGCGTGAGGCATAAAGGATGATGGTTCGCATAAGAAGGCCTTTCAGCTGTAATTGCATCAATGTCTGTATGGTACCCCGTTGCATGGCTGGGAAACCGGACGCATCGATGAACGTGCGGGTTTGTCCTTTGGTCAGGGCCGAGACGGGTTCTTGCGAGCAAAAAGCAGTTGTTCGAAAGGATGGACAATGGAATACGCTCTCTCCAACGATTCGATTTCTATCAAGGTCTCCACGGCCGGTGGTTCGTTTACCTCGATTGAGGCTGGAGGTCGCGAGTACTTGTGGCAGGGCGATCCCGCCGTGTGGTCCGGCCAGGCACCGATTTGCTTCCCGATTTGCGGAGGTTTGCGCGATAACAGCGCCATGACGTTTGCCGGACATCATGTGAAGCTCGCCCGCCACGGCTTTGCGCGCAAGCAGGAGTGGAAACTGTTGAGCCAAAGCGCAAACGAGCTGGCGATGTGCCTGGCATCCGAGGATAACGCTGCATTGCTGAGCGATTATCCCTATCCGTTTAAGCTTGTCGCCCGCTATACGCTCGAGGACGCCGCCGTGCGTGTCGCCTACGAGGTGACCAACGAGGGCACCGAGGACATGCCGTTCTTTATTGGCGGTCATCCCGGCTTTAGGTGCCCGCTCGATGAGGGCGAGGCCTATACGGACTACGAGTTGCGCTTTGAGAAGGACGAGGCTGCGGAGCTCTGCACCGCTGTCCCTTCGACTGGCTTGATTGACGTTACCAACCGCTCCAAGAACCCCATGGTGGGAAAGACGCTGCCCCTGTCGCATGAGCTCTTCGATTTTGCGGAGACCATCTTTGACGTGCTCGAGAGCCGTCAGGTCACGCTTTCTAAGAAGGGGGAGGACAAGGGCGTTCGCCTGAGCTTCGAGGGCTTCCCGTACCTCATTGTGTGGAGCAAGCCCGAGGGTGATTTTGTGGCAGTTGAGCCCTGGGGCGGCCTCTCGACCTGTTCCGATGAGGATGACGTGCTTGAGCACAAGCGCGGCTGCCTTATCGCCAAGCCCAAGGAGACCGTCGTTCGCTCGTTCACAATCGAGATTCTGTAGTCGCATGTAGCCAATTCGTTTTGCAAGGCATAAGGAGCCTGCGAGATAAGGAGCTAGAAATGATCCTCACCGTTACGATGAACCCGTCCGTCGATACGCGCTATCAGCTCGATGAGCTCATTATCGACGACGTCAACCGCGTGACGCCCGAAAAGACCGCCGGCGGTAAGGGCCTCAACGTGGCCCGCGTCCTGGGTCAGCTGGGCGACGATGTCGTGGCAACCGGCTTGCTTGGTGGTCATATGGGCGCCTATATGGCCGAGCTCATGGATGCCAACGGCATTAAGAATGATTTTGTGCCCATCAAGGGCGAGACCCGCATTTGTCTCAACATCCTCCACGCCGGCAACCAGACCGAGCTGCTCGAGAGTGGCCCGACAATTGCCCCCGAGGAACTCGATGCCTTTACCGCCAAGTTTACTGAGCTTGCGGGCAAGGCCGACGTCGTCACCATTTCGGGTTCTCTGCCCCGCGGTGTCGAGGCGGACTACTATGCCAAGATCACGGGCATTGCCGAGAACGCCGGCGCCAAGGTGCTGCTCGATACCTCGGGTGCTTCGCTCGAGGCTGCGCTCAAGTCCAAGGTCAAGCCTGAGCTGGTTAAGCCTAACCTGACCGAAATTAACGGCCTTCTGGGCACGAGCTTTACCACCGACGATGTGGACGAGCTCCGTTCCGCGCTCGCCTCTGACGCCCGCTTCTCCGATATCCCCTGGGTCGTCGTATCCATGGGCGCTGCCGGCTCCGTTGGTTTCCATAACGGCCGTGCGTTCCGCGCCAAGACCCCCGATATCCCCGCCGTTAACGCTACGGGCTCTGGCGATTCGACCATTGCCGGCTTCGCACATGCGATTGCTGCCGGCGCCGACGACGAGACGGTGCTGTGTACCGCCAACACCTGCGGCAAGCTCAATGCCATGGATCCCATGACTGGCCACTTGGTTATGGATCGTTGGGACGAGGTTTACAACGGCGTTGTCGTGACCGAGCTGTAGGAGCTTGTGCTGCGGCCCCGGCATCGGTTGCTAGCTCATGTCGACGACAAGTGCGATAGCATTATGTCGGGGCGCGACGCCGACGTTGTCGTGTTCAATCCCGACCTTACCCTGGTCGAGACGCATGTGGGTGGCAACAGCGTCGGTAATGCGTTTGCCGAGTAGCCGCCAAAGAAACGATCCGAGAGGGGATTTAGATGATTTACGGTGCATTGGGCGATATCGAGGAGTACCGTGGAATGCTCAAGGGCCTCGACGTGCTGATCGATTGGCTCGAGGAGAATGATCCGGCGCAGCTCGAGGTCGGCAGCCATCCGATTCTGGGCGACAAGGTCTTTGCGAACGTCATGGCTCCCACGACGCGTCCCGAAGCCGAGGCTCACTATGAGACGCATCAGCGCTATCACGACCTGCAGATCGACGTCGAGGGTCGCGAGGCCTTTAAGGTTGCCACGGGCAGCCTGACGCTGGTTCAGGAGTTTGACGAGAAGGACGACTACGATCTGGTCGATTCCGACGCCTCGATCGCCGGCGATCTTGCTGACGACAAGTTTGCGCTGTTTGTTGCCGGCGAGCCTCACATGCCCACGCTCGAGTTCCCGGGCGATGGCACGCAGCCGGTCAAGAAGATCTGCTTTAAGCTGCTTGCAGACGCTTACTGGGAGGAGTAGCGAGCTGCTCGGCTGAGCTGTTTGTATGCTGGCGTGATTCCATTGAGGAGCGCGCTTGAGCCCCGTTAATCGCGGTTCCCTTGGGGATTGCGATCAGCGGGGCTTTTTGTTGTTTGAGCTGGATTCATTGGAGCGGCCAAATTAGGCTGAACGACGCAGTTATTGAGACACGATTGATGCTAAATGGATTGAAGAATAATTAAAATAGCTGTGATACGAGAAATAGCTAATTGATGGGAGCTCTTTATGGGACTCAGCACAACCGCCTTAATTCCTAGGCGCGCTTTCTTGGCGTTGGGGCTCGCAGCTGGTTCTGCTTGCCTTACCGCTTGCTCCGGGAAGGGGAGCTATGATGATGGTTACGCTGCGGGCTATGCTGCTGCTCAGGCAGACGCTGCCGGAAAAGAGAAAGATGGCAGCGGCGGGGACGGCGATATCCCAGCATCGGGTATTGAGTACACCATCACGGGGGCGCAACGCGGAGTAGAAAGTTCTAGTGGCGGCAAGCCACTGTTGATTTTGAATGTGACTGCAAAAAACGTTTCGGATGACCTGCAGACTGTAATGTTCTCCGGAAATGAAATACTGACTTTTCAGGACGGAAAGGGCCTTAAACCGGACATGTTCGTGGAGGGCCTCGATCTTCCTGAATCGCGCCAAATACAACCCGGCACTGAGCTAGAGGGTTGGTTTGGCTTCGAGTTGATTGACGAAACAACGCCAGTTGAATGTAAAGCTGGTTGCCAAACCGCAGCCTCTGGTGATGAGAATGCTATCTATGGTCTGACCAATCCGCAAACAATTGATTTGAGCACCCTTTAATCCCTGCTCATAGTATAAAAGCTGGTGTGGTTCTCTCAGGGAAGCGCTCTTGGACCCCGCTGATTGCGGTTCCTTTGGGGATTGCGGTTGGCGGGGCTTTTTTGTTGAGTAGGGGAGTTGCTGGCGGCGATGTGCCTGGATTGGCGCACACGCACTCTAAATCGGCAACAAAAAAGCCGCCCGAAGGCGGCTATCTTGTGCAATGGAGCCAGCGACCGGGCTCGAACCGGTGACCCCCGCTTTACGAGAGCGGTGCTCTACCAACTGAGCTACGCTGGCGGCCATGTGATGACGCAACTGAGGCGTCAACGGCTGTCTATGATACGGGACATCGCAAATCCGCGCAAGGGTTCTGACGGCTTTTCTCACTTTAAATGCACTAATATTGGAAACGCGATGTCTTGCTCTTACGGGTCTCAAAAAGAATGGGGCAGCGATGGCACAACCCAAGATTCTTCTCACACGCATCGACGACCGTTTCATTTACGGGCAAGATGTTGCGCTGTGGAACGAAGCCGTAGGTTCCAACCTTGTCCTAATCGTCAACGATGAGATCGCGGCGGACGCTCGCATATGGGCCCCTATGAGGGTGACGACACCCGAGGGTGTCTGGACGCGGTTTTTCTCGGTGCAAAGGACCGTCGACATCGTTCATACCGCAACGCCGCGCCAGTTGATTCTGATCATGGTGGCCTCACCCGCCGATGCGCTCGCGCTGGTTAAGGGTGGCGTGCCGATCAACAAGATCAGCATCGGCCATATGCAGGCAGGGGAGGGCAAACGTCCCGTTACGCCTGCCGTTGCCGTAGACGATACGGACATCGCCGCCTTCAAAGAGCTGCAAGAGCTCGGCATAGAGCTGGAAATCCGCTATCTCCCCAGTTCCGCCCCCGACCCCATCGGCAATCTGTTCAACTGATCCCTTGGGGACGGAGGAAAACGGATCATTTTGCCCTTGCGAGGGACGCGCGCGATGCCGCCTGTCAAAAACTATGCCCATTTACTACGTTTGATCGGCTATCGCCGAGCATGTCGAATTTGAGAAAAACAAAACCGCCGGTAGACGGCTTGCGAATTTAACAAAAACCGGTGCATAGTCGAGCATCCCGGGCTAAACGTAGTAAATGGGCATAGTTTTGATATGTCACTCATACAGTTACAGCGAAAATGAGCCCAAAAGATGAAAAACGCCCGTCGGCGGTGGTGCCGGCGGGCGATGCTGTGTGATATGTCGCGTTGTGGGCTTAGTGCCTCATAAAGTGGTACTCGATCACATTGCTGTAGGGGTGACCCGGGCCCACAATGCCCTGCGGGAACAGCGGCTGGTGCGGCGTGTCGGGGTACATCTCGGCCTCGAGGGCAAAGCCGGCGCCCCAGCCATAGTTAGCATCGTCCTTGGCGTGCTCGTCGCCCAGCCAGTTGCCGGTGTAGAGCTGCACGCCCGGGGCGGTGGTGTAGTAGTCTAGCTCACGGCCGGTCCACATCTCCTCAACATGCAGGGCGCGACGCAGGTTGCGCCCGTACTGATAGCCATCGATGCACAGGCAGTGATCGTAGCCACGGGCTTGCTTAATCTGCGGGTCGTCGGCCTCCATGCCGGGTGCGACGGGGCGCAGCTCGCGGAAGTCAAACGGTGTTCCCTCGACCGGAGCAATCTCGCCGGTGGGGATGTTCTGCTCGTTAATGGGCAGGTAGTGAGCAGCGTTAGCAACAAAGAAGTGCTCACAGTCCATGCCAGCGTTATGACCGGCAAGGTTAAAGTACGTGTGGTTGGTCATGGACACGTAGGTGGCGCGGTCGCTCTCGCAGCCATACTCGATGCGAAAGACGCCGGTGCGTGTAACGGTAAACACGGCCGTAAAGGTGCGGTTGCCGGGAAGGCCCAGTTCGCCATCCTCAAGCGAGGTGGTCATGCGCACGGCGTTATGGGCCTCGTCGAGCTCAACGTCCCACACGCGTTTATGCAGACCGTGCTCAAGATCGCTGTGCAGGTTGTTGGCGCCCTCGTTGGCGGGCATATGCCAGTCCGTGCCGTCGATGGTAATCGTGGCGCCCGCGGTGCGGTTGGCCACGGGGCCGATGGTCGCGCCAAAGCAGGCGGGGTTGTCAAAGTAATCCTCGAGCTTATCGAAGCCCAGCACCACATCGCGCACGTTGCCGGGAATGTCGGGCACATCGATACCCAGCACGGTGGCGCCATAGTCCATAATGCGAACGCAGATCTCGGGCCCGTTGAGGGTGTAACGATGAACGGGGGTACCGCACGGCGCGGTGCCGAAAAGCTCGGAAGTGATCATTTGGTTCCTAACATCGAGGTATTTCGGACAAACTGTAGCGCGAACAGGCGAGATTATCACTACACCCCACTAAAGCAGGGGGTATTTTTCTCAAAAAAGTGATGATTGGAGCTGTGCGGGCGTTCATTTTTGACCGCACGAGTCTGATACAATTTGTTCGTTACTGTTTGAATTGACGCGAGCGTGGAACAGCGAGGACTCATCGTGATTAAAGCGGAGCGACAGGATAAGGTTCGTCAGCTGCTCGAGGAGCAGGGCACGGTCTCGGTCAAGGAGATTTCGGATGCGTTAGGCGTCTCGGATATGACGATCCGTCGCGATCTTGAGGAGCTTGCGAGCCTGGGCGAGATCGAGCGCGTGCACGGCGGAGCCCGCAGTGCACAGGGCCGTCCCCACGCTATGCTGCGCCACGAGTACTCGCACAGCGAAAAGCGCACCAAGCATGCCGAGGAAAAGCTGCAGATCGCGCGTCGTGCTGTGGAGCTTATCGAGGAAGACTCGACCATCTTTTTGGGCACGGGTACTACGGTGGAGCAGATGGCCTCGATGCTGCCGGCGTTTCGCCTGCGCATTGTGACCAATTCGCTTTCGGTGTTTAACCTGCTCGAGGCGCGCGAAGACTGCGACCTGTGCCTCGTGGGCGGTATGTACCGTCGCCGCACCGCCGCTTTTGTGGGGCCAACGGCCGAGGATACTCTGCGTGCGTTGGGTATCGATGCGGCGTTTATCGGCGCCAACGGCATTCTGGATGGCGACGTGTCTACGTCTAATATGGATGAGGGTCGTATCCAGCAGCTCGCCTTTAGCAAGGCCGACTCGCGCTATCTGATCGCCGACTCCAGCAAGATCGGCAAGCGCGACTTCTACACCTTCTGCCGCCTGGACAGCCTGGACGCCGTGGTGTGCGAGCCGGGTATCGCCGCCGAGGACCGTGCCGCCATCGAGGAGCATACGCAGGTCATCTGCTAGCTAATGCTACAGACGATACTTCTGCCCCCCTGCCGGCGCAGGGGTTATCGCTTCACAATGACGCGTAAATAACTTTGGGCAACAAGGATGAGGCTATTCTGGGATATGACTAGACTCCGTATTTCGTCCTTATGTCCCTTGAGAATGAATCGTAGTCTTCATAGAGCCCCTCTCTGCTTTCATCCTCGGCGTGGTTTACACGTTCAAGTAGCTTATCCTTTGGAGCCTCTTTTGTTATTGCAGCCTCGCCATCGGGTATTGTGGATTGCAAGAATAGTTCTAGAGCATGGACGTCTTTGAGTATGTAGCCCGTCGAACGACCCGCTCCTGTTTTTTCGATTGCGCTGCAACTAACAAGCTGACCGAGGGTTCGTTTAACGGTTACCTCGCTGATATCGGGGCAGTTGGACCGGATGTCGGATTTCTTAATGACGCCGGGTCTCTGTTGAAATAGAACAGCGATGCGCGCTTGCTTTGACATGGGACGAGTGCTTGATTCAATTAAGGTACGCTGCTCGAGCTGTCGGTAGGCGGCCAGGGTTGTTCCGAGCATGAAACGGATAAAGGGTACTTCGGTGTTTTGATTTTCATTCCATCCAGTGGAGCTTGCAGCGAGGGCGTTGTAGTAAAGCGCTTTGTTGTCTTCAATAAGTCGCTCGATGCTGATGTAACGCGCAACGTCGTATCCAGTCTTTTCGAGCAGCAGCGTTGTAAGGAGCCGGCTCATCCTGCCATTGCCATCGTTGAAGGGATGAATGCTAACAAAATCGAAGATAAAGCGGAGCGATATAAGGAGGGGATCGCAAACTTGGCGAGATAAAGCATCGTTGAGGGACTGGCAGGCTTCTTTAATAAGCCCCGGGGTTGCTAGAACCGAAGGGGGCCTAAAGCGCACAAATCGATTACCTTGATCGTCAATGGAGACGATTTCGTTATCGCTATCTTTCCAATGGCCTCCATACGAGATTGCCGTGTGCGCCATGAGGTCACGATGCAACTGCAGGATGACCGATGGCGTTACGGGAATGGAATCGTGTTGCTCGTGAATAAGCGACAGCACATCTCGGTATCCAGCGATTTCTTCCTCTGCGCGGGAGCTTGGCTTGGCGGAATACGCCATGATCGCTTTGAGTCTTTTTTGGGTGGTAACAATTCCTTCAAGTCCGTTGGAGGATCGGGTGCTTTGGATCTTAGCCTCCTCCATAAGGGACGATAGAAGCTCGGGTTTGACTTGACTCAGAGCAAGCTGACGGCCTTTATGCTCGCGTATCGAGAGGAGGAGGTTGGTGATTGGAGTTGCTTCGAGTTCCGCTGGGACTGTGGTGTAATCGAACTGGCGCATGCGGCTCCTTTCGGTATCACGAACATACTTTCGGTATCATTTAATGATATTATGATATCGAAAGTATGTTCGTGATACCGAAAACTGGAAACCATGGTTCATAACTGCTTGGAAAGTTTGGATTTGACTATCTTATTGTCTCGATCTGTAACAGGTAGACGGTCGAAAGTGGGCTACGTGTTACAGATTGAGATTTTTTGACCGGACTCCTGTTTGTCTCGATCTGTAACATTTAAGACCGAAAATCCCAGTTAGATGTTACAGATCGAAACAAACGGCCTGTTCGGGCCGAGCCAAAACAAAAAAGCCGCATGCGAACCCGTGGAGGGGTTCGCATGCGGCCGACAGGGGGGGTATGCGGCGGAAACTAGGCCATGAGCAGGCCGGTCTCCGCGACGTTCTTGTACCAGTACGCGCTCGCCTTGGGATAGCGCTTCTGGGTCTCAAAGTCGATGTAGAACAGGCCGTAGCGCTTGTTGTAGCCGTTGGTCCAGGAGAACTGGTCCTGCAGCGACCACACAAAGTAACCGTCGACGTTTACGCCGCCGTCGATTGCCTTGAGGACCCATGCGAGATGCTGACGCATGTAGTCGATGCGAGGGGCGTCATCGATGAAGCCGTCCTCAAAGTCGTCCTTATAGCCCATGCCGTTCTCGGTGATGTAAATCTTCTTGTAGTTGGGGTAATCATTCTTAATGCGCAGCAGCAGGTCGTACAGGCCCTCGGGATAGATGATCCAGTCCCAATCGGTGGTGGGTACGCCTTCGCGCACGCATGACTCGCCCACGCCCTTGAGGAACCAGCGCGAGGAGCCCTTGTCGCCGGTGCCATTGTGGTTGATGTCGTTTTCGCCCTCGGCGGCACGCAGGAACTGGCACTTGTAGGTGTTGACGCCCAGGCAATCGTTGTAGGGGAGCGCGGCGGTCAGCGCGGCGATGTCCTCGTTGCGGACGTCGAGCTCGCCGCCGGCGATATGGGCCAGCTTGGTCGCAGCCTCCATGGTGTCGGCTGCATAGTGGCCGCGGAAAGTGGCGTCGAGCACCCAGCGGTTGTTGATGACGTCGGCCATGCGGGCGGCCTCGCAGTCGGCAGCGCTGTTGGGGTCGAGGGGATACTTGGGCTCCAGGTTCTGGACAATGCCGATCTCGCCCTCAAAGCCGCCCTCATGGAAGGCGACGACAGCCTTGGCGTGGGCCACCATCATGTTGTGCATGAGCTGGAAGGCCTTGTCCAGGCGGTACTTCTCGCCGTGCGGCCAGTTGCCGACGATAAAGCTGCCCTCGGCGGTCGCGGGAATCTCGTTAAAGGTGAACCAGTGCTTGACCTCGGTGAACTCGGCAAAGCAGAACTTGGCGTACTCGACAAAGGCGTCGATCGTCGTGCGCGTCAGGAAGCCCTCGCCGCCGTTCTGGTAAAAGGCCTCGGGCGTATCGAAGTGATCGAGCGTGACATAGGGGATAACGCCGGCTTTATTGCAGGTAGCAAAGAGCTCGTGATAGAAGGCAACGCCCTCGGGGTTAATCTCGCCAGTGCCGTTGGGGAAGATACGGCTCCAAGCGATGGAGACGCGAATACCGTTGATGCCGAAGCGCTGGCACAGGTCGATATCGACCGGGTACTTGTTGTAGAAATCGCTTGCGGGGTCGGGGGAGAAGCGACCCTGAGCAGCCAGGAAATCGTCCCAGGGCACTTTGCCCTTGCCGTGCGTACGGGTCTCGCCCTCAACCTGGTAAGCAGCGGTGGCGCCGCCAAACACAAAGCCGTCGGGGAACTGCATGGGGTTGGTCATGAGTCATCCTTTCTGTGGGATTCGAATAGGGAGAGGTGCCCGAACTGGGGATCCGGGCACCAACAGAGGGAGGAACTAGTCGAGGTTCTCGCGGAGCCACTTGATGGCGCCAGCGGGGTCGCGAGTAAGGTCGATATATTCCTTACCGCGCGGGGCGAGCAGCTTAATGCCCAGGCGATCGGTGTCGGCCTTCATGTCGTTGTAGTAGCTACGGACCTGCGGGGCAAGCACGATAACGTCGTACTGATCCATGATGGCAGTGTGCTGACCATAGGCGCCTGCGGAGGAAGCGATGTTCTCTCCGGTCTGTGCGGCACCTTCCTTGATGGCGTTGGCGAGCATGGCAGAGGTGCCGGCGCCGGCGCACAGGACGAGGACCTTCAGGCCATCGACATCCTTCTTAGCGGATGCGTCGGAGGCGGGCTCGGACTGGTCGGCAACAGGCTTGCTGTCGGCGGCAGCGGCGGTCGGCTCGACGGCAGCGGCGGTCTGCTCGACAGCGGGCGCAGAGGTGCTGGCGGCGATGGTGGCAGCACCATCGGACTCGAGACCCAGCTCGGCGGCGCGCTCGGCCTCCTGGTCGCAGAGCAGCTTATCGTATGCCTTCAAGAACGGCAGGTAGATGATGGCGTCCAGCAAGATGATGATTGCGACAAACACTAGGGCGATAAGCTGGAAGTTCGTGGTGATGAAGATGCCGATGGGGGCAGGAGTAGCCCAAGGCACCACGAAGGAGAAGCCGTTCATGCCCACGTTATCGATAAAGAACTTGGCAACACTCACGTTGACGCAGCCGGCGGCAACAAAGAGGATGAGCATGTAGGGGTTAAGGATCATCGGCGCGCCAAAGAGCAGCGGCTCGTTGACAGCAAAGGCAACAGGAACAATCGAGGCCTTACCGACGGCTTTGAGCTGCTTGGACTTCATAAAGAGAATCAGCAGAAGCGGCACGATGAACGTGGCGCCGGTACCGCCGAACTCACCCACGAGCGACATGTTGAAGGTGAGGGAATGGGCGGGGTGACCACCGGCCAGCAGAACCTGCAGGTTCTCGGCCTGGTTGGCAAGACGGATGGGGTCGATGCCCGGCTGGACGATCGAGGGACCGTGGACACCGATGAACCAGAAGAACGCGGTGGCTGCCTGGATAAGGATAAGGCCAGGATAGGTTTCTGCAGCGGTAAAGAGCGGGGAGAGCAGTTTGATAAGCAGCTCGGAGAACGGAACGCCCATGAGGTTGCGCACGACGACATCGATAATGCCGCAGATGATGACAGCGCCACCGAAGGGAATGATGTCGCGGAAGTTCTGAGCGATGGCGCCCGGGACCTCCTTGGGCAGCTTAATGGTCAGATCGCGCGAGACGCAGAATTTGTAGACCCACACGGTAATGAACGCGGCGATATAGGCCGAGAACAGACCGCGCGTGCCCATGCTGGTGCAATCGAAGACCGAAAGCTCGGAGCCGTTGAACTTGGTGGTGAACTGCGTAACAGCGAGCAGCAGCATGCTGCACTGGGCGGCCACCATGGTGGAGCCGTCGTTGAGCACCTTGCCGGCGGGCATGCGGCGGTTCATGGAAGCCGTGAAGTTCTTGGCGGTGGTGCCGGCAACCATGATGCCCATGACGCCCATGGTGAAGTTGTACAGCTTGTTGCACCAGTCGATGAGCGGCTGGGGCAACGTGATTCCAACTACGCCGGGAAGGGTGGCGATCAGCAGAAAGATCGAAGAGGTAAGGACGATGGGCATGCACCCAAGGAATCCGTCTTTGATGGCCTGGAGGTAGATGTTTCTCGAGATCTTCTCGAAGAACGGTTGATGCTTTTCGAGCATCTTTACGATGGCGTCCATAGAGCTCCTTTGCTACTTGATGCGCGATGCATGTGGATGGAACTGGTCGTCGATGGATGGTCAGGACTGCCCGGAAACCTTCCTGCTTAAGGAAGGCATTGCGAAATGACAACGTTGTCATTTCGTTAATGACAACGTAAGACATTTTTGGAAGAGCAACAAGGATTTACGGGTGAGTGGTCGATATTGTCCGGTAAACGGTTGATTTGTCAGTCGGGCAGGTAGTGTATGCTAGAACGCAAAAAACAAGCGATGCAAAACCGACTGGAGAAGTAGTGGCAACGATGGACAAGAAAAATGTCTCAATGAACGATGTGGCAGTTGCCGCGGGCGTTTCTCTCAAGACGGTTTCGCGTGTGATCAACGAGCCCGATAGCGTGCGAGAGTCGACACGCGATAAGGTCCATTCCGCAATGGAGGCGCTCGGGTTTCGAACCAACTTTGCCGCGCGTTCGCTCAAGTTGGGCCGTTACGGATGCATCGGCGTGGTGCTGTTTCACTTGTCGGGCGGTGCCGTGGACATGATTGACGGCATCGCCGATGCCGCCGAAGAACGCGGCTTTGCGCTCACAATGATTAAGAAGCGGGCGGGGGAGAAGATGACCCTTGCCGAAGCGGCGCGTAGGATGTCGCAGCTGCCTGTTGATGGCATAATCTTCAACCTGCGTCAGATGGTCGATGACTTTGATACCTTTGAGGCACCGAAGGACCTCAAGACGGTGATTATCACGCCGATGGAGCATCCTACCTGCTCTACCGTTAGTGACGATCAAGAGGGTGGTGCGCGCATGGCGTGCGAGTACTTCTTAAATCGTGGGCACAAGAACGTATACTTCGTCTCTGGTAAGAAAGAGGCGCTGTCGAGCCAGTGTCGTATGAAAGGTTGGCGTGCGGCACTCGAGGCGCGTGGCATTGAGCCGCCCGAGCCTCTGCAAGGCGATTGGAATGCGGATAGTGGCTATGCCGCGGGCCTTGTGCTTGCCGATAAGCCCGATTGCACGGCGGTCCTCGCTGCTAACGACTGCATGGCAAACGGCGTGATGATGGCTCTACGTGACAAGGGTCTGAGTGTGCCCGATGATGTGTCCGTGATCGGCTTCGACGATGAGCTCTATAAGACGATTCCCAACTCGATTCTGACGTCGGTGAAGTTTCGCCACCGCGAGCTGGGCGTTCGTGCGCTTAACGAGGTCGTCGCAGGTCTGGAAGCCCCAAGTTCCAGAAGCCGTACGCTCGTCTCGGGTGTGCTGGTCGAGCGTTCCAGCGTGAAGGACCTGCGGGCGTAGACGTGCTCGGCCTGTTTGTCTCAATCTGTAACAGGTAGGGCCGAAAATCTCAGCTAGATGTTACAGATTTAGACAATTCGGTCCGGCTTATTCCGTTTGTCTCGATCTGTAACAGTTAGGAGTGAAATGACCAGCCAGGTGTTACAGATCTAGATTGATTGGATTGACCCATCTGTTTGTCTCGATCTGTAACATCTAAGCGGTCAAAAGCGGTCTACATGTTACAGATTGAGATTTTTGGCTTGGCCTGTGCGTTCATCTCGATCTGTAACAGCTGGGACCCAAAAACTCGGCTAGATGTTACAGATTAAGATGAACAGGAGGACGGGTGCGGTCTAAACAAAATGGCCCGCGCATCACACATCGATGCACGGGCCATTTATTGTCTGCAAGCGGCAGGTGGTGTCAGCGTCTTATGCCTCGAGGTTTTCCTCGATCCAGGCGACGGCACCCTTGGGATCCTTAGTGAGGTCGATGTACTGTTTGCCCTTGGGCGACAGCAGCGTGATGCCCAGGCGGTCGGTGTCGGCCTTCATCTCGTTGTAATAGGTGCGAACCTGCGGAGCCAGGACGATGACGTTGTACTGGTCCATGATGGCGTAGTGGCTGCCGTAGGCACCGGCGTTGGCGGTAATGTCGATGCCCAGCTCGTCGGCGCCTTCCTTAAGCGCGTTGGCGAGCAGTGCAGAGGTGCCGGCGCCAGCGCACAGAACCAGAACCCTCAGATCCTTGCCCTTAAGGGCGGACGGAGCTGCGGAGGCCTCAGTGGCAGAAGCGGTCTCGACAACAGGAGCCTCAACGGCGGGGGCGGCAGCGGTCTTGACGGCCTTGGTCTCCTCGGCCTCTTCTTCGGCCAGGGTCTCGGCCTCCTGCTTGCACAGGACGTTGTCGTAGGCCTTGCAGAACGGGTAGTAGATCAAGAAGTCAACGACCAGCAGGACGACAACCAGGACCAGAGAGATCGGCTGGAAGTTGGTGTCGATGAAGGTGCCGATCGGTCCGGGGAGTGCCCACGGCATGGCATAGATAAAGCCGTTCATGCCCAAAAAGTCGATGAAGAACTTACCAATGAGGACGTTGGCCACGGGGGCAAACAGGAACGGGATCAGGAAGTACGGGTTGAGGATGATGGGCGCGGCGAACAGCAGCGGCTCGTTGACGGCGAACATCACGGGCACGACAGAGGCTTTGCCGACGGCCTTGAGCTGCTTGGAGCGCATAAAGAGCAGGAAGATGATCGGGACAATGAACGTGGCGCCGGTGCCGCCGAGTTCGCCGATGTAGTTACCGAAGTTTTCGGTCAGGGCGAGGGCGGGGTGACCGCCGGCCTGCAGCGTGGCGAGGTTGGTGGTGATGTTGCCAAACAGCGCGGCGTTGAGGGCAGGCTTAACGACCGAGGGGCCGTGGATGCCCATGAACCAGAACAGCGGGATCATGAACCAGATGAGGGCGAGGCCGGCGTAGGAATCGGCAGCGGCGAACAGCGGGCTCACCAGCGTGGAGATGACGTTGGCAAACGGGACGGCCAAGCAGGTGCGGCAGATAACGTCGATGACGGCGACAAACAGGATGGAGAAGCTGAAGGCGAAGATGTCGCGGAAGTTCTGGGCGATGGCGCCGGGGACTTCTTTGGGCAGCTTGATGGTGATGTCTCGCTTAATGCAGAAGGCATAGATGTTGACCGTGGCAAATGCGGCGACAAAGGAGCTCAGCAGGCCCTTGGTGCCCATGTTGTCGGTAAAGAACACCGAGACATCGGCGCCGTCGATCTTGGCACTCGTCTGGGTAACGGCCAAGATGAGCATAGCGCACATGGCGGCGACCATGGTGCTCGTGGCGTTGATGGCCTTGCCGGCAGGCATGCGGCGGTTCTTGGAGCCGGTCAGCGCGCTTGCGGTGGTGCCGGCGACCATGATGCCCACGACGCCCATCGTGAAGTTGTAAACCTTGTTGCAGAAGTTCACGACGTCGACGTTCCACCAGTCGGGCAGCGTAAAGCCGCCGACCGTGGCGACAACGCCCGGCAGGGTCGAAATAAGCAGGAAGACAGAAGAAGACAGGATGATGGGCATTGCTGCCAAAAAGCCGTCTTTAATGGCCTGAAGGTAGATGTTCTTAGAGACCTTGTCGAAGTACGGCTGACCTTTCTCCAAGAACTTAACGATCGATTCCATAGTTCACGCTCCTCTTTGCATGAAATCTTAATGGCATGGACGTTGAAAACCTATATGGTCTCCCGCTTGCTAAAAGCCCGGGTGCAGGCGGGGTCGGTCCCAGGGGGAGAGAGGGGAGCGGCTGGGTTTGTATCGCATAGGGCCGCTCCCCTCTCGGGGGAAAGCGAGGCGATGCGCTACTGCGCGTCCGCCATAGTGTCGGCGAGCTCCTTGTACCAGAGTGCCGACTGCTTGATGTAGCGTTTTTGCGTGTCGTAGTCGATGTAGAACAGGCCGTAGCGCTTGTTATAGCCGTTGGCCCACGAGAACTGGTCCTGCAGGCTCCAGATAAAGTAGCCCTGGACGTCGACGCCCTCGGCGCGCGCCCGGAGCACCTTCTCCATGTGCTGGTCGACAAAGTCGATGCGCTCGGGATCGGCGACGATGCCGTTTGCGTCGGGCTCGGGGTCCTTGTGGCCCAGGCCGTTTTCGGTGATATAGATGACGGGGAGGTTGGGATAGGTGGCGCTGATGTGCTTGAGCGTGTCGTAGAGGCCTTGCGGGTAGATGAGCCAATCCCAGTCGGTGGTGGGGATACCCGGCATATCGACCTGCTGCCCGACGCCCTTAAACTTAAAGCACGAGGTGCCCTTGTCTCCGGTGCCGTTAAAGCTGTTGGTGGACTCGCCATCGTAGGCGGCGATAAACGCCGACTGATAGTAGTTGAGGCCGAACATATCGTTGCGGGGCGCCGCCTTGGCGAGCTCCTCCATGTCGCTGTCCTCAACCGTAAGCGTGGCGTTGTTGGCACGCAGAATCTCGTTGATGAGTGAGAGGGTGCGCGCGGAGTAGTGACCCAGGAAGGCGCCGTCCATGATGAAGTCGGTGTAGAAGGCGTTGTACAGGTCGGCGGCGTGCTGGTCGGCGGGCGAGTCTGTGGCAGGATATGCCGGCGTCAGGACGTTGACCATGCCAATGCGTCCGCCCAGGTGCTCGGTCTCGTCAAGATCCTTATACAGGTTGACGGCGCGGGCGTGGGCAACGAGCTCGTTGTGCTGGCTCTGGATGCCGCTCGTCACATCAAAGTGATGGTTGGGCGGGAAGTTGCCTTGGATGTATTGGGAGTGCGAGAGGCTGATGAGCTCGTTGATGGTGAACCAATTCTTGACCTCGCGGAACTCGCGGAAGCAGAACTCGGCATAGCGCACATAGGCGTCGACGGTCTTGCGGTTGAGCCAGTCGCCCTGGTTGAACAGGGCGGCGGGGGAGTCAAAGTGATGCAGGGACACATAGGGCTCGACGCCATACTTTTTGCAGCAGGCGAACAGCTCGTGGTAGTGCTTAACGCCCTCGGCGAGGGGCTCGGCATCGTCGCCGTTGGGGAAGATGCGGGTCCAGGCGATGGACACACGGATGGCGTTGAGTCCATGCTCGGCAGAAAGGCGGATATCCTCCTCGTAGCGGTTGTAGAAATCACTGGCCGGGTCGGGCAAAAAGCGACCCTGGGCGACAAGGTAATCGTCCCACATGGTCTTACCCTTGCCTGCCACCTTCGTGGAACCTTCCGTTTGGTACGCGGCGGTTGCGGCGCCCCAAACAAAGCCCTTCGGCAGCTGCTGTACGCGGTTTAGCAAAGACATATGCATACACCCTCTCGTCTCGCTGTTCGATATTGTGCGTTTGCGCTCAGGAGGCTCCCTGGTTAGCGTTCAGCGGTGAAAAAGCCCGATAAACACTATCTTAAAATGATTAGAACCAAAATGAGCACGTGAACATTTGACAATGAGCACGTTAACATCCGGCTGGGATGTATAGAAACAAAACAACTTCAAACAGCCGCGAACGGTTGTATTTGTTCGGTAAGCGGTTTTGATTGACAGAAGTTTTCATGTTGTGGTATATGGCTCGGGTATCATGAGCACGTTATCGATGTATGTACGATGCGCCATGGGCGCGGGGAATAGTTGGGAAGCAGGTTAGCGTGGAAGGCATGGCTCAGCAGACAAGGAATGGTCATTCGGCGAGCGCGGCAGAGGTTGCGGCGCTCGCTGGCGTGAGCCGCCAGACTGTGTCTCGCGTGGTCAACGGTATGCCCAACGTGACGGAAAAGACGCGCAAGCGTGTGCTGGCCGCCATGGAAGAGCTGGGCTTTCGTCCCAATTTTGCTGGAGCGGCGTTGCGCGGCGGGTCGTATCGTTCTATTGGCCTGTGCATGTACAACATCACACGTGTCGGTAACCTGGCGACGCTCGAGGGTATCATGCAAGCGGCGCGCGAGCACGATTTTGCCGTCACTATGATCGAGATGGGCGGCGACAAGCCCTATACACTTGCCGATGCCTCGCGCCGCATGGTCGAGCGACCCGTCGACGGCATGATTCTCAACATGAACCGCATGGCTCCCGATTTTGAGGAGTTTGTTCCCCAGCCGGGAGTGCGAACGGTCATCCTGTCCATGTATGCGCATCCGCGCTGCACGACGATCGACTCCGACCAGTATGGTTCGTGCGAGCTGTTGACCAATTATCTGCTGGAACATGGTCACTCGAATATGCGGTTTGTGGCGGGTCCGGAAAACTCGATTTCCTCGCGTTTTCGTGAGGCCGGTTGGCGCGATACGCTGGGTCGTGCTCATGTCGATGCCGCTCCGATGCTGCGTGGCGATTGGAGTGCGGACAGTGGGTACGCCATGGGCGAGCGGATTGCGGCCGAGGTGCTTGCCGGCGGGTCGCAGGCGCCGACTGCCGTGCTTGCGGCAAATGACCAGATGGCGCTGGGCGTTATCGCCGCGCTCGAGAACGCGGGCCTGTCCGTGCCCGACGACGTGAGCGTGGTTGGTATCGACGACGCACTCGAGGGACTTGTTCCTCACAATCGACTGACGACGCTGCGATTTGATTTGCGCGGTGTCGGTAAGCTTGCGTTTGAGGCGGCGATTGGAGAGAGCTCGTCTATCGAGGCGATTCATGTGCCGAGTACGCTGGTCGAACGCTCGACTGTTAGGGACATACGGGGTTAGGTCCTACTCCGTTTGTCTCGATTTGTAACAGGTAGACGGTCAAAAGCGGGCTACGTGTTACAGATTTAGATTCTTCGGAAAGAGCAATCCTGTTCGTCTCAATCTGTAACAGCTAGGACCAAAAAACTCGGCTAGATGTTACGGATTGAGACAAACGTGCGACACGGTCCGCCCAAAAAAAGGCCGGGGGCGGCGCGCCGTGTGACGTGCCGCCCCCGGCTGAGAAATGGGGACAGGTTATGTGGGCAGGCGACCCCGCCAGCCGCTAGTCCAGACGACGGGTCTGCGCCACGTGCTTATACCAGTATGCGCTTGCCTTGGGCGTGCGCTTCTGGGTTTCAAAGTCAACGTAGAAGAAGCCATAGCGCTTGTTGTAGCCATTGGTCCAGGAGAACTGATCCTGCAGGCTCCACAGGAAGTAGCCGCCCACGTTGACGCCCACCTCCATGGCCTTGAGCAACCAGCGCAGGTGCTGCTCGATGTAGTCGATGCGCGGCTGGTCGTCCACAAAGCCGTCTTTGTAGGGGTCCTTGTAGCCCATGCCGTTCTCGGTGATGAAGATCTGCTTGTAGTTGGGGTAGCGCTGCTTAATGTAGACGAGCAGATCGAACAGGCCCTCGGGATAGATGATCCAGTCCCAGTCGGTGGTGGGGACGCCGGGCTTGTTCACATGCTCGCCAATGCCCTTAACGCGCCAGCGGCCAGTGCCCTTCTCGCCCGTACCGTTGTGGTGCAGGTCGTTCTCGCCATCGTAGGCCTTCAAGAAGCGGCACTGGTAGTTGTTAACGCCCAGGTAGTCGTTGTAGAGCGCGGCCTCGCGCATAATCTCGAGGTCCTCGTCTAGGATCTCGATGGTGCCGCCCGAGACGGCAGCCAAGCGGTTGGCGCACTCGAGGGTGTCGGGCGCGTAGTCGCCGCGGAAGGTGGCGTCGAGCAAGAACTGGTTCTGCAGCACGTGCTCGTTGTTGGCGGCTTTGATGTCGGCGGGGTCGTTCTCGTTGAGCGGATACTTAAACTCCAGCGACTGAATGACGCCGATCTTGCCCTTAAAGCCACCGTTGTGGAAGGCCAGTACTGCCTTGGCGTGGGCGAGCATCATGTTGTGCTCGCACTGGAAGGCCTCGGCCAGATGCGCCTTAACACCACCGGGGAAGGTGCCCTCGATGTAGGTGTTGGAGGCGTCGGCCCAGATCTCGTTAAAGGTGAACCAATAGGTCACCTGGTCGGCGTACTCCTTAAAGCAGAAAGTGGCAAAGTCCACAAAGGCATCGATGGTCTCGCGGTTGAGGAAGTCGCCCTTCTCAAAGAGGGGCAGCGGCGTATCGAAGTGATGCAGCGTGACAAACGGCTCAACGTGGTGCTTGTGGCACTCGGCGAAGAGGTCGTGGTAGAACTGGACACCCTCGGGGTTGATTTCGCCGGTACCGTTGGGGAAGATGCGGCTCCAGGCGATGGAGAGGCGGATGCCGTTGATACCGAACTCCTCGCACAGCTCCAAGTCGACGGGGTACTGGTTGTAGAAGTCCGAAGCGGGATCGGGGGAGAAGCGCCCCTGGGCCTCCAAGAAGTCATCCCAGGCGACTTTGCCCTTACCGTGGGTGCGGGTCTCGCCCTCTACCTGGTAAGCAGCAGTGGCGCCGCCAAAGACAAAGCCCTCGGGAAACTGCGCAGGCGGGTTGGTGACGCTAGCGGGGTTAACGGACATGATGATCCAATCGTCTAAATCGAAGGGCCAGCCGGCTGTGGATGGTCGGCTGGCCTTGGGCGTTACTTACTTCGAAAGTTGCTCGCTTACGAAGGCGAGAGACTTATCGCCGTTCTGGGAGAGCTCGATGTACTGCTTACCGCGACAGGCGACGCACTTGTTGCCCACGCGCTCGCAGTCCTTCTGCAGGTCGGCCAAGTAGCTGGCAGCCTGCGGGGCCAGGACGACCAGGTCAAAGTCGGGGAGCATGTCGACGTGGTTACCATATGCCTCGGCAGCGGTCTCAAGATTGATGCCGCGCTCCTTGGCGGCCTTGGCCAGCGCGTTGGCGAGCAGGCCCGAGGTTCCGCCACCCTGGCAGAGCACGAGTACGCGCTTGCCGTTGAGGTCGCTGGCGGTCGTTGCCTCAGTGGCGACAGCGGCGGGAGCGGCGGGGGCGTCGGCCTTCACGGCCTCGGCAGCAGCGCCGGCGGCAACGCTCTTGGCGTCAGCCTTGCCCTGGAAGGCATCGTTGAGCTTAGCGGCCTTCTCGGCGTTCTTGGCGGCGAGCTCCTCCTCGGAAATCTCGGCCTCCTCGGCGCACTTCTGGGCGTCATAGGCACGGAAGAACGGATAGTACAGAACGAAGTCGACGACCAGGATAAGGGCGAGCATCACAAAGGCGAGCGGCTGGAAGCCCAGGCCCATGATGGTGCCGATGGGGCCGGGGACGGTCCAAGGCAGGGTGTACATAAAGCCGTTCATGCCCAAGAAGTCGATAAAGATCTTGAGGATCCAGATGTTGGCGATCGGGGCAAAGACAAACGGGACAAAGAAGACGGGGTTGAGCACGATGGGCGCGGCGAACAGCAGCGGCTCGTTGACGGCAAAGCAGACGGGGACGATGGCGGCCTTGCCGACGGCGCGCATCTCCTGAGACTTGGCCAGGAAGCAGAACATAAAGACCAGGACGAGCGTGGCGCCGGTGCCGCCCATGCAGACGACGAAGTACTGGGCACCCTGGGTCAGGACAGCGGAAGCGTGCTGACCAGCCTGGAACGCAGCCAGGTTGTCGGTCATGTTGGCAACGAGGGCGGCGGCGATGGCGGGCTCGACGATTGAGGGGCCGTGGACGCCCACGAACCAGAAGAGGCTCATGGCGCCGTAGATCACAGCGAGGCCGATGTAGCCGTCGGCAGCGGTGAACAGGGGCTGGAACACCTGGATGACGCCCTGGGCAAAGCAGAAGCCAAAAGCAGCGCGGAAGACGATGTCAAAAACCCAAAAGACAGTGATGCAGACGGAGAAGGGGATGATGTCCTTAAAGGTCTGCGAGATGTTGGGCGGAACCTGCTCGGGCATCTTGACGGTGATGTTGCGCTTAATGAAGAACTTGTAGATGATGCCGGTCACAAACGCAGCGATAAAGGCGGTCAGCAGGCCCTTGGAACCAAGGTAGGTGGTGTTGAAGCCGCTGGCGGCGTCCGTGGCGATGGTGTCGCTCGAAAGGAGCAAGAAGCCGATGATGGCCGCGCACATGCACGAGATGAAGTTGATCTGGTTGTTCTTGGGTAGATCGCGGTTCTGAGCGTCGGCGAAGTGCTTGGCCGTGGTGGCGGCGCAGGCGATGGCCAGGATGCCCATGGAGTAGTTGTAGCACTTCCACAGGGCGTTGTTGATGTCATCGGGCCAGTAGAAACCCCAGATGTTGGGGACCGAGGCTACCAGGCAGAAGATGGACGAGAAGATGATGATGGGGATGACGGAGATAAAGCCGTCGCGGATCGCCTTGAGGTACTTGTTGCGGGCGATCGCGTTGAAAAAGGGCTGGCCCTTTTCGATGATGGCGATGAGTTGCTCCATGCAATGCTCCTAAGAGTCGGTGGGTTAGCAACGATGGTAGCTTTTGACGTTCGGTTGCCAAAATGTTTACGTTGCCATTTTGTGATACAAAAAAAGACGCGAACCGGTGGTTCCTGTGCCTGCGAACCGTCGATTCCTTACGCGTAAACGTTTGAGCCGCCCGGTGGCTCTGTGTTTGCACAATGGCAACGTTAACATTTGGGCGACAAAAGCCGTTCGGGGAAGCAAAAATGTCGGTGAACGGTAGGTTTTGGGTGGTGAGCGTATGGTGGGGGAGGCGTTAGATATACTTGAAGACGTTTCATTTGACTGCGTAGGGTGCCACCAATGGCATCGTTGACATAGAAAGATCGACCTATGGCCGCTGTTAAAAAATCGGTATCCGTCAAAGACGTGGCGCGCCTCGCGGGCGTCTCGGAGCAGACGGTCTCGCGCACCGTGCACGATTCGCCCAGTGTGCGCCCCGAGACCAAGGAACGCGTGCGTGCCGCCATGCGCGAGCTGGGGTATCGCCCCAATTTCGCCGGTCGATCGCTGCGCCGTGGCAAGTTTAAGACCGTCGGCGTCGCCATGTTCAACATTACCGGTACCGGCAACCTCGACCGTATGGAGGGCTTTGCCGCCGCGGCCGACAAACATGGCTATGCCATCACCCTCACTAAAGTAGATGGACATCCCTATACCCTCGAGAGCGCATCGTCGCGTATGAGCGCGCTGCCGGTAGACGGCATGGTCGTGATCATGAATCGCATGCCGGCGGACTTTGGCACCTTCGAGCCGCTGCCCGGCATGCAGACGGTGCTCGTTACGATGCTGGAGCACCCGCTCTGTTCAACGGTCGATAACGACCAGTTTGATTGCTCGCGCCAGGTGGTCGAGTACTTGCTGGGGCGGGGGCACAAAACCGTGCACTTTATCTCGTGTCCCGAGCGCTCGCTTTCGGGCATGCGGCGCGAGGAAGGCTGGCGCGAGACATTGCTCGCGCATGGCATTGAGCCCCCGCAGCTCGTGCGCGGCGACTGGACGGCACAGAGCGGATATGCCGCAGGCCAGGCTCTGGCGGATGATCCGAACTGTACTGCCATCTATGCCTCCAACGATGCCATGGCATATGGCTGCATTCGCGGGCTCGAGTCGCGCGGAAAGCACGTGCCCGAGGATGTGAGCGTGGTGGGTGTTGATGACAGCTTGGGCGATATCGTGCCCGATTGTCGCCTGGCCACGGTGCGCTTTGACAACAAGCGCGTCGGCATGTGGGCGGTTGACAAGATTGCCGGCGCTGAGGGCGTTGAACCCGGTGTGGAGCACATGCTGTTTCCGGGCGTGCTCGTCGAGGGCGATACGGTGCGCGATTGGCACTAGAGCGCGGGTCTGTTTGGGTTTCCGCTAATTGTGTTCGATATTGTTCAGATTGGTTTAAAAACCGTTTACGGGCGAAAAGTGACCGTTCATAGCTCGAAATTACGTTTTGCGCTGTTCTTTTTTGTTTGAATGTTATTGTTTCTGACATACACAACGCAGCGCGTATGCCCGGACGCGATGCTCTCCATTGGTTCATATGTGAAAGGAACGCAACATGGCAACCAAAGAAGAAATCTCGATGGTTGGATTCGAGATTGTCGCATACGCAGGTGACGCCCAGACCGATCTGCTTGCAGCGCTCGATGCTGCTCGCGAGGGTGACTTTGAGAAGGCCGAGCAGCTGCACAAGGATGCCAGCGATGCACTCATCGGTGCCCACGACACGCAGACCAAGCTGCTTTCGCAGGAGGCCGGCGGTGGCGAGATGGAGATGACCTTCATCATGGCCCATGCTCAGGATACCCTCATGACTACCATGATTCTGGAGAAGCAGGCCCGCTTTACCATCGATGCCTACAAGCGCATCGCCGAGCTCGAGGCCAAGCTCGCCTAACGAGCCCTCACAACCAAGTCCCCTTCCAAAAGCCCTGCCGCTACCCTGAACTGCGCCCCAAATCTTGGACGCCCTAAATAGCGACTAGGCCGCGAGGGCCTGATTCCGGAACTCCTCCGGGGTCAGGCCCTTCAATCT
>CABRDE010000003.1:0-1246 GCA_902469665.1 uncultured Collinsella sp. | reverse complement strand
CTTTCGGGTTCACCATCCATGGTGGGGCGCGTTTCTAACGAAGCTGTAACGGCCGTTGGGCTCTTTTGGCGCCAGCCCTTCTCGACCCGTACGCCGCTCATGGTATGTTTATCGCGATAACAAGGACGGAGGTGCTCGTGGCACGCAATAAGTACCCGGAGGAGACGGTCGAGAAGATCAGGGGTGACGGCCCAGCGAGTGTTATTTTGCGAGCTATGCGCATTGAAAGCGACCTTTCGTGGTATAAACTACTTGCCGGAAGCCGCGGCTTTCAGAGTACGGCTTACGTGTACGTTTAACCTCCGTGGGCGACGGGGTGCCGCAAGGCGTAGAATATCGCCCACCTGTAGGGGCCTGCAGCGATGCGGGCCCCGCTTCGTATGAAGGGGGGGCGTAACCGATGAAGATCGTATCCATCTCCCAGGACTTCTTCGACCTCGTCGAGGGCGACCGCGAGCTCATGCTTAAGCACAATCGCCCCTGCATCGTGGTGGTGAGGCTGTGTTTCCGCGGGAAGCGCAGGGACTTCGCCGTGCCGCTGCGTTCCAACATCGCCCCTAACGTGCCCAAAGACCAGTACTTTGCGTTGCCACCCCGCCCCACGACGCGCCCCGGCTGCCGCCACGGCATCCACTACATCAAGATGTTCCCCATAACCAAGGCCTACCAGCGCCGCTTCAGGACCGAGGGCTCGGCCTACTACGAGACGCTCCAGCGCATCATCAATGGCAACACCAAGCGCATTGTCTCCGAGTGCCAGGCATACCTCGATCGCTACGAGCGCGAGGGAAGGCCTCGCTTTGCCGTCGACATCGACCGCATCGTGGGGCTGCTGGAGGGCGAGAAGTAGGGCACCTCGGCTCAGTCTCGAGCCATGCGGAACCGCTCCGCATTTTTGAACGCCGCGTGTGCGTCCTAAATACTTGAGAAACAAGCTGTGAAGTGCGGTGGCGCGCCCGTGCCCGTGCATAGCCGTCACCATCAGCGTCTACGCGGCGTCGGCTTCAAGTGGAACTGGCGCCGCTGCTGTATATGGTTTGCCTTGCTGCAAATAGCGATCAATGCCCGCGATGTTTCTGCTTGCGCTTCAACTTTCGCTGCTCGAAGCGCGCATTAGCCTCTTCCGCGCGGCGTTGGCTTCTTACGTGAGTCGATTCCCGCTTCATCGTCTCCCGCTGATTCGAGAGCGCCTGCTGCGCCTTGGTGCTCATCGCCGGCTGCTTAAGTGCTTTCGCCGCCTCGCGAG
>CABRDE010000002.1:0-15673 GCA_902469665.1 uncultured Collinsella sp. | reverse complement strand
ATTTGGACAATCTGACGTTCAACTTCAAGGGCGCGACCAGAAGGTCAGCGCCCTTTCGTTTCACGTCACCTTGTCTCAAATGCGACCCGCTCGCTGTCCGTCCTCTACCTGCGGTGTTGCCTTGCTCCGGATGCGGTATGCTCAACCTGCGGCGCCTTAGATGTAGTCATTGGGGACGTTCTTAAATGACTAGGTTGGGCACATTGCTTTGAGATGTTATTTAATCGGCTTTGATGGCCATTAAGCCGGCTACCTGCTCAAAGAAATTAGCGGCATTCATCTGCTATCGAAAATAATGCTCAAAAAATCGTCCAAGAAGTCGCGTGTCATTTTTTGATGCGTCGCGCGTCAAGTGATTTGGCAAGTTCTTGGTTAGATATTGGTAGTTTTGGGTCAACCTTGCCAAAAGCTTGACGAATGCAGATTTAGACGTCGACGAATGAACATTTCAGGCAGGTTCCAAGCAAAATTCTGGGCTGATTCTCGATAATCGCCTTCAATCGTCCCTTGCCAAGCGCTAGCCTCGCTTACAATCTGCTCCGACATTCGCGCGCCGTCCGGCGCTTAAGAGGGGAGGGCCCCATGGCAAACGAGATTTGGACCATCAAGCGTTGTCTCGAGTGGACCAAGGAGTACCTGGCTGAGCGCGGCGAGGAGCACCCCCGTCTTTCTGCCGAGTGGCTGCTGTGCGCCGCCACGGGCCTGGCGCGCATTGACCTATATATGCGTATGGACGAGACGCTTAACGCGGCCCAGCTCGAGACCATGCATGCGGCCGTCGTTCGTCGCGCCAAAGGCGAGCCGCTACAGTACATCACTGGCAGCACGCAGTTTCGCATGATTGACGTCGCGTGCGCCCCCGGTGTGCTCATTCCGCGCCCCGAAACCGAGATGCTCGTCGAGGAAGTCCTCAATTATTTGGATGCCGAGGTGCTGAGCCCCGAGGCTGCTGCCCGTCAGCGTGTTGAGCTGCCTTGGAACGATGAGGTCGAGGAGGCACGCAAGGCCGAGGCCGCGCTGGCCGACGAGCGCGCGACTGCCGAGCGCCGTGCCGCTAACCTGACGGCTGCCGATGAGGCGGCGTTAGGCGGCGACGTACTGGGCAGCCGTGCCTATGCCGAGGAACTGGCCGACCGCGAGGCCGAGGAAGCCGCCGCGCAGGCAGCAGAAGCCGAAGCCGCGGAAGCCGCCGAGTCCGAGCTCGACGAATACGGCATCGCCATCGAGGGTGCCGGCCAGGAGACGGCTTCAGCTCAGGATGCCGCTGCGCCTGCCCCAACCGAGCCCTGCACTGCCCGCGTTCTCGAGGTCGGCTGCGGCACGGGCTGCATTTCGCTCTCCCTTGCCTGGGAGCGCCGCGGCCACGTTACCTGCACCGCCACCGATATCGAGCCGCGCGCTATCGATCTGGCCACCAAAAACCGCGACGCGCTCGGTCTCACATCCGATGAGGTCGCCTTTAGCCTCACCAACCTGGTGAGTTCCATTCCCCGCGAAGAGTGGGGCACCTTTGATGTGCTCGTCTCCAACCCGCCTTACATCCCGACCAACGTCATGCGCTCGCTGCCGCACGAGGTCAAGGACTTCGAGCCCGACCTGGCGCTTGAGGGCGGCGCCGACGGCCTCGATATCTTCCGCCGCCTGCTCAATGCGGCGCCTTACATGCTGCGCGCCGGCGGCCTGTTTGCCTGCGAGCTCTACGAGGGTGCCCTCGATGCCGCGGCCGAGCTCTGTCGCCAGGCAGGCCTTTCGGACGTGCGTATCGTCCACGACCTCACCGATCGCCCCCGCATCGTCCGAGCCATCGTCACCGAGCCCAAGCAGCGCCAGTAATATTTATTAACTGGTTAACAAAAATTATAAAGTAGTTTATAATTAGGACGGCTGAAAGAGGTCGGCCCATGCAACCTCCTACCTTTCGGGAAATCATTGCCCTACTCAAGCACGATGGATTCGTGAAGGTCGCGCAAGTCGGTAGTCATGCTAAGTATGTTTCTGGTGACCGTGTTGTCACCGTGAACGGCTCTGGTGGTGATCGACCAAAGAAGGGCACGTGGGCAAGTATTCGTCGCCAAGCTGGATGGTAGTTGGAGGCAAAATGAGGCAGCGATTTACCTATGACTGCGTTCTCATAAAAGAAGACGACGGTTACTGCGCCAGCTTCCCGCAGATTCCCGGCGCCTTTGCCGATGGCGATACACGCGAAGAAGCGATTGCCCATGCCACCGAGGCGCTGATGGCGTTTTTGGCCGACGACCTCAACAACGGTTTGACTCCGGCAGGGTACGAACACTCGGCCGAGGTCGTGGCCCTTTCAGTCGAAATCGACCACGAGGACGCTCGGGAAGCGGCGTGCCGAACATTTAAAGACGCAGCGCTGGACCTCAAAGTCTCCGCTCCACGGATTACCGCTCTGGTCAAAGCCGGAAAGCTCGATGTTGAACTCGTCGACGGCCGTCGGATGATAACGATAGACAGCATCGAGCGCTACGCCGCCCAAAAACGCCACGCCGGCAGGCCAAAGAAGTTCGTCGCAGTTCAATAACCCCCTCACTTTCACCGACTACTAAAGCCGCTCACCAAACCAACATGCGCTCTGGGCAAATAGGTTGAATGTTTCGTGCGAGAATGCCCCTCAGTAAACAAACTTGCACCAGAGCGTAAGGGGCTGGCATACACATGCAGACGGTCTATCGGGTATACAAGGGAACGCGCGAGCCGCATCGGCTTGCCGTCGAGCGCGCGGCCGAGGTGCTCGGCCGCGGCGGCCTGGCCTTGATCCCGACCGAGACCGTCTACGGTGTCGCCGTGGCGGTCAACGCCTTCTCGGACGCCGTGCTCCAAGATACAAGCGAATTCCCATCGTGGCCGCGCGATCCGCAGGCTGTCGTCAATGGCGCCGCGGTCCCTGCGCTCGGTACCGGCTACCGCCGCATCTTTACCCTCAAGCAGCGCAAGCTCACCCAAACGGTCGCCTGGCTGGTTGATAATGCCGAAGCACTCGACCGCTATGGCGTGGATATCCCGGAAGATGCCCGCGTACTTGCGCGACGATGCTGGCCGGGAGCCCTGACTATCGTGGTCAAGGCGGCTCCCTGCGTGCCGACCTTTATGCGTGCTGCCGACGACACCGTGGCCCTGCGCGCTTCGGCCTCTCCCGTGGTCCAAGCGCTCATCCGCGCCTGCGGCAGTCCCCTTGCCTGCACGAGCGCCAACACACACGGCGCGCCCTCGCCGGCAAGCTTTGCCGCCGTCGAAGGTCGCATCCTGGAGGGGGTCGATGTTGCCGTCGACGCCGGCGAGACCCCGTGTCGCGACGCCTCGACCATCGTGTCGTTCCAGCACGGCGGGCTCCAGATCCTGCGCCAAGGTGCACTTCCCGCATCAGAGATCGAATGGGTCCTGTCCGACCCGATGCAATAGAAAGGTGTAAGCGATGTCGTTGAATCTGGGCAGCCTGGGCATGGAAGATGCCTCGTTTAACTTTGGCGGTTCCTACATCATGGCGCTCGACTGCGGCACCACCTCGGTACTTGCGACCATCGTCGACGAGTACGGCTGCATCGTCGCGCAGGCACGTCGTAGCGTCAAAACCAGCTTCCCGCGTCCCGGTTGGATAGAGCAAGACCCCATGGAGGTGCTTGCCAGCCAGATCGGCGTGATGATGGAGGTCCAGTTTAAGAGCGGCATCCATTCTGACCGCATCGCCGCCATCGGTATCTCCAACCAGCGCGAGACCACGGTGGTGTGGGACCGCATAAGCGGCCAACCCATCTATAACGCCATCGTGTGGCAATGCCGTCGCACCGCACCTCTGATCGACGAGCTGGTCGAGCGGGGCGCAGAAGAGCTGGTGCGCTCCCGCACGGGACTCACGCTCGATCCGTATTTCTCGGCTTCCAAGGTGCAGTGGATCCTCGACAACGTCGACGGTGCGCGTGAGAGCGCGGCGGCGGGCGACCTCATGTTCGGCACCATCGACACCTGGCTCATCTACAACCTCACCGGCAGTCAGGTCTTTGCCACCGACTACACCAATGCCAGCCGCACGGCGCTCTTTAATATCCATACGCTCGATTGGGACGACGACCTGCTGGCGCTCTTTGACGTTCCACGTTCCATGATGCCCGAGGTTCGTTGGAGCTCGGGCGACTACGGCCGCGTCGCGAGCGACATCATGACCAACATGCCGCCCATCATGGGCGTGGCGGGCGATCAGCAGGCGTCGCTGTTCGGCCACTGCTGCTTCCATCCCGGCCAGACCAAAAACACCTATGGCACGGGTTGCTTTATGCTCATGAATACCGGCGACGAGGTCGTCGAATCCAAGAACGGTCTGGTCTCCACGATCGGTATCGCCGCGGACGGCAAGATCAGCTATGCGCTCGAGGGTTCTATCTTTGCCGCCGGCTCAACCATGAACTGGCTGCGCAACAACATGGGCATCATCTCGAGCGTGAGCGAGTCGGCACAACTCGCCGCTTCGATTAGCGACAACGAGGGCTGCTACTTCGTTCCCGCCTTTGCGGGTTTGGGTGCTCCCTGGTGGGACCCGCATGCCCGCGGTATCGTGTGCGGTCTGACCGGCGCCTCGAGCCGTGCGACCATCGTACGTGCCGCCTGCGAATCCATGGCATATCAGAGCTACGACGTGCTGCGCGCCATGGAGCAGGACGTGGGGCTTTCGATTGAGCGCCTGTCTGTCGATGGCGGTGCCTCGCGCAACGAGTTCATCATGCAATTCCAGGCTGACCTGCTGGATATCCCCGTGCTGCAATGCGAGACGGTGGAGACCACGGCAATCGGTGCCGCGTACTTGGCGGGTCTTGCCGTCGGCTATTGGGAAGACCTTGAAGAGCTGGAGCAAAATGCCCAGATCGTTAGGACCTTCCTTCCCTATATGTCCGCCGAGCGTCGCGAGCAAAACCTTGCGGGCTGGCGTGATGCAGTCAAGCGCTCGCTCAGTACCGCACAGTAGGGCTGCGATGGGCTGCTCGATACAACAAACCGCTAAACTTATGCATGGCGTGCGGCGGCAACATTGCTGCGCGCCTTGTCAGCAAGGCCGTTTTGCGGCCGCAACGAAAGGGGCAATCAACCCATGACCGTCACCTACGATACGTCCCGTGTGACCCTTGTCGATCACCCGCTCGTCCAGCATAAGCTGTCGATTCTGCGCGACAAAAACACCGGCACCAACCAGTTCCGCCAGCTCGTGCGCGAACTCGCACTTTTTGACGGCTACGAGGCCATGCGCGACCTGCCCATGGAAGACGTCGAAGTCGAGACCCCCATCACTACCGCCACGTTCAAACAGCTCGCCGGCAAGAAACTCGCCATCGTGCCCATCCTGCGTGCGGGCCTTGGCATGGTCGACGGCATCCTCGACCTGGTGCCCTCCGCTCGCGTGGGCCACATCGGCATGGAGCGCGACGAGGTCACCCACGAGCCGCACGAGTATTACTGCAAGATGCCCAAGGATATCGACCAGCGCATCTGCCTGGTCGTCGACCCCATGCTCGCCACGGGCGGTTCGGCCGAGATGGCCATCAGCTACCTGCGCGAGCGCGGTGTCAAGGACATCCGCATGCTGTGCATCGTCGCGGCCCCCGAGGGCCTCAAGTCGCTGACTGAGAAGGACCCCGATGTGCATATCTATACCTGCGCCATCGACGACCATCTCAACGAAGCTGCCTACATCGTTCCCGGCTTGGGCGACGCCGGCGACCGCATCTACGGCACGCTGTAATCTCTGGGCCATACCGGCTAACGTCGAAAATACGAAGAAATGGTGCGCGCGGTCGAACAAAAGACGACCGCGCGCACTCCTGTTAACGGACGTTTTGCCCTGAGGGGTTCGAAAAAACGTATTACCGTACCTGCGGCATAAAGAAGGCCTTAAGAAAACGTACAGGTGCGTATTAACCGTTTGTTTTACGGTTGTACTTTAGCGATTGGCTCGTACAATAGTCACCAATGTTTGGCGGGAACTGTTCTGTGAGGCGTTAAAAAGGAAAGTGAGGACGCCAGTGTTTCAGATAGCCGATCTGCTCGCTATCGTTGCAGGTGCCATCGCGGGCGCGATTGCCTTCCTTCCCTTTGTCTTTACGCTCAAGCCGGTTCTTGACGATAAGCAGAATGCGGACATGCTCAAGGGTATGGTGAGTCTCGCGGTCTCGGCAATCGCGTTGCTTGTCTTTACCTTGGTTGTGTTTGTGTTGTTCGGAGAGGCATTTCGCATGTTCCTCCTGGGCGAGGCGATCGGCTTCGTGGCCTTTATGGCCGCCTGCGCGGTTCGCGTCGCCAAGGCGCTGCGAGATCCTCATGAGGTCGAAAGGTAAGTCGTGGAAATTTTTGAAAAGCTGCCTGATGAGATTAATCATCTGGTCAGCGAGTTCAGCTCCACCCCTGTCGTGGGCGATCTGAGCTGCGGCATCACGCAGTACTCGTTTTGGCTGATCGTCTCCACGATCGTGCTCCTGATCGTCCTGGCCGTGTTCAAGAAGAAGCAGACCCTGGTTCCCAAGGGCTTCTTCGTCAACGGTTTCGAGTACATCATCGAGTACGTCGAGAACGATATCGGCAAGGGTGTCGTGGGTGAGAACTGGAAGAAGCACTTCCCGTTCCTGTGCTCGCTTTTCCTGTTCATCCTGATCAATAACATGATCGGCCTGATCCCGGGAATGAAGCCCGGCACCGGCGCAATCGGCTCCACCGCCGCACTCGCCATTTTCGCCTTCGTGTACTTCATCTACTACGGATGCAAGGCTCACGGCGTGATCGGCTACATCAAGAGCCTCGCCCCGCAGGGCGTGAGCTTCCCGATGAACGTGCTCGTGTGGGTTGTCGAGCTATTCTCGACCTTCCTGCGCCTCATCACGCTCGCCGTCCGTCTGTTCTGCAACATGTTCGCAGGACACGTGGTCATGGGCTCGTTCGCCATCATGGCGAGCATGTTCATGCAGCCGCTGCTTCAGCAGGTTTCCGCGGCCCACGCCGCCGGCGCCCTGCCTTCGCTGGCCTGGCTTGCCATCCTCATCCTGATCTATGCGATCGAGCTTGTGGTCGGCGCCATCCAGGCTTACGTCTTCACGGTCCTTACCGCCGTGTATGTCTCCGAGGCAGAGGAGGTCGCGGAGGAGGAGTAGTCTTCCGTTCGCGCCTTAAAGGTAAGGCAATTCGTTAAACCGCCGGTGCCCGTACCCATGGAGCCCGGCAGTTATAAAAAGGTTATCCTGCGTGAAATAAGACACGCACGACAAAGGAGGAATCGTGGGAGTTATCGGTTACGGTCTCGGTGTTATCGGCGCTGGTCTTGCTATCGGCCTGTCTGCTCTGGGTGCTACGGGTGCTATGGCCCGTCAGCCTGAGGTCCAGGGCCGCGTGTTCACCGTCTTCATCATGGGCTCCGCTTTCGGCGAGGCTCTGGCTCTGATCGGCTTCGTTGTCGCGCTGATCGTTAAATAGCACGGAGCGTCAAGTATGAATCTTTCATCCCAGAAGAGCGCGATCGCACTCTCCGCGTCCGCGGCCGCGCTGCTCATGCCGGTTTCCGCGTTCGCCGAGGACGGCGCCGCCGGTGCGGACATCCTCATCCCTAAGATGGCGGAGTTCATCCCGGCGCTTATCGCCTTCCTGATTATCTGGATCGTGCTGGCCAAGGTCGCCCTGCCGGGCATCATGAAAACCATGGAGGAGCGCGGCAAGAAGATCGAGGAGAGCCTCGACGAGGCCGAGAAGACCAAGCAGGAGGCTATCGCCAAGCGCGCTGAGTCCGACTCGATCGTCACCGACGCCCGTCGTCAGGCTGCCGACATCGTTCTCGAGGCCCGTAAGGACGCCGAGTCCGAGCGTGCCCGTATCATCGAGGCTGCTCACAAGGAGGCCGAGGAGATCATCGCCAAGGCCCATACGACCGTCGAGGACGAGCGCAAGTCCATCTACGCCGGTGCCGCGAGCTCCATCGCCGACCTGTCCGTTGCCGTCGCCACCAAGATCGTGGGCGAGGCACTCGAGGACGATGCCGAGCAGAAGAAGCTCATCGAGCGCTACATCCAGGAAGCAGGTAGCCTGAATGCCGACTAGCCGCTATCAGGACAAGGTGCTCGAGACCTACGCGCGTTCCCTTTTGGAAGCCGCCAAGGCCGAGAACCATGTGTTCGAGGACCTCGAGATGATCGAGCGCTTGGCTTCTGCCAGCCCCGAGATCATCGCCGTGCTCGACACCATGTCCAAGCGCGACCAGCTCGACCTTCTTCCCAAGGTGGCAGCTGCCTTTAAGTATGTTGCCGAGGAAGACGAGGATGTAGTGGGCGTGACCGTCACCACGGCGATCCCGCTCGACGACGAGCTGCGTCAAACCATCACTAAGAAATGCGAGCAGGACTTCGGCCGCAAGGTATTCCTTATCGAGCAGGTCGACCCGTCTATCGTGGGCGGCCTGGTGCTCGAGGCCCGCGGCGAGCGTCGTGACATTTCCGTCAAGACGCAGCTGCGCATCGCGCAGGAGACCCTCGCAAACTCTGCTAATTCGTACGGAGGTGAAGCCTAATGTCCGAAACCCTCAATGCCCAGGATATCGCCAAGAAACTGCAGGAGCAGCTCACGAGCCTCTCCGCGACGGTCGATACGCATGAGGTTTCAACGGTCGACGAGGTAGGCGACGGCATCGCGCGCGTCTCCGGCCTCAAGAGCGCCATGGCAGGCGAGCTTCTGGAGTTCAAGAGCTCCGATACCGGTGAGACCGTCTTCGGCCTTGCCCAGAACCTTGACCGTGACGAGGTCGGCGCCGTTCTGTTCGGTGCCGTCGACTCCATCAAGGAAGGCGACGAGTGCCGCACCACTGGCCGCGTTATGGATATCCCCGTGAGCCGTGCCATGCTCGGCCGCGTCGTCAATCCGCTCGGCCAGCCCATCGACGGCCTGGGCGACATCGTCGCTACGCACCGTCGCCCCATCGAGTTCAAGGCTCCCGGCGTCATCGATCGTACCCCGGTGTGCGAGCCGGTTCAGACCGGTCTGCTCGCTATCGACTCCATGGTGCCTATTGGCCGCGGTCAGCGTGAGCTCATCATTGGTGACCGTAAGACCGGTAAGACCGCCATCGCCATCGACGCTATCCTCAACCAGCGCGGCAAGGGCATGGTCTGCATCTATGTCGCCATCGGCCAGAAGGCCTCCACGGTTGCCAACATCCGCGAGACCCTCGCTCAGCACGGTGCGCTCGACTACACCATCATCGTTTCGGCCACCGCTGCCGATTCCGCCCCTATGCAGTACATCGCGCCTATGGCCGGTGCCGCTATTGGCGAGTTCTTTATGTACAACGGCGAGGACGGCAAGCCCGCCAGCGAGACCAACCCCGGCGGCCACGTGCTCGTCATCTACGACGACCTGTCCAAGCAGGCTGTGGCCTACCGTCAGATGTCGCTGACGCTGCATCGTCCGCCCGGACGCGAGGCCTATCCTGGCGATATCTTCTACCTGCACTCTCGTCTGCTCGAGCGTGCCGTCAAGATGTCCAAGAAGAACGGTTACGGCTCCATGACGGCACTGCCGATCATCGAGACCCAGGACGGCGACGTCTCGGCCTACATTCCGACCAACGTCATTTCCATTACCGATGGTCAGATCTACCTGCAGTCCGAGCTCTTCTTCCAGGGTCAGCGCCCGGCAGTCGACGTGGGTATCTCCGTGTCCCGCGTCGGTGGCGATGCGCAGACCAAGGCCATGAAGCAGGTCGCCGGCAACCTCCGTCTGGACCTCGCTTCCTATCAGGAGCTCGCTGGCTTTACGCAGTTCGGCTCCGACCTCGACGAGGCTACTCAGAAGCAGCTGACCCACGGTGCTCGCATGACCGAGCTCCTGAAGCAGCCGCGTTACAAGCCGTTTGAGGTTGGCGAGCAGATCGTTACGCTGTTCGCTGGCAACGAGGGCTTCCTGGATGACCTGGAGATCGCCGACGTGCTGCCTTTCCGTGCCGAGCTCATCGAGTACATGGACAATGGCTTTGGTTCGCTGCTCGACAAGGTTCGCGCCAAGAAGATCGATGATGACACCAAGGCTGAGCTCTTGCGCGTCATCGGCGACTTCAAGCAGCAGTTCATGGCCAAGCACCATTCGGATGTTTCTGGATCAGAGGAGAACTAAGCCCCATGGCCAACCTTCGCGACATTAAGAAGCGAATCTCCTCGGTTACCACGACCAAGCAGATCACGCGCACGATGGAGATGGTCTCTACGGCCAAGATTCGTCGTGCCCTCGATCGCTCCAAGCAGGCCGAGCCCTATAAGGAGGCGCTGACCGACGTCATGTTGACGGTCGCCGGCGACGCCTCCTGTTCGGGCACCGATCCCATGCTGCAGAAGCATGAGAGCGTCAAGCATGGCCTGATTGTCGTTATTGCCTCGGACCGCGGCCTTGCCGGCGGTTTCAATACGACGGTGGAGCGCACGGCCGAAAAGCTCGCCGCTTCTTGGGCGAACGACGGCATCGAATGCGAGATCATCGCGTGCGGGCGTAAGCCGGCCACGTATTTCCGTGACCGCGCAAACGTTGTCATGCACTTTGAGGGCAACTCCTCTGAGCCCGATTTCAATCAGGCCCGCATGATCTCCTCTCATATCTGCGATGCGTATCGTGCCGGTGAGCTTGACCGTGTCGAGCTTGTCTACCACCACGCCAAGAACCGCGTGGATCAGGAGCTTCGCGTCGAGCATCTGTTGCCGCTCGACCCCGAGATGATCGCTATGGCCCACGGTCCGCGTAAGAACGAGACCGACGCCCCTAAGCGCATCTCGTCCACGTTCGAGTTCGTGCCCTCTCCCGAGCATGTTCTCGGCAAGCTTGTGCCGTCTTATATCCTGACGGTCATCTACCAGGCCCTGATCGATTCGGCGGCTGCCGAGCAGGGTGCACGCCGCAAGGCCATGCACTCCGCGACGGAAAACGCCACCGCGATCATCTCGACCCTTACCCGCACGTATAGTCGCGTGCGCCAGGCTTCGATCACGACCGAGATTAACGAGATCGTCGGCGGAGCCTCAGCATTGGAGGAACAGTAATGGCTAATAACACCGTAAAGCTTGCGGTCGAGGAAGCCACCAAGAAGACGACTGCCGGTGATGGTCGCATCGTGCGAATCATCGGCCCTGTCGTCGACGTCAAGTTTGACGGCGCGGTGCCCCCGATCTACAACGCGCTCACGGTCGAGGCCGAGACCCCGATCGGTCATCTGAGCACGATCCTCGAGGTCGAGAGCCAGCTTCCGGGCGGCGTCGTCCGCACGGTCGCCATGTCCTCGACCGACGGCCTGCAGCGCGGCCTCATCGCCACCGACACCGGTGAGCCCATGAAGATGCCCGTTGGCCCCAAGACGCTCGGCCGCATTTGGAACGTCATGGGCAAGCCCGTCGACGGCAAGCCCATGCCCGAGGTGGAGGAGTTCTACCCCATCCACCATGCAGCGCCCCGTTTCGACGAGCTCACCACCAAGACCGAGATTTTCGAGACCGGCATCAAGGCCGTCGACCTGCTCGAGCCCTACATCCGTGGCGGCAAGACGGGCCTGTTCGGCGGCGCCGGCGTCGGCAAGACCGTTCTGATTCAGGAGCTCATCAACAACCTCGCCCAGGAGCACGGTGGTACCTCGGTGTTCACCGGCGTCGGCGAGCGTACCCGCGAGGGCACCGACCTGTTCCTCGAGATGAGCGAGTCTGGCGTTATCGACAAGACCTGCTTGGTCTATGGTCAGATGAACGAGCCGCCCGGAGCGCGTCTGCGCATCGGTCTGGCCGGCCTTACCACCGCTGAGTACTTCCGCGATCGCGGCCAGGACGTTCTGCTGTTCATCGACAACATCTTCCGCTTCTCCCAGGCAGGTTCCGAGGTTTCCGCACTGCTGGGCCGTATGCCGTCCGCCGTTGGTTACCAGCCCACGCTGGCAACCGAGATGGGCGACCTCCAGGAGCGCATTACCTCGACCAAGACGGGCTCCATTACCTCCGTCCAGGCTGTCTACGTCCCCGCAGACGACCTGACCGACCCGGCGCCTGCCACGACGTTTACGCACCTCGATGCCACCACGGTTCTTTCGCGTAGCATTTCGTCGCTCGGCCTGTTCCCGGCTATCGACCCGCTTGCGTCTTCCTCCGACGCTCTCGATCCCTCGATCGTCGGCGAGGAGCACTACCGTGTCGCCGTCAAGGTCCAGGAGCTCCTGCAGGAGTACTCCGACCTTCAGGACATCATCGCCATTCTGGGTATGGACGAGCTGTCCGAGGAGCAGCGCCTTACGGTCAACCGTGCCCGTAAGATTCAGCAGTTCCTCTCGCAGTCCTTCCACGTCGCCGAGAAGTTCACCGGCAACCCCGGTGTCTACGTCCGCGTCGAGGATACCGTCCGCTCTTTCGCCGAGATTGTCGACGGCAAGGCCGATGACCTGCCCGAGCAGGCTTTCCGCTATGCTTCCACGATTGAGGACGTGCGCGAGCGCGCCCGCAAGATGGGGGAGAAGTAGGTTATGCGTATCCGCATCGTGTGCCCCGTGAGCTGCGCCTATGAGGGCGACGCTGCGTTTGTGTCGATTCCGTCCACGGATGGCGAGTTTGGCGTCCTGCCTGCTCACTCCAGCGAGATCTGCACGATCGACCGCGGTTACGTTCGCGTTTCCGATAAGGCCATGGGCACTGTCGACCACACGTTTGCCGTGGCCGGCGGCTATGCCCAGGTTGCGGACGATGTCGTGACCGTTCTCGCCGAGCGCGCTTGCGATTTGGCGACCGTCGATGCCGACAAGCTTAAAGCTGGTATTCAAGGTTTTGAAGAGAAGCTGGGTAATTTGTCGGAGGATGATGCACGCCGCGCCTACCTCTATAATGAAATCGCATGGTGTAAGCTCAAGCTTGCCCAATAGTCAAACGATTTAGCGTTCGACCATTTGCGAACACATCATGCCCGGGATGGCCCAGCCACCCCGGGCATGCTTTTTGAAAGGGTAGACCTTGGATATTATCCGCGTTGAGGGTGGCCACGCCATCGGAGGCTCCGTGCCCGTCTCGGGCGCCAAGAACTCCGCGCTCAAACTCATGGCGGCAACGCTTCTGGCGCCGGGCAAGACGACGCTGCAGAACGTGCCCGATATTTCCGATGTCCATGTGATGGGCAAGGTGCTCAAGGGCATGGGCGCTACGATCGATGTTCTCGACGAGCACACGCTCGAGATTGATACCTCTCAGGTCGATTCTTGGGAGGCCCCCTACGAGCTCGTTGCCAAGATGCGTGCTTCCACCGCCGTCATGGGACCCCTGCTGGGCCGCTTCCATCGCGCCAAGATTGCCATGCCGGGCGGCTGCAACCTGGGTGCTCGCAAGATCGATATGCACATTCTTGGTCTTGAGGCCCTGGGCGTTGAGTTCGATACCGCCCACGGTTACATCAACGCTAATGCGCCCCAAGGTCTGCGCGGTACCACCGTCACGCTCGAGTTCGCCAGCGTCGGTGCGACCGAGAACCTCATCATGGCATCCGTGCGCGCGCAGGGCACCACGGTTATCGACAATGCCGCCCGCGAGCCCGAGATCGTCGATCTCGCCAACATGCTCAACGAGATGGGCGCTAAGATTGTCGGCGCCGGCACGCCTGTCGTGACCATCGAGGGCGTGGAAGAGTTGCATCCTGTTACCCATCGCGTAGTGGGCGACCGAATCGAGGCCGGTACCTTTATCGTTGCCGGTGCGTTGATGGCCGACGATCGCGGTATCGATGTCACGGGCTTTTGCCCCATTCACTTGGGCATGGTGCTCAAGAAGATGGAGCTCATGGGTATCGACTGCGAGCGCGTCGAGGATGGCGTCCATGTGAACCGTGCCGAGCGTATCAAGCCGGTCGACATCCAGACGCTTCCGTTCCCCGGCTTCCCGACGGACATGCAGGCACAGATTATGGTACTCTCCGCCCTTGCCGACGGCAGTTCCGTTATTACCGAGAACATCTTCGAGAATCGCTTTATGTTTGCCTCTGAGCTGGTGCGCATGGGTGCCGACATTCGTATCGAGAGTCATCATGCCATGATTCATGGCGTCAAGGGCTTTTCGGGTGCACAGGTTACCTCGCCCGATCTGCGTGGCGGAGCGGCCCTCGTCGTAGCGGGCTTGATCGCCGACGGGACGACCGAGGTTTCGGCCATTCATCACATCAAGCGCGGCTACGAGCAGTTTGTCGAAAAGCTGCAGGCGCTCGGCGCGCATGTCGAGCATGCTACCGTCCCCGATCCCGTCATCTACTAATACAGGTTGCCTATGTTTAATAAAAAGCCCCTCGCGGATACCACCGCCCGAAGACCCTCAACTGGTGCGCAGGCCAAGATCTACAGTCGCGATAACGTGGCTCGTTATTCCGAGCGCGCTCGCCAACGTCGTCGTAGCCACACGATTCGTCACGTCGCGCTCATTGTCGTGCTTGGCGTGCTGCTGAGTGCCACTACCGCTGCCGGCCTGTGGTTTGCCACCATCATGGGCAAGCTCGGCGATTCTAATGTCATTACCGACAATCTGCGTCGGGTTCTGGTTGACACCGATGAGGCAAAGGATCCGTTCTACGTGCTGCTTCTTGGCACCGACGGCCGTCCGGGCGAGGATACGTATCGTGCCGACTCGATTATCCTGGCACGCATCGACCCCACGCAAAAGCAGGCGACGCTCATTTCCGTTCCGCGCGACACCAAGGTCGAGTACAAGGGCGAGACCATGAAGATCAACGCCTGCCATACCGTTGGCGGCGCCGAGGCCATGGTCGAGGCGGTCAACGAGCTGTGCGGTGTTCAGATTTCCCACTATGCCGAGGTCAGCTTCGACGGTATGCAGGCGCTGATTGATTCGGTTGGCGGTATCGACATTAACGCAACCGATGATGTTGACGACCCCGAGCACCTGGATATTAAGATTACCGCTGGCCAGCAGCATATGGACGGTGCCACCGCCCTTACCTATGCCCGCTGCCGCTACACCTATGCCGACGGCGATTACACGCGCATGCGCCACCAGCGTCAGGTGCTCGGCGCCCTTGCCAACCAGATTCTCAATAACTTCGATGCCACGAAGATCTTTGGCCTGGTTAATTCGCTGTCCGATATGCTCGTAACCGATATGAGCGTTCAGGATATCGTGGCTACGGTCAACGCCATGCGCGGTATGGATGTCGACGGTATCTACTCGGCCAACCTGCCCTCGTACGCCGACGACAGCACCATGATCGACGGTGTGAGCTACGTCTTTGTCTACGAGGACGAGCTCAAGGAAATGATGGAGCGCGTCGATGCCGGCAAGGATCCCAAGGGTCCCAACACCATGGGTCTTTCCGACGGTTCCAGCTCTACGATCGGCGACCTGAACAACAACACGTCTGACGACTACGCAAACGGTACCGCAACCTCATCGGTCAGCTCTGACGATTCCGATGACTCAAGCGATTCGAGCGATTCGGACTACTACGAAGAGCCCACCGGCGACGGCAACGGCTACGAAGCCAACTACTAGAGTTACGCGGTTTTACCAAACCGCGTAACCAGTTGACGCTGCAAACCCGCCAGAGCGGCAATCTGCCTTTCAACTTCGGCGGCATGACCAGAAGGTCAATGCCGCCTCGTTTCAAGGCACCTTGCTCGCTCTGGCGGGCT
>CABRDE010000001.1:0-248353 GCA_902469665.1 uncultured Collinsella sp. | reverse complement strand
TCTGCACGGCGCGCGTCAGGTGGCGCGACAGGCCGTTGCCGTAGAAGATGTTGTCGCCCAGCACCAGGGCGCACGGCTCGCCGGCGATGAAGTCCTCGCCGATGGTGAAGGCCTGGGCCAGGCCGTCCGGCGAGGGCTGCTCGGCGTAGGACAGGTTGACGCCGTAGCGCGAGCCGTCCCCGAGCAGGCGCTCGAAGTTGGGGAGGTCGGTCGGCGTGGAGATGACCAGGATGTCCCGGATGCCCGCCAGCATGAGGGTGCTAAGCGGGTAGTAGATCATGGGCTTGTCGTAGACCGGCAGCAGCTGCTTGGAGGTCACGAGCGTGAGCGGGTACAGGCGCGTGCCGGAACCGCCGGCGAGGATGATGCCCTTCAATGCACTATTCCTTTCCAAGGAAAAGGTCTTCGTAGCTGTCGGTAATAAACCGCCACGAATACCGGACGCGAATAACGGAAGTCGAGGCTGCATCGAACTCCTCGATCGACTTCATGTCCATCGCGTCAGCACGGTTGATAAGTTCAGCCAAGTCCCCGGACTTCTTGTCCCAATACAGGGCGGAATCTTCAGCGACTTCTCGGTTGAAACCCACGTCTAAAAGAAGATTCAGGCGGGTGGAAGCCAAGGCCTCCAGGAGGCTCGGGTTGGTACCACCGACCTCGTGGCCGTGGAAGTAGCCGTATGCTTTCTCGCGAATCTTCTTTAGAAGTTCCTGGTCGTAGACGGTCCCCACGAACTTGATGCGGGGATCGGACTTGAAGCGCGTCTTCTTCTCGAGCTCTGCGAGGAAGGAATCGTCTACTCCCGTCACGAGCGCGAAATTCCGCTTGGAGTCGGAAGCCATGAACTCCCGGATCATGGTCTCGTAGTTGTTCTCGGGCACGAAGCGTCCAACAACCAGGTAGTAGCCGAAGGGCTCGAGGCCCTTCTCGGAGAGCCATCCCGTGAACTTGGGGTCGTCGTCCGCGAGAGAGGAGCGCTTGATGTCGGCCCCGTAGGCGATGAAGGTCGTCTCGGGTTCCAGGTCGGCATACTCCCCTCTAATGTACTTCTCGATGTTCTTGGAGTCGCACACCATCAGGTCGGCATGCTTGACCATCCCGCGCTCCGACACCTTCCAGTACTTGCGGACGGGCGCGCTCCACTTGGCGCGCTTCCACTCGTGGCCGTCTGGGTTGACAAAGACCTTGCCGCCAAGGGCGTGGATCTTCTTTACGAACTTTCCGAAAAACGGCCCGATGCGACAGGCCAGCACGTAGACGATGGGGTGCTCGACGCGGTTGTCCTCGATATAGGCGATGCACCACTTAAGTGCGTCGATGTCGTAGAAGATAGCCCTCGCGGCACCGACGGGCCTGCGCAGCACCTTGAAGCAGTGCGCCCCGTTGTACTCGAACTCGCCAAGCTCCTCGGCGGAGTCCACAGCGCACGCCACGTGGTACTTGATGTCGAGCGATACCTGATTCTCGGTCAGCTTCTCCACGAACGTCTCGTATCCGCCGTAGTTTGCCGGGATGCCCTTGGATCCGATGATGAAAACATGCTGCATTAGTACGCATCGCTCCCGTTGAAGACCTCCAGAACAGTGAGGAGGACGATCTTAAAATCCATAACGACTCCGCGCTTGGCTATGTATTCGAGGTCCCGCCGGACCATGCCATCAAAGCCGGTTGAGTTGCGCTCCGTAACCTGCCAGAGCCCTGTGATGCCGGGCTTGACGGCGAGCCTCTGCAGGTCGTACTCGGTGTACTCCGCCACCTCATTCGGCAGCGGCGGCCTGGGGCCAACCACGGACATTTGACCCAGGAACACATTCAGGAACTGCGGGAACTCGTCGATGGAGTGCTTGCGGATGAACTTACCGATCTTGGTAACGCGCGGATCGTTCTTCATCTTGAACATGGCACCTGCAATCTCGTTCTGCTCCTTAAGCTCGGCGAGGCGTTCGTCGGCATCTCTGTACATGCTGCGGAACTTCCACATGTGAAAGGTGGTTAAACTACCGTCGGAACGGGTGCGGCCCACGCGGATCTGGCTGTAGAACGGGTTGCCCTCGCTCTCAAGGCGGATGGCCGCGGCGAGCACCAAGCTCGGTACGGCGATGACCGCCAACACGCAGCCGCTGAACACGATGTCGAAGGCGCGCTTCACGGCACGGTAGGCCAGGCGCGAACGATCCCAGTCCATGATGGATTGCATGGCCTTGTAGCGACCGGCGCCCTCGCGCCGGTCCATGGCCTGAGCGATGAGCGCCGCCCCCGCGGGCGCATCCGTTGCATATTGAGGTTTATCCGACACGTTCTCTTCCAACACTTCGTCCCCGGGTCGGGGATCCTCCCTGTTCTGTGTGGCGATCGCCAGCAGCTAGGCGATCGCCTTTTTGAGGTTGCGCATTACACGCTGCTCATTTGAAAGCACCGCGAGGCCAACGCGGGTGGTTACGCGTCGGCCGCACAGGTTGAGCTCCAGATAAGCAGTGCATTTACGTCTATTAATGGTTTTGATGAGGCCCTCGTGGCCCAACAGCGGACCAGCCGTCACTACGACCTGGTCACCGTCTTTTAAGGCCTCGCTCATGGGCACCACGCGATCTCCCCTATTGGTAAAACTGCCAATGAGCTGGGTCTCTTCTTTTGCCAACGGCACAAACTGACCGCCCTGGGAAAGCACCCGGGCAAAGTCATCCATGCGCAGCAGGTACTGTTGCACGGTCCGAGGATCTGCCGTATCGCAGATAAGATAACCGGGAAAAAGCGGCTTGGTCGTGCTGACCCATTCGCCGTGCACCTTGATCTCGGTTTGGTATTGGGGATAAAAGAGCTCTTGCATGGCGCTCGCCGGCACCATGCGCTCGATGCGCTCGCGCATTACGTCTTCGCGACCGTTAATGACCTGGATCACATACCACACGAGCACCACCCCCTTGCTGTCTTACGTGTGGCTCACGGCGTTTGAGTATGGCTTCGCCAGGGCGCTTGTGCGCGAAGGCGCTCCATATTCAAACCCTGAGCCCAGTCAGACAAGCACGTGGCTCTGCCCCACCGTGAACGGTATGTACAGAAGCAGCGCTGAGGTTGTTGGCGTGTATCGCAAATACAGCAACAACCTCAGCTGGCTGCGTGCGGTCCAGTCAAGCGAATTCAAAACTGGACCGCACGCAAACAGCTGAAAAACTGCTTCACTTTGGCATGCATACAATTAACCATTTGCATTTGAGAAATAACTCACTACAAATAAATTAAGTCGCATGACTTCTTTATTGGAGCTCGTGGTGTTTCTGGCACCGCCGTTACGGCCGGATGCTGATCGACCCTGCGCTTTGCGACTTGCTGGAGCCGCGAGCACAGTTGAACTCATGTAACGCTAAGTATCCTAGCACAAGCTAGTAACGAAACTGATTTGGCTTGTGGTGGACAACATATCGTTCATTTAGCGTGCTTAAGGAGGTTGTTTTGGGATGTTGTTCACGTTGATGCAGGTTAATGAAGTATTGGCGGTGATTGGGAGCGTTCCTGAAGCCCAGACGGAGCAGAGAGATGCACTGTTAATCGCGTTTGTCTAACAAACTATGTACAGACATGTGAAATAAATTGTGCAACTTTTTGTTGGCGTAGGAGGGGTTTGCGGCGCAAGGTATTTTGGCATGAAAAAAGGCCTTCGGAATTCCGAAGGCCTTTGCATTCACGATGGTGGAGACGAGGGGGATCGAACCCCTGACCTCTTGACTGCCAGTCAAGCGCTCTCCCAGCTGAGCTACGCCCCCGTGACGTGGAAATACTATAGGGGAAGATTCACTGTTGTGCAAGAATTTTTTGGGTTGATCTTCCGCCTTACGGGTTTTCCTGGGACGGGGCTGAATTGACTGTTTTTGACTTCGGTAAAATCAGTCAATTAACCCACCGTCCCGATAAAACCCTCATGCAAGCAAATACCCGATCGCAACGCCTTGGTGGACTTGGATCTTGGCCGTACCCCTGACGACGTTGCTGATGCCCGTGTCGGCTAACAAGCCCAGGGGGCTGTAATCTAACTCCCATTCTAGGCCGCGTTCGCTTACCTCGGTGTTGGGGGCTATGGCGATGATGGAGAACGTCTTGCCTTCGGCGGCTTCGATGGTCCACGATTCGCCTGCACGAAGGAAGCGGGCGACCACCTTGTCCTCGGCAATCCAGACAGGAGTGTCCCCGTAGCCCGCGAGAAGCCCCAGTACGGAAAGCGCCATGTCGGGACGGCCGCCGGTGGCGCAGGTCGCAACCACTTCGGCACCCGGCCAGCGACGGCGGACGGAATCGAGCGCCAGCGCCAGATCGGTATGGTCCTTGTACGGGTCGTGGCGCTCAACTTCAAAATCGGTGGCGGCATCGACCAACGCGCGGCCCGCATCGCTCACCGTGTCGGCATCCCCCACATAGACGTCGCAGCCCAGTCCCGCGCCCAGCAGCGCGTCGAGTCCGCGGTCCACAGCGACAACGTGGTCGCACTCCCCTGCTAGCCTACGCAACAGATCCGCGCTTGCCACCACGGGCGAGCCGCAGACCACTAATACTTTGCAAGCCACAGCCCTCGCCTATCCCTTAAACGAAAGCACGCAGGGTAGATCCAGCTCCTCGTAGCTGTCGATAAAGATATCGCAGTTGTCGCGCACGTCGTCGCGCTTCATGCGGCCGTGCGGATCATAGATGCCCACGCGCTTAAAGCCGGCGGAGCCAGAGCTCTTTAGGCCAAAGACGGCGTCCTCAAACACCCATGCGCGCTCAAATTTACACCCGTGGCGCTCCTCCAGGCGGCGCAGCGCCAGCTTGTACACATCGGGGAACTGTTTGGAGCGTCCTGCCTCGCCCGTGGTGGTAACAAACTCCATGTAAGCGTCGAGCCCGGCACCAGCGAGCGCGGACTGCACCAGCTCGGCCGGCGTGGACGTAGCCACGCACATGGCAATGCCTGCCGCCTTCGCCTGCTCCAAAAATGCCAGGAGACCCTTGCGCGGCGGCACCTTGGAGTACCCATCAATCAGAATATTGCTCAGCTCGCGGTACAGCTCCTCGCCATTCGCGCCAATACCCCAGGTGTCGTGGTAGGCCTGGCACTCATCCTCCAGCGACAAATGCTCAAACTGGGCAAACTCGTCGACCGTCACGTCGACACCGTGGCGGTGCAATAACTCGGGCTGGGCATAGGCCCAAACGGGCGTGCTATTAACCAGTGTGCCGTCGCAATCGAAAATAAAAGCAACCTTGGGAGCGGCGGTATGGGACATAAACGAACCTTTCGATGTCAAATGGTAAACAACCTGCTAAAAACGTTTTACCAAACGTCAGGCTAACAATTTTGAAACCCTAATTGGTAAAACTGTCAAGAGTTTTACCACGGCAATTCTGCCAGTGGTATAAACATGTCGCTTACCGATTAAACGCCCCCGCAAATCTGCTTTCGTCCATAAAACTAACGCACAGGTGTTATCGTAGTTTCTGCCGAAAGTTCCACCGAGCACGCGAGGTGGAACGAATCACAGAAACTTCGCCGTCCCTTCGATTCGTGCAGCCTTGGACCTTTCGCATCTAGTCACCAAGGCAACACGCTGCCGCGTCATGATGGGATCAAACGTGAGCGATTCAAAGCTAAAGCCAACGGCTAAAAAGCCCGCAACCCGCAAACCGGCTCCGCACGCACCGGAGCTCTCCAAGGACGATGTCTATCTGTTTGGCATTGGTATGTGGGAGCGCAGCTGGGAAAAGATGGGCGCGCATCCCGACACGCAGCAGCGCACGCGCGGCTGGCGCTTTTGCGTTTGGGCGCCCGACGTAAAGAGCGTCCACGTCATTGGCGAATTTAACGACTGGGATGAGGAAGCCAACCCGCTGGTGCCCGTGCATACGAGCGCTATCTGGGAAGGCTTTATTCCTGGCGCCGAGCAGGGCCAGCTCTATAAATACCTCATCGAGACCAACGAGGGCGAAAAGCTCTACAAAGCCGATCCGTATGCCTTTAAGGCCGAGTGCCCTCCGGGTACCGCCAGTGTGCTGTGGACCCTCGATGGCTACAAGTGGAACGACGCCGCGTGGCTCAAGTGCCGCGCCGACCACAACCACATGTCGCAGCCACTCAACATCTACGAGGTGCATATTGGCTCGTGGAAGCGCCACGGCGACGCGCCGCAGGGCGAGCCCGACGAGTACGGCAACTACCCCGGCCCCATGGATCCCTTCCCCGCGCAGCGCGGTGAGTTCTACACCTACGACGATCTGTCGGTTGAGCTCGTGGACTACGTGCGCGACATGGGCTATACGCATATCGAGGTCATGCCGCTTATGGAACATCCCTTCGATGGCTCCTGGGGCTACCAGACGACTGGCTACTACGCCGCCACGTCGCGCTACGGCAACCCGCAGCAGCTCATGCACTTTATCGATGCGTGCCACGAGGCGGGCATCGGCGTGATCATGGACTGGGTGCCCGGCGGTTTTTGCGCCGACTCCCACGGTCTTGCCACCTTTAACGGCCACATGCTGTTTGAGCACGAGATTCACCCCAACTGGGGCACGCATAAGTTCGACTTCGCCCGCGGCGAGGTCCGCTCCTTCCTTGTCTCCAACGTGCTGTACTGGCTCGAGAACTTCCACGTGGACGGCATTCGCATGGACGGCGTGTCCAGCATGCTGTACCTCAACTTTGGCATCGACGATCCCGGCCAAAAGAAGTTCAACAAGTACGGAACCGAGGAAGACCTGGACGCCAGCGCGTTTATCCGCCAGGTCAACTGCGCCGTTGAGGCGCACTACCCCGACGTGATGATGATGGCCGAGGAGTCCACCGCGTGGCCGCTCGTGACCTACCCGCCGCAGGACGGCGGCCTGGGCTTCCACTACAAGTGGGACATGGGCTGGATGAACGACACCCTGCACTACATGCAGACCGATTTTCCATGGCGCCCCGGCAACCACGGGCTACTCACGTTCTCCATCATGTACGCCTTTACCGAGAACTTTATTTGCCCGCTGAGCCACGACGAGGTCGTGCACGGCAAGTGCTCGCTCATCGGCCGCATGCCGGGTGACTGGTGGCGCCAGTTTGCCGGTCTGCGTACGCTGGCCTTCTACCAGATGACGCACCCCGGTGCCAAGCTCAACTTTATGGGCAACGAGATCGGCCAGTTTATTGAATGGCGCTACTACGAGTCCATCCAGTGGTTCCTGACCGAGGAGTACGAGACCCACCGTCATCATCAGGCTTTTATCAAGGCACTTAACCACCTGTACACCGCCGAGCCCGCCCTGTACGAGCGCGGCTACACCGACGACGGCTTTACCTGGATTGACGCGGATAACTCTAAGCAGTCCATCGTGAGCTTTGTGCGCCAGGGCGAGGACGTCGATGACGACCTGGTGATCCTGATCAACTTTGACCCGGCGAGCTACGAGAGCTTCCGCGTGGGCGTGCCGCGCGAGGGCGACTGGGAGGTCATCTTTGACTCTGACCGTCCCGAGTTTGGCGGCAGCGGCTATGCTGGCAAGGAGCCCTACACCTGCTCGAGTGAGCCCTATCCCTGGAACGGGCAGATGGACTCCATCGAGATTAAGGTGCCCGGCCTGGCAGGCGTGGTGCTTAAGCGTCGCGGTCCCAGCAGCTATAAGCCGCCCGTGGTCGAGGAGCCCAAAGCTGCGCCTAAGAAGCGCACGTCCTCGGTAAAGCCCAAGCCTGCGGCTGCTAAGAAGGCTCCGGCTAAGGCGAAGGCAACCAAGTCTGCCGCCAAGCCCGCTTCCAAGATCGCGGCCAAGAAGGCAACCACCAAAAAGGCTGCTCCCAAGGCCAAGGCAGCTGCTGTTAAGGCTCCTGCCAAGAAAGCGTAACAAAGGCGTTACCGCTGTAATTACCCGCCCCACGGGGGCGTAGGATACATGTCATAACCGTTCCGGGAGAAACATCCCCGGGGGAAAGGAACGTATGAATAAGATCTTCGACAACAAGCAGGAGTTTACCGAACTCTATCGCGATGCAGTCATGAGCATCAGCGGCAAGAGCATCGAAGCCGCCAGCGACCTGGACCGCTTTAACGCCCTGGCCAAGCTCGTGGCCGAGAAGGCACGCACCGTTGCAACCAAGAGTGACGCCCGCGCCACCGCCGAGGGCAAAAAGCGCGTGTACTACTTCTCGATCGAGTTTTTGATCGGCCGCCTGCTCGACAACTACCTGCTCAACTTTGGCGTGCGCGACATGGTCGCCGAGGCGCTCGACGACATGGGCTTTGACCTATCCGTCATCGAGAACCAGGAGCCCGATCCGGCTCTGGGCAACGGTGGCCTGGGCCGTCTGGCCGCATGCTTCCTGGATTCCATGGCAGCCGAGGGCATTGCCGGCTACGGCAACGGCATGCGCTACCGCTACGGCCTGTTTAAGCAGGAGATCGTCAACGGCAGCCAGGTCGAGGCCACCGACGAGTGGCTCACCCACGGCTATCCCTGGGAGGTCCGTCGTCAGGACAAGGCCGTGACCATCAAGTTTGGTGGCCGTGTAGAGGGCTTTGAGGAGAACGGCCGCACGTTCTACCGCACGGTGGACACGCAGGATATCCTGGCCGTCCCTTATGACATCCCCGTGGTGGGCTATGCCGGCGAGACTGTCAACAAGCTGCGCGTCTGGGCCGCCGAACCGGTCGAGGAGCACTTCGATCTGGAGGCCTTCAACCGCGGCGACTACGCCCTGGCCGATGCCGAGCGCGCCGAGGCCGAGGCCATCAGCGCCATCCTCTACCCCAACGACGCCGGCGAGCACGGCCGTCTGCTACGCCTGAAGCAGGAGTACCTGTTTGTTTCGGCCGGCATCTACAGCCTGCTCGACACCTTTGAGAAGGAGCACGGCGAGAACTGGGAGCTGCTGCCGCAGTTTGTTGCCATCCATACCAACGACACCCACCCCGCCATGTGCGGCCCCGAACTCATGCGTATCCTCATCGACGAGAAGAAGCTCGAGTGGGACGACGCCTGGAACATCGTGACGCAGGTCGTGAGCTACACCAACCACACCATCCTGCCCGAGGCTCTGGAGAAGTGGCCCATCGGCACGTTCTCCAAGCTCCTCCCCCGCGTGTACCAGATCATCGACGAGATCAGCCGTCGTTGGCACGAGTCGTTCGACACCACGCAGGAGGGCTGGCAGGAGCGTCTGCGTCAGACCGCCATCCTGTGGGACGGCGAGATTCGCATGGCCAACCTGTCCGTGATCTGCAGCCACAGCGTCAACGGCGTGGCCAAGATCCACTCTGACATCATCAAGAACATCGTGCTCAAGGACTTCTATGCCCTGACGCCCGAGAAGTTCAACAACAAGACCAACGGCATCTCGCACCGTCGCTTCTTTGCCGAGGCCAACCCCACCTATGCCAAGCTCGTGACCGAGGCCATTGGCGACGGCTGGCTTAAGGACGCCTTTGAGCTGGAGAAGCTCAAGGAGTTTAAGGACGACACCGAGTTCCTGAAGGCCGTGGGTGCCTCCAAGCGCGCCAACAAGGAGCGTCTGGCCGCCTACGTTAAGGCCGAGACCGGTCTGGTCATTGACCCCAACACCGTCTTCGATGTCCAGGTGAAGCGCTTCCACGCCTACAAGCGCCAGCTCATGAACATCATGAAGGTGATGGACATCTACAACCGCCGCATAGCCGATCCCAACTTCCATGTGACGCCGACGACCTTTATCTTTAGCGGCAAGGCTGCCTCGAGCTACACCTTTGCCAAGGAGACCATCCGTCTCATTAACTCCGTGGCCGACGTCATCAACAACGACGCCCGCGTGAACGAGGTCATGAAGGTCTGCTTTATCCCCAACTTCCGTGTGAGCAACGCCCAGCTCATCTATCCCGCCGCCGAAATCTCGGAACAGATCTCCACGGCCGGCAAGGAGGCCTCGGGCACGTCCAACATGAAGCTCATGATGAACGGCGCCATTACGCTGGGCACCCTCGACGGCGCCAACATCGAGATCGCAGACCTGGCCGGTCGCGAGAACGAGGCCATCTTTGGCCTGACCGCCCCCGAGGTCGAGCAGCTCTGGGCATCCAACAGCTACTTTGCGTGGGATACCCTCAACGGCGACCGTGAGCGCCTGGGCCGCGTGATGGACGAGCTCAAGGACAACACCTTTGCGGGTCTTTCGGGCAACTTCGAGAGCATCTACAACGAGCTCATGAACAACAACGACCCCGACCTGGTCATGGCCGATTTCCGCAGCTACGTCGACGCCTGGGAAAAGCTCACGAACAGCTACGGCGACCAGGAGACCTGGAACCACAAGGCCCTGCTCAACACCGCCTCCTCGGGCTGGTTCTCGAGCGACCGCACCATTCGCGAGTACCGCGACGAGATCTGGCACGCGTAAAGGCGCGCGAACTCCCCTATGCCAGCACGGCATTACTCGACGGGCGTGACGTTGCGCCGCGCCCGTTGCTAATGGGTTTAGGAACATCGATGACAGAAGGAGAAATCGATGAGTAAGAAAGAATGCATCGCGATGCTCCTCGCAGGAGGACAGGGCAGCCGATTGGGGGCACTTACCCAAAAGATCGCCAAGCCGGCGGTTAGCTTTGGTGGCAAGTTCCGCATTATCGACTTCTCGCTCTCCAACTGCTCCAACTCGGGCATCGACACGGTGGGCGTTCTGACGCAGTATCGCCCCTACCTGCTGCATGCCTACGTGGGCTCCGGCGAGGCATGGGATCTGGACAGCCGCGACGGCGGCGTGTCGATCCTGCCACCGTATGAGACGCAGACCGGCGGCGCCTGGTATGCGGGCACGGCCGACGCCATTACGCAGAACCTCGACTACATCAAGGCCAACGACCCCAAGTACGTCCTGATTCTTTCGGGCGATCACCTGTATCGCATGGACTACCGCAAGATGCTCAAGACGCACGTTGAGAACAACGCCGACCTCACGGTAAGCGTTATGCCCGTGCCGTGGGAGGAGGCCAGCCGCTTTGGCATCCTGACCACCGACCCCGAGGACGGCCGCATCACCAAGTTCACCGAGAAGCCCGATAAGCCCGATTCGAATCTCGCGTCCATGGGCATCTACATCTTCTCGGCCGACGTGCTGATCGAGGCGCTCGAGGAGGACGCTCTGGACCAGCGCTCGAGCCACGATTTTGGCAAGGACATCATCCCCAAGCTGCTCGGCGAGGGCAAGCGCCTGTACAGCTACGAGTTCCACGGCTTTTGGAAGGACGTCGGCACCATCGCCAGCTTCCACGAGACCTCGATGGACCTGCTGGGCAACAACCCCGAGTTCGATCTGTTTGACAAGCACTTCCCCATCATGTCCAACATCACCACGCGTCCGCCGCACTACATTGGCCCGGATGGTCGCCTGGACGACTGCCTGGTCTCCAACGGCTGCAAGATCTACGGTACCGCTCGCCACTCGATCCTTTCGACCGATGTCATCATCGAGGAGCGCGCCGTGGTCGAGGACTCCGTGCTGCTGCCGGGTGCGCACGTTAAGAGCGGCGCGCACATCTGCCGCGCTATTTTGGGCGAGAACTCCACGGTCGAAGAGGGCGTGAAGCTCGGCTCTGTCGATACCACCAAGGATACGGCCGTCGTTGGAAATGACGTCGTTATCGGGAAGGGGGAATGATCCGATGATCAATCGCAAGGCCATCGGTTATATCACCGCTAACTACTCTTCGACCTACGGCAGCGTGCTGCTCAAGGACCGCCCCATCGCGTCCGTTCCGTTTTTGGGCCGCTACCGCCTGATCGACTTCCCGCTGTCCAACATGATGAATGCCGGCATCAAGACCGTCGGTGTCGTCATGCCGGGCAACTATCGCTCGCTGATCGACCATGTGGGCTCGGGCAAGGACTGGGGCCTGGACCGCAAGAATGGCGGCCTGTTCATGGTGCCCGGCAACGCGTATGGCACCACCAAGGGCGGCATGCGCTTCCTGCTGCGCGACATCATTTCCAACAAGACGCTGTTCCAGCGCTCGGACAAGCCCTATGTTGTGATGATGGGCACCAACATCATCTTTAACATGGACCTCAACACCATCATCGAGGCGCACGAGAACTCCGGTGCCCAGATGACCGTGGTGTACTGCAAGGCCACGCGCAACGTAGATGACGAGACCAAGCTGCAGATCAACGAGAACGGCCGTCTGACGGGCGTCAGCGCCGGCGTCGTGTATGGCGACAACGCGTCTATGGACTGCTGCATCGTCAACCGCGAGACGCTGCTCGAGATCATCGACCACTACCAGGCCGCCGACTATCTGGACCTGCTCGAGGCACTACAGGGCGACTTTGGCAACATCGACGTGTGCAGCTACGAGTACAAGGGCGAGGTCGTGGGCGTGTTTAGCGAGAAGTCGCTGTATCGTCGCAGCATGGACCTGCTCGACCAGACCGTGGCCGACCATCTCTTTGACCCCGAGCGCCCGATTCTGACCAAGGCTCACGACGTGCCGCCTTCGCGCTATGCGACCGGCAGCCACGCCTGCAACTCGATCATCTCGGCCGGCTGCATCATCAAGGGCACCGTGCGCAACTCGATCCTGTCGCGCGGCGTTGTGGTTGAGGAAGGCGCCTCGGTGACCAATTCGATCATCAACCAGAGCTGCGTCATCAAGAGCGGCGCCCGCGTTGAGAATGCAATCCTGGACAAGAACAACGTGGTTCCCACCAACACCGAGCTTCGCGGCACGCCCGAGAACATCCTGGTGCTGGGAAAGGCCCCGTTAACTTCTGATATCACCAACGCGAGCTAGCTTTGGCACCGCAACATCGCTCGTAACATGTAGAATAGCCGCCCGGTTAGCGCCAGGCGGCTATTCTCGAATTGCAACAGGGAGACAATATGGCTGATTCCAGCAAAAAGATGCAGATCGTGTTTGCCTCGGCCGAGTGCGCACCGTTTGTGAAGACCGGTGGCCTGGGTGACGTAGCGGGCTCGCTGCCTGCGGCGCTCGTGCGCGCCGGCGCCGAGGTTATCGTGATGGTGCCCAAATACGCCACCATCAAGGACGAGTACAAGGCGCAGATGGAGCACTTCTCCGATTTTTACGTGAGCCTGGGCTGGCGCAATGAGTACTGCGGACTTGAGAAGCTCGAGCACGATGGCGTCACCTATATGTTCATTGACAACGAGCGCTACTTTGCGCGCGACTATCCGTATGGCTTCTTTGACGACGGCGAGCGTTTTGCGTTCTTCTCCAAGGCCATCACCGAGAGCCTGCAGCACCTGCCGGCCGGCTTTGAGTGCGACATCCTGCACTGCAACGACTGGCAGACGGCACTGGCGCCCGTGTTTTTGCGCGAGTTCTACCAGGGCCTGCCGCTGTACGACCGAGTCAAGACCGTGTTCTCGATCCACAACGTGGCGTTCCAGGGCCAGTTTAGCGACACCGTGATGGAGGATATCCTGGGTGTGGCACATATTCCGGCGGCCGCCTCGCAGCTGCGTTGCGACGCTTGCAGCATCAACTACATGCTGGGCGCGCTGCGCTATGCCGACGCCATCACTACGGTAAGTCCTACCTATGCCAACGAGATCCAGACGCCCGAATTTGGCGAGGGCCTGGACGGCGTTCTGCGCGAGCGTTCGTACGCGCTGCAGGGCATTTTGAATGGCATTGACGTCGCGGGCTTTGACCCGGCGACCGACAAGCGCATTGCCGCCAACTACACCGTCGAGGACCGTTCCGGCAAGGCCGTGTGCAAGGCCAAGCTGCAGGAAGAGCTGGGGCTCGAGGTTCGCGACGACCGTCCGCTTATGGTCATGGTCACGCGTCTGACGCGCCAGAAAGGCATGGACCTGGTCATGTACGCGCTCGACCGCATCCTGGCCGGCGGCGTGCAGGTGGCGGTGCTGGGCACCGGCGACCGCGACTACGAGGACGGACTGCGCTACTTCCAGGACAAGTACCCCGGCACCATGGCCGCGCGCATCGAGTTTGATCCGGCGCTGTCACAGCGCATGTATGCTGCCGCCGACATGTTCCTGATGCCTTCGAAGTTTGAGCCCTGCGGCCTGTCGCAGATTATCGCCATGCGCTACGGCACCCTGCCGATTGTTCGCGAGACCGGTGGTCTGAAGGACACTGTGATCCCGTACAACGAGTTTACCGGCGAGGGCACGGGCTTCTCGTTTAGCAACTTTAACGGCGACGAGATGGGCGACGCCGTGTTCCGCGCGGCACGCCTGTTCTGGGATAACCGCGACGCCTGGAACCAGCTGGTCACGCAGGCCATGAGCCAAGACTTTAGCTGGACGCGCTCTGCCGACAAGTATCTGGACCTGTACTTCTTTATGCATCCGGAGATTGAGAGGCCGGCGGCGGTTGTCGACGAGCCTGTGGGTGTGGCTGAGAAGGCTGAGGCCGTTGTGGAGCCTAAGGCCGAAGAGAAGCCGGTTGAGGCTGAATCTGAGATGAAGGCTGAAGCAGCTCCCGAGGCTGAGACTAAGCCGGCTGCAAAGCCTGCCGCCAAGAAGACTACGACGCGCAAGACGACGGCCAAGAAGGCAACGACAACCAAGGCCGCTGCCACCAAGACCGCCGCAGCAAAGACGACTGCTGCCAAGGCAACGACGACGCGCAAGCGCACGACCGCCGCTGCCAAGAAGGCCGCCGAGGCCGAGGCAGCCTCCGAGGTAAAGGCCGAGACCGCCAAGGCCAAGCCGGCCGCAAAGGCTCCGGCCAAGACCGCTGTCAAGAAAACGACCGCGACCAAGAGCGCGACCAAGACCACTGCCGCCAAGAAGGCTACGGCAACCAAGTCGACGACCGCCAAGGCCGCTACAACGAAGGCTGCCCCCAAGGCTGCCGCAAAGCCGGCCGCCAAGGTCGAGGAGATGCCTGCCGAGTCCAAGGCGGGGGCAACCGTCGAGGCTAAGCCCGCCGCCAAGACCACCACGCGCAAGCGCACGACGACAGCCAAGAAGACCACGGCAAAGGCCGCAACTCCCAAGGCAGAGACTAAGCCCGCCGCTGCCAAGGAGGAGCCCAAGGCCGAGGTAAAGGTCAAGCCCGAGCCCGCCAAGGAGACCCCGGTCTCCCCCGCCGCTCCGGCAGCGGAAAAGGCCCCGTCCAAGAAGACGTCCGTCCGCAAGGCAACGGCCACCCGCAAGCGCCGCTAGCCCACAGACGATCTAAAACCTAATCAAAACCCTAAACAAGGGGCGCTCCAACCGGGCGCCCCTTCTCTGTAGATAGTTGGTAAAACGATTTTCTAGGACAACCGTTCGCCGATGGTAAACGGATGTTGTTTATACACCCTGTGTACAACAGATATAATTATATTTTGTGCGTAAAGCCCATGGCCCGCAGGCCGTGATTCTATTGAACTGGACCGTACTATGAGATTGATACACAACAGCCGCCTACCGCAGTTTCGCACTCCGTTTGGCGCTGTGACCACAGGAACTACCCTTTCGCTCTCCGTGATTCTGGAGGACGCCGATCCCGCGCAGGCAACGCTTACGCTGCGCACCTGGGTCGATGAGATCGGTGAATCTCGATATCCCATGACGCACGAGGGCGACGGCATATTTACCGCAGAGCTTGAGTGCACCGAGCCCTGTCTTATTTGGTACAGCTTTATCTGCAATATTGAGGGCCAGCCCGAGGTTCGTCTGGGCGCACCACAGGGCCGCACCGGCGGCGAAGGCGTAACCTACGACTACGCTGAGGTGCCGTCATTCCAGGTCACCGTCTACAAACACCGTGAGAACCGTCCCACCTGGTACGAGCGCGGTATGGTCTACCAGATCTTCCCCGATCGCTATGCCCGCGACGAGCACTGGCGCGAGCGCACGCTGGCCGAGGTCGAAAAACCGCGTAAGGGCATTCAGCGCCGCATGGTCGAGGACTGGAACGAGCCGCCTGTGTACGAGCGCGCCGAAGACGGATCCATCAAGACCTGGGACTTTTACGGCGGCTCGCTCAAGGGCATCCAGAATGACCTGCCCCGCATCGCCGAGCTGGGCTTTACGGCCATCTACCTCAACCCCATTTTTGAAGCCGCGAGTAACCACCGCTACGACACCGCCGATTACACCAAGATCGATCCGATTCTGGGCACCGAGCAGGACTTTACCGAGCTGTGCGAGGCGGCCGAGAAGCTAGGCATTTCCATCATTCTGGACGGTGTGTTCAACCACACGGGCGACGATTCGATCTACTTCAACCGCTACGGCAACTACCCCGGCGTGGGCGCGTGGCAGAGCGAGGATTCGCCGTGGCGTGATGCGTTTTATTTCCACGAGGACGGCTCGTACGACTGCTGGTGGGGCGTGGGCAATATGCCCGCCATCAATGAGAGCTCCGAACTGGTACGTGAGCGGCTCCTGGGCAAGGATGGCGTGATCCGAAAATGGCTACGTGCCGGCGCTCATGGCTGGCGCCTAGACGTGGCCGACGAGCTTTCGGACGATTTCCTGACCGAGATCAAGAAGGCCGTGCTCGCCGAGAAGCCCGACGCGCTGCTGCTCGGCGAGGTATGGGAAGACGCCTCCAACAAGATCAGCTACGGCCATCTGCGTCGCTATCTGCAAGGCTCCGAGCTCGACTCGGCCATGGATTACCCCTTCCGCGACATGGTCATCGGCTTTTTGATGGGCTACAAAAACGCCTACCAGGCAGCCGAGGATATCGAGACCCTACGCGAGAACTATCCGCGTGAGGCCCTGTCTTGCGCGCTTAATCTGCTTTCGAGCCACGACCGACCGCGCATTATCTCGGTGCTCGGCGGCGGCCCCGACGAGTCGCAGCTGCCCGAGTGCGAGCGCAGCAAATGGCGTCTGGACGAGAACGCGATGGGCCTGGCCAAGAGCCGTTTTTGGCTCGCGACGCTCATGCAGATGACGTTCCCCGGTGTGCCTTCGATTTACTATGGCGACGAGTACGGCCTTGAGGGCCTGACCGATCCGGGCAATCGCCGCACCATGCCGACCAAGGAAGACCTGCACGACTTCGATACGTTCGCGATCGTCAAGAACGCATCTGCTGTGCGCCGCGCGCTGCCGTTTATGATCGACGGTGAAATTAAGGCCTTTGCGCTCAATGATGAGGTGCTGGCATACAACCGCACGGGCAAGGATGGCGAGTCCGCGACGGTTATCATCAACCGCAGCCTGCGCAATTCACACCGCGTGACGATTCCGGCACTCGGCGAATGCGCGAGCGATGTGATTAGCGGTCACGAGTGCGAGATCCACAACGGCACGGTCACGCTCGATCTGTATCCGCTGGGTTCGTCGATCATCTATCACCACGCCGAGCAGCGCCTGCAGGAGCCGCTCGATCACGGTGCGGGTGTTGTGTGCCATATCACATCGGTGCCGACCGATGACGGCAAGCCCGGTACGATCGGCGCGCCCACGCGTCGCTTTATCGACCATCTGGCCGCCATGGGCATGCGCTACTGGCAGGTTTTGCCCGTCAATCCCACGGACTTCTTCCGCTCCCCCTACGCCGGTCCTTCGGCCTTTGCAGGCAATATCGACCTGCTACCCGAGAGCCACGAGGAGCTGGCAGCCGACTTTGAGACCTGGAAGGCCCGCGGCGGGGAGGATGCCGATCCGCTGTACACCGCGTTTAAACATTGCAATGCCGATTGGCTCGAGAAGTACTGCGTCTATATGGCCGTCAAAAAGTACTTTGAGGGCGAGTCGCGCCACGATTGGCCGGCAGATGTTGCTCGCTACAACGAGCATCTGATCGACGACAAGCGCTTCCACAACGAGGCCGAGCTTCAAGCGTACATGCAGTACCGCTTTGACCTGGCTTGGTGCGAGCTCATGAACTATGCGCACAAGAAGGGCATAGAGGTTATCGGCGATATTCCTATGTACGTGTCCGACGATTCGGCAGACGCGTGGAGCGAACCCGAGAACTTCTGGCTTTCCGATACCGGCAAGGCGATTGAGATTTCCGGCGCGCCGCCCGACAACTTTGCGCCCGAGGGCCAGGTGTGGGGCAACCCGACGTTCCGCTGGGACCACATGAAGCAGAACGGCTATAGCTGGTGGATGGATCGCCTGCGCCGCGCGTTTTCGCTCTACGACCGCGTGCGCCTGGACCACTTCCTGGGATTCCACAGCTACTTTAGTATTCCCGCAGGTAAGGCCTGCGCCGACGGCCGCTGGCTGGCGGGTCCGGGCAAGGATCTGTTCCAGACTGCCTATGACGAGCTGGGGCCGCTCAACTTTATCGCCGAGGACCTGGGCTACCTGACGCCCGGCGTTCGCGCCATGGCTTCGACCTGCGGCTTCCCTGGTATGGACGTACTGGAGTTTAGCGATTACGACGTCCGCAACGGCGTGTATCCAACACCGGGCAAGATTCTGTACACCTCGACACACGACACGTCGACGCTCGCCGGTTGGTGCACGCGCTCTTTTGCGGGCGGCGACGAGCCGAGCGGTGTTGAGGTGGCGGCCAAGCTAATGGGCGACGCGCTGGCAAGCGACGCTCCCCTGGTGATGATGCCGCTGCAGGACATCCTGGGGCTAGGCGACGATGCGCGCATGAACGTGCCGGGTGTCGCCACGGGCAACTGGACCTGGCAGGCCGATGAGGCCGACGTTGCGGCCGCCGAGGGCAAAACCGCACAGCTCCTGCGCAACACCCATAGATTCTGGGGCGAAGCGTGATAAAACACCCGATATAGGGTACAGTTACAGCTGTTTGAATTTATGCGGGCAGAGCGATCTGCCCGCTTTGTGCTGAAAAGGAAGTATTATGGCGCGCTACGATTACAAGTGCTCGAGCTGCGGCAACGTGTTTGAGGTTGAGCATCCCATGTCCGAGACCCCCGAGGTCGTGTGCCCGAGCTGCGGTGCCCCGGCGGCAAAAACGTTCTCGGCCAGCGGCATTAAGTTTGAGGGCAGCGGTTTCTACAACACCGACCAGCGAAGCGGCGGCTCCAGCACCAACGCCACCAGTGGCTGCTGCGCCAACTGCCCGCACAACCACTAGAGACAAGCGGTCCCGCCACCCAGGTTTCGTTATGAGTTGCGGTGAAATAGTTCCTAATCAGCCCATCCAACGGCCAAACAGGAACTATTTCACCGCAACTTTTCTATAGATTGGATTTCGGGCTGATGCTAAGTTTGTATCATTCCAAAACTCTACCGGATTACGGGGCTTAATCGACAACCTCTATCCATTCCGGTAATTTGCAAATTGCAACAAGACATCTACCTGGGGTTTTATTTAGGCCATTTTTGCTGTGGTCGGGCATCACCAATCTAGCCCCGTAATCCGCCCTACTTTTGATAACAGCAAGCATGAGACAGGGCTATTTTTACCACTCTTTACCGCTATTGCGATCTCCACTCGCAGGACATCCTGAGTTGCGGTGAAATAAGGACTGTTTGGCGGCTAGAAGCCGCTATTCGATCCCTATTTCACCGCAACTTAGTAGTTACTTGTGGATCAGGCGGGCGCAGAAGTGGCCGTCGTAGGAATCTGCGTTTATGGGGACGCTCTGGAAAAGCCCACGGTCGTTTTGGCGCACGGAGAAAAGCTTCTTGGCCTGGTCGAACTCGGGCAGCTGCAGAATCTGAGCTTCGGAGAGCGGCGCCACGGTAAAGCCGGCGCCCTCGGGAGAGGCCAGGAAGGCGTCCACGACCTGCGTGTTCTCTTCGTCAAAAACCGAGCAGGTGGCATAGATAAGCTCACCGCCGGCAGCCACGCGCGCAGCTGCTTCCTTGAGCATCGTCAGCTGCAGCTTGGGCAGCTCAGTCGTAACGTCGTTCTCGGTCAGGCGCCACGGAATCTCGGGGTGACGGCGCATGGTGCCGGTGCCAGAGCACGGCGCATCGATAAACACTGTGTCGAACAGGGCAGGCTCGCCAAGCATCGCGTCAAAGGACGTGAGCACCTCATTGAGCTCGCAGGCATCGCCCGACACCGTACGCACACCTGAGATACCCGCCTTATGCAGGCGCGCGAGATTCTGATCGCACTTGCGATCGTGCAGATCGAGCGCGGTATGCTGACGCTCGTACCCGGCACGTTTGGCCTGGCACATCATCACATAGGTCTTGGTGCCGCGACCGGCACCGATCTCCAGGCAACGACCGGGACGAGTCGCGGCGGTAGCGATAAGCTGGGCGTTGAGGTCCGAGGCAACCGCGGCAGCACGCTCAAACACGCCCGATGCAACCGTGACCTGCGCATCGACCGGCGCATGGCAACCCGGGAAGACAGGCGCAACGAGCTGCGAGATATACGGGTCGGCCTTGGTCGCAAACGCATTCTCGTGCAGAGCAAGCGGCGCAGGAGCCAGATTGCCGGCAAAGTTGAGCGCACCCTCGGGCGTATCGAACGAGGCCATGATACGAGCGCACAGCCAGCGAGGGAGACCCATCAAACGCGAAAGGCGAACCAAACGGCGCTCGGACTCATCCACGTCGGATGCCGTGGCAAAGTCCTCAACGTTGTCCGCAACCTTGTGCAGCACCGCGTTAGCCAGGCCCGCGGCAGACTTAGCACCGCTGCGCACCAGCTCAACACCCTGACTTACGGCAACGCGGCCCGGCGTATGCAGGTAGAGCATCTCGAAGGCCGAGATGCGAAGCGCCATGCGAACGCGCGGCGCGACCTTTTTTGGCTTATCCAAAAACTGATCGAGCAACTCATCCAAAATGCCCTGCGTGGCGGCAACACCGAGCGCCAAACGAGCGGCAAAAGCGGAATCGCGCTGGTCAATGGCCTTGGCGGAAGCACGTGAAGACAACACGTCGCGTGCGTACATACCGCGGCGATCAGCCTCCATCAACACATCGAGCGCAAGCTTGCGCGCAGGAGACAACTTGCTCATGACAGTACACCCCACGTAAGGTCGACACCCTGCAGGCCGGCAGCCCAGGCAGAAGCAGCCATGGCACGCTTGCCATCGGGCTTAACCTCGAGCAGTTCAACCGCGCCATCGGAAAGGCCCAGATAAACACGCTTGCTCTTGACGGCAACAACGCCCTCGCCAAGCGACATATCAGCCGGCGCAGCATCGAGCACGCGAACTGTCTTGCCGGCAATCACACAACGGGCAGGCGCGGTATCGGACGAAGCGAGCACATGACGCACGCAATCGAGCGCTGCCATCTGTGGATCCAAGCGCATCTCTTGCTTGAAAATCTTGGCAGCATGCGTGACGAGGGACTCATCCTGCTCGGTCCAAACAGCCGAGCCATCGGCAAGCGAGGGAAGCGTATCGGCAAGCAACTTACCGCCAAGCTCGCCAAGCTCCATCGTGAGCGCTTCGGCATGCTTACCGGCAACCGAGGTCGAGGCCTGGGCGCAATATGCGCCCGTATCCACGCCATGCCCAATGCGCATAATGGAAACGCCGGCAACCTCATCACCAGCAAGAATGGCACGCTGAATGGGAGCAGCGCCACGCCAACGAGGCAGCAGCGAAGCATGAACATTCACAATACCAAGCGGCGCCATATGCAGCACCTCATCAGGCAAAATGCAACCATAGGCAGCCACACAGAAAATATCAGCCTGGGCAGCCTGGAGCACCTCAACAACCTCAGGCGTCATACGATTGGCCTCAACAACAGGCAGCCCCAGCTCGAGCGCCTTAGCCTTAACAGGAGACGACTCCAACTTTTTACCACGCCCACGAACAGCATCGGGACGAGTAATAACAAGCGCAATCTCATTGCCAGCCGCAACAAGCGAAGTCAGCGAAGGCACAGCAAAATCGGGCGTACCCATAAACACAATACGCATAAAAGTTAGTCTCCTCTCAACAACGAGCCGAGACGGCTACAAAAAAGCGTTCCAGGTCGCAAGCACACCCAGCCGCAATAACAATTCAACAGAAACAAATATACCCAAAAACAAAGAAAGAGCCGCATAAAAGCAGCTCTTCCAACAAAGCAATTATCAGCGAAGACGCCCCTCCCTGGCCCAACGGCACCCGGGCGAAAAGGAGCACGAAAACGCAGTCCCCTTCCGCCGCAGGGCTTAGGTTATTGCTCCACGCGCAGTTCCGCACGAGCCGAAGAGCACTTAATGTGCTCTTCGTGCGAGCAGGACTGTTTGAGCATGGAGCAAAACCTAAGCCCTGCGGCGGAAAGGGGCGGTGGGACCTACTCCGTCTCGCCCGGACGAGCGCCGCGGGCCAAGGCGTCCTGGTACTCCTTGACGGCCTTGATGCGCTGCATCGGCTTGAGTCGCTCGAACATGGTATTGCCGTGCAGGTGATCTATCTCGTGCTGCAGGCACACGCAGAACAGATCGCCTGTGGCCTCGTAGCGAATCAGGTTGGCATCCAGGTCGTACGCCTCGACAACAACATGATCGGGACGCTCGATCTCGCAGCTTATGCCAGGGATGGAAAGGCAGCCCTCGCTAAACGGCACCAGATGGTCGCTCTGCTCAACAATGACAGGGTTGATGAGCACGTACGGGTCATAGTCGTTCTTGTCGGTGTAATCGCAGTCGATGGTAACGAGCTGAATGAGCTCACCGATCTGCGGAGCGGCCAGGCCGCAACCGCCGTTGTCGAACATCATCTTCTTCATCTTCTCGGCAAGCGCCTCGATCGCCGGGGTGATCTCCTCGATGACGGCGCACTCCTGGCGCAGACGAGGGTCGGGCGACAGTACGATTCCGTTGGCTTCCATGGCCATCCTTTCGGGTTGTTACATCAAATCATAGGCGTCGACGTCAACACTCACGCTCACGCCGCGCACGGAGCCAACCTCTTTGAGGCAGGCGTCGATATCATCAGAGACATGGTACCCTACCGGCGACTTTACAAGCAGATGGAAGCGGTATCGGTCCTTGGCTCTCTCGATTACACACGAAGCCGGACCAAGCACCTGGGGCACGGCGCTCCCCGCCCGCAAAAAGTCGGGCGCGGCGGCATGCCAGCGACGCTTGAGGAGCTTCGCGATGCGACCGATATAGTCCCGCGCGTCATCCGCGTTCGTCGACCATACCAAGATGTTGGCCAGGCGCACGAACGGCGGATACAGGGCGTCGCGGCGCTGGTCCAGGTCGTAGTCGGTAAAGATCGAACGGTCGTGCTCGGCGACGGCGCGGATGACCGGGTCCTCGGGCAGATAGGTCTGGATGATGACCTCGCCGGGGCGATCGCCGCGACCGGCGCGGCCCGCAACCTGCTCCAGCAGATCGTAGGCGCGCTCCCCTGCTCTAAAATCGGGAAGCTTGAGCGCAAAGTCGGCATTGACCACGCCCACGAGCGTGACCTCTGGAAAGTCGAGGCCCTTGGCGATCATCTGGGTGCCCAGCAACACCGCGCAATCGGCGGCATCGAACTGTTCGAGCAGCTTTTTATGCGCGTCCTTGCCGCGCGTGGAATCGGCGTCCATGCGAATGATGGCGACGTCGTCGGGCAGCATCTGGTGCAGTGCGTCCTCGATCTGCTGCGTACCCAGGCCCATTTTTGCCAAGTAGCGGCTGCCGCACTTAGGACAACGACTCGTGGGCGCCGGATAGGGCTGCACGCGCCAGGACGATCCGCAGGTGTGACACTGCAGCGTGTGAGTGCGCTCGTGGTACGTGAGCGCGGTGGAGCAGTGATTGCAGGTGGGCACGCAGCCGCACTCGCGGCACATAAGGAACGGCGCAAAGCCGCGGCGGTTGTGCAGCAACACGGCCTTCTCGCGGCGCTCGACTACGCGCTCCAGGCCTTCCATCAGCGGTTTAGAGAACATGGAGCGGCTGCCGTGTGCGAACTCGCGGCGCAGGTCGGCAATGCGAACCGTAGGCAACACGGCGTGCCCCGGGCGCTCGGGCATCTCGACACGCGTCCAGGTGGCGCCGCCGTACGTGCCGCGGCGGCAGCGGTCGAGGGCCTCGGCCGAGGGCGTGGCGGAGCCCAACACGAGCGGGCACCGATAGCGACGCGCCATCTCGGCCGCCACCTCGCGCGCATGGTAGCGCGGACTGGAGCCCTGCTTGTAGCTGGTCTCGTGCTCCTCGTCGATGATGATGAGACCCAAGTCGTTGAGCGGGCAAAAGAGCGCCGAGCGGGCGCCGACGACCACGCGGGCCGCACCGCTGGCGACCATATCCCACTGGTCCAGGCGCTCGCCGGCCGAAAGGCGCGAATGGAACACAGCGACCGTCTCGCCAAAGCGCGAGCGGAAGCGGCCGACAGTCTGGGCCGTCAGCGAGATCTCGGGCACCAGCACGCACGCTGAGCGGCCGGCCGCGAGCACGCGCTCGATGGCAGAGAGGTAGACCTCGGTTTTGCCGGAACCGGTGACGCCGTCCACGAGCACCACGTCGCCGTGAGCATCCAGGCGAGCGTGCTCAATCTGCGCGAGCGCCTGCTGCTGTCCGTTGGTGAGTGCCACCGGGGCCTTGCCGCTCGCCGAGGACAGTGTGGTCTGCTCGCTGCATCCACGCCAGGCGCGGCGCTCCTCCACCACCACGACGCCGCGTTTTTCGAGCGCCTTGATGGTCGCCGACATACTGTTGTAGAGCAGGTTAAGGTCACGCGTCGTGACCGGGCCACATTGGAGTGCCTCGATGAGCTGACGCTGACGGACCGCGGTCTTGGGCGGCGTGTAGTCAAAACCCTCGGGCGTGAGCATGACCCAGCGGTTTTGGATGGGTTTGACGGCGGGGCGCTCAACGGCCCACACGCCGTCGTCGCCCTTGACCACGCGCGGGCTTCCGCCCGGAGGCAAGAAAAGGCGCAGGCACTCGGAAAGCGTCGCGACATATTCGCGGCTCATCCAGCGTGCGATACGGGCGGCTTCGGCGCCAAAGAGCGGTTTGCTGAGGATGGCCTCGATGGGCTTGATGCGCGCAGGATCGAGAGCGTCGTCACCTTGCAGGCCGGCCAACTTGGGCGCGATGTCGACAATGTAGCCCGCGGCCGCACGGTTGCCAAAGCGGATCAGGACCGTCGATCCGACCTGCGCCTCGTTGGCAAGGGGCTGCGGAATGCCGTAGGCAAACGGCTCGGACAGCGCACGGGTCGGGATGTCGAGGACTACGCTCGCATAGGCGGCGACGGGCTCGGGTGCGGGCTCGGGCTGAGCCGGGGCGGCGGCAGGGGCCGCGGACTTCGGAGCTTCCTCCGGTTCCGGCGAACCAAACAGCGACAGTTGCTCGGCCATGGCCCCAGCACCTCCTATCCCATACGTCTACAGAAACAAGAGCCCCGCTCGGGTGAACGGGGCTCGGATACATGCGTTTGCGCAGCTGCTACAGCGCCATCGCGCGGGCGCGGTCGATGCGCGTCAGGCAGTCGTCGCGACCGACGAGCGCCATGGTCTCGCCCAGCGGGGGGCTCACCATGTTGCCGCAGACGGCGACGCGCACGGCCTGGAACACCACGCGCTTCTTGAGGTCCATCTGCTCGGGCAGCGGCTCAAGCGCGGCGTCGATGTTGGCAGCCGTCCACTCTTCCACGCCCTCGAGCGCGGCCTTGGCGGCATCCAGAATGGCGCCCATACCTTCCTTGGCCAGGCCCTTGTTGACAGACTTCTCGTCATACTCGAGCGTCTCGGCCGTAGCAAAGATGGGAGCGGCGACGGTCACGGCATCGGCCGGCATCTTGGTGCGCGGCTTGACGATGGCGGCAAGCGCATCGATCCAATCCTCGCCGTACTCGACATTACCCTCGATGAGACCCGCCTCATGCAGCTCGGGGACCATGATCTCGTCGGCAAACTGAGCATCGGACATGCCGTTGATGTATTCGGCATTGACCCAGTCGAGCTTCTTGGGGTCGAAGGTCGCCGGGTTCTTGGAGATGCGGTCGAGCGAGAACTTGCTGGCCAGGACGTCGCGCGGGATGATCGTAGTCTCGCCGTCGAGCGACCAGCCGAGCAGCGCCAGATAGTTGACGAAGGCGTCGGACAGATAACCGGCGTCGCGGTACTCCTCCACCGAGGTGGCGCCGTGGCGCTTGGAGAGCTTTTTGCCGTCGGCACCCAAGATCATGGAGATGTGGGCGAACGTAGGCACGGGCGCGCCGAGGGCCTCGTAGACCATGACCTGGCGCGGGGTGTTGGACAGATGGTCGTCGCCGCGGATGACGTGGGTGATCTTCATCATGGCGTCGTCGACGACGGTCGCGAAGTTGTACGTGGGCGTGCCATCGGAGCGGAAGATGACAAAGTCGTCGAGCTCCTTGGCGTCGAAGGTCACCTCGCCGTGGACGGCGTCGTGGATAACGACGTCGCCGCGGTCCTCGGGCACCTTGATGCGCAGGACGTAGGACTCGCCGGCCTCGATGCGGCGGCGGGCCTCCTCGGGATCAAGATCGCGGCAACGGCGCTGATAGCCCTGGAAGGGGTCCTTGCGCTCCTGCGCGGCCTTGCGGTCGGCGTCGAGCTGCTCCTTGGTGCAGAAGCAGGGATAGGCCTTGCCCTCGTCCCAAAGCTTCTGGGCGGCCTGCTTGTACAGGTCCAGGCGCTCGGTCTGGGCGTAGGGGCCAAAATCGCCGCCCACCTCGGGACCCTCGTCCCAGTCCAGGCCCAGCCAACGCATGGCGCGCAGGATGATCTGCGTGTTCTCATCGGTGGAGCGGGTGGGGTCGGTGTCGTCGATGCGCAGGATGAACGTGCCGCCGTTTGCGCGGGCGAAAGCCCAGTTATAGATAGCGGTGCGGGCGCCGCCGATGTGCAGCTTGCCCGTCGGTGAGGGTGCAAAGCGGACGCGAACGTCTGATGCCATGGAAATCTCCTCGATTGCAGGATGGATGTCTAACCGCATCAGTATAAAGCATCAAAGCAACCTCCGCACAAAGGGCATCGACCCACTCATTGGGGACGGGCTTAAACGACCAGTCTTTGGGGACCTTCTTAGTTTAAGGCTGGTCATTTAAGTCTGTCCCCAATGAGTAAGGCTAGTCATTTAAGACTGTCCCCAATAAGTAGGTGCGGAAAGGGTGTGAATGTTTGATTTACGCGCTATGATGTGCCCTTGCATAGAGAGCCCGGCGGAATGGTAACGGTCGCCGGGACACGTTTTTGAAAGGACAATCATGTCAGAAGAACTTCGTTCCATCCCGCCCCAACACGGGTCCTTTGTTTTTACGTCGGAGTCGGTGACCGAAGGTCATCCCGATAAGATCGCTGACCAGATCAGCGACGCCGTCCTCGACGCAATCCTCGCCAAAGAAATAGAGCTCCAGGAGCAGGGTTACATCGCCCCCAACGGCGTGCCTGCCAACGTGGAGAACGTCCGCTGCGCCTGCGAAACCCTCGTGACCACCGGCACCGTCATCGTCGCCGGCGAAATTCGCACCCAGGCCTATGTCGACGTACAGGAAATCGCCCGCGGCGTTATTCGCCGCATTGGCTACAACCGCGCCAAATTCGGTTTTGACTGCGATACCTGCGGCGTTATGAGCCTCATCCACGAGCAGTCGCCCGATATCGCCCAGGGCGTTGACGAGTCCTTCGAGACCCAGACCGGCACTACCACCGACCCGATCGACCTGATCGGTGCCGGCGACCAGGGCATGATGTTCGGTTATGCCTCCAACGAGACCAAGACCCTCATGCCCATGCCGCACTACCTGGCGAGTCGCCTAGCCGAGCGCCTGGCCGCCGTGCGTCACGACGGCACCCTTGCCTATCTGCGTCCCGACGGCAAGACCCAGGTCACCGTGCGCTACGAGGAAGGCAAGCCCGTCGAGGTCACGACCATCGTCATCTCCACGCAGCACGCTGCCGAGATCGAGGACATGGGCAAGATCAAGGCCGACCTTATCGAGCACGTCATCACCCCGGTCATGGCCGCTGAGAACATGCCGTGGGACAACGCCGACATCTACGTGAACCCCACCGGTCGCTTTGTCGTGGGCGGCCCCATGGGCGACACGGGCCTCACCGGCCGCAAGATCATCGTCGACACCTACGGTGGCTACGGCCGTCACGGCGGCGGTGCCTTTAGTGGCAAGGACTGCACCAAGGTTGACCGCTCCGCCGCGTATGCCGCGCGCTGGGTAGCCAAGAACGTGGTCGCCGCCGGTCTGGCCGACCGCTGCGAAGTCGAGCTTGCCTACGCCATCGGCGTTTCCAAGCCCCTCTCAATCATGGTCGACACCTTCGGTACCGCACATGTTGCCGAGGACAAGATCGTCGAGGCCGTAGAGAAGACCTTCGACCTGCGCCCGGGCGCAATCATCCGCGACCTGGACCTGCGCCGCCCCATCTACGAAAAGACGGCAGCCTACGGTCACTTCGGCCGAGAAGACGCCGACTTCACCTGGGAGAAAACCGACCGAGTCGAAGAACTCAAATCAGCCTGCGGCCTGTAAGCACGCGGCTAAAGCTACAGCCAAATAGAAACGCACCATAAAGAGGTACCGAAACAACCGGTACCTCTTTTTTATTTAATCGATGGTGAAGATGAGTCGACATGGAGCACAGAATAGGTCTCCAGCTGATGGATTTTGCAGCATGAGCGCCTCTACCATGTATCCTAAGTTCCGAGGGCTTTGGTATTTGGTCGATCGCGAGTTCCGCACGAGCCGGAGGCCACTTAATGTGGCCTCCGTGCGAGCCAGGACTGTAGAGCAGGCGACCAAATACCAAAGCCCTCGGAACGGCGGGACAGAGTATACCCCGCCCCTCGGGACGACGAGCCACTTAAAGGAGCACCCATGGCAGGCAAGCCGCAAACACTAGCTACGACCTCGGCATTCGAGATCTTGGGCCCCGTCATGGTCGGCCCCAGCTCATCGCACACCGCCGGAGCCCTGCGCTGCGCCCAAGTTGCCGCCAGCCTGCTGGAAGGCCGCATCACCAAAGTCACCTTTGGCCTGTGGAACTCCTTCGCCCACACCTACCGCGGCCACGGCACCGATCGTGCGCTCGTCGCGGGCATCCTGGGTCTCGACACCGATGACGAGAACATCAAGCAGGCCTTCGACCTCGCGCGCGAGCAGGGCCTCGAATATCACTTTGACATCAAGGGCGACGACGCCTCCATCCACCCCAATACCGTCGATATCGACATGGTCGACGACACGGGCGCCACGGCTCAGGTCCGCGGCGAGAGCCTGGGCGGCGGCAAGATGCGCATCAGCCGCATTAACGGCGTCGGCGTCGACATCTCGGGCATGTATTCCACGCTCTTCGTGGCGCACAAGGACGTCCCCGGTGTACTCGCCGCGCTCACCAACCTGCTCGCCTACGCCCACGTGAACATCGCATTCTGCCGCACCTACCGCACCGAAGTGGGCGGCCAGGCCTACTCCGTCTTTGAGACCGACGGCGCGCCCGACGACACCGTTATCCCGATGCTACGCAAGCTCGACAATGTTGATTACGCGACCTTTATCGAGCTCCCCGGTTCTGCCTCGTCGCTCTCCCCCGGCGTCTCGGCCAAGGAAATCTTCGACGACGGCGAGCAGCTGCTCGATGCGTGTGAGGAACTGGGGCTCAGCATCGGCGCCGTCATGGCCGTTCGCGAGGCGCGTCTGACCGGCGAGGCCCACGCCGTCGCCGCCATGCGCCGCGTGCTCGACGTCATGCGCGAGGAGACCACGGCCCCCCTCGCAAATCCGCTGCGCTCACTCGGCGGGCTTATCGGCGGCGAGGCCAAGCTCGTCGAAGCCACCGGCCGCAACGATTTGAGTGCAAGCCTGATGGGCGCCGTCCAGACCGACGCCGTGGCCCGCGCGATGGCCGTGCTCGAGCGCTCCGCCACGATGGGTGTGATCGTCGCAGCTCCGACGGCAGGATCCGCGGGTGTTGTGCCCGGCTGCGTGCTTGCGCTCGCCGATCACCTGCAGCTCGACGACGAGCAGGTCATGGACGCGCTCTACTGCGCAGCCGCCATCGGCCTCAACCTCACCACAAGCGCCTGCGTTGCCGGCGCCGAGGGCGGCTGCCAAGCCGAGGTCGGAAGCGCCGCCGCCATGGCAGCCGCCGCGCTGGTGCAGATGCTCGGCGGCACGCCCGAGCAGGCGCTCGACGCCAGTTCCATCGCGCTGAGTAACCTGCTGGGCCTCGTTTGTGACCCCGTCGGTGGCCTCGTGGAGGTGCCCTGCCAAAACCGCAACGCCATCGGCGTGGCAGCGGCCTTTAGCTCGGCACAACTCGCCCTCGCAGGCATTAAGAGCCTGGTGCCGTTTGACCAGATGGCACATGTCATGCTCTCGGTGGGTCACGCGTTGCCGGCCACGCTGCGCGAGACGGCAAAGGGCGGCATCGCGCAGGCTCCGGCCGCACTTTCGGCCTGTGCAAAATGCGGTGTGTGCGGATAGCGACTAAGAACGACTCAAAGGTGGGACATTTGTCCCAGCTCTTTCGAATGCCACCGTTTCCGTACCACAAACAGCAGGGCAATCGTTATAATGCAAGCCCAGTAAAAACACGATGAACCGCAAGGCGAAAATCGAAGGATATGCATACGATGTCGCAAAACGATCGAACTCAACTGATTCCCGATCCGCAGCAGCCGAGCAGGCACACCGGCGGCGTTCAGTCGCCGCGTCCTATCGCGCCGAGCCACGGTCAGCAGCGTAGTGCAGCAAACGCTTCCCAACGCCCGAACCAACAGCGACAGCAGCGTCAACAACGTCAGCAGCGCCAGGCAAACGGCAATGCGCCAAAGCAGCCCCCCACGCACGCTCGAGGCGATCGCGGCCCCGCACGCAAACCCGCCAAGAACAATAAGTCAGGCAAAAAAACGACGCTCTTTGTCGTCCTGGGTCTTATCGTCATTGTCTATATCGTTGGCATCGTAGCGTTTTCGCAGCTAGCCTACCCCAAAACCACCATTGCCGGCGTCGACGTCTCGTTCTCCAACGCTTCGTCTGCCGCCACCAAGGTCAACTCGGCATGGAAGCACTATAAGCTCACCGTGACAGGCGATGACTTTAGCTGGACCTATCAGCCCGAGTCCGATGAGCCCATCGTCGACGGTGAAGCTGCTGCAAAAGAGATCATCAGCCACAACGAGGCCTTTGTATGGCCGGTCCGCCTTGTAGAATCCTTAAGCGGCAAGACCAAAACAACCGCTACCTCCAACGAAGTCGATCTTGATCAAGACGTCGACCTGTCCATGCTCTCCGACACCTTTGACCAAAAGAAGTTTGAGAAGGATCTGGGCGCCGCCATCAACGAGTTTAACGAGGGCCGTTCGGGCACGTTCGAGGCCAATAGCCCCTATGATGAGCAGGCCGGCAAGTTTACCGTCGAGAAGGCGCGCTCCAACGAAAAACTCAATCGCGAGCATGTCATTAAGTATGCCGAGCTCGAGCTTGCCTCGCTGGCCGAGTCCGTAGATCTTTCCAAGCTCGGCAACGATGCCTATGAGCCGCTCAATGGAACGCTGACCGATGATCAGATTCAGGCCGCATGCGATGCCGCCAACAATTTCCTGGGCGTCAACGTGACCCTCAAGCTCAACGGCGAGGATGCCGGCAAGGTTGATGGCAGCTCCGTCTTGCAGTGGATCAGCTTTGTCGATCCGGCCAACCCCACGCTCGATACGTCACAGATCAGCAGCTGGGCAGCCGAGCTCGCCAACGGCTTTAATACCGTGGGTTCCACTCGCTGGTGGACGCGCGCCGATGGCAAGCAGTGCGCCGTCGAAGGCGGTGACTTTGGTTGGTCCATCGACAGCAGCTCGCTCGCCAAGCAGGTCGAGGACGCCATTAACAACAAGCAGACCGGAGAAATCGAGATCAAGTACTCCCAGAAGGCCGACACCTTTACCGCAAAGGGAGAGCCCGACTGGAAGGCATACATCGATGTCGATCTGTCCGAGCAGCACGCGCGCTACTATGACGAGAACGGTAATATCGTTTGGGAGGCCAACTTTATTTCCGGCAAACCGGGCGAAGACGCCACCCCCGAGGGCGTGTGGCAGATCAACAGCAACGACGGCGGCAGCACCCTGATCGGAGCCAAGGACCCCGAGACGGGCAAGCCCAAATACGAGAGCCCGGTGAGCTACTGGATGCCGTTCGAGGGCAATATGATCGGCTTCCACGATGCCACCTGGCAAAACGACAAGAGCTTCGATAGCGCCGAGTCGTACAAGTGGTGCGGCAGCCACGGTTGCATCAACCTGCGCCTGGCAGACGCCAAGGCACTTCACGACTGCATCAAAGTCGGCCTGTGCGTGGTTGTCCACTCATAGTGCAACGCGCGCATTCCTACAACGTGGAACCGCTGCGACCAATCTAACAGTTCCGAAAGAAACCGTCCTATGCGCCCGCCCCAACCGGTGGGCGCATATAATTATCGAGGTTCTTTCTATAAAGGAGACGCTATGCCGAATGTCCCCACCATCACCCCGGACCCGGATGATGCCGAGCACACGACCGAAGGTGCCACCGAAACGATTCCTCTGATTACAAACGTACATGCCGATAAGCAGAGCGGACGCGCGAACGATGCGACCGAGATTTCCGATGAAGAGGCATATGCCAAGCTCAAGGCAAAACGTGCCGAACGTCGACGCAAAAAGCTCATCCGACGCGGCATTGCGGCCGGCGTCGTGGCCGCCATTGTGCTCATCGCCGTTGTCGTGACCTTAGCCATCAACGCACGGCCCGCAGGCAACAACGGGCCGGTGACCGACATGGTGACCGAGGGCACGTTTACCACAACGGTCGAGGCGAAAGGCCAGCTCAAAACCATTTCGTCCTCAGTGGTCTCCCCTTCTGTCGACGGCACGGTCGATTCTATCAACGTGCAGGCAGGCCAATCCGTCAACGAGGGCGACGTGCTTATGACCATTAAAAACGACGAGCTCGATCGCAACGTTGCCGAGGCGCAGCGTGCAGTTGCTGCCGCTCAAGAAGACCTCGCTAATGCGAAGAAAGCCGCAGCTGCCGCGCAGACCACCCCAACGACGGACGTCGATGGAGCATCCGCAGCGGCTGGCATCACCGCCGCATCAGCGGACTCGAACGCCGTATCGGCCGCTCAGCGCAGCCTCGCTTCGGCCCAGGCAAACCTCGATCAGGCGAACGCCAAGGCCGCCAGTCGCACGGTCACGGCCCCGAGCTCGGGTAACATCGTGGAGCTCAACGCCAAGGTGGGCGCCACGGTTACAGGCGGCATGATCATGGACGAAAGCGATACGAGCGGCGGCAAGCAGTGCATGCAGATCGCCGACCTGTCCAAGATGAAGGTGACCGTGCAGGTGGGCGAAAAGGACATCGCTAAGATCGCCGTTGGGCAGAGCGCCAACGTCACGTATCCCGCGTTTCCCGATATCGTGAGCCAGGGCACCGTCACGGCTATCGCGTCGGTGGCAAACTCCGACGCCGCCAACAGTGGCGGCGGCAGCGTAACCTTTAACGTCGACATTCTTATCGAGGCGCCCGACGCGCGCCTGAAGCCGGGCATGACGGCCGAGGTATCGGTGGTGACCGAGCAGCTCGACGACGTGGTGATGGTGCCGACGATGGCGCTCATGACCGAAGACGGCGAACACTATTACGTCAACGTGGCGACTGATGACGAGGGCAAGCAAACCCGTCGCGTGAAGGTGACCGTCGTGACGCAAAACGACAACGAAGCCGTAGTCGGTAAGACACAGGTCAAGCGCGACGACCAGGGCAACGAGATCAACCCCAACGTGCCGCTTACCAAGCTGCGCGATGGTGACACCCTCGTCATGGACACCGGAGCGGACGCAACGGCTGACGGCGGCTACAGCGCGGATTCGGGCAGCATGTCTGCCGACGAGGGCATGTAATGCGTCCCGTTATCGACATCCGCAACGTACACCGCATCTTTGAGAGCGAGGCGGGCTGCGCCCACATCCTGCACAACGTGAGCCTGGCGGTAGAACCCGGCGAATTCGTCGCTATCACCGGCCCCTCGGGCTCGGGCAAATCAACGCTAATGAACATCCTAGGCTGCCTGGACAAACCGACGGCGGGCGACTACTACCTGCAAGGGCTCAACGTGGCCGAGCTCGACGATGACGAGCTCACCGAAGTCCGCGCCCTGAGCATTGGCTTTGTCTTTCAGAGCTTCAACCTGCTGCCGCGCCTGTCGGTTATCGAAAACGTGATGCTGCCGCTGGCCTACACCAATGTGCCCCGTAGCCAGCGCGAGATGCGCGCCGTGCACGCGCTGCAGGCCGTCACGCTGCCGGTCGACCACTGGGACCACCGCATATCCGAGCTCTCGGGCGGCCAGATGCAGCGTGTCGCAATCGCGCGCGCCCTCGTCAATGACCCGCCCATCATCCTAGCCGATGAGCCGACGGGAAACCTGGACTCCGCTACCGGAGCGCTTGTGATGGAGACCTTCCATAAGCTCCAGAAGCGCGGCAAAACCATCGTGCTTATCACACACGACCCCGGCATCGCCGCCGAGGCCGACCGTGCCGTGACCATCCGCGACGGTCGCATTCACGATGGCGCGTATATTCCACATGCACCGCGGACCCTGCGCAGCGCCGTGGATAGCCTGCCCAGGATTTCCGCCTCCGCCAACCCGCCGAAAGGAGAGATGGCATGAGCGCCCGCGATCTCATCCAGGAAGCCCTTCACTCGCTCGAAGCCAACAAGGGGCGCAGCCTGCTCACCATCCTGGGCATTGTCATCGGCATCGCCTCGGTTATCGCCATGACTTCGCTCATCGGCGGCATCCAAAACAGCCTGGTCAACAGTCTGGGCCTCAATGCGGCACGCATGGTGCAAATCTATTCGTCGCAAGAACTCACCGAGTCCGACATCGAGAAGCTTCAAAAACTGGTGCCGCAGATAGAGCAGATCGGCATTGTCGACAGCGCGTATACCGAGTATAAGACCGGCGATAAAAGCTATACCGTCATGGCACAGGGTGTCGATAGCGACATGCTCGACGCCGTGGGGGCCAGCAAGCTCGTTGCGGGGCGCACCTATTCCCAGGCCGAGTCCCAATCAGGCTCGCGCGTGGCGCTCATCAGCCGCGGCGGCGCCGATCAGCTTTACGGCAACGAACAGGATGCGCTGGGGAAAACCATCAAGGTGTCCAACGGCGAGGTGCAGATTGTAGGCGTGATTGATGGCGGCAACGACTCCATGGGCTCGCTCACGCTGTATATGCCGCGCGAAACCATCTCAGGCCTGTTTGGCGACGAAAATCCTTCATTCCCCAGCGTGACGGCTCTTGCCGCCGAGGGCACAGACATGGACGAGCTTTGTAAGACCATCGAGTCCAAGGTGCGCGCAATGAAGGGCATCGCGGAGGATGATGAGTACGACAGTGTATCGGCGACCTCCATGAAAAGCGCCATCGATGCACTCAACTCCTTTATGGGCGCGTTCTCGCTCATCATGGGCGCTGTCGCCAGCATCTCGCTGCTTGTCGGCGGTATCGGCATTATGAATATGATGCTCACCAACGTGACTGAGGACATCCGTGAGATCGGCATCCGCCGTGCCCTGGGCGCAAGTCGTCGCGATATCACCGCGCAGTTTTTGGCCGAGTCCTCGGTGCTGTGCGTCACCGGCGGACTGTTGGGTGTCCTGATTGGCTATCTGCTGGCATGGGGACTCACGTTCTTTGCCGCAAGCTCGGGCATCATGAGCGAGTTTGGAGCTACCGGGACGATCACGCCAAGCTTCTCCATTACAACAGTGTTGATCGCGTTTGCCGTATCGGTCGGCATCGGCGTAATCTTTGGCTTCTACCCCGCTCGCCGTGCAGCAAAGCTCGACCCGGTGGAATGCCTACGCTACCAGTAAGCCACCACCAACAAGTTGCGGTGAATTAGGGACTGAATATGCTATCTAGCAGCAAAAACAGACGCTATTTCACCGCAACTTATTGAAGGGCTGCTTGCGCCAGTTCCGTGCGTCGTCCTCGAGCGATTGGCGGATGACAGGCTTGTACGGGTCGAGCTTGCTCGGGGCGCTCCTCCTCGCAGGCGGGAGGGCACGCATGCGCGGCGAGCGCCTAGCGCGCGAACTCCCGTAAGAGCGCGTCTTCCACTTCCCTAAGCGAAAGGGCCCCGCCTCCCTCGGCGGGACGGGCGACCACGATACAGCGCGCTCCCACGTCGCGCGCGGAGGCGATCTTCTCGGCCGTGCCACCTACGGTTCCCGAGTCCTTGGTCACAAGCCACTGGGCGCCCACCTGCCGAAGCATCGCCTCGTTGAGCTCGCGGGTGAAGGGCCCCTGCATGCCGATGACGTGCGACGGCGAAAACCCCGCGTCGATGCACTTCGTTATAGCACCGGGCAGCGGGAGAACACGCACGAAGAAGCGCTCCGCGAAATCGGCGACGCGCGTGTAGGGAGCAAGCTCCTTGCTCCCCGTCGTGAGAAGCGCGCGACCCGGGTTCTCGGAGAGAAAGCGCGCCGCGCAGGCGATCGACGCGACCGACACGACGCCTTTGGGTAGCGCCTCGACCGGGCGCGCAAGGCGCAGGCATCGTGCACCCACGGCGAGCGAAGCGGCCCGGATGTTGCCGCTTGCGAGCGTAGCGAAGGGATGCGTGGCGTCGACGACGATGCGCGCGCCGGAAAGCTCGCGCTCCATGTCGGCCTCGTCGAGCCTGCCCGCATGCACCTCGATGCCCGGAAGCTCGCCCAAAAGCTCGCCTCCGTACTCGGTTGCCGCGTAGGCACGGGCGGGGATGCCCGCCCCGCTCGCCCATTCGCACAAAAGGCGGCCCTCGGTGGTGCCGGCGAAGATGCGCAGCGCCGGCGCGGATGCAGGCGCCGTCACTTCGGGCCGCCTGGGCGCGTGATCTCGTAGAGCAGCGCGTTCATAATGGCGGCCGCCACGGTCGAGCCGCCCTTGCGACCCCTCGCGACGATGGCCGACACGCGTCGCGCGAGTAGCTCCTCTTTCGCCTCGACCACGTTCACAAACCCAACCGGCACCCCAACGACGAGCGCGGGCGAGATCTTCCCCGCGTCCATGAGCTCGGCGAGGCGCAGAAGTGCTGTGGGAGCGTTGCCGACGGCCACGATGAGCGGACCCTCGATGCCGCAAGCTTTGTCCATGCTCGCAACGGCGCGAGTCGTGCCCGCGGCGCGCGCCGTTGCGGCGACATCCGGGTCGGCCATATAGCACACGGCCTTGCAGCCGAGCTTTGCGAGCGCGGGCTTGCTTATGCCTGCGAGCGCCATGTTCGTGTCGGTGAGCACCGTGGCCCCTGCGCGCAGTGCGTCGAGCGCACAGTGCGCGGCGTCATGGGTGAACACGAGGGAATCGGCGTACGAGAAGTCGGCAGTGGTGTGGATGACGCGCTTCACGACGGGCTCTTCGAGCGGCGGGAACGTGCGGCCGCCGAGCTCTTCGGTGATGATCTCGAAGCTGCGCCGCTCGATGTCGCCGGGCGCCATCTCCTTGGAATCCATCTAGTACTCCACTCCTTCCCTTGCACATATCCCCTGCTCGTAGGGGTGTTTCTCGCACCGCATCTCGGTTATGTAGTCGGCCTTCTCCACGATCTTGCGGGAAGGCGCGCGCCCGGTGAGCGCTACTTCGACGCCGCGCGCGGACATATCGAGCGCGCGGTCCACGAGCGCCTCGTCGACAAGCCCCTTCGAAAGCGCGTCGAGCGCCTCGTCGAGCACGAGCAGCCCCTCCTGCGCGCCCTCGAGCTCGGCGAGCGCGGAAGCGAGGTTCCCATCGTGCAACTCGCGCGTCGCGGCAAGTTCTTCCGACGTCATGGACCAGGTAAACTTGTCCGACGCCTTCCCCGCGAACACGGGCACGCCGAAATGCTCGGCGAGCAGGCGCGCCTCCCCGCTTTCGCCGTCTTTCAGGAACTGCACAACGACGACGCGGCGGCCTGCGGCGAGCATGCGAAGGGCGAGCCCCATCGCCGCCGTGGTCTTGCCTTTGCCGTCGCCATGATACACGTGGATCATACGCCCTCCTCGATAATGCGGTAGACATACTCCATGTCGAGCGCCCCGCGCACGGAGTCGGCCAGGCGGTCGAACTCGCGCGCACGGTGATCGGCCGCGGACACCGCGCCCTCAGCACCCACGACGCTCTCGGGCAGGCCGCGCATGCGCGCGAGCGAGCGCGCGAGGGCGAGTGCCACCCCCGATTCGTCGAACAGGCCGTGGAGATAGGTTCCGAACACGTTTCCGCAGGCCGCGCCTTCTGGTTTGCCGCCAATCGTGCCCGCAGGGGCGCAGGAGACGGTCGTTTCGCCGTCGTGAATCTCGTACCCGCGCGCCGTCATGCCGTTCCACACCGAGAACGCGCCTTGGGCGCCCGTGATGCGCAGCTCCGACTGGGCGAGGCGCTTTTCCTCCTTGAACACCGTACTTGCAGGGATGAGCCCGAGCCCGCGCGCGGTGCCAGCGCCTTCCCTGCCGTGCGGGTCGGAAAGCTCGTCTCCCAAAAGCTGGTAGCCTCCGCATATGCCGAGCACCGGCGTGCCCGCGCCCGAAAGCGCGCGTACACAGGCTCCGATGCCGCTAGCCGCAAGCCAGCGCGCGTCGTCGACCGTGGACTTCGAGCCGGGAAGCACCATCAGGTCGGGTCGGCCCAGATCGGTCGTCGAGGAAACGTAGCGCACGCCCATGCCGGGCACGCGCGAAAGCGGGTCGAAGTCGGTGAAGTTCGACAGATGCGGAAGGCGCACGACGGCGACGTCGATGACGCCGCGCGCCTCGCGGGCAGATAGGCGCGGCGCGAGCGAGTCCTCGTCGTCCAGGTCGAGCGTAAGAAACGGCACGACCCCCACGACGGGAACCCCGCACATCTTCTCGAGCGGGGCCAAACCCGGGCGGAGGATTTCCACATCGCCGCGGAACTTGTTCACCACAAGCCCCCGCAAAAGCGCGCGATCCTCGGGCGCAAAGAGCGCGACCGTGCCGTAGAGCTGGGCAAATACCCCGCCTGGGTCGATGTCGCCCGCGAGCAGCACGGGGGAGGACACGGCGCGCGCGAGCCCCATGTTGACGATGTCGTTTTCGGCAAGGTTGATTTCGGCGGGGCTGCCGGCGCCCTCGATGATGATGACGTCGTTTTCCTCCGCGAGCGAATCGAACGACTCCAAAATCTGCGGCATGAGCGCCTTCTTTCGCGCGAAGTAGTCCCTCGCAGCGAAGGCTCCCTGCGCCTTGCCGGCAACGATGAGCTGGCTTCGGTGGTCGCTTTCGGGCTTGAGCAGGATGGGGTTCATACGCACGTCGGGCACGATGCCACACGCCTCGGCCTGCATGATCTGGGCGCGCCCCATCTCGAGCCCGTCGGCCGTGACACCGCTGTTGAGCGCCATGTTCTGGCTCTTGAAGGGAGCCACGCGCAGGCCGTCCTGCGAAAGCACACGGCACAGCCCCGCCGCAAGCAGACTCTTCCCCGCGTTCGACATGGTGCCCTGGATCATGATGGGCTTCGCCCTACCCACGGGTATCGACCTCCTTCGCCGAGCCTCGGCCATACGCGCCCGCCATAGCGCCGCTACAAGAAGCGCAGCCCCGTTTGTCGGGTTCGCCTTCGCCCGATGCGCCTTCCGCCCGAAGCGCGCGGCCGAACGCCATCGCAAGCCGGGCATTCTCCTTGCGCGTGCGCACCGCGACGCGGCACCAGAAACGGGACAGTACCGAAAACGAGTCGCACGTGCGGACCAAAACCCCCTGTTTATACAGGCGCTCGGGGATGTCTTTCGCCGGTGTCCGGACTAAAAGGAAGTTCGCATCCGACGGCACGACGGAAAGCCCGAGCGAGGAGAGCTCGTGGGAAAGCCACGCTCGCTCGCCCGCCAATACATCGCGCGTGCGCGAGACGTATTCGACGTCTTCCAGGGCGGCGATACCCGCGGCCTCGGCGACCGAGGAGACGGGCCACGCCTGCCCCGCCCGGCGAATCCCCTCGAGGAGTTGGGCGTTTCCGCTGATCAGATATCCCAGCCGTAACCCCGCCATTCCGTAGAGCTTGGTGAATGCGGAGAGCACGGCCACATGGCGCGAACACGCGGCGCGTGCGGCCACGCTCCTTTCGCGGGCGTCGGGTGCAAATCCGAGGAAGCACTCGTCCACGACGAGCAGCGCGCCCACCTGCTCGCAGCGGCAAGCCGCGGCATCGATCACGCGGGGGTCGACGAGGCGCCCCGTCGGGTTGTTCGGATTGCAGATGTACGCCACGTCTCCCGGCCCCTCGATCGCGCGGGCGAAGGAGGCGGGCACGTCGAAGTCGTCCGCTTCGGAGAGCGGGAACTCCTGCACGCATGCGCCGTAGTACGATGCCGCCTCCGCATATTCAGAGAACGTCGGCGCGCACACGACGATGCGTTTCGGGCGCACCGCCGCGGCGAGCCGCCAAATGATGTCGGACGCGCCCGCGCCGCAGACGATAGTATCTTCGGGAATGCCCTGGGCACGCGCTAGGGCGCGAACGAGGGCGAGGCTTTCCCTATCGGGGTAGGCGTCGATTCGAGAAAGCGCCTTGCAAGCTGCGGCAACGGCGCGCGGCGAGGGGCCTGCCGGATTCACGTTCACCGAGAAGTCAATGAGGTCGGAGGCGCCCCCTTCGCAAGCGATGCCGAGCGATTGCGTGCTACCCCCATGCGCACGGGCGCGCAGGATTCCCCCGGCAGCCCGGGACGCGGCGTGGTCTTCCCTCATACCATCGCCCCCACGGCGAGCACGACCGCCGCGCGTGCGGCACCGAAGACGACGAGCGCGCATACGGACGCGGCGAGCATGAGCCTAGTCGCCCGGGCGATGTCGCCCCACTCGATTTCGCGGGACGCGTCGCCTATCGTCGGTTTCTCAACGAGCTTGCCGAAATACACCGCGGGTCCTGCCAGGCGCAGCCCGAGCGCGCCCGCACACGCTGACTCGGTCTGCGCCGAGTTGGGGCTCGCATGGCGACGCCTGTCGCGGCGCCAGATGCGCGCCGCCCCGCGAGCATCGAGCCCGACGATCGGGCACACGGCGATCATGAGCAGGGCCGATAAGCGCGAGGGAATCCAGTTCACCGCATCGTCGAGGCGCGCCGAGGCGCAGCCGAAGTCGATGTAGCGCTCGTTTTTGTAGCCCACCATGCTGTCGAGCGTGTTCACCGCCTTGTACGCCATGCCCAAGGGCGCACCCCCGATCATAAGGTAGAAAAGCGGCGCGATGACGCCGTCGCTCGCGTTCTCCGCCACCGTTTCCACGGCGGCGCGCGCAACGCCCTGCTCGTCGAGAACAGACGTGTCGCGTCCCACGATGAGCCCGACGGCTTCGCGAGCCGCGACAAGGCCGCCCTTCGAGAACGCGCGGGCCACGGCCAGGCTCTGGCGGCGCAGCTCGCATGCCGCGAGAATCTGATAGCTCGCCCATGCCTCGGCCACGAAGCGCAAGCCGGGGTGAACCATGCCGCAAAGATGCAGGATTCCCCAGGTCAAAAGCCCACACGCAAGCGGAAGCGCCACGGCAAGCACAAGCCCTGCGGCGCGCGTGCCCGCGGACGTTTGCGGGAATGAGCCCCGCAGGCGGCCTTCGGCCCACGTGATCGCGCGCCCCATGGCGACAACGGGATGGGGAAGCCAGCGCGGGTCGCCGAAGGCAAGGTCGGCTGCGAACCCGGCGGCGGCGGCAAGAATCGTCATCACCGGGCATCGCCCCCCGAAGCGGGGCGAACGTCGCGAAGGCAGCGCCCATCCCAGGTGGCGGCCCATGCGCCGCCCGGCTCGGTATGCACGTCGAAATATCCCATTTTCGGGACAGCTAGCTCGGAGAGCAGCGCTTTCACGGTACCCGCGTGAACGACGAAGACGGCGCGCCCACTCCCCTGGGCGCGCTCCGATTCGCACGCCTCCCGAAACGCCGCGACGACGCGGCGGGTGAAATCGCTCTTGCCCTCGCCATGCGGGCAGCGCGTCTCGCACCAGGAGTCTACCCAGGCGCGGTAGCGCGCATCCTCTTTAAGCTCGGCGGCGCTTCGCCCCTCGAAGTCACCGAAATCCATCTCGCGCAGACCGGGGCACGCCATAAGCTCCGCGTTCGGGAAGAGGATGCGCGCCGTCTGGTCGGTGCGGGCCATGCCGCTCGTGATGACACGGAACACGTCACGATCGCACGCGAGGTCGCGCAAAGCGCGCTCGCCCGCGCTCGACAGGGGCTCGTCGGTGCCCGCCCCGCTGTAGCGATGGTCTTCCGTGCCCGCCGTGGCACCATGGCGCACGAAGACGACCTCCAAAGGCGCGCCCGCGCCCTGCGTCCCTCGAGGAGCATCGGCAAGGTTTCCTTTGATGACCTGGGGAATCCCGCACGTCATGCGCACGACGACGTCGGCGCGCGCAGCGAGCGCGCATCCCAGGCGCCCCGCGCGCTCGCGCCATTGGGCGTCTTCCGCATGCATAGGGACGACCCCCGAGCCGACCAAGGACAGAATCACTGCGTCGAAGCCGATCAGCCGCTCGAGCGCCCGGTCAGCGTCGAGCGCGCGTACGAGTTCCTCAGCATGGTACGCGACGCGGCCGGCAAAAGCCGCGGGCACGCCGCCCTCCGCAAGCTGCGCCGCGTCGACGAAATCGTCCGCCGCGAACCCGAGCTTTTCGCGCACGAAGGTCCTCTTCCCCGAATGCGCGCCACCTACCACGAGCATCATAGGAGCATGCCCCCCGCCACCAGCACGGCAAGCATCGCGAGCTCGGCCCATTGCAGAAACCATCCGGCCAAATCCCCCGTCACCCCGCCGAAGCGGGACAGGGCAACATGGCGGTACCACGCGAGCGCCAAAAGCCCCGCCACCGCCATAAGGACGCCGACGGCCTGAGCGCACGCGACCATCCCTGCAGCCGAAGCCGCAGCGAAAGCGCAAAGCGGCACGACGATCGCCGCGCGCTTCTTCGAAGGCGAGAGCCCCGCAGCCATGCCGTCCGCCCGCGCGGCAGGCCAGCATTCTACGGCGAGCCCCGAAAGCGCGCGGGAGAACACGAGCGAGCACAGAAGCGCGAGGAACGCCCCCGCCGTAAGCGGCAGCGTGGTGAACAGGGAAAACTGCAGAATAAGGTACACGACAACACCGATGACCCCGAAGGCGCCCGCCCGCGGGTCGTGCATGATCTCGAGCTTTCGCTCGCGCGGGGCCCAACTTGCAAGCGCATCGGAGGTGTCGCAGAGCCCGTCTAGGTGGATGCCTCCCGTCACCGCCACAGGCAACGCCACGAGCACGGCCGCGACGATGGTCGCGGGCACGCCGAGCAGGTTCGCCACGTGCCCCCACGCCGTCATGAGGAAGCCTTCCGCAACGCCCACCAGGGGAAACGCGGCAAGCGCATGGGTTGATCCGAAATCGGTCCAGACCGATTTCGGGACGGGGATGCGCGAGAACGTTCCGAACGTCGCGCCGACTGCCTCTGCTATCTTCACCTTGTAGGTCCTTCGCCTTTCATCCACACGGGAATCCCGCATACCACTTCGACTGCGCGGTCGGCCAGCGCCGCCACGCCCGCGTTCACGCGCGCAAGCGCGCGCCTCCATGCCTCGGTCCCCTCATCGTAGCGTATCCCATCGGCGAACACGTCGACGGTGACCACCACCGTATACTCAGCGGCCTGAGCAAGCCGTTCGATGCCTCCGAGCACCTCGCGCGCCGCAGCGTCGGGGTCACGTGGGGACAAGCCGCCTTCCGCGAAGAGCTCGTTCGCAACCAGGTTGCCCACGTCCTCCAAAAGAAGCGTGCAGCCGCGCGGAAGCCCGGGCACTGCGGCGCCCACGTCACGCGTGCGCTCGAGGGTGGAAAACCCCTTGCCCTCGCGCAGCGCCCGATGGCGCGCGATGCGGCGGGCGCCCTCTTCCCCGAAGGGCTCCATCGTTGCCAGGTACACGCGAGGGCCGTCGTGCCCGAGGCACAGGGACTCGGCATAGGCGCTCTTGCCGCTCGCGGCGGCGCCGATGACGAGCGTCACCGTCATTTCCCGGCCTCGAAATGCTCGTAAGCAGCCATGCCAGTCGCCGTGAACGTCTTCCCATCCCGGTACACGCGCAGCGCCGAATCCAGAAGGGGCAGATACGCCATGGCGCCCGCGCCCTCGCCCAAGTGCATGCCTGCGTCGAGGGGTGCCTTTATGCCGAGCTCGCGAAGGAGCTCCTGGCTTGCGGGTTCGCTTGATGCGTGGGTGCCCACGAGGTAGCCCAAGGCGTTGGGGCACAGGCGCGCCGCGCACAAGGCCGCCGTGCAGGATATGACCCCGTCGAGGAGCGCCGGCGCCTTCGAGGCCGCGGCCCCCAGGTAGAAGCCGCACATCGCCGCGATGTCGAAGCCGCCCACCTTCGAGAGCACGTCGATCGGGTCGGCAGGATCGGGCGAGTTCGCGTCGATAGCGCGCTCGACCACGTCGCGCTTACGCGCGAGCGAGGCGTCCGAGAGCCCCGCGCCGCGCCCGACGAGGCTCCGCGCGTCCGCCCGGATGAGCACTGCGGCCACCGCCGCCGAGGTGGTCGTGTTGCCGATGCCCATCTCGCCCGCGGCGAGAAGGCGCACGCCGGCGCGGACAAGCCCGCACGCGACGGCGATTCCGACATCGATCGCGCGCACGGCCTCATCGCGAGACATAGCGGAGCCGTGCGCGATGTTGCCGCTCCCCCGCCGTACGTTCGCGCGCACCATGCGCGCGTCTTCTATGCCCCGGGCCATACCCACGTCGACGGGCACGACCTCGGCACCCGCGAACGCCGCCATTCGACAGGCGCTCGTGGCCCCCTCGCACATGTTGCGCGCGACGGCTCGCGTCACGTCTTGCCCGCTTTGCGACACGCCTTCGGCAACGACCCCGTTGTCGGAGAAGAATACCGCGAGCGCACGGGGAAACTCGGCAACCTCGGCGCTCCCCTGAGCTGCGGCGATACACGCGACGGCGTCTTCAAAGTCGCCCAATCCCCCCAAGGGGTGCGCGATGGAGTCCCACGCGGCGTACGCGGCGGCGCGGGCACACTCGTCTGCGGGCGCGATGCGGGAGAGCGCGGCTTCGAGCACGGCGCCCGGCGCCGACGAGAACGCGCGCTCGACTTCCTCGCGGATGCTGACAAGCGCGGTTTCGGTTGCTTCAGCCATGCCGTCTCCTCTCTGCGAACGACGCTGCGGCAGACGCGAACGCGCGCGCAACGTCGGGGTTCGCAGGATAGTACACATGCGGGAAGCCCGCAACCAGGGACGGGGTGGTCGTCATGCACGGCCAGCCCTTGTCGCGCCGGGGCTTCTGCGCCCAGAAGTCGCCGCCCGGGCAGGTGGACTGCCAGTAGTGGAACTCGTGCGCGCGGATGCGTGTGCCGCACGGCCCGTAGAGCCCGTCGCGTTGGGAAGTGAGCTCCACGTACCCGAAATGGGACAGCCTTCCCCCGTTCTCGCTTGCGCCCTCAAGGGCGCCCGCAACAGGCCAGCGCCGCCCCTCGCTATCGGAGATTTCGCGCTGCAGGTACAGAAACCCACCACATTCGGCGACCGTCGGCATGCCGGATTCAACCACGCGCCGCATCGCCTCGCGCATCGGCGCGTTCTCGGAGAGCTGCCGCGCATGGAGCTCCGGGTAGCCGCCCCCCAGAAAGAGGGCGCTTGTCCCCCGGGGCAACTCGCTATCACACAGGGGGCTGAAAAAGGCCAGCTCGCAACCCAGGTCCTCGAGCGCGCGCAGGTTCTCCTCGTAGTAGAACGAGAACGCCTCGTCACGCGCGACGGCGATGATGGGCCGCGCTCCCGCGATCGGCTCCAACCGGTAAGGATCCTCGCGGATATCGGGTGCCGTCGCCGCTATTTCGAGCAAGCGGTCGACGTCGACGCTCTTTTCCACCAGCTCGGCCATCTTGTCGATGCGCGCGGAGAGCTGCTTGACTTCGTCGGCGGTCACAAGCCCCAGATGCCGGCTTTCGAGCGAGAACGCCTCGTCGGCGGGGATATTACCCAAAACCGCGACGCCCGTGTGCTTCTCGATCGCAGGCTTCGCGTAGGCGCAGGCAGCGGCGCTCGTCTTGTTCAGCACGACGCAGCGCACGTTCGCACAAGGCAGGAACTCGGCGATGCCACGGATTACGGCGGCGAGCGATAAAGACGCCCCGCGCCCGTTCACCACTAAAACGACCGGCGTTTCCGTGTCGCGCGCAACCTGGTAGCTGCTCGCGTCGGCCACGCCGGGCGCCATGCCGTCGTAGAAGCCCATGACCCCCTCGAGAACCGCGACATCCGCGCCCGCGGCGCCGCGTGCGAGCAGGGCGCGCAGCGTCGGGGCGTCGGTGAAGAAGCCGTCTAAGTTCCCCGAGCGCGCACCCACGACGCGGCGATGAAAGAGCGGATCAATGTAGTCGGGGCCGCATTTGAAGGCCGCGCATGCGAGGCCGCGGCGCGCGAGCGCGCGCAGGAGCGCGCACGTTACGACCGTCTTGCCGCTCCCGCTCGAGGGCGCAGCGACCATGAAGCGCGGGATGGACGTGCTCACCGGGCACCGCCTTCCCCACCTGCACCACGCGCGCTGACGAGGAACACGGGGTTTTGCGCCTTCATAAGATGGTGCGAGCCTACAGCCTCGGCGCGGGCGGCCGACACCTGGCACGCCTCGAACCCCTTAAAGCGCGAACCCGAGAGGAGCGCGCACGCCTCGGTGAGCGTCTCAACGGTGACGCATGGCACGCACAGGCGAACCTGCGAGTTCTTCTCGAGCGCCGCCTCCACGATGGAGGGAAGCTCGCCCGCGCTCCCGCCGACGAACACGGCGTCGGGGACGGGCAGTTTCGCGAGCGCTTCGGGAGCGACGCCGGGGACCGCATACACGTTGCCGCACCCGAATGCATCCGCGTTCTCTCGGATGAGCCGCACGCCGGCCGCGTTGCGCTCGACCGCCCATACCGACCCCGCTCGCGCGACGAGCGCCGCCTCGATCGACACGCTCCCCGTGCCGGCGCCGACGTCCCACACGGTGTCGGTCGCGGTAAGGCGCAGCTTCGCGAGCGCGACGGCTCGCACCTCCTGCTTGGTCATGGGAACGTCACCGCGGATGAAGAGCTCGTCGGGAATGCCCGAGGAAGCGTACGGCCAGCGGGAGCTCGCGGCGCGGGATGCGCCCGCAGAGTCCACCGCGGAAGAAGCCGCCGCGGGCGCAGACGCGCCGGCCGGCGCCTCGGAGGCTGCGCTAGAGCCCGCAGGCGACCCGGCGCCGCCTGCGAAATCGATAAGCATCACGTTCAAGTCGTCGAACGTCTGACCTGCGATTTCACTTGCGGTCGCACAGGTGATGCGCTCGTCGGGGTACGACAGGCGCTCGGCCACCGTCACGCGCGCGTCCCCGAAGCCCGCCTGCACAAGCTCGCCGGAAAGCCGCGAGGGGTCTTCCCCGCCCGACGTGACGAGGAAGAGCTCACCTGCGCGCTCGGCCTCGGCCACGATGTCACACGCCACGCCGTGAGCGCTCGCAAAGCGCCAATCCTGCCATGGACGCGCGAGGCGCGCGGCGAGATACGACGCTGAGCTTATGCCGGGAATGACGCGCACGTCCACCTGCGCGTTGCCGGAGAGCGCCTCCACCAGGCGGCGCGCGCCGCTGAACAGCCCCACATCGCCCGTCATCACGACCACAGCGCGCTGCCACGACGCCGCATCGGTGAGCGCGGCGGCGATGTCCGCCGTCTTCACGAGCTCGCATCTCACCACGTCGGGCGGCACGTCGATGCCGGCAAGCGCGCGATGAGCGCCGATGACCACGTCGGCGATGTCGATCGCGTCGAGCGCCGCGCGCGAGAGCAAGTCGGGGTTTCCGGGCCCCGCCCCGATGATCGTTACCTTTCGCATGGAATCTCCCGATACCCGCGCGGCGTGACCATACGGCCGCCTACGAGCTTCGTGTCCGCGTTGCCGACGAACACGGTGGTGAACATGTCGGCGTCGATCTCCCCCAGCTCGGAGAGCCTGCACATGCCCGACTGCTGCCCCTCGCGCCCGATGTTGCGTACCCAGCCGCAGAGCGTGTCGGGGGCCTTCCATTCGAGCATAATCTTCGCCGCGCGTGAGAGCCTGTCGGCGCGCTTTCTGCTGCGCGGGTTGTACAAACAGATGCAGAAGTCGGCGCTCGCCACGGCGGCGAGCCTGCGCTCGATGACCTCCCATGGCGTGAGCAGGTCGGAGAGCGACACGACCGCGAAGTCGTGGGCAAGCGGGGCGCCGAGCACCGCCGACCCGCTCTGAGCCGCGGTGGCCCCGGCGATAACTTCCACATCTACATCGGGGTAGTCCTCCGCAAGCTCCAGCACAGGGCTCGCCATGCCGTACACGCCCGCGTCACCGCTGCACACGAGCGCCACGGCTTCTCCGCTCTGCGCGCGCGAAAGCGCCAGGCGGCACCGTTCGACCTCGTGCATCATCGGCGTCGCGAGATGCGCCGCGTCGGGCACGGCGGCGAGCGCGAGCTCCACGTATTTCGTGTACCCCACAACGATGTCGGCCGCCTCCAGCGCGCGCCGAGCCGCAATCGTCATGCCGTCGGGGCCGCCCGGGCCGATCCCCACCACGAAGAGCTTTCCCATCACCGCTCCTTAAACGAAAGTTCGATAGTTACCCTGGAAAACGCGACGGTCACGCCGCCGTGAGCAAGCTTCGGGAAGATCAGTTTACCAGCGTCCGCGAGCGCCGCGCGCTCGCACACGTTGTCGACCCCCACCGTCGCGCGCACGAAATCAGATGGCGAAACGCTGCCTTCGACCTGCGACAACTCCTCTGCGGAATACGTCGTAAGCGGGATATTGCGCGCGCGGCAGAAGGCGAGCAGACCCTCCTCGTGCGCCTTCACGTCGATCGTCGCCGCCTCGCGCACGGCCGAAGGCGAGATGCCCGCCTGCCCGCACGCGAGAAGAAACGCCTCCCCGATCGCTTCGGCGCACGCACCGCGACGGCACCCTATGCCCGCAACGATGCAGGGCACGACAAGGCGAAGCGGCTCGGACGCAGGCGCCTGCGCCCGCACGCACGCTGGCTTCCCAGTTTCACCGGCGGGCACGACCTCGCCCGTTGTCTCCGCCGCGCGAACGAACGCACCTGCATTCGCGCCAGCGAACGGCGACACGACGATATCGGCCCGAGCGCGGTCGGACGCAATGTCAACCCCCTCAGGCGGCTGTCCCGAAATCGGCATGTCGGAATAGAGCGCCACGCGCCCGCCCGAAAGCAGCCTCGCCGACACTCGCTTGATAGCCTCGGGATTCGAAACGGCGAGCCCCTCACAGCGCGCCCACGTATCCACCGCCCACACGCCGCGGACGTCGGTCGCCGTTGTGATGACGGGGATGGCCCCTGCCGCGCGTGCCACAGTTTGCGCAAGCTCGTTCGCACCGCCCAAATGCCCCGACAAAAGCGGGACGGCAAAGCGCCCCGCCTCGTCGATCACCACAACCGCGGGATCTTTTGCCTTCGAGGCGACATGCGGCGCGATCGCCCGCACGGCGATGCCCGCCGCGCCGACGAACAGAAGCGCGTCCGACGCTTCCCACGCGAGCGCCGTCCATGCGCGCAGGTCGGCCTTCCCCTCGCCGAACCCGCGCGAAACGGAAACGTCCCAGCCAGGGTCATCTTCACCTGTCTGCGCGCAATCGGAAAGCGCGCGTGCGGTGCGCTCCGCCAACGCATACCCCCTCTCAGTGAACGCTATGCAGGAAATCCTCATCTAGCGCACTACCATCGTCGAGAAGTAGCTGCCCCGATCGGGCACATCGTCGAGCGAGCGGTACACGCGCTCGCCCGGAAGACCACAGTCCTCTACGAGCTCGGCACCGTCGAAGGCGCCCTCCTCGCGAAGGATGCGCTTCGTGTCCGCAAGCGAGCGGCGCGCCTTCATGACCACCTTCGTCCCCGACCAGCCGATCACGCGGCGCACCCCGTACAGAACGCCTTTACTCATACGTCGCCCCCAATTCCCCGATAACTGCATCGGCGCCCGACGTGCGGAAAAGCTCGCGGCGCTCGGCGTCGAACACGACCGCGGCGATGTCGCATGCGCCCGCCGCGCGGCGGCGCAACCTGTCCTCGATTGCCGCAGCGAGCGAGGCGCGCGCAGCGTCCCCCACGCCGGCGGCCTCGATTACCTCGAGCGCCGCCGTGGTCGTGACCGACGACAGAATCTCACGCACGGTCTTCTCGCCCGCGCCGGCCAAGGCCGCGTGGGCGGCCAGAATCTCCGCGCGGCAGTCGGCGGTACGCGAATGGGTGTCCATGATGCCGCCCGCGACCTTCACCAACTTGCCGATGTGTCCCACAAGAAGGACATTGGTGAATCCCTCGCGAACGCAGCAATCAATCGCATCGCCTACAAAGTTGGAGATAAAGACCACCGGCGCACCGTTTAGGTGGAAATGCCCCGAGATGAACTGCGCGCCGTAGTTGCCGGGCGTGAGCACGACTCCGCGCCGCCCCATAGCCGCATGCTGCCGAATCTCGAGCACGATGCTGTCGCGCAAGGCAGCGAGGCTGCGCGGCTCGACGATGCCCGTCGTGCCCAGGATGGAGATGCCGTCCTTTATCCCCAGGTGCGGGTTGAAGGTCTTTTCGGCAAGGGCAACGCCCTCGGGTACAGAAATCGTCACAGCAATATTTCCAGAAAAACCGTGCGCGGCGCACACCTCGCGAACCGCCGAAGTGATCATCGCGCGCGGCGTCGCGTTGATGGCGGCCGCCCCCACCGGCTGCTCGAGCCCGGGCAACGTCACGCGCCCCACGCCCACGCCGCCATCGACGGAAACTTCCGATTCGCGCGCGGGCACGCCCTTGCTGCCCGCAGCACCCGTGCCCGACCCCGCATGTTCCACGCGCGCGTACACGAGCACGCCGTCGGTCACATCGGCATCGTCGCCTGCGTCCTTTCGCACGGCGCACTGGGCGCACCCCTCGCCGATGCATGCGTCGACCACGTTCGCTTCGACGGGCAGCCCGCCGGGGGTGACGATCGACACGAGGCCGACGGGCTTTCGTGACAAGAGCATCTCGCAGGCCGCCTTCGCCGCGAGCGCGGCGCAGCTCCCCGTGGTGTAGCCGCAGCGCAGGCGGGTCGTCCCGGTATATATGTAGTGCTCGAAGGCCACGCTAGCTGCTCGCCTTCCGATACCCCGTGGCAAAAAAAGGGTCGTAAAGCTTGCTGCGCTCGTACGACTCCGCTTGCGCGCCGTTGTGCGCAAGCCCGCCGCGAGCTCCGAGCACGCGGCCCACCACCACGAGCGCCGTGCGGTCGATGCCCTCTCGCGCGCCCGCATCGGCGAGCGTGCCCACTGTGCATCGCACCACGCGCTCCTCAGGCCAGGTCGCCTTGTACACGAGCGCCGCCGGCTCGTCGGAACTGCGGCCCGCGGCCAAAAGCTCGGCGGAAAGCTCGGCGAGCATACCCGAGCTCAGGAAGATGACCATGGTCGAGCCGCTTTCCGCCATGGTGCGCATGCCCTCGCCCGCGGGCATGGGGGTGCGTCCGGAAAGCCGCGTGATCACGACCGACTGGCTGATTCCCGGCAGCGTGTATTCCTGGCGAAGTGCCGCCGCGGCACCGCAAAAGCTCGACACGCCGGGCACCACCTCGTAGTCCACGCCGCGCGCGTCGAGCGCGTCCATCTGCTCCTGGATGGCGCCGTACAGGCACGGGTCGCCCGTGTGCAGGCGCACCACTTCCTCGCCCCGCGCATCTGCTGCGCACATCACGTCGAGCACTTCCTCCAAGGTCATGTGCGCGCTGTCGTAGACGATGCAGGATTCCTTGCACTCAGCGAGCAGCTCGGGGTTCACAAGGCTTCCCGCCCAAACGACCACGTCGGCTGCGCGCAGAAGGCGCGCCCCGCGCAGCGTGATAAGGTCGGCGGCGCCCGAGCCTGCGCCAACGATATGAATCATCCGAGCCTTCCCTTCCCGTTTCTCATCGCAACCGTTTACGCCGCCATTCGCGCAGCGGGCAAAACACGGCGCCTGCGGCGGCAATCGGCGCAAATACGCAGGCAGGAGGCGCAATGCCGCCCGCCCTGGCTTTGACACGTTCACAAGTGCCCACTATCATAGTAAAAGATTCGGCAACGAGCATATGACAATCGGATAAAAGGAAATGACCGGCGCGGCGCCCGCACAGCCCGCGCTGGCTTGCGGAGGGAACCAGGTGGGAATCCTGGGCAAGGGACATTACTGTATAGGACGCGCGGGCAAACCGCCTCGCGCCCCAAGCCAGACTGCTTCGCCTTTTCCTCACGGCATCGCCGTGGCGTTAGCTCCTTGTGAACCCCGAGGGGTGCGCTTTTCTTTCGCTTGTGCCGACAAGCAACTGTCGCCGGGGGACCGGCAAACCGAGGAAAGGAAAAACCATGTCCGACCAGATGTCACGCCGCGGCTTCATGGGCGCCGCAGCAACCGGAGCCGTCGCGCTCGCCGGAGTCGCGCTCGCGGGCTGCTCCAACACCTCCGCGAGTTCCGAGAAATCGAGTGAAAAGGAGAAGGCCGTGAAGCCGGTCATCCTCGTCACGAGCTTCGGCACGAGCTACAACGACTCGCGCCACATCACCATCGGCGCCATCGAAGACGCTATCCGCGAGAAGTACTGGCAGGACTACGACATCCGCCGCGCCTTCACCGCGCAGATCATCATCGACAAGCTGAAGAAGCGCGACGGCATCACGATCGACAACATGACCGAGGCGCTCGACCGCTGCGTGGAAGACGGCGTGAAGGAAATCGTCGTGCAGCCGACGCATCTCATGGGTGGCCTGGAATACACCGACGTGAAAGACGAGCTCGACAAGTACGCCGACAAGTTCGACAAAATCTCGCTCGGCGACCCGCTGCTCACCTCCGACGACGACTACAAGAAGGTGGCCGCAGCCATTAAGGAGAACATGGCGTCCTTCGACGACGGCAAGACGGCGCTGTGCCTCATGGGTCACGGCACCGAAGCCGATTCCAACGCCGACTATGCCAAGATGCAGGAAGTGTTTAAGAACGAGGGCTTGACGCAGTTCTTCGTCGGCACCGTCGAGGCTGAACCGACCTGCGAGGATGTTATCGCCGCCGCGAGCGCCGCAGGCTACAAGAAGGCCGTGCTCGCGCCGTTCATGGTGGTCGCGGGCGACCACGCGAACAACGACATGGCAGACGAGACCGACCCCGACAGCTGGGCTGCGAAGTTCGTGGCCGCCGGCTTCGAAGTGACGTGCCTGCTCCAGGGTCTGGGACAGAACGTCGCGGTCGACGAAATCTACGTCTCGCACGTGGACGACGCCATCGCCAAGCTGTAAACTCGCCGCGCACGGGGGCGCCGGTCGCGTCCCCGTGCAACGGGCATGCGCCTTCCCCGACTGACGGCGCATGCCCGTTGCATTCGCATCCCGCCCGCCCACCGCACGGCGCGGGCGGTCGAAGCGATTGAAAGGAACCCCCTCCATGTTGAAGAAAACCCTCGCCTTCGCCCTGTCAGCGGCGCTTTTCGCGTTCTCGCTCGCCGGCTGCGGCGGAAATTCAATCGACAGCGCAAAGGCAAGCGATGCCGATTCCCAGGAAAAGACCGAACAGGCGGCCGATGCGCCCGAGGGCGCAAGCGCTGCCCCCATCACCGCCGACAAGGTGGCCGACGGCACCTATCCGATCACCGTAGATTCCAGCTCGAACATGTTCAGGATTGTGGACGCCCAGCTCATCGTGGAAAACGGCTCCATGCACTGCGTGATGACGCTTTCCGGCACGGGCTACGGCAAGCTCTTCATGGGCACGGGCAACGAGGCTGCCGCCGCGAGCGAGGCCGACTTCATCCCCTATGTGGAAAACGCGGAAGGCAAGTACACCTACGACGTGCCCGTTGAAGCGCTCGACGAGGACACCGCCTGCGCCGCGTGGAGTATTAGAAAAGAGCAGTGGTACGACCGCACGCTCGTGTTCGAATCCGCCGGCGTCGATCTGCGCGCCGACGCACTGAAGTAACGCCATGCGGTCGATTCTTCCCAAGGGGGAAAGCAGGAAGCGTCGCAGCATCGCGGTGCGCGCGATCGCCTGCGTTCTCGTCGCCCTGCTCGCGCTTCCCTTCGCGGGGTGCAGTGCGAGCCCGAACGCGACCGGTGGCACGGCAGGCTCTCAGGAATACACTGTGAGCGTCTCGCTCTCCGGCGGGTCAGAGCGCGCAAGCATCGCCTCACCCACCACAATTGTGAAGGATGGCGACACCTACACCGCGACCATCACCTGGTCGAGTTCGAACTACGACAAGATGACCGTCGACGGCGTGGACTACGCGCCCGTAAACGACGGCGGCAACTCCACGTTCGAGATACCCGTCACGCTCGACGAGGACATCGCCGTGTCGGCCGAGACCGTCGCCATGTCGACGCCGCACACCATCGACTACACGCTCTACTTCGACTCATCCACCATGAAGGAGAAATCGGGCGACGAAGCAAGCGGCGGCTCCCCTGCGGGAACGGCTTCAAGCGCCGCGGCCGACTTCCACAACGCCGATTTGGGCTGCGGCTGGAAGCCGACGGGGACGCTTCAGCTTGAATACGCCGAGCACTTCACTGTCGACGAGTTCGAAGGCGGCCTGCGGCTTATCTGCATTTCGAACGGGGAGCGCTTCCTCGTGGTGCCGCAAGATGCGAAGGTACCTGATGGGTTGAGCTCCGACATCGCGGTCATAAGGCGCCCCGCCGACAAGGTGTACCTCGTGTCGTCGGCGACGATGTGCCTGGTCGACGCGCTCGATGCGAACGACAATATCCTCATGTCGGGCACGAAGGCCGACGATTGCTCGGTCGCGGGCTTCAAAAGCGCGCTCGAAAGTGGGGCGATCACCTACGGCGGCAAGTACAGCGCGCCCGACTACGAGCAAATATCGGCCTCGGGCTGCACGCTCGCCATCGAGAACACCATGATCAACCACACGCCCGATGTGAAGAAAAAGCTGCAGAAGCTCGGGCTCGTCGTGCTCACCGAACAGTCGTCGAGCGAGCCCGAAGCACTCGGGCGCGTCGAGTGGATTAAGCTTTTCGGCGTCCTATTCGACAAGGAAGACGAGGCCGCGCACCTGTTCAACGAGCAGAAGGCTCGCGTCGAGCAAACGTCGGGGCTCGCGTCGTCAGGTAAAACCGTGGCGTATTTCTACATTAACTCGAACGGGGCCGCCGTCACGCGGCGGGCGGGCGACTACGTGGCGCAGATGATCGAGCTTGCAGGCGGCAGCTACGCGCTCGATGACGCGCAGACGGCGTCGACGTCAGGTTCGTCAGTAACGCTCGAAATGGAGCGCTTCTACGCGACGGCGAAGGATGCCGACATCATCGTCTACAACGGCACCATCGACGAATCGGTTGCCACCTTGAAAGACTTCGTAGGCAAAAACGCGCTATTGTCGCAGTTCAAAGCCGTAAAGAACGGCAACGTCTGGGTCACAAGCGCCGACATGTACCAGCAGATGACTTCTACCGCCGACATTATCGACGAGCTGCACGGGGCGTTCACCGGCGATGACGCGAGCGACTTCCATTATCTGAGGAAGCTCGGCTAGCACCATGAGAAGCCGACTTTCCATGACATACGACGAATCGGGGCGCGCCGCGCGGTGTCGCGTCGTGACGGCGCTGCTCGCCGTTGCCCTCATCGTGCTCGTCGGGGCCAACCTGTGCATCGGGAGCGTGCTCGTGCCCGCAGACCACATCCCCGGCATCCTTTCGGGCGGCGCGGCCAATTCCATGGAAAGCCAAGTCATCTGGGAGATTCGCCTGCCGCGTGTGCTTTCAGCCGTGCTTCTCGGCGGGGCGCTTTCCCTCTCCGGGTTCCTGCTGCAGACGTTTTTCAACAACCCCATCGCCGACCCGTTCATCTTGGGCGTCTCCTCGGGCGCAAAGTTCGTCGTCGCGCTTACGATGATCGTACTTCTGGGCGCGAACCAGGCCATGTCCTCGCCGGCCATGGTGGTCGCAGCGTTTCTGGGCTCGCTTATCACCATCGGCTTCGTGCTCCTCATCGCACGGCGCATAAGTTCCATGGCCATGCTCATCGTGGCGGGCGTCATGGTGGGATACATCTGCTCGGCGGCGACGAACTTCCTCATCGCCTTCGCCGACGACCAGTCCATCGTGAACCTGCACAACTGGTCTTTGGGTAGCTTCTCGGGTTCGAGCTGGGACGACGTCGCGGTCATCGCGGTCGTGGTGATCACCGTGAGCGCATGCGTATTCGCGATATCGAAGCCCCTTTCCGCCTTCCAGCTTGGAGAAGCCTACGCGAAAAGCGTCGGCGTGAACGTCGCACGCTTCCGCGTGGTGCTCGTCCTTCTAGCGAGCATGCTCTCCGCCTGCGTGACCGCGTTCGCTGGTCCGGTGTCGTTCGTAGGCATCGCGGTTCCGCATCTCGTTAAGTCGGCGCTGAAGTCGTCGAAGCCCATCCGAGTGATTCCTGCGTGCTTCTTGGGAGGCGCCATCTTCTGCGCGGGCTGCGATTTGATCGCGCGCACGCTGTTTTCCCCCGTCGAGCTTTCCATCAGCGCCGTCACCGCCATCTTCGGCGCGCCGGTGGTTATCGCACTCATGTTGAAGAAGCGGGTGAGGTAGATGGGGGAATTCGTGCCGCGGCCCAAAACGCTCGGAGGGGAGTCGAACCTCGAAACCCCGGTAAAAACGCAGGCTGACGGAGCGCCGCTTTTCCGCATAAGCGACCTGTCGGCGGGCTACGACAAGAAGGTCGTAGTCGAAGGCGTCGAGCTGGAGGTTCGCGCGGGCGACGTCGTGGCGCTCATCGGGCCGAACGGCTCGGGCAAGTCGACCATCTTGAAAACCATTACACGCCATCTGGCACCGCTTGCCGGCGCGGTCGAGCTCGACGGGCGGGAGATTTCCCGATGGAAGACGGCGGAGTTCGCAAGGAACCTTGCCGTTATGCTGACAGATCGACCCCGGACCGAGCTCCTCACCTGCCGTGATATCGTAGAGGCGGGAAGGCATCCCTACACCGGGCGAATGGGCACACTCTCGCCCGACGACCATAGTCGGGTCGATGAGGCCATGAAAACCGCACATGTGGAAGAGCTCGCCGAGCGCGACTTCATGCAGATAAGCGACGGGCAACGCCAGCGCGTCATGCTCGCACGAGCCATCGCGCAGGATCCGCGTGTGCTCGTGCTCGACGAGCCCACGTCGTATCTCGATATCCGCTACCAGATCGACCTGCTGCGAATACTTCGCCACCTTTCGAAATCGCGGAATGTGGCTGTCATCATGTCCATCCACGAACTCGAGCTCGCGCAGAAAAGCGCCGACAAGGTGATTTGCGTGAAGGACGGCCGGGTCTTCCGCGCCGGCGCACCCGAGGACATATTCACGCGCGAGACGATTGGCGAGCTCTACGGCCTTCAACATGGCACCTTCAACGAGCGCTTCGGCAGCGTGGAAATTGGGCGCCCACACGGCGATGCGCACACGTTCGTCATCGCTGGCGCAGGTACGGGGTCGGCTGTGTTTCGCCAGCTCATCCGGCAGGGCAAGGCGTTCTACGCGGGCGTTCTGCACGAAGGGGACATCGACTGCGAGCTCGCGCGCGACCTAGCGACGGAATGCGTGGCCGAGCGCGCCTTCGAGCCAATCGGGGATAAAACCATAGCCCGCGCCAAAGAGCTCCTCGTCCACTGCGTGCGTCTTATCGTGTGCCCCACCGCCTTCGGCACCATAAACGCCCGCAACGCAGAGCTCGTCGAGTTCGCACGCTCGCATGGTATCGAGGTCATGCAAGCGTGCGAAGGCGCATCGGAGGATTCCAATGGATACGCCTAGGCGCGGCCCAAGAAATCGTCCGCATCCCCATCTGACACTATTTCACCGCAACTTAGAAGGTGTCGGCGTATAACGCTTCACCCCAAATCAATTTGATTCGTTGAATAGACACATTGCAAATCTTTACACTTCGTTTAATCCACAAGTGGGTATTATCACACACAAGGCGCACGTGAAAGGATATGCCCATGTCGCTTACACAGTCAGCAGAGCGTGCAGCGCTCAACAAGCTCATCGATTATCTCGACGACAACCCGCAAGAAAACATCGACAAAATCATGGACCTCGTGAACAAGCTGGTCCCCAATCGCGTATTTCCTGTACAGCGAGAGGCATTCACGAATGTCATCAAGAGCCGCGGCAATTGGTATGACCTAATCATGCGTGTATTCAGCCTCAATCCCCAGATGCGAACCAAACTGCTTAAGACCCTCATTGTCGACGCTAACCTGCTTGCTTGGCCAGAGCAGGAAAAAAACCGCGAAAAGTACCAGTGCAATATTCCGTGGGCCATCCTGCTCGATCCCACGAGCGCCTGCAACCTGCATTGCACGGGCTGCTGGGCCGCCGAGTACGGCTACAAGCAGAATCTCTCGTTCGAAGACATCGACTCTATAGTTACGCAGGGCAAAGAGCTCGGTACGCATATCTACATCTATACCGGCGGCGAGCCGCTCGTCCGCAAGCACGACCTGATCAGAATTTGCGAAAAACATCAGGACTGCGTGTTTCTCTGCTTTACCAACTCCACGCTGATCGACGAGGCCTTCTGCGACGACATGATTCGCGTAGGTAATTTTGTCCCTGCCATCAGCGCCGAGGGCAATGAGCACACAACCGACGCACGTCGCGGCGAGGGTACTTACGCAAAGATCGAGCACGCCATGAAACTCCTGCGCGAGCGCGACTTGCCGTTTGGTATCTCCACATGTTGGACCAGCGCCAATGCCGATACGGTTGCTACCGAGGAGAACATGGACTGGATGATCGGCGAGGGAGCACTCTTCTGCTGGTACTTCCACTTTATGCCGGTTGGCCGCAATGCAACCTCCGAGCTCATGCCCACGCCCGAGCAGCGCGAGCACATGTATCACTTTATCCGCGAAATGCGTGAGAAGAAGCCGCTGTTTACGCTCGACTTCCAAAACGACGGCGAGTTTGTAGGCGGATGCATCGCCGGCGGCCGCCGCTACCTGCACATCAACGCCGCCGGAGACGTGGAGCCGTGCGTGTTCATCCACTACTCAAACGCCAACATCCACGATGTGAGCTTACTCGACGCGCTGCGCTCTCCCCTCTTTATGAAGTACTACGAAAACATGCCGTTCAACGACAACTACCTCAAACCATGCCCCATGCTCGAGAATCCCGACGTGCTGCCCAAAATAGTTGCCGAGAGTGGCGCAATGAGCACCGATCTTATCGAGAAGGAGTCACCCGAGCAGCTGCGCGAAAAGACCCAGGCTGCCGCCGAGGCATGGTCACCTGTCGCCGACCGCATCTGGAACGACTCCGACGATCCGCTATACGCCAAGCGTCACGAGGATAAGTCACAGGGTATGGCCGATAGCGACATGCACAAGTTCGAAAAGCAGGGCCGCACGCTCAAAAACGGCGATTAATGCTGTTCTACACGGCAAACGCTCAGAAATGAAGCGGAGCAGTCTCGAGGCTCATCTTCGAGGCTGCTCCGCCTTACCATCAAAACAGTTTTACTAAGTTGCGGTGAAATAGGGACTAGATCGGCCTTCCAATAACCAAAACAATCCCTATTCCACCGCAACTTCTTTAAGTTGTTGAATTATCGATGCTATTCGAAGCGAGATTCCAGACTCGACAGACCGTTGAGAGTCAGGTCGTTGGCGACCTCAGAGACGCGCTCGATAGGAACCGAGCCGTCAGACAGCGCCCACGTGCGATAGATACCGATAATACCCGACAGCAAAAACGCCAGATAGTAGTCGAACATCTCGTCCTTGAGACCTTGGGGCAGCAGATCGCGCTCGGCAATCTCGTGCTCGAGCGGCGCACGAAGACGTGCCATAAAATCATCGAGCGGAATGTTCTCGATCAGCTGACGATTGAGCACCAAATTGTTGCACAGCGCCTCGTTAACGGTTTTAAAGAAGGTCGCCGCCGCGCCAAGAGCGCGCTCGTTGGTGTCACCGTCCATTGAAGCAAGCGTTTTCTCGACCGAGTCGACAATCATCTCCACCACATCGACGGCAATGGCATCAAGTAGGCCGTCAACCGTACCAAAGTGAACGTAAAAGGTCTTGCGGTCGACATTGGCCTCGCGCGCGATGGCACTCACCGTAATGTCTGCCAGCGGCTTTTCCATGAGCAGGCGCTCGAAAGCGGAAAGAATGGCATTACGGCTGCGAACAATGCGGCGGTCAAGACGCGGTTTGCTGGTTGCCATGGGCGTGTCCCTTCGATATGCGAGCATTCATCAACAGATGAGAGATAATCTACGTAAGAGGATTATCCCCCATACAGCACAAATATGCCCCGCATCATGAAGAACGCACGACTGCCCTACTGCGACTTAGGGTGCTTCTTCTTATTGAGTGCCGACGGAGATACGCGAATACCGTCGCCTGTCTGGCGCACATAGGCTTTATGAGCCGGCTTAGCGGCCCCAGAAGCCTTCTGAGCCTGCTTCTTGGGATCAACGGTAACAGCATTCGTGGGGTGGGGCTTTGTGGGCGCAGAGGGCGTTTGAGGCGTGCGACCGAGCTTGCGCATCACGCGATCCCAGCGCGCATGGATGCTCTCGTTGTGGGCACTCTTAAGGCCCAGCAGGGGCGCAGCCAAAATGGTCGGCGCAATAAACGTAATGAGGCGCCACAGCAGATAGCCGGCGGTCGAAGCCGACCCAAAGAAATGACCCAAGAACAATGCAAAGCCGCCCTCAGCGCCACCAGTTCCACCGGGCAGGGGGACCGCAGAGCTCAACAGCTGGACAAAGGCGCTCGCGGCCATGACCGAGAAAAAGTCGACCTCGTGGTGGCCAAAGGCAAGCATCAGGAAATACGGCACGAGGTAGAAAAACGCGAGTTGCAGCATGGTGATGACCACCGTGAGCAGCATGGAAGAAAAATGTCCGGCTGAAAGCTTGAACTTCTCGGAGAAGGAGTAGATCTCGCCATCGACAAACGTGCGCCATCCCTCGATCTTAGTGGCCGAGACACCAATGCGCTCAAGCCAATTGATGATGCAATGGGCGACGCGCGTGACGGTCTTAGGCATGAGCGCGACGGCGAAGATGCCCAGCAAGATGCAACAGTGCCCACCAAAGCTAAAGACGCACAGCAGCGTCATGTCGCCATAGCGCTCGGCAAAAAAAGGCATGCGAGCAAGCAGAAGGATAGCGCCCCAGGCAACGAGTCCAAACTGGTACACGATAAAGCGCGTGAACTGCGTGGCTCCGGCCTCGCCGACGTTTTGGCCCGCCTTGGTCAGGCGGTAGATCTGGGCGGGAGTCGAGCCCATCATCATAGGCGTCAGGTTGCCAAAGAAGATTCCACTCGCCTCGACCGAGATCAGGTCGCGGATGCCGACGGGCGAATTGGGATCGAGCCAGACGGCGATCGCATAGGCCACAATGCCAAAGAACAGGTACAGGAACATGCAGAAGCACGCAGCGGCAAGCCAGGGCGCCTGGACGCTCGACATAGCGGCCCAGAACTGCCCCATCTGCCCGGTTACCACCAGATAGACGATATAACCCACCAGCACGACGCCGATAAAGATGGCGCCGCGGCGTGCGCTCTTATTGTCATCTCCGCCCGAGGCCTCAACCTCGACCTGGGGCTTAGACGTATGCTGAGAGGACTCCGTCATGAGACTCCTTCTAACAGTCAAAATATCTTGGATATTGTACCCGCAAGGACCATAGACAGAACGCAAAGCTCTGGTTCAAACGGGAATTGCAGACGGTTGTTTGAAAATAAAAAACCCGGCCTTCCATGGGAAGCCCGGGTATCAAATGCGTGGTAGCCCGTACCAGATTCGAACTGGTGATCTCCGCCTTGAGAGGGCGGCGTCCTAAACCGCTAGACGAACGGGCCATAAGCCTCAGCAGAAAAGAAGTGGTAGCCCGTACCAGATTCGAACTGGTGATCTCCGCCTTGAGAGGGCGGCGTCCTAAACCGCTAGACGAACGGGCCACATGACATCTGCACTGCCGTGCTGCGAGAAAATATATTACGGGACAAAAAACGTCAGCGCAAGAAGAAATTCCAAATTGCCGAAAAATTGTCGGCAGGTTATGGAACACGCAGGTAAACTGGGTAGCTAATTCAAGTTGAGATGGACCAAAAGAGCTTCGCGCTCGTTGGGAATGTTGTCTTCGATCACGGCGTCGAGGGCGGAGTTGAGAAGCTGACCCAGTTCCGGCCCGGGCTTGACTCCGGCACGGATCAGGTCGCCGCCGTTGATGGCGAGCATCTTGAGCGTATAGGGCTCCCCTGCCTTCAGCAGCTCGTGCGCCATCGCGCGCATCTCCTCAATCGTCTCAACGTAATAGAAGCACGACGGGGCCTTGCCGAGCGTATCAGCACGCTTAAGATCCATGAGCTCATCAATAAGGCGGGCTGTGTCGACGCCCTCACCAGAAAGCAAACGCATCATATTGAGCAGGCAGGAGCGCTCGGGGCGCAGCGGCTTGTCATGGTATTTGATAAGCAGGCACACATCGCGCACCAGGTCGTGCGAAAGCGCCAGGCGATCCATAATGACGCGCGCTTTCTTGGCGCCGAGCTCGGGGTGACCATAGAAGTGTCCGCTGCCGGCGTGATCGACCGTGAAGCACTCGGGCTTGGACACATCGTGCAAAAACGCCGCCCACATCAGACTCGAGGAGGGCGCGATGCCGTCGCACAGCGCCAGCTCCCCTGCCACCGTCAGTACGCGGGCGATATGCTCGTAGACGTTAAACGCATGATAGACACTGCGTTGATCAAACCCGCGACCCGCTGCCAACTCGGGCACAGCGGCACAGATGAGCTCGGGATAGCGAATCATCGCGTCTCCCCCGTGGCCGGTCGAAAGAATGCCCTCGAGCTCAATACCCACACGCTCGCGCGCCACGGCATCGAGCAGCGGCGCGCACTCGGCAAGCGCACGCTTAGTCTCGAGCTCAATCATAAAGTCCAGACGGCAGGCAAAGCGCACCGCACGCAGCATGCGCAGAGCGTCCTCGTTAAAGCGACGCTTGGGATCGCCGACAGCGCGAATCAGCTTGCGCTCCAAGTCACCCTGGCCGTCGTAGCGGTCGACAAGCCCGCGCTCGGGATGCCAGGCCATGGCGTTGACGGTAAAGTCGCGGCGCGCCAGATCGTCCTCGAGCGAGGCGGCACGCTCCACACTCTGGGGATGGCGACCATCGGTGTAAAAGCCATCCAGACGGTACGTGGTGACCTCGATACGCTCGCCATCGGAAATAGCCGTGATTCCGCCAAATTTAATGCCCGACTCCACGACCGCGATACCAGCGGCCTCGAGCGCCACTTTGGACTCCTGCCACAGACCGCTACAGCACATATCAACATCATGGCTGGGGCACCCCATCAGGGCGTCGCGCACCCAGCCGCCCACGTACCAAGCTTCAAGACCACCAGCCTCAAGCGCGCGAAGGACGCGCAGGGAGGCATCGGACGGTTGCGTACCGTTGAGCGAAACATTGCACATGCCTATGGCCTCCTGCGACTATCAAATTGGCTATCGATTGCGTCTGCAAGAAGTCTAGCAAGAAACAGCCTCCACTGCACACGCAAGTCCGATAAACAAAAACGCATCCGTCCTAGTCTAAGACGGATGCGAAATAATCAAACTATTCAGGCAAGGTGCAGGGACTAGCAGACCTGGCGAACCTCGATGTGCTTCTTATATTCGTCCACCTTAGCAAAATCGCCCAGACCGGGGCACTCGACCACGTTGGCGCCGGTGGCCATCGAAAGACGCAAGGCATCCTCAACGCGCTCGGGGGCGTCGTGCCACACGGACAGGAAGGCAGCGAGCGAGGAATCGCCGGCGCACACCGTCGACAGCAGCTTGACGTCGAAAGTGCGGTTGGCAAACCAGATGTGCTCGCCGTTGGAGAAGTACGCGCCGTCGCCACCAAGGGTCAGCAGCACGTTCTTGGCGCCCTTGGCGTGCAGCTCGGCCATCGCGCCCTTGACGGACTCGTCGTCGCCACCGCTCACCTTAATGCCAAAGATGTCAAGCAGCTCGTCGTCATTGGGCTTGATCAGCAGCGGCTCCATGGCAATGAGGTCTGCCAGCTGATGGCTCGAGATGTCGAGGACGAACTCGGCCCCCTTGGCCTTGACGCGGCGCAGGACCTCGGACAGGAAGCCCTCGGAAGTGTTAGGAGGCAGCGAGCCGCTGATAACCAGGCAGGTCATGTCATCGAGCGAATCGATGAGCTCAAACATCTCCTGCTCATTGGCCTCGTTGATGGCGGCACCAGCGTTGACCATGTTGTACTCAGTGTCGGGGCCGGCATTAAGGAACACGTTGACGCGCGTGATGCCGTCGGTCCACACAGGCTTGACGGGCACGCCCAGGGCCTCGGCGCCCTTAACGATGAACTCACCCGAGAAGCCGGCGAAGAAACCCAGGATCGTGGTGTCGACACCGTAGTGGTCAAGCGTAAACGAGACGTTGAGGCCCTTGCCGTTGGGCGTGTAGACGGCGTTGCGGGTACGCGTGACGGTGTTGGCGTCAAGACCGTCGCAGGCGATGTTGTAGTCAATGGCGGGATTTGCAGTGAGCGTGTAAATCATGAATGTTCCTTTCACGAAGCAACGTGTTAATGAAAGTATATTCCACGCATCGACAAAAGGCTAGGACAACTCGGTGAACGGTGTGGAAGCGATGAAGTACGGCGGGACACCTCTCCCCCGTGGCGGAACAAAAAGGCACCCCAGCCGAAACCGGGGCGCCGCATGCGCACGAATATGTCGCGTTTCGATTACTGACGATCGAGCTTGCGGACAGCAACGCGCTTGCTGTACTCATCGACGTGACCGAAGTCGCCGATGCCGACGGACTCGGCAACGTTGGCGCCGGTGGCCATAGCGAGCTTCATGGCCTCCTCGACGTTGTCGCGATCCCTGTACCACTTGTGCAGGAACGCAGCGAGGGTGCAGTCGCCGGCGCAGACGGAAGAAACCAGCTTGATGTTGAACTCACGCTTGGCGTACCAGATGTCCTCGCCGTTGGAGAAGTAAGCGTCGCCGCGGCTACCACGGGTGAGCAGCACGTTCTGAACGCCGGCGTCGTGAGCCAACTTCATGGCAACGCGGACCTCGTCGTCGGTGTCAACCGGCACGCCGAAGATGGCCTTCATCTCGTGATGGTTCGGCTTGATGAGCAGCGGCTTCTTGTGTGCGAGCTCCTTGAGCTTATCGGAGGACAGGTCCAGGACGACGTCGGCGCCACGGGCCTGAGCGTGCTCCATGACCTGAGCGAGGAAGTCAGGCGTAGCTTTGGGAGGCACGGAGCCGGAAACGATCAGGCACTCGAGATCGCCCGCGGTGTCCAGGATGTTGTAGAGCTCCTCCTGGTGCTGCGGCGTGATCGGAGCACCCGGGTTCAGGATGCCGTACTCGTGCTGGCCATCGTTGACGTAGGTGTTAATGCGCGTGATACCGTCGGTCCAGACCGGGCGGCAGAGGCAACCCAGGTTCATGACCTCCTCGACGATGAACTTGCCCGTGAAGCCAGCGAAGAAGCCGAGCGCGACGGTGTCGACGCCCATCTTCTTAAAGGCGAAGGACACGTCGAGGCCCTTGCCGTTAGCCGTGTAGCTGGCCGAACCGGTGCGGACGTTCTCGTCGGGCTCGAGCGGAGAGCTCGAAACCGTCATGTCGACAGCCGGGTTAGCGGTTAGCGTGTAGAACATTTACAGTACCCCCTGTATATGTGAGGGCCGCGTGGCCGGCCCATTCCAACCACGCGGTTACCCCTGATACCAAATTAGCGAGCTGCGGACTCGAGCAGTGCCTTGACCTCGGCGGCAGTGTTGCAGGCGAGCGCCTTCTCGGCGAGCTCGTCGCACTCGGCCTTGGTCCACTGGCCGATGGTCTTGCGGGCGCGCAGGATCGACGGAGCGCTCATCGAGAACTCCTCCAGGCCCCAGCTGATCAGCAGCGGCTCGAGCAGCGGATCGGCAGCGGCCTCGCCGCACATACCGACCATGATGCCGGCCTTCACGCCGCTCTCGATGATGTTCTTGAGCGAGCGGAGCACGGCGGGATAGTACACCTGGTACAGGTTGGAGATGGTGTCGTTGCCACGGTCGGCGCACATGGTGTAGCCGATCAGGTCGTTGGTGCCGATGGAGAAGAAGTCGGCGACCTCGGCCAGACGGTCTGCGAGCAGCGAAGCGGCGGGCGTCTCGACCATGATGCCGACCTCGATGTTCTCGTTGAACTTGCGACCCTCTTCGGTCAGCTCGGCCTTGCACTGCTCGACGAGCTCCTTGACAGCCAAGACCTCCTCGACGCAGGTGACGAGCGGGATCATGATCTTGATGTCACCGAAGGCGCTAGCGCGCAGCAGAGCGCGGAGCTGGACCTTGTACTGGTCGGGATTGGCCAGGCAGTAACGCACGGCGCGGAAGCCCATGAAGGGGTTGTCTTCCTTGACCATATGCAGATACGGAATCTCCTTGTCGCCACCCACATCGAGCGTGCGGATGATGACCGGAGCACCCTTGAGCGCGCTGGCGACCTTACGGTAGGCGTTGAACTGCTCCTCCTCGGAAGGAAGCTCAGCAGAGTCCATGAACAGGAACTCGGAGCGGAACAGACCGATGGCCTCGGCGTCGTGATCGAGCGCGTTGGGCACGTCATCGGGGTTACCGATGTTGCAGGCGATGATCTTCTTGATGCCATCGGCAGTCACGGACGGCTTGCCACGGAAGGCCTCGAGGGCTGCCTTCTCGGCAGCGAAGGCCTCGGCCTTGGCGGTGTAGGCGGCGAGCGTCTCCTCGTCGGGATCGGCCTCGACGATACCCTTGCCACCGTCGACGACAACGGTCATACCGTTGCGCAGCGCGGTGCAGCTGTTGGAAACCGAAAGGACAGCCGGGATCTCGAGGGCGCGCGCGATGATCGCGGAGTGCGACGTACGGCCACCGGTCTCGGTGACGATACCGGCAACGTGGGCCTTATCGATCGTGGCGGTCATGGACGGCGTGAGGTCGTGCACGACAACGACGGTGTTCTCGGGCAGGACGGAGAGGTCGACGACCTCCTTGCCCAGCAGCTCGGCCAGAATACCGGTACGGATGTCGGCGATGTCGGCCGCGCGCAGACGGAACATCTCGTCGTCCATGGACAGGAACATGTTCTCGAACATGGTCGAGGTGTCCATGAGCGCCTGCTCGGCGCAGGTACCGCCGTCAATGGCGGCGTTGATAGCGTCGGTCATCCCCGGGTCCTGAGCCAGGACAATGTGTCCGCTCATGATCTCGGCCTCGGCCTCGCCCACCGTCTCCTTCATGTGGTCGGCCTGAGCCTGGGTCTTCTCGCAGAAGACCGAAAGAGCGGACTGATAGCGCTCCTTCTCTGCTGCCGAATCAGCAACCTCGTGCGGCTCAAACGTCAAGTCGGGATCGACGGCGACCATGACGGTGCCGATACCGATGCCCTCGGAAGCGTTGACTCCCTGATACATTCCCATTCCTCTCTCCGTGTCATGTGATAAAGCGTTTTGCCATATCCATGACAAAAGAGCGCAGCTACCTTACAACAGGTCACTGCGCCCCCAAATATGAACTTAGTTGTTCAACATGCGACCCGTTTGAGTTCTACTCGCCAAGACCGCTCTTGATGAGCTCGATGGCAGCAGCCAGAGCCTCGGCCTCGTCAGCGCCGTCGCACTTGACCTCGACCTCGGTACCGCAGGGGATACCAGCAGCCATGAGGGCCATCGGGGACTTGCCGTTGACCTCCTTCTCGGGGGTAACGACCGTCACGTCACAGGCGTACTTGCCCATGGTGGAGGCGAACAGACCAGCCGGACGCATGTGCAGACCCTGAGGATTAACGAGGGTAGCCTTCTCAGAAACCATAGTTGACTCCTTTTTTGTGTTTAACCCCTGTCATGCATGTGGCAGGAGTCAGATTCACGACGTTGTTTATATTAACTCACATCAAACGGTTTTTCATTGTGTTTCAGACGAATTATTGGACAGATGTGTTTGTCGTCCGCTTGCTCGCCGGGCGGGGCGATTAAGTTTGCTGCTCTACAGTCCTGCGCAAGACGGAAAGCACATTAAGTGCTTTCCTTTGCGTGCGGAACTCGCGATAAATCTCACAGGCCGCGCGCGGGCCCCTTTGGGCGAGCAAGCTGCGGAAACCCAGTCGGTCCAAAGCAATATCGTGCGAACGGAATTCTGGCTGATGAACTGTTCGCGATAAAGACTCGATAGGTAGCCCCCTCTATGCCCTCCCATAAGTTGCGGTGAAATAGGGACTGAATTTGGGGTTGAATCGTTTAAACAGTCCCTATTTCACCGCAACTTATGGGAGGGCATAGAAAAAAGGCGGGGGCTCCTAGTGGAGTCCTCGCCTTTTGTGCAGAGGGCGATGGTATTCACGTATTGCTGGATTAGACCAGACGGGCGTTAATCGTCTTGGCGATCTCGGCGGCGTCGGTGGAACCCTTGACGGTGGCACGGAAGTCCTCGTCCATGAGCGCCTCGGCGACCTTGGACAGGATCTTGAGGTGCGTGGTGCCGGCCTGGGCACCCGGGATGAGCAGCGCGATGGCCACGTTGACGGGAGCGCCGTCCATGGTGTCCCAACCGGTCACACCGGACTCGTCCTTGACGACGATGACGGCAGCCTCGGTAATGGCGTCGGACTTGGCATGCGGGATGGCGAAGCCCTCCATCATGCCCGTGGTGCCCTCGGCCTCGCGGGCCAGGAAGGCGTTCATCACGGCGTCGGCGTCGCTGGCGATACCGGCCTTGACAGCCTGGTTGGAAACGAAGCTCAGAGCCTCGTCACGAGAAGCGAAGTCCTCAGCGACAAAGACATTCTCGACCTTCACGAAGTCGGCAGCCTCGGCCTTGGGGGCCTCGACGGCAGCGGCCTTGGGAGCCTCAACCGGCTTGGCTGCAGGAGCGGCCTTCTGGTTCTTCTCGAAGTCGTACTTCTTGAAGGCCACGAACAGGATGCCACCGACCACGGCGCCGATGAGGATCGCGAGGACCCACAGCGGACCGTTCTCGACAACGGGCAGGACCAGGAAGCCACCGTGAGGCGCCGGATCGTGAACGTTGAACATAATGGTCAGGATCGAAGCGATAGAGGAACCGAGCATCATGATGGGCATGACGGGCCAGATGTTCTTGGTCATGAACGGAATGGCGCCCTCGGTGATGTGGGTGCAACCAAGGATGAGGTTGACGACACCGGCGTCGTGATCCTCCTGGCTGAAGTACTTCTTGCCGACAACGACGGCAAAGGTGGTGATCAGCGGCGGAACGATGCAGGCGGCGGAGACAGCAGCCATGAAGTTGGTGCCGAAGTTGTAGGTATCGGTGCCAACACCGGCGGCCAGAGCCTCGGTGAGCATAGCGGTACCGGTGACGTAAGCAGCCTTGTTGACCGGGCCGCCCATGTCAAAGGCGCACATGCAGCCGATGGCAAGACCCAGGACAACGGCGCCAGAGGCGGACAGGCCCTTGAGGAAGTCCATCATGGCGGTGTTGATGGCAGCCATGGGGCCGGAAATGCCGAGCATGACCAGGCCGACGATTGCCGTCGAGAACAGCGGGTACAGGAAGATAGCCTTGAGGCCATCCAGGTTCTTGGGCAGACCGGCAAAGACCTTCTCGAGCAGCAGGATGACATAACCGGCGAGGAAGCCACCGACGATGCCGCCCAGGAAGCCGAAGCCCACGCCGGCGCCACCGGCGTCGATCATGCCGGTCTCGGCGTTAACAGGCAGGCCCTGGATGGCGATCATACCGGCAACAAAGCCGGGGACGAGCGCCGGGCGCTTGCCGATGGACTCGGCGATGTAGGCGGAAAGCACCGGAACCATGAGGTTCATGGCGATGCCGCCGATGATCTTGAGCATCGCAGCAAAGCTGTTGTAGTCAGACGCCGTCGAATCGAAGGACGTAATGCCCCACAGGAACGAGACGGCGGTCAGGACACCACCGGCAACGACGAAAACCAGCATATGGCTGACGCCGTTCATGAGGTGCTTGTAGATAACGTGGCCGATGGACTCCTTCTCCTCAACCTCGTCCTCGACATCGGCAGCGGCTGCAACCGTGCCGTCGCCCTTAGCGGCGAGCGCGCGGTCAATCAACTTACCGGCGGCCTCAACGGACAGGGCCTTGGAAACACCAACGGAAACCATGGGCTTACCGGCGAAACGCTCAGCCTGGACATCCTTGTCTGCTGCGACGACGACGGCCTTGGCACCAGCGATCTCACTCTTGGTGAGCTCGTTCTCGACACCGACCTGGCCATGAGTCTCGACCTTAATGGTCAGACCGCGCTCGGCAGCTGCCTTCTCCAGCGCCTCCTTCGCCATGAAGGTGTGCGCAATGCCGGTCGGGCAACCGGTCGCGGCGATGATGTCAAACTTAGCCATGTGTCCCTCCTTCTTGAGTACAGCGCCCGCGGGCGCTCCCCTACACGCGCTTCGATGCGCGTTTTTCCACAACTGAAAGATACCAACCTACCGTCCGCGTGAGAAGAGACAAGGTGCAATTCTCCGGTGAAAGGTTCTTTCATAACCGTAAACGGTAAGTGAAAGTTTACCATCAACACTTGAAACGGCAAGGTGTATCTTGTAATTGAAAATGCCCGTATACTATGGCATTGCGAATCAAATTAGATTTTCATGCCAACCAGGAGCCATCCATGACCGATAGTAGCAAGAGCGCACTTTCCCTCATTAGCACCCATCAGGGATACAGCGAATCCGAGCAGCGCATTGTCGACTATATATTGGAGCACCAGTCCGAGGCTCCACGCCTCACGGCGGCTCAGCTCTCACGCGCCGCTGCCACGTCCGAGGCGACCGTTTCGCGCTTCTGCCGCAAGCTTGGGTTTGGCAGCTTCCGCAGCTTTCAGTTTTCGTTGGCGAGGGATTTGGAAAGCCAGCGCAACGAGGGCCTGACCGACGAGGTCTCGCTCGACAATATGGAGCAGAGCCTCAAGAACATCCTGGCTGCCAAGGTGAGCGAGCTTAATGCGACCATCGACGGAATCGACCACGATACGCTGGCGGCTGTTGTGCATGCCCTTAAGCATGCAGGGGTTATTGAGTTTGCGGCTGTGGGCAATACAAACGCGGTCGCGCTCGATGCGACGTTTAAATTTTCTCAGCTGGGCCTGCGCTGCATGGCGAGCACCATTAGCGAGACATCAATCGGCTTTGCGCTCACGTTACGCCCGGGTGACGTCATCGTGCTAATCTCAAACTCCGGCAAATCGCGCCGACTGAATCGCATGGCAAAAGCGGCTCGCGGCTGTGGTGCCACCGTAGTCGTCATCAGCAGCGACAGCAAGTCTCCGCTTGCTCGTTTGGCAGACTACACCTTTAACACCGTGAACCACGAGGCGCTACTCACCACGGGCGACTTTGCGTTCTCCAAAATCAGCGCCACGATGATCATCGAAGTCATCTACAACTTCCTGTTGCCCGAGATCGAAGACGCGCGTGAGCATATCAGCTACTACGAGGAGCTCATCCAGCCGGATAAGGTCGTTGAGTAGGTAAATTGGGGAGCCGATAGACGCCCCTCGCCACGAAATCCGCCCATCTACTACGTTTTAACCTCAAGCGCCAACCATACACCCAAAATAGAGAAAACCGCAGGCGTTCTACCTGCGGTTTTCTTTTTGCAATTCTTGGCGTGGTTGCCGATGCCCTGCCAAACGTAGTAGATGGACCCGTTTCGTGGCGGCCGGATTGGACATACATGTGGCGGCTCGGCCTAGGCACGCGCCTCCGCAAGCATCTGTTTGGCGTGCGCCAGGCTTGCCTCGGACTGATCGCCGCTCAACATGCGGGCAATCTCGGCGGTACGCGCTTCGCCGGTTACCTCGTCCAAATGCGTCTGGGGAACATCGCCCGGTTCCTTGCTGACAACATAATGCTTGTCGGCCATGACGGCGACCTGCGCCAGGTGCGTTACGACGATGACCTGATGTGTGGCGGCAAGATCTGCCAGCACGCCCGCGAGCGCACGCGCCGTGGAGCCACCGACACCAGCATCGACCTCATCAAACACCAGCGTATCAACACCGTCCGCGTTACCGAGGACGACCTTGCTTGCCAGCATGACGCGGCTGAGCTCGCCGCCCGACGCAATGCGGCGCAGGGGACGTGGCGTCAAGCCGGCACCGCTGCGGTATAGCAGCTCGTAGCTCGAAGGACCAACGGGCGTCCACTCAGCACGGGGAAGATCGCGCGACTCCCAGACGAGCTCGGCGCCACCCATCTCCAGGCGAGCCATCTGGCGGCAGACCTCGTGGCAGAAGCGAGGGGCCGCCGTATTACGGGCGCGCTTAAGTGCCTTGGCAGCGGCAAACAACTCGCGCTCGGCGCTCCCGAGTGCCTCGCGCGCCTTTTTGATCTGCTCATCGCCATCATCGACCAGAGACAGCAGTTCTTGCGAGCGATCGCGCATGGCAAAAACATCGTCCATGGTGGGACCCCACTGACGCAACAGGCCCTTGAGGTCGGAATACCGCTCACGCATGCGAGCGAGCTCGCGCGGGTCGAAGGCGACGCCATCGCGATAGGCACGAAGCTCGTTCGCGCAATCCTCAAGTGAGATACAGGCATCCGAAAGCGCATCGGCAATGTCGCCCAGTTTACGATCGACGGTAGCCATGCGGGAAAGCTCTGCCACAGCGCTGTTCACGGCATCGAGCGCTCCACCTTCAGAGGCAAGCGATGCATGGGCATCGTTAGCAGTAGCAACCAATACCTCGGCATGTTCGGAGCGCGGCAGCAGTTCCTCCAGTTCCTCATACTCGCCCGGCTTAGGGTCAACCTCGCCGATGCGCTCGAGGGCAAAGCGCGCCTCCTCGACGCGGCTCCCCTGCGCACGCGAGGCCTCTTCGACACGTCGAACCTCCTTGGCGGCAGCACGCGAAGCCTTAAAGCAGGCGCGGTACGCATCCAGAGCCTCGAGCGCAGAGCGCCCCGCCCACGCATCGACCATCGCAACGTGATGCGCCGGGTCGAGCAAGCGCTGGTGCTCGTGCTGGCCGCACAGATCCATCATCACACCAACGCGCTCCGAAAGCTCGCGCACGCTGGCGATGCGGCCGTCAATCTTCACGCGGCTGCGGCCCTCGGCAGAAAGGCTGCGCTGGACCGTGAAGCCTTCCGTGTCGTGCGGGCCGTCAAACAGGCGCGCCTCGACGCTCGCCAGCGCTTCGCCCTCGCGCACCGTCGACGAATCCGCACGCTCACCCAAAATAAGCTTGAGGGCCGAGAGCAGCGCGGTCTTGCCGGCGCCGGTCTCGCCGGTCAGGACAGTCAGGCCGGCACTCGGAACCAGCGTCGCCTCGCGAATGAGTGCAATGTTGGAAACCTGCAGCTCATCGATCATGACGGACTCCGTAGAATACGCGGCTCACCGAGTTATAGAAGCTCTCGGGGCCGTAATCGAGAAGCAGCACATCTCCGGGCCCGCGGCGCACCGCCACGCTCTCAACGGTGCCATCGCAGGTAATAAACTGTCCATCGATAGCGATTGCCGGAACACTCGGACGGTCATCAGACATAAAAATTTCGACGACATCACTCGGCGAGGTCAAAAAGGCGCGAGCCTGAATGGTATGCGGCGCAATGGGTACGCAGACCATGCCCGTATAGTCGGGGCTCACGATGGGGCCGCCGGCGGATAGTGCATAGCCGGTGGAGCCGGTCGCCGTCGAAACGACGACACCGTCACCGCGTAGGCGGTCGATATGGTGGCCGGACACCGTGATGTCAAACTCGACCATATCGGACAGGGGGCCGCGAGTGAGCGCCATGTCGTTGAGGGCGAAGGTGCGCACGACATCCTTCGTACCGTCTTCGCGCACGGACACGATATCCGCGGCGATGGTAGCGCGACGGCTCACGTGCAGCTCGCCGGACAGGGCGTCACTCACGACCTGCAGAATATCGCGCTCCTCGGGGCTCGCAGCAGTTAAAAAGCCCAGGTGACCATAGGAAAGACCGAGGATAGGAATCTCGCGATGGTTGAGGATGCGGGCAGCGCGCAGCAACGTACCGTCGCCGCCGAGCGTAATGACCAAATCGGAGCCGTCGATATCAGGCGTGCTTTGGATCTTAGATCGCTGGTCGGCAGCCCATGCGACCTCATAGCCCTGGCGCGTCAGCCAAAGCTCGAGCATCAGGCCGCTTTCGACCGCCTCTTGCTTGTAGTAATTGGGAACCAGAAAGACCTTCATAGCGTTGCAGCTTTCTCGCTCAAAACCGATACCTGGGATTGCAACTCGTCATCGGAGCGCTCGCCGGGGGCAAACCTCGTGCCGTACAGGAAAAACTCAACGTTGCCCTTGGCACCATGGATGGGCGACACGCACACGTCGACCGGGAACAAGCCCTTTGCGGCGAACAGCTCAATCGCCGCCACAAGCGTGTCAGCACGCACGGCGGGATCGGTCACGATACCGCCCTCACCCACCAGCGCAGCCGGAGCCTCAAACTGCGGCTTCACGAGCGTGCAGAACGATCCCGTCGGCGTCAGGCACGCCAGCACGGCGTCGATGATATGCGCAATGCTCGTAAACGACACGTCGCACACGGCCAGGTCGATAGCGTCGCCGTAGCCAAGCTCAGGCAGCTGCGTCACGTTTGTGCGCTCATGCAGCGTCACACGATCGTCCTGACGCAACGACCAATCGAACTGGGCTCGACCCACGTCAACAGAGACAACGGTCGCAGCTCCGCGCTTGAGCAGGCAATCGGTAAAGCCGCCGGTAGAGCAGCCAACATCCAGACAGGCAAGGCCCGTCGGATTGATGCCAAACGCACCAAGCGCGCCTTCGAGCTTAAGACCGCCGCGGCCGACATAGGGAATGCGCCCCTTCACGTGCAGCGGCAGACCCGGGGTCACCTTAAGGCCCGGCGAAGTCAAGCGCTCGCCGCCACTCGAGACCAAGCCGGCCATAAGAGTGCGAAGGGCATCCGCGCGATCGGCGCAGATGCCCTGTGAAATCAGTTCGTCATCAAGACGCACGCGTTTCATGAATGCCATCAACCATTCGTATCCGGAGATGCGGCCTAGCTATCCTGGGATTCGTTTGCCGCATCCTCATCGTATTCCTGCTCGAGCTTGTCGGCCTCACGCGGCGTCAACTCAAACTTGTCGACCATATCGACCGCGCGGGAGCCCAGCTCAATCGCTTCGTCAAACAAATCGAGCGAACGCTCCAAGGAGGTATCCTTGGAGCGAACGGTAGCGATGATCTGATCCAGACGGTCCGAGATCTCATCAAAGTTACGGACAGAACCCTCTGGCATGGCTACTCCTCGACAGAGTCGATGTCAGCCTCGGCGGCGTCCGCATCCTCGGCCAGCACGCCAGCCTCAGCTTGGGCAACCGCAACCTTGGCGGCAGCCTCGGCAGCCTGCGCCTCCTCGCGAGCGCGATCTTCGGCCAGCAGCTCCTGGTACAGGTCCTCGCCCGGCAGCTCCTCGCTGCGAGCGATCTTGCCCAGCACGCCGTTGACAAACGACGCGGACTGGTCGGTGCCATAGGCCTTGGCAAGCTCGACGGCCTCGTTGATTACGATGGCGTCCGAGACCTCCTCGTCGGTGAGGAAACGCATCTCGTAAACGGCGATACGCAGCAGATTGCGGTCGGCGCCGGGCATGCGCATAAGATCCCAGTTCTTGGCAACGGAACGCAGAGCACAGTCGATGCGGTCGATATGCTCGTAGGCACCGCGACACAGCTCCAGCGCATAGGGGTCGAGGGGACCCTTCGAGATCAGGAAATCACCCTCGAGGACGCGCTCGAGCGGGCTGTCCGTGGCCTCGGCCTGGAACAGCAGCTGCAGCGCCTGACTGCGGGCAAGCGTGCGCCCGCGATAAACCTTAAGGCTCAAAGGTTACTCCTTGGGGAAAACGAGGCCGTCAATGCAAACGTCAACGCGCTCGACCTCGACGCCCACCTGAGCATCGATGGCAACGACCACGGCGGCGCGAACGGCCTCGGCGAGCTTCTTGAACGGATAGCCAAAGAACACCACGACACGCACGGTGAGTGCGAGCTTGTCGCCGACGACCTCAGCCTCAACCGCCGGCTCGGAAGCCGGGGCCTTGGACGAGAGCATCATGGAGACAAGGTTGGTGGCAAGGTCCTTGACGCCAACGGAGGCGATGCCCTCGACATCCGACACGGCGCGCGAAACGATGGCGGTCAAAACATCGGGCGAAATGCCGATGCCATCAATCTTGATTTCCTGGGGCATGAGTCCTCCTATAAGAGTTGGTTGCTAGACGCGGGAGACGAACTTACCGTCGCGGGTGTCAACCTTGATGACCTCGCCCTCGTTGAGGTACATGGGGACCTGGATGACAGCGCCGGTGTCGATCGTGGCCGGCTTGGTGGAACCCTGGACGGTGTCGCCCTTAAAGCCCGGGTCGGTCTGGACGATGGTGGTCTCGATGAACATCGGCGGGGTCACGCCCATGAGCTCATCGTCGGCAAAGAGCAGCTGACAAATGTCGTTCTCGCGCAGCCACTTGGAGTTCTCGCCCACCATGTCCTCGGGAACGGGAACCTGCTCATAGGTCTCGTTGTCCATGAAGATGTAGTCGGCGCCATCGTTGTAGAGGTACTGGAACTCACGGGTGGTGAGCATGACGCTCTCGAACTTGGTGCCGGCGTTACAGGTGTTCTCGACGACACGCCCGCTCTTGATGTCGCGGGTCTTGTAGCGCACAAACGCGCCGCCCTTGCCCGGCTTGACATGCTGGAACTCGACGATGGTGTAGACCTTGTCCTTAATGCGGAGACCGAGGCCGTTCTTGAAGTCGGCGGTAGAAATGGTAGGCATAGCGACCTTTCTTGTTATGGGCAGAACGCACAAGCGTCCAAATTACATACGATAAAAATTATACACTTGCAGACGGCTGCTGCAGCGAGCGCATAAAAAGAGAACGCGGGGCGCCCGAATCGATCCGGACGCCCCGCCCCAAAAATCTATCGAAATGAGCTAGCAATCGATAACGTGGAGGTCATGCGGCGTCTTGGTGAAGGGCTCGTAGCCGTTCTCGGTGACCACGCCGTAGTCCTCCAGGCGCACGCCGCCCACACCGGGCAGGTACACGCCGGGCTCCATGGTGATAACCGAGCCGACCTCGATGATGTTCTTGCTGCGGTTGAAGTTGGGCAGCTCATGGATGTCGATGCCCACGCCGTGGCCCAGACCATGGTTGTAGTAATCGCCATAGCCGGCATCGCCGATGATCTTCTTGGAAAGCTTGAAAATGTCGTTGCCCTCGACGCCCGGATGGATGGCGGCGACGCACTCCTCGTGCGTACGGCGCACGAGCGCGTACAGGTCGAGCTGCTCCTGGGTAGGCTCGCCCATCACGACAGTGCGTGTCATGTCGGAGCGATAATCGCAGTAGCCCGCGCCGTAATCCATGAGGACAAAGTCGCCCTTCTCGATCACGCGGTCGCTCGGGACGGCATGCGGGTTGGCGGTGTTGGGGCCGCTCGCCACGATGGAGCCGAAGGCCAGGCTGTCGGCGCCGTTGGCGAACATAAAGTTCTCGAGCTCGTTGCGAACCTGCTTCTCGGTCATACCGAGCTTAATAAACCCGAGCATGTGCTGGAAGGCGGCATCGGTGATCGACTGCGCATGGCGCATGAGCTCGATCTCCTCGGCGTCCTTGATGGCGCGCATCTTGCGGATGTCGTCGTGCATCAGCGGCAGCATGCAGGCGACGGAACGATCTTCCAGACCACGCTGAATGCCCTGGTAGAAATTAATCTGCATATCGTCCTCGACAGCGCAGACACGGCACTTGTTAGCCGCAATCTTGCCGGCGACCCAACCGGGGATGGTGCCCTCGTCCATGTCGTAGACCCAGGGGCTGCCGGCGGGCGTGTTCTCCTCAAAGCTGTTGAGGTAGCGCGAGTCGGTGTGGAACAGGCACTGGTCGGCCGTAATAAACGCAGCGTGCGGAAACTCGAAGGTGTAGTCGAAGACGCCCTTCACGCCCGTAAGCCAACGAAGGTTGGCCTCGTCGCGTACCACGATGGCGTCGTAGCCACGCTCGGCCATCAGGGCACGGACACGCTCGATACGACCGGCAGGACCGGCAGCAAACTCAGACATGCAGATTCCTTTCTTGTTGTCTCTATATAGACGGGACGGGTCTCAACCGAACGACGGAATCGCATGCGATCCGCAATCGATTGGAAACCCGTCCCTCAACATGATACGAAAGACGATGGATGTCAATAAATCTTAGAGAAGTTCTTTGCGAGAAGCCAAGTAGGCGTGAGCGTGACGCTCAAGAACCTCGTCCTCAACGCTCGTTAGACGAATGGCGCCGAGTGCCGCGGGCAGCGGCAACATGCTGCGGTTCGAGCGGGCGAACTGCTGCTTGCGGAACTCCTCGATAAACGCGGTGGGCTCCAGGTCGAAGGCAAGCTCCTCGATGCCAAAGTCCTCCAGGCAGTCATCGACCTCAAAAACGTAATCGATATCGAAGTCGCAGGCATCGTGGGCAACGCGCGCCTCAAAGCGCATGCCCTCGGACAACAGCTGGTAGGCAGGGACCTGCGAAGCGGCATCGCCCAAGCAGGCGCGCAGGGTGCGCTCCCCCGTCTTACCAAAATCGAGCGCATGACGTGCGCTCGGGTTCGTGGCCATCAGTACGTCCTTTCGGGCAGTCTGAGACCACTGAACGGCATTGACGAGCGCGACCTCCTCGCCCGCGAGAATCTCGGGGACGGTCTCGGTAAACTGATTCCAGCGGGACTTGCTGCTCGAAAGCATGGTGCCAACAAGTACCACATAGCCGAGCTTGAGGTCCTCGGGGTCCGCCTCGCGAACAAGGTCGAGGTCACACACGACCAGGCCCGGCTCGGGACGGAACGCGATAGCGGGAAGCGCATTCGCCGACGAGGCGACGAGCGGCTTCATGGTCGTCGCGACCGTAAGCATGGCATCGAACGTCGTCGGCAGCAGGGCGCACTCGGTGCGACCGCACCACTGATTGGCACACCAGCAAACGACCGAGCAGGTCGCCGTATCGCCGACAGCGACAACGAGATCGTCGCAGGTAATGCCGTTAGCCGACAGGGCGCCAAAGACGGTATCGGCATCGGCCAGCGTAGCACCGGCAGGCGAAACCTCGAGGACGAGCAGCGACACGGCAAAACCGGCGTCGACCAGCGCATGCTCGACGACCTCACCAAAACGCTCGGATGTGGCGTCGTTCCAAACCACCATCGCGCGCTTAGGCTTGCCCACAGCCGAGGCAAACATGCGCGACAGCTCCTCGAACGCGCCCAATCCGACGCGGACATCGACACTGCGGTTTTGGAAATTGATAAGTTGACGGCGAATCATAGCAGCCCACGCTCCAAAAGCATCTCGGCACAAAGGTAGGAAACGTCCTCGAAGGACTTGTTGCGAATATCAAGGGTAAGGTCGGCGGCCTGTCGATACAGCGGACGGCGATGCTCAAACAGGCGCGCGGCATGCTCGGGCGAACGGAAATCGGGGCGCGTGTCGGACCGACGAATCTGGCGAATCGAATCCTCGAAGTCGCCCTCGAGGTACACGCACGTACCCATTTCGTGCATCAGCTCAATATTGACCGGCGTCTCGACGATACCGCCCCCGCACGAAACCAACAGGCTGCGCTCGCTTTGGAGCGAACGGAGCGCCGAGGTCTCGAGCTCGCGAAAACGATCCTCGCCCTCGGTCTCAAAAATCTCGGTTACCGACTTGCCGCAACGGCGCACGACCAGGCGGTCGGTATCGATAAAACGCCGCTTGAACATAGTGCCGACGTTGCGCGCGAGCGTCGATTTGCCGGCGCCCAAAAAGCCGATAAAGAAGATATGGTCGCAGCCGTGTTTAGTGTGCTGGGACATAGCGAGACCTATTCCTCGCAGGGAAGGTCGCGCAGGGCCCGGCGCTCAAAGATACGGAAGATCTGCGTATACCACAGGTCCTGCGTCGCCTGCGGCTTTACCAGAATGGTATCGACGCCGGCGAAATTGCCGCTCCACACGTCCGTGTAGAGCTGATCACCGATCAGCACCGCCTCGTTAGCCGTGGCGCCGAGGCGCTTAAGACCCGCCTTGAGGGCAAACGGTGCCGGCTTCATGGCGTGGCTGATGGCCTCGAGTCCCAGCTCGCGTGCCGATGCCATGACCTGGTCACGATGCCAGTTATTGGACACCATGCACAGCTTAAAGCCTTTGGCGCGGGCGGCGTCGAGCCAAGCGGAAATCGCGGCGGGGACCCGCTCGGTGTCGCGCGGCACCAGGGTGTTATCGCGATCGAGCAGAATGGCGCGTTTGCCGTCGGCCCACAGGGTATCGAGGTCGATGCGATCGACCGAGGCAACGTAACGTTTGGGGCTAAAAATCCTCATGCTAATTCCAAGACTGTTGATGCTCTTCGTAGGTTTGCGAGAAGTACTCCTCGTCCTGTGTAATGTAGAAATACAGGTCATCGGAGTCGGTCGGCTCAAGCGTGGCCTTGAGTGCCTCGAGCGACGGAGAGCAGATGGGCGTGGGCGGAAGGCCCTCGTGCTTGTAGGTGTTATAGGGACTATCGCTCTGCAGGTCGTCGGCGGTAACCTCGCCACCGGTGACATACATCATGGTCGCATCGCTGTTGAGGTAACGCAGACCATCGAGCTTGCCGGCCAAGCGGTTGTAGAACACCGATGCCACATGCGCGCGCTGATCGGCATTGAGACCCTCGCGCTCGACGATGGAAGCAAGGTTGACGATGTCGTAGTCGGACATCTCCACACCGTAGCGCTCCTTGATCTTGGCTTCGCAGCTCGCAAAGTCAAGCGACTTGTACTCGGTCTTAAACTGATCGAGCATAGCGCGAACCACGTCATCGGCCGTCGGCGAATCACCCAACGAATAAGTCTTGGGGAACAAGAAGCCCTCGAGCGAGTCGTTGGCGGCGCCCTTAAGGAAGCTATAGTCGTCCACGTAGTTGGAGGCCTTGGCCTGGTTGAGGAAGTCTTCCTTAGAGATGCTGTCGTAAGCCTGGGCCACACGGTCGGCGACTTGATCGACCGTTAGGCCCTCAGGGATAGTCAGCGCATTGGAGCCCGCGTTGGGGCCTTCCATAAGCTGCTGAACAACCTTGGTCGCATCCATGAGTGTGGTGAACGAATAAGTACCAGGCTTGAGTGACATATCGGCGTTGAGCTTTTTCACCGCCGCATAGTAATCCTTGGGATTTTCTACGATATGGTTCTCGGAGAGAATCGAAGCGATGCTGTCACCCGAGGCACCATCGGGAATCGTGATAGTAACCTGCAGGCCTGCAACGACTTTCGCACCCTCACCGCCAAAGAAGCCCTTGACGGCTGGCACGACAAAGAAAACGATCGCGACAAGCGCAAGCACGGCAACAACGCCACCGATAATCATAGGCACCGGGGAGCTTTTCTTTTGAGCACCGCGACGAGCATGCGTGTTGTAGCTCGAGCGGGTCGCCGGAGCAACGCCATGCGAACCACGAGCGTGATGCGAATGCGATTGGGGGGCCTGCGTTCGCTGGGTAGGTGCCTGCTGCTTAAAGCGGGTGCCGCCTGCAGGCTGGGCCGTACGAGCAGTGGGCTGCTGAGCCGCGTGAGAAGCCGAATGCTGAACCGAACGAGCAGAAGGCTGCTGAGCCGTCCGCTGAGCAGGCTGGGCCGAACGAGAGGAGGACTGCACCGGACGCGCGGCAGGCTGAGCTGCGCGCTGCGTCGGCTGCGCCGGACGCTGACCAGGCTGAGTAGGGCGCGACGAGGGCTGACCCTGACGACTCTGCCGGCGCGGATCGGAAGCGCTAGGCATGCGAAACCTCCTCGTTTTTACGATCGAGCCATGTCTGCAAGAACAGGCTGGCGGCGATCATGTCAATCTTGCCCCTCATCTGCTTTTCGTTGAGGCCCTGCTCGCGCAGGATACGCTTGGCCTCTTGCGAAGACAGACGCTCGTCCTCAAACTCAAGCGGAAGATCGAGCTCGTCGGCAATCTTTTGCGCCACGGCGGCAACGCGCTCGGCCTGGGGACCAGGCTCACCGGCCATGGTCAGGGGACGTCCGCTTACCAGGATGTCGGGCTCATAGTCCTCGACCAGGTAGCGGAACGTCTTGGCCATACCGGTGACCTCTGCAGCCGGGAGCACCTTGACGGGCATCGCCATCTTGCCATCACGGCTCGAGACGGCAATGCCGATCCTGGTCTCCCCTATGTCCAGCGCAAGCGCGACCACAGTGACTTCTTAGATTCTTAGGCGCCGAGTGCGGTCTTAGCGGCCGCGAGGGCATCGGCGATACCGGCAGCGTTCTTGCCACCGGCCTGGGCCATGTTGGGACGGCCACCACCGCGACCGTCAACCAGGCCCGCGATCTGCTTGATCACGTTACCGGCGTGGAACCCGGCCTTCACGGCGTCATCGGAGCCGGCAGCGAGCAGGGCCGGAGTGCCCTTCTCAGTCACGCTGGCGACGACACAAGCGACAGGGCCGGCGACCTTCTGATGCACGGTATCCCATACGTTGCGCAGGTCGGCAGCCTCAAGGCCCTGGAGCTCAGAGACAACGAGCTTATAGCCGTCGAGCTCGACGGCGCCCTCGATGGCGCTGGAAATGGCGTCGGAGGAGCCACCGGTTAGAGCCTTTTTGAGCTTGTTGGACGTCTCGCGAAGCTCAGCCTGCAGGTTCTCCACGCGGGCGGGAACCTCGTCGACGCGGCACTTGAGCGCAGCGGCGGCGGCGTCAACGAGCGCCAGGCGGTCGACCATGTAGTCAAGGGCACCCTTAGAGGTCACAGCCTCGATACGGCGGACATTGGAGCCTGTGGAGGACTCGGAAATGATCTTGAACAGGCCGATCTCGGCGGTGTTGGCAGCGTGCGTGCCACCGCAGAGCTCGCGGGAGAACGGCTGGTCCTCGGCGCCCACGGAGACGACGCGGACGACATCGCCGTACTTCTCGCCAAACAGAGCGACAGCGCCGGCAGCCTTAGCCTCGTCGATGCCCATGACACGGGTCACGACCGGCTTGGAAGCGAAGATCTGCTGGTTGACCAGGTCCTCGACAGCCTTGAGCTGCTCGGAGGACAGGGCCTCGAAGTGCGTGAAGTCAAAGCGCAGGTGCTCGGGCGTCACCAGCGAGCCGGCCTGGGAGACGTGCTCGCCCAGGACCTGCTTAAGGGCAGCGTCGAGCAGGTGCGTGGCGGTGTGGTTGCGGCGCAGGAAGCCACGGCGCTCGGCGTCGAGCGCGGCGGTAACAGCGGCACCGACAGCCAGCGTGCCCTCGGCAACGTGCGCGACGTGGGCATACAGGCCGTTGTGGTTCTTGGTGTCGGCAACGGTCAGAACAACGCCCTCGGCGGAAAGCTTGCCGGCATCGCCCTGCTGGCCACCCATCTCGGCATAGAACGGGGTGCGGTCGAGCACAACCTCGACATCCTCGCCGGCGGCAGCGGACTCGACGGACTCGCCGTTGCGCACGATGGCGACAACCTTGGCGCCCTCGATCACATCGTTGTCATAGCCGTCGAACTCGGTCGCTGCGACCTTGTCCGAAAGCTCGACCCACACGTCGTTGAAGCTGCCCCAGGCGTCGCCCTTGGCATTGGCGCGGGCGCGGGCCTTCTGGTCCTCCATGCAGGCAGTGAAGCCGTCCATGTCGACGTCGTGGCCAGCGGTGCCGGCGATCTCGACGGTCAGATCGATGGGGAAACCAAAGGTGTCGTGCAGCTTAAAGGCGACATCGCCCGGAAGCACGGCGCCCTCGGCAAGCGCTGCCAGGGCCTCGTCCAGATAGACGCGGCCGTTGTCAAGCGTCGTGGAGAAGCGCTCCTCCTCGGAGGCGACGATACCCTTGACGAGCGCGACATTCTTGAGCAGCTCGGGATAAGCCTCGCCCATCTGAGCGTTAACCTCGTCGATGAACTTGGTCAGGAAGGCGCCCTCGATGCCCAACAGGCGACCGTGGAACACGGCGCGGCGGAGCAGGCGGCGAAGGACGTACTCGCGTCCCTCGTTACCGGGGAGGATGCCGTCAGAGATCATAAAGTCAACGGCACGGGAGTGGTCGGCGATGATGCGCAGAGAACGGCTAGCACCGGAGTAATCGTCGGCGTCATAGGTCTTACCGCTGATCTCCTCGCCCAGCTTGATGAGATGCTGCATCAGATCGCCGTCGTAGTTGGCGGTCTTGTGCTGCATGATGGCGGCCATGCGCTCAAGGCCCATGCCCGTATCGAGGTTACGGTGCGGCAGCTCCGGCATGGAGCCGTCCTCCTGGCGGTCGTACTGGGTAAAGACGAGGTTCCAGAACTCCAGGAAGCGGTCGCAGTCGCAGCCAGGCTTGCAGTCGGGGCTGCCGCAGCCGACCTCCTCGCCCATGTCAAAGTAAATCTCGGAGCACGGACCGCAGGGGCCGGTGGGGCCAGCGGCCCAGAAGTTGTCATCCTCGCCCAGGCGGGAGATATGGTCCTCGGCAACGCCCAGGGAGCGCCACACATCGTGGGTCTCGTCGTCCTCGGTAAAGACGGTGAAGTACAGGCGGTCGAGCGGCAGCTTGAACTCCTTGGTAATAAGCTCAAAGGCCCAAGCGCAGGCCTGCTGCTTGGAGACGCCGCCAAAAGAGAAGTCGCCGAGCATCTCGAAGAACGACAGGTGACGGCCGTCCTCGCCGATGCAATCGATGTCGTTGGTGCGGACGCACTTCTGGCAGGAGATAGCGCCGATCTCCTTCATGGTCTTCTTACCCTGGTAGTACTCCTTAAACTGGTTCATGCCGGCGTTGGCAAGCAGCAGCGAAGGATCGTCGGGAACAAGAGACGAAGAAGGATAGAGCTTAAGACCGCGCTCCTCAAAGAAGTTGAGGAACTTGGAGCGAATCTCGGCCGTAGTCATTGACGGGTAGTCAGCACTCATAGAGGGAATCTCCTCGGTTTCACATCGAAACAGTTCAAACGTAACGATATTACCATCCCGCCGCGCAAGTGCAAAAAAGAGGGCCGGCACAATGCCGGCCCTTCAGCGAAATTGCATGTTAGCGCGTATGAATATTAATCCGAATTACCCCGCTAGTTGTCATCATCGTCCATGGAGCCGTCGATGCCGGTTTTGGTATCGTCGTCCGAGTTGGAGTCATCGTCCTTGGCGAAGGGATTCTTGAAGAAGCCCGTGGCATCGGGTTGCAAACCCGAGAGCTTGATCCAGGGATTATCGAACTCGGGCTTAGGCATCGCTTGGGCCTCGGGCGCAGTCTCGTTGCCGATGAGCTCGGACTCGTAAATGAAGGTGTCGTCGCCGAGCGCGTCGTAGGCGGCGACCGGGTTGCCATCGGCATCGCGGTACGGCGTGCCCTTAAACACGGCGCCGTCATAGGCCACAAGCTGGCGGCCGGTCTCATTCTCGAAGTAGTACACGAAGATACCTTTAAGGGCCGCACAAAGCGGGATGGCAATAATCATGCCGATGGGGCCCATGAGTGCCGAGCCAATAACGAGCGCCGTGAGGCTCATGATGGGATGCACCTGCACCGAGCTCTGCATAACCTTAGGCGAAATCACGTTATCGGTGACGTTTTGCGCGACCATCGTCACGATAAGCGTCCATAACGCCAACATGGGGCTGAACATGAAACCAAGCACTGTGGCGATTGCTGCGCTCACCCAAGGACCGACGACCGGAACCAAATGCATGATGCCGGTAAAGATAGCCATGAGCGCCGCATACGGATGGCCGATGATCATAAAACCGATAAAGGCGAGGAAACCACCGCAGATGGACGTCACGACCATACCGCGCATGTAGCCGCCGACAGAGCGAGAAAGGATGGCGACCATAAAGCGGTACGAGGTCTCCTTCTCCTGACCGATGATGGTGCAAATCTCGTGATGCATGCGAGGGTAGTCGCAGGCCATCCAGTAGGCAAGCACCAGACCAAGGAAGATCACGAACAACTGCGAGGCCGTATTGGTGATGAGCGGGAACACACCGCGGCCAAGCTCGGCAGCAATCTGAGACACATACTTCGATGCCACGGCAACCAGCGACGAAAGATTATCGTCCAAATACTCCTTGAGCGGCGTGTTGTTGAGCGTCTTGGCATGCGAGATCATCTCGTTGAGATCGCCACCTGCAACACGAAGCTGCTCGGGCAGGCGGCTCAGGACTTCCATGATCTGACCAAAAAGAATCGGCGACAAGATGCAAACGACACCGATGAGCACGGCAACAACAACAATAAGCGCGATAAGCGAACCGATGCCGCGATTCACGCCATGGTGCTCGAGCCAATTGGTGATCGGGGACATTACAAAGGCAATGATGGAGCCGACGGCAAGAAACTCAATAACCGGTGCCAGGATGCCCATAAGGTTAAAGATGACAGCGGCGATGACAATGCAGCCGACAACAGCCCAAATGCGCAGCGTCAGAATGCGGGTGTCGCGCAGCACGCGATCGGTTTGTTGGGGGTGCTCACTCATGAACGAATCATCACTCCGTCGGGGTCGATCTTGTCCTGAATCTTCTTAAGCGTGCGGCGCAGCAGACGCGAAACCTGCACCTGAGAAATACCCAGTTTCTTGGCGATCTCGATCTGGGTCATGCCCTTCACAAAGCGCAGCTCGATCACCTCGCGCTCGCGCGGCGAAAAATCACGGATGGCTTCCTCGATCACTAGGCGGTCATCGGTAAAGTCGAGCTCGTTGTCGTCGTCGGCGTAACGGTCGAGAATCGAGGGAGCATCGTCGGAATCGGACGCACCAGGAGCCTCGATGGGCACCGAAGTATAGGCCGAAGACGATTCCATAGCCTCAAGGACCTCATCGACAGTCACATCTAGATACTCAGCGATCTCCTCAACCTTGGGCGAACGCTGCAGCTCGTTGGTAAGTTTGTCAGTAGCCTGGTTGACCTTAGCCGAGAGCTCCTGCAGACGACGCGGAACGCGCACACTCCAGCCCTTGTCGCGGAAATGGCGTTTGATCTCGCCCAGGATAGTGGGTGTTGCAAACGTCGTGAACTCGAGCCCGCGCTCAGGGTCAAAACGGTCGATAGCCTTGAGCAAACCCAGATAGCCGACCTGCATGAGGTCGTCGAGCGGCTCGCCGCGATTCTTAAATTTGTTGGCAAGAAACCTTACCAGGTTCATATGGGACATGACGAGCTGCTCACGGGCGTCCGGATCACCGGTCTCCTTGTAACGACGAAACAGCTCGCGGGTTTTCTCCTTGTCCCAAGCGGTCTTGCCGCTCCGGGAACGTTCGGTCATATTAGATATCCGCCTTGAGGTCGAGGGAAAGCGTCAGGGGCGCCGCAGTCTTTTCGTAGGAATCGCACACGCTCGCGAGGATGAGTTCGGCATATACCGCTGCCTGGTCATCCTCATCGACAGTCGCCTGATCGCCAAAGGTAAAGGTCATGCCCACGTGCGATTCGTCGACATCGAATTTGATCGAAATATCGTCGGAATCAACAGCCGTGCAGCCAAAGATGAAGGCTTCCTCGGCAGCCATACGGATGTCCTCGATGCGATCGACAGACATAGAGCACAGGGCACCAACGTTGGCTGCCGTCATGCGCACAAGGCGAGCGAGACGCGGGTCACCGGCAACGGTCAGCGTGATGGGGCAGGTTGCTTCGCTACTCATCGCAGGACTCCTCAGAGGTCTCGGAGGGTGTATAGGTGTAATACTGAGCCGGCTTGGCTACAGACTTCTGGCCATCATCGTCGCCCGCGGCGGCCTCGTCCTCGCCAATCAAGACGCGCTCGGTCGGCTGCTCGGCTTCTTCGGCGGCAGCGGAAAGCTTGCGCTCGGCTTCAGCTGCAGGAGCCTTCACCTTATTGAAGAGCTTCTGCACAGCACCGGCGGCAGAGTCGGTCACGCTCGACACAGCATTGCTGGCCTCGGCCATGCTGCCCGTAACCTCGGAAATGTCGCGAACCACGGCTTCGACCTCTACGAGATTGGAGGTAAGGGCATCAACTGCCGTCTTGCTCGACTTAAGCAGCGGCTCCATCTGGGCAAGCGCCGGCGTAAGCTCATCGACAGCGCCATCGAGCTTTGCCACCACAGGCTGAGCCTCGGCGATGGTGTTGTTGAGGTCGTTCACGGTCTTATCGAGCGAGTCGACAACGGTGCGGGTCTTGCGCAGGGTAAGCGCGAGCTCAGCGATGGCCCACACGCCGGCAACGGCGAGCAGCAGCAGGGCGATTTGAATGGGACTCATACAAGCCTCCCGGAAGAATCGAAATACAGACGCTTTTCATGGTACCCCAAAGGGGACCGAACATGCCAAGAGCAGCAACGTGGGACAAAATTATCAGCAGCTACTTCGGTGCATTCCCGCTGCGGTCACGTTCGCTTTGCTCTACGCGCCACTCTTCCCAGCCGCGCCCGGCAGGCTGCCAGAACGCACCGCGCTCCAGCCCCTCGGGCAAATAGCGCTGATCGACCCAGCCTTCAGGATAATCGTGCGGGTATTTATACACACCGTATTCATCGCTGCCCGGGCGATGGCGATCGCGCAGATAACTCGGCACCTCGCGAAGCCCACTAGAATGGATATCGGCCAGCGCCGCATCGATCGAAGCCTCACACGCGTTGGATTTTGGCGCCAGGCACACATAGAGTGCAGCCTGAGCCAGGTTAATGCGGCACTCGGGATAGCCAATGACCTCGGCAGACTTAAACGCGGCATGCGCCACCAAAAGCGCCTGCGGGTCGGCGTTGCCAACATCCTCAGAAGCGTGAATCATAATGCGGCGAGCGATAAACTTAGGATCCTCCCCAGCATCGATCATGCGCGCGAGCCAATAGATCGTGGCATCGGGGTCGCTACCGCGCATGGACTTGATGAACGCACTGATGATGTCGTAGTGCATGTCGCCGTTTTTGTCATACGTAAAGCCGCGACGCGGGTTGGCGATCTTCACGTCATCCACGGTGATGGGATAGCGCTCCCCCGCCGCAGGCGCAGGCGTTCCCTCGGTATCGGGACGCGTGACGGCAATCTCGCTCGCAAGCTCGAGCGTCGTGAGAGCCGAGCGAGCGTCACCCGCTGCCAGCGTACAGATGGTCTTAACCGTATCCTCATCGGCCGAGAACTTGCCGTTCAAACCCTGCGGCGCCTCGAGCGCACGCTCGATAAGCGTAGCGATATCCTCGTCTTTAAGATGCTCAAGCTCCACCACGCGACCGCGCGAGAGCAATGCCGAGTTGACCTCGAAGTACGGATTCTCCGTCGTGGCGCCAATCATAATGACAGTACGGTTCTCAACCGCATGCAGCAAGGCATCCTGCTGAGACTTGGAGAAGCGGTGAATCTCGTCGATAAACAGGATGGTGCGGCGGTCGTAGGTATTCAGGCGCGTCTTGGCCTCGTCAATCACGCGGCGCAAGTCCTTCACGGTGCCCGTCACAGCGCTGACCTCGACAAACTCGCTCTTGGTATGGTTGGCGATAATGTGGGCCAGCGTCGTCTTACCCGTACCGGCCGGCCCGTACAGAATCACGCTCGAAAGCACGTCGTGCTCGATCGCGGCACGCAACCATGAGCCCTTACCGACGGCCTTTTGCTGGCCCACATACTCGTCGAGCGAATTGGGGCGCATGCGCACAGCAAGCGGCGCATTTTTAAAGGAACGCTCACGCGTCGAAGCAGAAAAAAGGTCGTCCATAGCCATCCTGTGCATCAATCAAAAACTTTTCCACTAACAGTATACCGAATTTATACGAACTACCGTTCGTTAATATAGGTACGGTGCGGAAACTTCAATCCCGGGAACAGCTTGCTCGTAAGTTCGCAGAAATAACCGTCCGTCATGCTCGCGATGTAATCCACCACGGCTTGATCCTTGTCGTCCTGCCAGGCATAGGTGCGATCGTAGTAGGAAAGCTGCTGCTCAATACGCGAAATATGGTGCTTAAAGATATAAGAAGACTCGTCGCCACTGTTTAGATCCCGCAGGCAACGGTCGTAGAGCTTTTCGAACGCCTCACGCAGCTCCGCCTCGGAATCGCCTTCGATACCGCCCTTGCTATAGATCTTCTCGTAGTTCTCGCGCTTGGCTCGGCGGATTTCCTCAAACAGGTCCTCGCTCATCTCGATACGCGGCTTACCATAGCTGTGCTCAACGATATCGATGGAGGCATGCGCGAGGATCCAACTGTTGTAGGCACCGCCCCGGCCATCATCAAAAGCGTCGGGCGAAAGCAGGCCCGCCGCGATCGCATCCTGACGGTCGCGACCGACGTAGGCAAGAATATCCGAGATGCGAACGACGCAGCCCTCGAGCGTCATGGGACGCAGATGCTCAATTGCGCTATAGCCCGTGGCAATGCAATCCTCAACCGTCTGGTCAAACTGGTCAAAGGAGCCCATGTCCGAGAGCTCAAACACACGCTGCTCGTACTCGCCGTTATGGCATAGCACGCCGTCGAGCGTCTGGAGCGACACGTTGCGGCCATACAACGCGTCGAGCACGCGGACCGACTGCACGTTATGGAAAAAATAACGCCCCGTACGCTCGTGATAGATATCGTTGAGGAAGCGCTCACCGGCATGGCCGAAAGGCGTGTGTCCCAAGTCGTGGCCCAGGCCAATCGCCTCGATCAGATCGCAATTGAGCCCCAGGGCGCGACCGATATCGCGCGCAATGCGAGACACAAGCTGCACGTGCAAACCGCGGCGTGACAGATCGTCATTGCTACGGAAGCTAAAGACCTGCGTTTTACCTGCATAACGGGTGTACGCCGGAAGATGAAGTATCTTTTCGGTATCGCGCATAAACGCCGGACGCATAAGCGTGCCTTTGTCGGCGGCGCGATCAATACGACGAATGACCTGATCGTCGTTGCAACGATACGGGTTGACATAGCCCGAAGCACGATCGGCGACAATGCGCTCGACTAGTTCGGGCGACAACGCCGAGGGAATACGGTCCATGCGCGCCTTAATGACGGCCGTTTCTTGATTAGATGCCATGGCATGCTCCTTAAGAAGGATGCGCAATCGGTTACAATGTGCAGCCCACGACCTCGATTATGGCAAAAATCGGCACTAAAAACGGGAGCAATGGCAGGGAGCGCGATTTTGTGAAGAGGCAGGAGAGGGCCAGGGCCAGGAGTGCGACGGCAAATGCCACGATGCCACCCATAGGGTCGAGCGTGCAAAGCGCGAAGAGCGCCTTGGCATCCCCCATGCCGATGCCCGGGATTTGGCGAAGTCGACGCCAGAGGGACTCAGTCAGCACGAGAGCAAGATACACGATGACGGCAAGACCTGCGTGGTCAAGCGCTGTGTTAACGCCTTTGTCGAGCCAAACGCCTGCTAATGCCGCCACCGCACACGCTCCGGCAAGCGCATTCGGAAACCGCCGCTCACGGGCATCAATCGCCGCGCCGGCAAAGATGCAAATCCAAAACGGGATATAGACCATCGGACTCCTCCTCGAGCTGCATCGCAAAAGCAAAAAACCACCACAAAGGTGCCTGTCCCCTTTGCGGTGGTTTTGGTGGTGGTTATTTGGCGCCTTGCATGACCTCGTCAAGGGTAACGTTGACGGCGTGCTGCGTCGGCACCCAGTCGACCTTCAGGAACAGCGCGGCCACCGTGATGGGGATATAGCTGAACATAAAGATCGGGAAGGTAAAAAGGTTAGTTACCAGACGCCACTTTTGCGCACAGTGAATGTGCTTGTACTCAAAGATAGTCGTGAGCAACGCCAGGATAAAGAAGGTCTGGTACATCATCGCGAAGGTCATAATGAGCGAGGCGGCACAAGCCTGCATCTCGACCTCGGTGGCCAAAAAGCCGTGCGAAAGCCCGCCCACGATCAGGAACGTGGCATTGGCGAGCATCGAGATCAGCGATAGCAGCATACCCGGGGCGATCGTCATAAACATGTCGTAGGCGGCAAAACGATGGTAGCGGAAGGTCGATTTGACCAGGTGCTTACCGTACGTAAAGAACACCTGGTAGAAGCCCTTAGTCCAACGCATACGCTGCTTCCAGGAAGCCTTAAACGTCACAGGCTGTTCGTCAAAGAACTCCGCCGGCGCATAGCCAATGCGAATGCCGTGGATGGCACAGAACGTGGTGAACTGGATATCCTCGGTCAGCGTATGGAACTGCCAACCGTGCATGCCCTCGATAACGCTGGCGGAGATGAGGTAGCCCGAACCCGAGACAGCGCAAGAAGTCTTGCAGATATTGCGCGCGTTGTTGAGAAAGCGCGCCTCGCGAAGGTACCAAGTAGCATTAGCTGCCGAGATCCACGAGCTGCCAAAATTCTTGGAGTTACGATAGCTCGTGACCACATGGAAGCCCTGGTCAAAGGCATCGTTCATCTTGGACACGTAATCGCGGGATATGACGTTATCAGCATCGAAGATAAAGTAGCCTTCAAACGTGTCGGGATACTCGTTAAGGATGCGGTCGAAACCAAAGTCCATGACCCAGCTCTTACCCTTACGGGCAAGGTCGTTGCGCTCATAGACAATGGCGCCCGCCTCGCGCGCAAGCTGTGCCGTGTTGTCGGTGCAGGCGTCGGCGACCACGAAGACCTCGATAAGCTCGGACGGATAGTCCTGATCCTTGATGGAGCGAACGAGGTTGGCGATCACAGCCTCCTCATTATGCGCCGCGATAAAGAAGGCATAACGATGGAGTTTTTTGGCCTTGGGAGGCGCGACCTCGCCACGAAGAGCGCCAATGACAAAGAAGACCACCTGGTACAGAAAGCAGACCGTGAGCAGCGTGACGACAATCTGGTTGAAGACCACGATGGGTGTGTTGGTTTGTAAAAAGGCGAGCATGCAGGCTCCCGAGAACGCGTTACGTAAACAACCGTATATCTTACCGCAGGCTTACCGAGTTCAAGAAACCACCTAATTACTGGCTAGGCTTCGAGAAGACCGAGCTGCGGAACGATTTCATCTCCAGCGGCCGTGCGACCGAGCGAGCGCGGAGCCAGATCGTCGAGAACCGCAGCGAGATCCCACGGCAACTCGTCGCGGCACTCAATGCGCTCCCCCGTCACAGGATGGTCGAACGCCACGCGCCAAGAATGCAGGAACTGCCTGGTCAGGCCCTGATCGGCGCGTGCATCGCACTTGCCGTAAAGTGGATCGCCCACGCAGGCGTGGTTGATATGGCGCATATGCACGCGAATCTGATGTGTGCGGCCCGTAAACAGGTGGCACTCGACGAGCGTATAGCCGTCGTCAAAACGCATGGAATCGAAGCGCTCGAGGACCTTAAAGGTCGTAATGGCCTGGCGCGCGAAAGGATCGTCAGAAACCGCCATCTTGACACGGTCGCGCGTCGATCGGGCAATACCGGTGTTAATGGTTCCCTCGTCCATGGCGATGTGCCCGTGGACAAGCGTGATATAGCGGCGGTCGAGTGTGCGCGTACGGATAAGATTTTGGAGCGCGCGCTGGGTGTCGTCGTCCTTTGCCGCAAGCATGAGACCCGAGGTATCGCGATCCAAACGATGCACGATACCGGGGCGATCCTCGCCCTGCACGGTGCCCAGATGGTCGATACCGCAGTGATAGACCAGGGCATTCGCGAGCGTACCGCTCTCATGACCATGCGCAGGATGGCACACCAGGCCACGCTGCTTGGAGAGCACAATGAGATAGTCGTCCTCATAGCGAATGTCGAGCGGGATGGCCTCGGGAATCACATCGGTGGGATCGTGCGGCTCAGGCAAATCGACCGAAATACGGTCGCCGGCTCGCACGGCGTACTTTTTAGACAGACAGGTCTCGCCATTGACACATACGGCACCGCCCTCAATCAGATGCGCGCAGGCAGAGCGCGTAGGGCAGCCGTCATTGGAGCCCAGATAGGCATCAAGACGCTGACCAGCGTAATCGTCGGCAACGAGAATATGGATGTCGGCCATTAACGCTCATTCCTTTCGCGAATCTTGCGGGCACGCTCCCCACGCTGCTTGGCTTTGCGCTTGGCGCGGGCCTCGTCACGGGCGTTGAGCTCGGCAGTCGCATCGACCTCGCGAGCGGCGGGACTCAAGAACATGTAACCAATGAGCGCCAGCACGACGCCGACCGTAATGCCGATATCAGCAACGTTAAAGACGGGAAAGTCGATGAACGTGGTGGCGATAAAATCGGTCACGAAGCCAAAGACAAGGCGATCGATCGCGTTGCCGATGGCGCCGCCCGCAACCATGGCCATGCCCACAACCTCAAGACGAGCGAGCTGAGGCGCACGGAGCAAGTACACGGCAATGGCGACAATGACCGCCAGCGCCAGCACGGCAAATGCGATGCCATGCCCCTCGCCCATGCTAAAGGCAGCGCCGATATTGCGGACAAACAGGAAGTCGATCACGCCGGGGATGACGGTCACATGCAGTGCATCGCCCACGGCACGAACCGCAAGCTTGGTCAACTGGTCAACAAGCAGCACAACCAGCGCCACCCCACCAGCAACACCCAACCGCCAACGCAAAGGCGGCGTCATATCCCCAGTACGACCCAAAGAAATCCCCTACCCTCAAGATCATCGAATTACGTTTAACGCAGTAGATAATCATACATTGACGCAAGCAAGAAGCGACAAATCTCCCAAGAACGGAAACACCGCAGGTAGAGCATAAATGAGCGAGCGGGTCGCATTTGAGACAAGGTGACGTGAAATGAAAGGGCGCTGACCTTTCGGTCGCGCCCTTGAAATTGAACGTCAGATTGTCCAAATGCGGCCCGCGCAGCATCGGCAGGTCCGCCGTTCGCCAGAACGGCGGAACCCCCAATTGCCGCTCTGGCGGGTTTGCAGCGTCAACCTGTTACGCGGTTTGGTAAAACCGCGTAACTACAAGGCCTCCGCACAACGCTTGCAGATATGCGCGTGGCCGTTGTACTCGCCGACGGTGGTGCGATAGTTCCAGCAACGGTCGCAGCACTCGCCCTCGGCTGCCTCGATGGCAACGGAGAGTTCCTCGCCCTGGGTCAGCTCAACATCGGAGACGATGTAGAACTCGGCCAGGTCGACGGCCTTGTCGCCGGTCAGCAGCGCGTACATCTCGGCGGGAACGACCGCCTTGACGCGGACCTGCTGGCTCTTAGTGAAGGTGCCGGCAGAACGGGCATCCTCAAGGGCCTTGGTCACGGCGCTACGGAGCTCGAGCGAAGCCTCGAGCACGCCCTCAAACTCATTGGCCTCGTCGACCGTGATGGGCGACTTATACCAATCGAGCAGCGCGGCGTACTTCTGGTGATCGACGCAGCCGGCAGGTGCATAGGCCATGGCCTCATCGACCGTGTAGGACAGGATCGGCTGCAGGTCGCGCATGAGCATCGAGAAGAGCTCGGCCAGCACGGTCTGGGCGCTGCGGCGCTCGAGCGAGCCGGGCTTGTCGCAGTACAGACGGTCCTTCAGGGCATCGAGGTACACGTTGGAGAGCTCGGTAACCACGAAGTCGTAGAGTGCACGGTAGGCACGCGGGAACTCGTAGCTGGCGTAGGCATCGTCGACCTCGGCCTGGACCTGGGTCAGGCGGGCAACCATGAGCTTATCGAGCGGCAGCAGGTCGGCAAAGGCGACGCCGTCGGTCTCGGGCTCAAACTGACCCTCGAGCTCGGAGAGCAGGAAGCGCAGCGTGTTGCGGAAACGACGGTAGGCATCGGACGTACGAGCGAGAATCTCGTGGTCGATGGAGACGTCAGAGCTGGTGTCGACGGAGGCAACCCACAGACGGATGATGTCAGCGCCCATCTCGTCGCAGACCTTATTGGGGTCGATAACATTGCCGAGCGACTTGGACATCTTGCGGCCCTGACCATCGAGTGTGAAGCCCTGCGAGACGACCGCCTTGTACGGGGCGTGGCCGTTGGCACCCACCGAGGTGAGCAGCGAGCTCTGGAACCAACCGCGGTGCTGGTCGGAGCCCTCAAGATACACGTCCGCCGGGTACTCAAGCTCAGGGCGATACTCGCAGACGGCCTTCCAAGACACGCCGGAATCCCACCACACGTCGAGGATGTCCTTATCGGCCTTGAGGTGATGACCGCCGCACTTGGGGCAGACGCAGGCCTCGCCCAGGTAGCTCTCGGGAGCGTCGGTGAACCAGGCGTCGGAGCCCTTCTCGTGGAAGAGCTTGATGACGGCGTCGAGCGTGGCGTCGTTCATGACCTTCTCGCCGCAGTCGGCGCAGGTGTAGCTGGGGATAGGCACACCCCAGTTGCGCTGACGGCTGATGCACCAGTCGGGACGCTGCTCGACCATGGCGCCGATGCGGTTGGCGGCGTGAGCCGGATACCACTTGACGTTCTCGCGAACCTCCTTGCCAGCCTGCTCACGCAAACCGGTCTTGTCCATCGAGACAAACCACTGGTCAGTAGCACGGAAGAGCACCGGGTGCTTGCAGCGCCAGCAGTGCGGATAGCTGTGCGTGATCTTCTTCTCGAGGACCAGGGTGCCGCGCTCGCGCAGGAACTCGATGATGTGCGGGTTGGCCTCATCGGTATCCATACCGCTGAAGGGGCCACCGGTGCCAAACTCCTCGCCGGTGTAGAACTTGCCGTCGTCATCGACCGGCATGCAGATGTCGGTGATGCCCTCCTTGAGGCAGGCAAAGTAGTCGTCGACGCCGTGGCCGGGCGAGTTGTGGACGATACCGGTACCGTCATCGACACCGACGTAATCGGCCAGCAGCGCCACGCCCTCAACACCGTCAAAGATTGGCTGCTTGTAGTGGATGTGGTGGAAGGTCTCGGCGGGAACCACATAGGGCTTGCCGTCGACCATAACCGGGGTGTACTCCCAGCCAAACTCCTCACAGCACTTGGGAGCCAGGTCCTCGAGCATAACCTCGGCACGACCATCGTGCTCAACGGCAACGTAGGCGGCGCCGGGCTTGAGGGAAACGGCCTGGTCGGAGGGGATGGTCCACGGCGTGGTCGTCCAGATGATAAAGTCAACCGGGCCGTCGAAGTTCTCGAGGCCGGCGGGCTTGGAAGTCATCTCGAAGCGCACGAAAATGGACGGGCTCGTCTCGTCGGAGTACTCGATCTCGGCCTCGGCCAGCGCGGTGTGGCAGTGCTTGCACCAGTGAACCGGCTTGTGACCGCGATAGATCATGCCCTTATCGAACATGGCCTTGAAGACCTCGATGTCGGCGGCGTCGTGCTGGTGATAGAGCGTCAGATACGGGTTGTCCCAGTCGCCAAGCACGCCCAAGCGACGGAAGCCGGCCTTCTGGAGCTCGATGTTCTCGACAGCGAACTCGTTGCAAAGCTCGCGGATCTTGGCCGTGGAGGTCTGGTTGAACTTCTCGGTGCCGAGCTTTTCCTCGACCTTGTGCTCGATCGGCTGACCGTGGCAGTCCCAACCGGGGACATAGGGAACTTCGCAGCCCTGCATCATCCAGTAACGGTTGATCATGTCCTTGGAGATCTTGTTCATGGCATGGCCGATGTGGATCGGACCGTTGGCGTACGGAGGACCGTCATGCAGCACGAACTTCTTGTGACCCTCGTTCTTCTTCAGAACCTGCTCGTAGACCTTGTTGTCCTGCCAGTCCTTGAGTCGCTTGGGCTCGGACTTGGAAAGACCGGCACGCATGGGAAAACCGGTCTTGGGCAGATTCATCGTCTGCTTGTACTCGTTTGCCACGGTACCCCTTTCATGTCGTGGGCGCGCACGCCCGATGGGCACCAAAAAAAGCGCCCGTCCCTGCAAGCTGGGACGAAGCGCCACAAAACGGGCTGCACGCCCGCAAAAGCTCTTCGCTTAACCACCCAGCTTAGATGCCCTCGCCCGCGTATTCGCGCGCTCGCATCCGTTACTCGGCTGGCCTGTATCGACGACCATATCGGCGATGTCTACTAAGACGAACCTGCGCGGCACGTCCGTTGGGACCGCAGCTCCGGGGTGATTTTCATCGGTCGCATGCACGGGTTCTCAGCGCTCCCCGTTCTCTGTAGCATGCGGACGGCCGACTACTCGTCCCCATCAACGCTTATGCGGAGTATGCTAGCACGTTCCGCGCCGGCGAAAAACCCTCAACACTGGTTTTATACGTTCGAAATTTCTCGCTATTACAGCCCTTCTCTAGGAGCAAAATACCTGAAAGCACTTTATCGAACGAAAGAAGGTTGCTATGCGCACGATTGGAATGAGCGACTACACCGTTGGCGAGGATTGCTTTACCGAGCTGCCAACTGCACTGGCGGAGTACGGCGCGAAGAAAGTCGCCATCATTGGCGGCAAGCGAGCCCTGGCTGCGGCGCTGCCGGGAATCGAGGCGGCACTTGAAGGTACCGATGTCGAGGTCCTGGAGACGCGCGTCTATGGCACCAACAGTACGCGTGCCAATATCGCCAAGGTCGTGAACTCCCCTGCCTGCCAGGAGGCTGATGTTCTTATCGCCTGCGGCGGCGGCAAGGCGCTCGACACCGTCAAGACGGCGGCCATCGAGCTCAAGAAGATCGTCTTCACTGTCCCGACGATCTGTTCCAACTGCTCCGCCGCGACCGCCATTGCCGTCGTGTACAACGACGACGGCTCGCTCGAGGGCTATTCGTACCCCAACCGACCGGCGCACATCTTCATCAACCCCAAGATCATCGCCGAAGCTCCGGCGGAGTACTTCTGGGCCGGCGTGGGCGATGCCCTGTCTAAGCAGCCTGAGGTCGAATACGCCACGAGCGCCGGTAATTTGGAGCATACCGCCGGTCTTGGCCTGGCACTCGCCCACACCTGCTCCGAGCCGCTGTTTACTTATGGCGTCCAGGGTCTTGAGGACGTACGCAAGAACCTGTCGAGCGAAGCCGTCAAGCAGATCGCGCTCGACATCGTGGTCAACACGGGCTATGTCTCGAACCTGACCAACCAAAACGATTACTACTACAACTCGAGCGTGGCACACGCGTTCTACAATGCGACGTGCAGCATTCCGCGCGAGGGAACCTATCTGCACGGCGAGGTCGTAAGCCTGGGCGTGCTCGTGCTGTTTGCCTATACTGGCGATACCGAGAACCTTGAGTGCTACGCCGCCTTTAACAAGCAGATGGGCCTGCCCGTGACGCTTGAGCAGGTCGGGCTTTCCGAGGCCGACATCCCTGCCCTGTGCGAGTACGCGCACGCCACCAACGAGTGGAAGCAGGGAAACCCCGAGCCCTTCACCGACGAGAAATTCGCCGCCGCCATCAAGGCAGCCAACGCCTACGGCCACTCTATCCTGGCCTAACCGACCAAAACCGCCACAAAGGGGACAGTACCTTTGTGGCGGTTTTTTATTGACGTAACATGCTCGAGTCAAATTCGCTTGCCGGGATAACGCGGTAGCCGTGGCGGAGCAGTAAATCAACGAAGACGCCGTTGCCCGCCGTAAGGGTGCCGCTGAATGTTCCGTCGTAGATGCGACCCGCGCCGCACGAGGGACTACGGTCCTGCAGGATGCACGCGGCGATCTCTTCCGGCCCGCCCGCCTGCTCGCACATATCGAGCGCTCGTTGGGCACCCAGGCGAAATTCGCGATCGACCGAGATGCCCTCGCAGGTACGAACCTCTCCGTTCACAATCTCGGACGGCTTGCGCGGCGTGGGCAGGCCCCCAAAGACCTCAGGGCAAACCAAGAGGACCTCGGTCCCTGTACGCTCGCAGGCCTCGACCAACTCGCGATGGTAGTTGTCGAGCCCGTTATACTTGCAGCTCTCGCCCATCAAGCAGGCGCTCACCACGATCTTCATTTCCATCCCTCTCAAGCAAAACGCCCCATTTGAGAAAGCTGCTCAAATGGGGCGTCGGCGTTTACTGGCTCGGCCGCGGCTTTACTGCTGCTTGGGCATCAGCGGATTCTCACGCGTGAGGAGGTTCATGAACTCCTCGCCCGTGATGGTCTCCTTCTTGTACAGATAACGAGCCAGCTCATGGAGCTTGAACTTGTTCTCCTTGAGGATCTGCAGAGCGCGATCGTGCGCGTCCTCGATCAGCTTAGCGACAATCGCATCCACACGCTCGGCCGTACCGGGGGCGCAAGTGAGCGACGTGTCCTGGTTGAGATACGCGTTCTGCACGGTACCGAGCGCCATCATGCCAAACTCGTCAGACATACCAAAGCGAGTCACCATATTGCGGGCGAGCTTGGTGGCCTGCTCGATATCGTTGGCGGCACCGGTCGTCATCTCGCCAAAGATGAGCTCCTCGGCCGCACGGCCGCCGCAGTAGACGGCGAGCTTGTCCAAGACCTCCTGGCGCGTCGTCAGGAAGCGCTCGTCCTCCTCGACCTGCATGGTATAGCCAAGAGCGCCGCTCGTGCGCGGCACGATGGTGATCTTGGTAACCGGCGCGGAACCCTTTTGGCGGGCAGCGACGATGGCATGGCCGATCTCGTGGTAGGAAACGACCTGCTTCTCGTGGTCGGAAAGCACCGTGGACTTACGCTGTTGGCCGGCAATGACGACCTCCACCGACTCCTCGAAATCGTCCTGGGTTGCACGCTTGCGACCCTCGCGAACGGCGCGCAGGGCGCCCTCGTTGATGATATTGGCCAGGTCGGCGCCCGAGGCACCGGGCGTGGCGCGGGCAATCGCGGTCAGATCAATCGGCGGCTGGGTCTTCACGCTCTTGGCGTGGAGCTCGAGGATGTTCTTACGGCCGGTCAGATCGGGCAACTCGACGGGGATGCGACGGTCAAAACGACCGGGGCGCAGCAGCGCCGGATCGAGACTGTCGGGGCGGTTGGTGGCAGCGAGGACGACAATACCCTTGTGGTTGTCGAAGCCGTCCATCTCGGTCAACAGCTGATTGAGCGTCTGCTCGCGCTCGTCGTTGCCGCTAAAGCCGCCGCCATCGCGCTTCTTACCGATGGTATCGATCTCATCGATAAAGACGATACACGGGGCCTTTTCCTTGGCCTGCTTAAACAGGTCACGAACCTTAGCAGCGCCGCGGCCGACGAACATCTCGACGAACTCAGAGCCCGAAATGCTAAAGAACGGAACACCAGCCTCGCCGGCAACAGCCTTGGCAAGCAGGGTCTTACCGGTACCCGGAGGACCAACAAGGAGAGCACCGCGCGGCAGCTTGGCGCCGATCTCCTCGTAGCGCTGCGGTTTCTCCAGAAAGTCGACGACCTCCTTGAGAGACTCCTTGGCCTCTTCCTGGCCGGCGACATCCTTAAAGGTAACGCCCACGTCCTTGGAGGCGATCACGCGCGCGCCGGACTTACCCAGTCCGCCGCCGCCAAAACCGCCGCCGCCAAAGTTCATCGACGGGCCGTCATCGCCCATAGCCTTCTTCATGCGGCGGTTGAGCCACCAACCGATGAGGAAGAAAATCGCCATAGGAAGAATGAGCGTGAGCAGGTAGTAGGTCATCAAACCCGAGTCTTTATCGGGAACAACCGACTCCAGCGAAGCGCCAGACTCAAGCACGCGATCGGTAAAGCCCGCATCATTCGGCACACCGGTCGTCTTGTAGGCGATGTTCTCGTCCTCGCCCTTCTTAGTGTAATAAATCGTGTAATCGTCCGTGTTGTACTCGACCTTGTCGACGCTCTTCTTATCGAGCGCTTTGACAAACGTCGAGTAATCGGTCTTCGTAATCTGCTGCGTGTGACCGATGTTGGGGAACAGAACGGTCGAGAGCACGAGGTAGACGACGAAGGCGATGAGCACGTAGAGGATCATATTCCGTCTACGTTTGTTGTCATCCATCTCCATCTGCTTGAACTCCATCTACTGGGGTTGATAATGTTTTCTAGAATACCCAACCCGGACGGCGATAAACCGACGCCGGGCACGAAAGGACAGAGATGGCATCACTGGAAGTCGGCAAGGTTCAAATCTATACGGGCGACGGCAAGGGCAAGACGACGGCTGCGTTGGGGCGCGAGAGGATGTCGAGGAACTGATTGCGATAAAGCCCGCCACCACGGAGCTCGTGCTCACCGGCCGCGGGCTGCTGCCGTTGGCCGACCTTGCGGACTTAGTCACCGAAATGCGCCCCGTCAAACACTACTTCGACGAAGGCTTCCTGGCCCGCCAAGGCATCGAATACTAATTGATCCGAAGGGGGCGGAGGAAAACGGATCATCGACATCACGACGGAGAGCAATGATCCGTTCTCCTCCGCCCCAAGGGATCATTAGGCAGTGGCGCGGCCTAGCCAGTTGCCACTGTGGTGGTAGATGGTGAACATCGTGGCCGTGATGAGCCAGGTTACGGGGTAAACCAACAGCAGGTGCTCAAGAGACGGATCGAACGGCATAATCGCAAACACCCAGATCACCCTCAAGACAACGGTGCCAAAGATGGTGAGCATCATAGGCTGCAAGCTCACGCCAGCGCCGCGAATGGAGCCCGACGCGTTCTCGATAATCGAGAAGATCGCGTAGAACGGCGCGATGAAATGAAGAATCGTCGTGGTGAACGCCGAAATCGAAGCATCGTCGACAAACAAACGCGACAGAGGACCCGAGAACACCAGGAGTACGGCAGACAGGCCACCAATGAGCATAAACGAAAGCACGAGCGACGTGTGATATCCCTTGCGCATGCGCTCGTAATTGCGCGCGCCAAAGTTCTGCGCCGAGAACGTAGTGATCGATACGCCGAGCGCCTCGGTCACCATCCAGATAATGCCATCCAGGCGCCCAGATAGACCCCAAGCAGTCGTGACATCGGCGCCAAACGAATTAACCGACACCTGGATCAGCACGTTCGAGATCGAATAGGCAGCCGATTGAAAACCGAGTGGCAGACCACACGAGATCATACTCTTGCAAATACCGCGATCGATGCCGAGCTTAGACAGCGAAAGACGCCATGCGCCCGGAGCGCGCATCATGCGCAACACGATCATCGTTGCATTGGAGCAAATGGTCAGCGCCACTGCGATGCCGCAGCCCAGCGCCTCCATATGCAACACAGCGACAAAGATGATATCCAGCACCACGTTAACCAGGCAGCCAGAGGCAATGATCACAGCGGGGCCGCGCGTGTCGCCCACGGCACGCAGCAGTGCCGTTCCCATATTGAGCAGCAGCGCTGCAACCATGGCGGCAAAATAACAACGAGCATAGGCCACGCCCTCGGCCAATAGTTCATGCGGCGTGTTCATAAGCACCAGCATGGGCTCAACGAACACTATGCCAAGAATCGAGAAAACGATACCGCCCACCAGCGCGAGCGTCATGGCTGTATGGACCGAACGACTCAGTCGCTCATCATCGTGCTGACCAAAATACTGACCGGTAATGACCGCGCAGCCGGCGCCGACGCCAACGCAAAAGCCAATGCAGAGCTCGGTGAGCACCATCGTAGCTTGAATGCCACCTAGCGCGAGCTTGCCGCCAAACTGACCGACGATATAGGTACCGATAAGCGTGTAGGCCTGCTGAAAAAACGAACTAAAAAAGATGGGAACGCACAGCGAAAGCAGCTGCTGCCAAATAACACCCTGCGTTACATCGATAGCCGTAGATTTCTTAGCCACACGCCCTCCCCAAAAGCGTACGTCAACCGACAAAACAGTAATTAAAGACCTAAGCTAATAGCAGCTTAGCACCGACCGACGTCGACCGAAACACCCCGAGTCAGAGCCCGGTGCAAACTATCTGCCTAGTGATACAGCCCCGGCTGGTAGTGATACTCGTTGCTCACGTGCGGGCACAGCTGCCAAAAGGCGACGGCACTCGCCGCGGCCACGTTGAGCGAATCGACCCCGTGCGCCATCGGAATACGCACGGCTCGGTCGCAGCCCGCGATAGTCTTGGCGCCCAGGCCGGCACCCTCGGTGCCCATAAAGATCGCCAGGCGATCAACCTCCTGCAGCGCAGAATCGTCCAGCGAAACGGAGTCGTCCGTCAGTGCCATCGCAGCGCACGAAAAACCGGCTTCGTGCAGTGCCGCCAGGCCATCGTGCGGCCACACACGAGCCTCGCTGCCAATACGCGTCCACGGCACCTGAAACACCGTGCCCATGCTCACGCGGGCCGAGCGACGGTACAGCGGGTCGCAGCACGTCGGACTGACCAAAATACCGTCGACATTGAGCGCGGCGGCCGAGCGGAAAATCGCACCCACGTTCGTGTGGTCGACAATACCCTCGAGCACGCACACGCGCACCGGGCGCTCCCCCGCCGCCTCAACGACGCCACCCAAGAACTCATCAACCGGAATCTGCCGCGGGCGACGAAACGCCGCGAGCGCACCGCGCGTCACGTTAAAGCCCGTCAGCTGCTCCATGAGTTCCATGGAAGCCACGAACACAGGAACCGGACCTGCGCCCTCGCGCACAACCAGGCGCTCAAACAGCGGCATCATCTGGTCGAGCCAGCGTTCGCCCAAAAGAAAGCTCACCGGCTCATATCCGGCGCGAACCGCGCGCTCGATAACCTTGGCACTCTCGGCGATAAAGATGCCCTTTTGCGGCTCTAGCACGCAGCGCAGTTCACGTTCGGTCAGTCGCACGTAGGCATCGAGCCGCTCGTCCTCGAGCGAATCAATTCGCAGAACCTCAACGGCATCAGTCATAGCAGCCTGCCCGCACCCTTCTTTACAGCACATCTATACCAAACGAGGCGACGCTAAGCGCCGCCCCATACATTCAATCAACCCGATAATACCGTTCACGCCAGGCGATTTACGCCTCAACGCGACGATACGTCACGAACTCATAATCGACACCCTCGTCGCCCTCGCCCGAGGCAATCGTGGCAACACCGCCACGCCACGCAATCTCCCACGCGGGATCGGCGTCCAAATCGGGAAAGTACGTGTCCACGGCATGAGTACAATGGTTGTGCGTGACCTCGGCCTCGGCGCAATACGGCAAAAACTGCCGATACACCTCGCCGCCACCGATCACCCAGGCAACGGGCTCATCGGCAACCGCGGCGAGCGCCTCGTCGATGCTATGCACCACGTCGACGCCCTCGACAGCAAAATCCTCGTCGCGGGTAAGCACGATATTGCGACGGTTCTTGAGTGGACGCCCACCGGGAAAACTCAGCAGCGTCTTGCGCCCCATGATGACCGGGCAGCCCTTGGTGCAGGCCACAAAATGGCGCATGTCGGCGCGATTGGACACCACCATGTCGCCCTCGCACCCAATGCCCCAATCGTCACACACACCAACGATAGCAGATAGCTTACACGTCATGAGCACCACCTACACCGCAATGGGAATGTTCTTGACCTGCGGGCCGTGCTCATAGCCCTCGACGATCAGGTCATCGGTCGTAAACGCATAGAAGTCATGCACATCGGGGTTGAGCGTTACCTTGGGTGCTGCAAACTGCGGACGCTCGATAAGTTCGCGGACAATATCGACATGACGGTCGTAGATATGGGCGTCGGCGATCACATGCAGCAGCTCGCCGGGAATCATATCGATCGACTGCGCAACCATCATCAGCAAGATGGCGTACTGGCACACATTCCAGTTGTTCGCGGCCAAAATGTCCTGGCTGCGCTGGTTGAGAATCATGTTGAGCGTCGGCTTGTCGTCCTGCGGGCGCTGCGTGACGTTATAGGTCACGCTGTACGCGCACGGATACAGGTGCATCTCGGACAGGTCGCTAAACACATACGTGTTGGTCATGATGCGGCGACTGTACGGTGTGTGCTTAAGATCGTACAGCACTCGGTCCATCTGGTCGAAATCGCCCTCGGCATAATGGCTCTTCTGGCCAATCTGGTATCCGTAGGCCTTGCCGATGGAGCCGGTCTCGTCGGCCCACTCATCCCAAATATGGCTGTTGAGGTCATGGACGTTATTGGACTTCTTTTGATAGATCCACAAAATCTCGTCCATCGCAGACTTAAGCGCCGTGCGGCGCAGGGTGAGCGCAGGGAACTCCTCGCGCAGGTCGTAGCGCGCCGTAACGCCAAAGTTTTTAATGGTATAGGCAGGGGTGCCGTCCTCCCACACCGGACGGACCTTTTGGCCCTCGGTGGTGGTGCCATGGTCCAGAATGTCGCGGCACATGGATACAAACTGTTGATCAGCTTTGCTCATTGACCCTCCTGTCAGTCGCCTACAAGCGAGATTCATTGTAGCCCAGGCGCACGCGGCCCCACAGCCCAAACATAAGCCCTCATTTTCTGACATATGCCAGAAATTCCTTGCGCAAATCCGCACGTTCGCTATTCTATTGTTGACATATGTCAGATTTGGAGAGTGTATGGCAGGAAGACGAGAAAAATTACGCCGCGTTGGGATCATCCCCGAATACCGCGGCTTTACCCCCGACGGCCTTGCCAGTGGAGACGCCATCGACATGACGATCGACGAACTCGAGGTGCTGCGCCTGTGCGACCTGGAAGGCCTTAACCAAGAGGCAGTCGCACAGCAGATGGGCATCGCGCGCGCCACGGTGGCGGCTATTTGCAGCCGAGCACATCGTAAGGTGGCAAACGCGCTGGTCAACGGGCGAGCGCTCAGTATCGAGGGCGGCAATATCGCATACTCCCCCATCACCACGACAACGGCCGCATGGACAGCAAAGGAGGTCAGCACCATGAGGGTGGCAACGACGTACGACAACGGCAACATCTTTATGCACTTTGGCCGCAGCGAACAGTTCAAGATCTACGACATCCAGGATGGCAAGGTGCTCAACGAGCAGGTCGTAGGCACCGGCGGCACCGGTCACGGCGCGCTGGCGGGTCTGCTCGCCAATGGCGACGTGGACACACTCATCTGCGGCGGCATCGGCGGTGGCGCTATCAACGCGCTTGCTCAAGCCGGCATCACGGTCTATGCGGGCGCCCAGGGCAGCTGCGATGCCTGCGTCGAGGCCCTCATTGCCGGCACGCTCGCGCAGACCGGCGAGGCCACGTGCGGCTGCCACGGCCATGACCACGAGCACGCCCATGAGCACGGCGAATCCTGTGGCTGCCATGGCCATCACGAGCACGAGGGCCACGAGGGCTGCGGCTGCCACTAACGGCACGGCACCGCGAACTCGGGGCGCGATACTGAACGCAACCCAACAATCAAAGCCAACAACAAAGGCCACCCGGTAGCTTCCGAGTGGCCTTTGCCATATCAAGCTGGAATTACAGCACTATTTCTTATTACGCATCTGCGCTTCCATCTGGCGCAGCAGGTCCATATCGGACTTGGGGCCGCCCGTACCCAGGCCGCCCATGCCGCCCAGACCCATAGCGTCCAGGCCGGGGATATTGGGCATGCGCATCTTCTTGCCCTTCTTACCCTTCTTGCCCTTCTTGCCGCCGGCCTGTGCCTGATTGGCCATCGTGCGCATGCGGCCCATCATCTTGTTCATCTCGCCCCACTGCTTCATAAGGCTATTGACCTCGGTGGGGGTCACGCCGGCGCCCTTGGCAATGCGGGCACGGCGCTGGCCATTGATGATGGAGGGACGCAGACGCTCCTCCTTGGTCATCGACATGATAATGGCCTCGTTCTTATCGAAGATACCCTCGTCCAGGTTGCCACCCATCTGGTTGAGCGCACGCTGGCCGCCGGGGAGCATGCCCAGGATGCCCTTCATGCCGCCCATCTTCTTGACGGCCTTCATCTGGTCGAGCATGTCGTTCATGGTGAAGCCCTCGCGCAGCATTCGCTCGGCAGCCTCGAGCTGCTCGGCGTCGGCCGCCTCCTGGGCCTTCTCGATAATGCCGACAACGTCGCCCATGCCAAGAATGCGCTTGGCCATACGATCGGGATAGAACGGCTCCAGCGAATCGGGCTTCTCGCCCATGCTCACGAACTTGATGGGCTTGCCGGTCACCTGGCGCACGGAAAGCGCGCCGCCGCCACGGGCATCGCCGTCGAGCTTGGAGATGATCACTCCGTCAAAGTCGGTGCGCTCGGCAAAGGTCGAGACGACGTTGACGATATCCTGGCCGGTCATGGCATCGACGACCATCAGCACCTGATCGGGCTTGACGGCCTTCTTGATGTCCACGGCCTCCTGCATCATCTGCTCGTCGATCTGAAGGCGACCGGCGGTATCGACGATGACCACGTCACGCAGGTGGTCGACGGCCTCCTGGATGGCGCCCTTGGCGATGTCGACCGGGTGCTCGCCGTCGCCGCGGAAGACCGGCACGCCGATCTCTCCACCGAGTGTGGCCAGCTGGTCGGCAGCGGCGGGACGGTAGACGTCGCACGCGGCGAGCAGCGGCGAGCGGCCCTGCTTCTTGAGCTGGTAGGCCAGCTTTACGGCCGCCGTGGTCTTACCGGAGCCCTGCAGGCCCACGAGCATGATGACATTGGGAATGCGGTTGCTAAAGACGAGCTTGCTCTCGGTGGAGCCGAGCATCTCGGTGAGCTCGTCGAGCACGATCTTGACGACGTTTTGCGCCGGCGACAGTGACTCCATGACCTCGGCGGTCATGCAGCGCTCCTTGGTCTTGGCGACGAACTCCTTGACGACCTTGAAGTTGACGTCGGCCTCTAGCAGCGCCATGCGAATGTCGCGCATGGCCGAGGTAATGTCGGCCTCGGTCAGCTTACCCTTGCCACGCAGGCGGTCAAATGTGTCGTTGAGGCGATCGCTCAGGGAATCAAACACTGGTTACTCCTTAGTTGGACTCGCCCACCAGGGCGCGGCAGAAATCTTTGGCATTGAACTCCTGCAGGTCATCGACCTGCTCGCCCACGCCGATGCGCAGGATGGGAAGCTTGAGCTTCTCGGCCACGGCCATGGCGATACCGCCCTTTGCCGTGCCGTCGAGCTTTGTCATGATAATACCGTCCAGACCCAGCGCCTCGTTAAACTCGAGCGCCTGGTTGAGGCCGTTTTGGCCCGTTGCGGCATCGATCACGAGCACGACATAGACGGGCATGGGGCCGGCGGCCATATTGGCGGCGCGCTTACGGGTCACATTGACCACCTTGGCAAGCTCGCGCATGAGCTCGGGGCTCGTGTGCAGACGACCGGCGGTATCGATGAGCACCAGGTCGCTGCCGCGCTTGTCGGCCTCGTCGAGCACGTCGTAGCAAACACTTGCCGGGTCGGAGCCGCGGTCGCGCTTGATGACGGGGACGCCAGCTCGCTGGCCCCACACATCGAGCTGCTCGATAGCTGCAGCGCGGAAGGTATCGGCCGAACCGATCACGACGTTCTTGCCGCGGGCGGCCATGGCGCTCGCGATCTTACCGACCGTCGTGGTCTTGCCGGCACCGTTAATGCCCACAAACAGCACGCAGCTCGGCGTATCGGAGAACGGATCGCGCTCGATGGGCACAAAGTGCTGCTCAAGCTGCTCGGCCAGGGCGCGACGGAGTTGCGGGGCGGTCTTGAGGTTCTTCTTAGCCGCGGCATCACGCAGGTCATCGGAGACCTTTATGGCGACCTCGGCGCCCATGTCACCCATGACGAGGGTGTCCTCAAGGTCCTCCCAAAAATCCTCGTCGACCTCGCCGCCAAAGTAAAAGACCTCGTTGAGGGCCTCGCGACTGCGCTCAAGTCCGCGCGAGAGAGCATCGAAGAATCCCATTATGCATTCACGACCTTTCCGGTTTCGCGATCGAGTTTTTGCGAGACGACGCGACTGACGCCGTCGGCTTGCATCGAGACGCCATAGAGGACGTCAGCGTCCTCCATAGTACGGCGCTGATGTGAAATGACCAAGAGCTGCGTATCGGAACGCAGTACATCAAGGGCGCCGATGAGCTTGGACAAGTTGGCGTCGTCGAGCGCCGCCTCGACCTCGTCCAGCACATAAAACGGCACCGTACGTGTGCGGTACACGGCAAAGAGCAGGGCGAGCGCCGTCAGGCTCTTCTCGCCACCCGACATGAGCATCATCTTGGTGATACGCTTGCCGCGCGGCTGCGCCACGACCTCGATGCCCGTATCAGCCGGATGCTCGGGGTCAGTCATCTCCAGATGAGCCTGGCCTCCCGGGAAGAGCATGGCGAAGATCTCGCGGAAGTTCGCATCGACCTTCTCGAAGGTTACCAGGAACGCCTTGCGCATCTTACGGTCGATAGCCACGGTGATCTTGGTGAGCGCCTTACGCGCGCTCTCCAGATCGGCCAGCTGCTCCTCGATGTAATCGGCGCGGCGCTTGAGCTGCTCGTACTCTTCCATGGCAACCTGGTTCACAGGGCCCAGGTTGTTGATTTGGAGCACGAGCTGGTTGAGCTCACGCTCGGCAGCGTCGCGGTCGGTGGGCGCGGGAAGCATGAGCGCTTCCTCGAGTACCGTGGTGCCGTCGGCGGTGATGGCCTTGATGGCCGCCTCCACCTGCACCTCGAGCTTGCCGCGTGCGACCTTGAACTCGTTTTGCGTCGCGGCAGCGGTATCAACCTTATCTTTGGCGCGAGCGACTTCGGCCTTGGCGTCCTCGATGGTCTTCTTGAGCGAGGCGGAGTCTGCCTCCTCGAGCGAAGCCTGGTCACGAAGGCGCGCGGCCCAGTCCGAGGCGCGCTCCAGCAGGGCCGAGTAGCGCTCGTGCATGGGATCGACGCGCAGTCGCAGCAGCTCAAGCGAGCGCGAAGCCTGGCGCGTTCCGCGGATACGGCGGTCGATACCTTCCAGACGATGCTCCAGATCGGGAACGCGGCCCTTCAGCGAACGCAGGCGTTCACTCGTCTGGGCTAGGCGAACCTTGGCGTCGGCGAGCTTGCCGGAAGCCTCGGAATCGTCACGGCGAACGCGGTCGAGTTCGTCGTTGGCCTCGGCAATCTGCAAGCCCAGATCACTTGCCTGCGCGCGGGCCTCGTCACGCGAACGGGTGAGTTCATCAACCCGCGGGCGCGCAGCGCGAACGGCTTCGGAGGCCTGCTCGCGGCGCTTGGAGATGCGCACGCGCTCGACCTCGGCATTGTTGGCGCTTTGCTCCAAGCGGCCGATCTCGGAGAGCAGCGAGCGGCGCTCGCCCTCAAGACGGGCGATCTCGCCGGCGGCATCGCCCTCAGCGGCACGCGCTTCCTCAACGGCCGCATTGGCCTCGATGACCTGATCCGACACATGCTCAAACACAGCGGCCAAATCGGGCTCAAGCCCCTCCAGCTCGCGAATGCGACGCTTACGCTCCAGAGCACCCGACGCCTCGCCGGCATCGAGGCCCACACGCACCAGGCCGCCACAGCTTACGCGGGCGCCATCGGGAGTCACATAGGTCACACCGTCAACGACAGGCGCAGCCAGCGCGGCAGCCAAGTCATCGACCACGTAATAGCCGCCGAGCAGCGCCTCGACGACGGGTCCGTAGCCTGCGCGCACGGACAGACGATCAACCAGACGGGTACCGGAGGCGCCCACAGCGGCGGTAAAGCCGCTCACGCCGCGCGCCACCAGCAGTGCCTCGCCCGAGGCCTTCTTTTGGTCCAGAGCCGCACGACCGGCACGCTCAAGCGTGGCGGCGTCATCAAACAGCAGCGCATCGATATCGCCGGCGAGCAATTGCTCAACCAGGCCCTCAAGCTCGCGCGGGGCCTCCAGCACGTCGCCCAGACGACCCAAGACGTCGTCGCCCAGCGCACCCACCAGACGGCTCACGAGCGGCGAGCTGTCGGCCATGCGGGCATCGAGTTTCTTTTGGCTGGCAAACTCCGAGCGCACCTCGGACAGCTTGTTGCGCGCCTCACTCTCACGATTACGCAGGTCCTTCAGGGCCGCGCGTGCCGTCTCGGTGGCCTCACGCGCATCAACCTGAGCCTGGCGCACTTCCTCAAGAGCGCCTTCAAGCTCCTCGGCGCGGTCGCGACGGCTCTCGAGCGAGGCCGTGACCTCCTCGAGCTGCTCGTCAATCTGCTCCAGGCGCGAGGCATACATGTTGTCCTCGACCTCGGCATTGCTCAAGGAATCCTTCACCTTGGCAAGCTCGAGCGCGGCGTTATCGGCTACGCGCTGAACATCGCGTTGCTCACGCGTAAGCTGCGAAATCTGATTGTCGAGCGCCACGCGCCGCTCGTGGAGCTCAGCGGCGGCAGGACCAGCGGCGTCAACGTCCTCCTGGGCCTGCATGTGCGCACCGGTCACTTCCTCAAGCTGCGCACGCGCGTCCTCGAGCTCCTCGACCACGCGACGTCGCTGATGCTCGGAGCTCGAAATCTGCCCGCGCATGTCAGACAGGCGCGACACCATGTTGTGGCCCTTTTCCTCGAGCAGGCGCATGTCGGAGTTAATGCGGCCGACCACATCTTGCATATGGCGGCGCTGCTCGCCCAGATCGCCCACAAACAGGCCCTTTTCCTCGAGCATGACCTGGAGCTTCTCGAGCTCGCGCTCCTTTTCGCCCATGCGGTACTGCGCAAGCTCCAGCTCGGCGGCACCTTCCTTGGAGCGGCTCTCCAGGTCGTTCCACTGCGACTGCAGCGAACGCAGCTCGTCAACAGCCAGCATCTGCGTAAGCTCGTTCGCGCGCGAAGACAGCTCTTTGTACTTACGCGCGCGATCGACCTGACGCTCTAGCGGCCGCAGCTGACGGGCGATCTCCTTATTGATGTCGCGGGCACGCGTCAGGTGCTCGTCCATCGACTTAATCTTTTTGAGCGCACGCTCCTTGCGGCGCTTGTGCTTGGAGATGCCGGCGGCCTCCTCGATGAGGGCGCGGCGCTCCTCAGGGCGGCTCTGCAAAATGGCGTCGAGCTTGCCCTGGCTGATGATGGAATGCGTATCCTTGCCCAGGCCCGAATCGTGCAGGATGTCCTGAATGTCCATCAGGCGGCACGGACTCGAGTTGATGAGGTACTCGCTTTCGCCCGAGCGATACATGCGACGGGTGATGGCGACCTCGTCAAAGTCGACGGGCAACATATGGTCCGAGTTATCGAGCACCAGCGTGACCTCGGCGACACCCACCGGCTTGCGCGCCGACGAGCCCGAGAAGATGACATCCTCCATGGCCTGGCCGCGCAGCTGCTTGGCGCTCTGCTCGCCCAGGACCCACAGAATCGAGTCAGAGATGTTCGATTTTCCCGAGCCGTTTGGACCGACGATGACGGTCAGGCCCGGCTCAAACGTCATATGGGCGCGGTCGGCAAACGACTTGAACCCCTTGAGCGTAAGGGACTTGAGATACACGGTTCCTCGCTTACACGAGCTTCTTGTTCAGAATCACGCCGTTGGTGGTGTAACCCATGCGGTCGAGCGCTTCAAGCGCGGCAGCTCCCTCGGCTTCCTTCTTTGAGGAGCCGGAGCCGCGACCCTGGCGAATACCATCGATCAAAACCACAGCGGTAAAGGTGGGCGCATGCGCCGGGCCCTCGGAGCCAACGAGCTTGTACGCCGGGGGCTCGTGACCGTCGGCTTGCACGCACTCCTGCAAAAACGACTTGGGGTTCGCAGGATGCTCGGCACGCTCGGAAGCCAAATGCGGCTTAAGCGTACGGTGAATGAACTCCGCCGCAACGTCCCAGCCGGCATCCAGGTACAGCGCGCCCACGAGCGACTCATAGACGTTCTCGAGGGCCGAATGCAGGCCGCGCGCACCGGTACCGGTCTCGGAGGCACCAAAGATAATGATGTCGTCGATGCCCAACTCGTGAGAAACCTCGGATAGCGTGGCGCCCGAGACGAGCGACACCTTCAAGCGAGTGAGCTTGCCCTCGTCAAACTCGGGATAGGACTCAAACAGGGAGCGTGCGACCACAGCGCCCAAAATGGAATCGCCCAAGAACTCAAGGCGCTCATAGCTGGCAGAAACCGGCTGGCCCTCGACTGCCGAGGGATGCGTAAGGGCCGCGCGCAGCAGCACCTTATTGTTGAACTCGTGGCCCAGGATTTCCTGGGCGCGCGTAAGTCGTTCGGATAAAGCCAAGACTTAGGCCTCCTTGGCAGCTTCGATAGCGTCGACGGCGTCGGCGACAGAGTTGAGCGAGAGCAGGGTCTCGTCATCGATCTCGAGGTTGAACTCGTCCTCGATAGCCGTAACCAGCTGCAGGCGCTCGAGCGAGTTGGCATCGAGGTCGTCAAAGGTGGTCTCCTCGCTAATTTCGGCAACATCGACGCCCAGAACGTCAGCAGCGACCTCGGCGATCTTGTCGAAGATTTCGGAGCGGTCCATAGCGCTTCCTCTCATAGTACATGAATACCAAAAGAATGGTACCGCCCGGGCGGTACCAAGACACGGTTCTGATTCTACCCCACGACGTGCGCCGCGAAGCACATAACAGCGCTCTAACTCGCTCTTACAAAACGATACTGTCCATAGAGTTGGCGACATTCTCGACCAGCCCGGCGCGCACGGCTTCGGCCGCCGCGAGCGTACCGTTTTTGACAGCCTCGACCGAGGTGGCGCCATGGCCGATCAGGACCACGCCGCGCAGGCCCAGAAGAATCGCGCCGCCCTTGGCGTCGCCAGAGAGCTTGGCCTTAATCTCGCGCATCTGCTTTTTGATGAGCAGCGCGGCGATCTTGGTGCCGAGCGAGGCCATAAAGGCGCCCTTGAGTTCCTGCAGCAAAAACTTGGCAGCGCCCTCGGTAGCCTTGAGCGCAATGTTGCCCGACATGCCATCGGCAACGACGACATCGAAGTTACCTGAGGTGATGTCCGTTCCCTCGCAGTTACCAACAAACCCGGGAACGGCGGCCTTCATAGCAGGGAAACAGGCCTTGGTAAAGTTGGAGCCCTTCTCGTCCTCGGTGCCGTTGGCAAGCAGGCCCACGCGGGGATGCTCGATGCCCAGGACGACGCGGGCATAGGCGCTGCCCATCTGCGCAAAGCGCACCATATCGTCAACCTCGACATCGGGGTTGGCACCCATGTCGCACAGCACCGTCAGACCGCCGGCGCGATTGGGCAGCGCATTGGTCAGACAGGGGCGCACCGGCTGCTTTTTGCCTTCGGCCTGATACCTAAACGGCGTCACGTAGGCGGTGGCGGCGGCGGTCATGGCACCGGTGGAGCCGGCGGAGAAGAACGCATCCGCGTTGCCCTTCTTAATGGCGCGGCAAGAAAGCACGATCGACGACTTACGCTTGGTCATCACGGCGCGAATGGGATCGTCATCCATGGCGATAACGTCAGGCGCCTCAAGGGCCTCAACACGTGCATGGGAAGCTGCAAAGGGATTGACGATTTCGGCGGGACCAGCTGCCAAGACCTCGATATCGGGATCGGCGGCAAGCGCAGCCTCGATACCATCGAGAACAACCTGAGGTTTCTCGTCTCCGCCCACAACGTCTACACAAACGCGAACGTTACTCATATACATGCTCCTTATACAAAAATGGCCGACTCATTGAGCCGGCCATTGTGGTTCCATTTGGAACGGCATCGCATCCAGAGTATACCGTTACTCGGTAACGATAACCTCGCGGTCCTTGTAGAAACCGCAGCTGGGGCACACGTGGTGCGGAAGCTTGACAGCGCCGCAACGGGGGCACGTGGACTGAGCCGCAGCCGAGATCTTCATGTTGGCGGAACGACGGGTGTGAGTGCGGATACGACCCTGCTTTTGTTTAGGTACGGGCATAGTGACCTTCCTTATGAACTATCCAGTGTGGCGATTACGCGCAAGTAGCGATACTACCACAGTTTTACTCATCAAGCTTGAGATTCTTCAATGCTGCAAATGGATTTTCCGTGGCAGCGGCCCATTCTGCCTCTGCCTGGGCGGCGCAATCGCATTGCTCGACGTTGAGATTGCAACCGCATGTGGGGCACAGACCACGGCAATCGGGCTTGCAGAGCACCACAAACGGCGTGTCCATAACGACCGCGTCATTGATGGGCTCACCCAGATCGACGATGCGGTCCTCACCTAGAAGCTCGTAGCCGTCCTCGTAGGCCTCGGGATCCTCGGGCTCCTCAAAGAGGTAGAACTCCTCGATCTCTCCGGCGATATCAAACGAGGCGGGCTCCAGGCAACGGTCGCACTCACCGGTGGCGTGCGCGCGGACCATGCCCGTGAGCAAGACACCGGTACCGGCATTGGTAAAGACAACGTCGTAGTCGATGCCGTCCTGAAGCTGGTACTCCTTCTCGCCCACCGTGTAGGTGGCGACATCGACCTTACCGGTCAGCGGATACGAATCTCCAGGAAACTCGAGCTGCTCGGAAAGATCGACGGTAACGCTCGGGAACTCAGCCATTACCACTGACCATTCTGTTGGGCGGCACCCTCGTTGAGCTGCTGACGGCAACGGGTAACGGTGCCGGTCAGGCTCTTGAGGTTCTCCTCCAGGTGCGTAAAGACCTGCTCTGCGTAGTCCTCGGCAGCATAACGCGTCTCGCGCTCGTACTGCTGGGCACGATCGCGGATGTCGTCGGCCTGCTGCTGCGCAAGGCGGACGATCTCCTGCTCACCGGCAATGGTGAGGGCCTGCTGCTGAGCGTCGGCGATGATGGAATCGGCCTGAGCGGCGGCGGAAGCCATAAGCTCCTCGCGCTCCTTAAGGATACGGCGGGACTTCTGCCACTCCTCGGGATAGCTCATGCGGATCTCGTCGAGGATGTTGAAGAACACGTCGGCGTCGATGACCTTGAACTGAGCGTTCTTGCCGAAAGGCGGCTTGGCTTCCTCGATCAGCCCTTCGAGCTCATCGACCAAGCTGACGATCCTATCGCCAGGAAAATTCTCGCCCGGCATCCGGTCTCCTTTCATAGGTAACATATCATCGTGCTAGTTTACCACATGCCACCAGGCAATAAAAAACGTCACGAAAAGCGATGTCTGAGCGCTTCGACCACGTTGGGTGGGACAAACGTCGATACATCGCTCCCAAGCGACGCAATCTGGCGTACCACCGAGCTCGAGATGTAACCGTACTGCGGAGCACTCATGACAAAGATGGACTCCAGCTCGCTATCCAAGCGATAATTGAGGTCGGCCTGCTGCAGCTCATACTCAAAGTCGGTCATGGCGCGCAGGCCCTTGACCACGGCCCCCGCCCCCTGCTCACGAGCGAAGTCGACCAAGAGGCCGGTAAAGGGCAGGACTTCGACGCCGTCGATATTACCGAGCGCCTCGCGGGCCAGCGCCACGCGCTCATCGAGCATAAACGTGGTGCCCACACCGTTTTTACCCTGCGATTCGGCCACGGCGACAATCACGCTGGGAAAGATGCGTCGGGCGCGGCGGATCACATCGATATGGCCAAACGTGATGGGATCAAAGGTGCCCGGGACGATCACGCGGTTGATGGTGTCATTCATGGACGTCCTCCTGAAACGTCGTGGCATCGTTGTTATCAGCATCGGTGACGGCACTATCGCCCTCACCGTCGTCATCGCCGACCCAACGAAGCAGGTCGACCGAGGTAATGCCGTAGCGCTTCTCACGTACAGTCTCAAAGCCTGCCGGATGCGCGCCCGCATCGGCGGCGGCATGCTCAAACAGGGCATAAGCGCCAGGTGCAAGCAGACCCTGCTGGGCCAGATTCTGCAGCAGTTCCTCGACCGGCTCGGCACCAAAAGCATAGGGCGGGTCGAGCAGGACCAGATCAAAGGGGCCGCCCGGTACACGACCGCGCGAGGCACTCGCCAGCATGTCGCCCGTGACCACGCGCCAACGCGCACGGTCACGGCAGAGCGACTCGATATTCTTGGTAATGAGCCGCGCGGCGTTGCGATCGATCTCAAACGTCGTGAGCGAGCGGGCCCCACGAGAGAGCATCTCTAACCCTAAGGCACCGGAGCCGCCAAAGGCGTCCAGCACACGAACCTCTTCCAAATCGAAATCGAATGCCGACATGACCATAGATGCGCATGCCTCGCGCACGCGATCGGTCGTGGGGCGGGTGACATCGCGACCACGGGGCTCCTCGATCTTACGACCGCGCCATTCGCCGCCGATGATTCTCATCCTCCGCTGACCTCCTTAAAAATGTGTCGATATCGCATGGCGACCGCATCGCGCAGGGGGCGCGTCGCCACGGAGTCAAGGGTGCAAGCATACCGCAAGAGCTCGACCGCGTCCAAATGGGCCCACTCGATTAGTTCCTCGTCGGCATCCAGGTCGACAAAGCGCAGGGTCACACCGCCATGCTGACGGTAGCCCAGGATTTCGCCCTCGTGACGCAGACGCAGGTCCATCTGGGCGAGCGTAAAGCCGTCCGAGGTCTTTTCGAGCGACTGCAGGCGATCTTGTGCCGCCGATGCGCCGCCGTTGCCCTTGGAGTGCGTCATGACCAGGCACGTGCCCGACACGCTGCCACGGCCCACGCGACCGCGCAGCTGGTGCAGGGCAGCCAAACCAAAGCGCTCGCCGTTCTCGATGACCATAACGGTGGCGTTGGGCACGTCGACGCCCACCTCGACCACCGTAGTCGAGACGAGCACGTCAATCTCGCCACGCTTGAAGGCGTCGATCACGCGATCCTTCTCCCCCGCTGGCATACGGCCGTGAAGGCGCTCGATGGCAAGACCCGGCAACGCCAGACGCAGGCGATCGAGCTCGGTCGCCGTATCGTGCAGCGGCACAGGCAAGGTCACGCGGCCCTCGTCGTCGCGGGCGATACCGGGCACGTCTTCAAGCTCATCGGCCGAGTCACTCGGCTCCACGAGCGGGCAAATCACGTAGGCCTGCTGACCCTTTTCATGCGCCTCGCGGATGGCGCCATAGGCGAGGTCGCGGCTCGACTCGGTGAGCACGCGTGTCGTCACGCCAGCGCCAGGGACGGGCCGATGGCGGATGATACTCGTGTCCAGATCGCCGTAGACCGAAAGCGCCAGCGTACGCGGGATCGGTGTCGCCGTCATAACGAGCAGGTCCGCACCGGGGCCCTTCGCGCGTAGGGCGTTGCGTTGGCCAACGCCAAACCGGTGCTGCTCGTCGATGACGACAAGCGACAGATGATTGAACGCAACGTTATCCGAAAGCACCGCGTGGGTTCCAAAGAGGACGTCGAGCTCGCCCGATTCAAGCTGGGCATGGATCTGCTCGCGCTCTGAGGCCGGCGTGGCACCCGTCAGAAGCGCCCAGGACATGCCCGCCTGCGAGAGCAGAGGGCCGGTCTTATCGGCATATTGGCGCGCCAACACGCCCGTGGGCGCCATAACGCAGGCCTGCGTACCGCTATCGGCAGCCACAGCCAGAGCGCAGGCGGCAACGGCGGTCTTACCGGTACCGACATCGCCCAGCAGCAGGCGGTTCATCACGCGCCCACCATCGCACATATCGCGCAGGATATCTTGGAACGCGGTCTCCTGCTCGTCGCTCAGCGAAAACGGCAGGGCTTGCTTAAGCGCGGCCAGGTGCTCGCCCGCGGTGTGGGCATAGGGAACCACATCGACCAGGCCGCCGACGTTGCGCAGGCGCAGCGCCAGCTGCAGGTAGAGGCACTCCTCGTAGGCAAGCCGTGCGCGCGCGATATCGCGCTCTGCCATACTCGATGGAAAGTGGATCGAACGCAACGCGCGGGCATTGCTCATGAGCTTCCGCTTTGCGCGCAGCGGCGCGGGAATCGGATCGAACGGATTGCCGACGACCTCGAGCGCGCCGCTTACGATGCGGCGCATCCACGCCTGGCTCACGCCATCACTCACGTAATGGACCGGCAGGATAGTGCCCGCGGCACGCCCTTCCTCGAGCTTTTCAAAGTGCGGCGAGGCCATCTGCTTAAAACCGTAGGCAAACTCGACCTTGCCCATCACGGCCAGGCGGTCGCCCTGCTTAAGCTGCTGGGCAATCCAGGGCTGGCGGAAAAAGGCGACCTGCAGCACGCCCGTCTCGTCAACGAGTGAGACCTCGGTAACCTGCATGCGCGGACGCGGCTGCTTTTGGACGATACGGTCGACCGTGGCGATGATGGTGCACACGGTACCGATGGGCGCCATCTCGATAGACCAAGAACGGGTAAAGTCGAGGTATCGATGAGGGATATGGAGAAGGAGGTCCCCCACCGTCCGAATTCCCAGACGGCGAAGGGCCTCCTCACGTTTACCCGAAACATATTTGAGTCGCGCGATATCCTCGTCGAGCGCATTGCTCTGGGCAAAGCGCTCCGAGACGCGCGGCACGGAGCACAGCTCGGACATGGGCAGTTGCCTACTCGATCGAGAAGATCACGGGATAGAGCGGCTGCTCGCCACGATGGGCGTCGATCTCCAGATCGGGCTGAGCCTCCTCGATGGCGTCGACGATCTCCTGGAAGGCCTCATCGGACAGCTCCTCGCCGGCCAGAATCGTCAGCGCGTCGCCCTCCTCTTCCTCCTGCATGCGGTTGATGCAGTCGAGCGTGACCTGTTTCACGTCGGAGCCGACCACGTCGATGGAGCCGGCGATGATACCCATGACGTCACCGGAGTGAATCGGCGAGCCATCAGATGCGCTGGAGTCACGCACGGCGCGGGTGACCTCGCCATCGCGAACCTCGCTGATGGCGTCGACCATGGCGGCGACGGCGTCCTCGAGCTCGGAATCGGGCAGGACCGCGAACAGCGCGGAGAACGCCTGCGGAACGGTCTTGGTGGGAACAACGGCAACCTTCTTGTCCGTGCAGGCAGAAGCGGCAGCCTCGGCAGCCATGCGGATGTTGCCGTTATTGGGCAGGATGATGACCGAGGTCGCGTTGACCTGGTCCACCGCGCCCAGCAGGTCGGCGGTCGAGGGATTCATAGTCTGGCCACCGGAGACGACCACGTCGACGCCAAGGGACTTGAGGATGTCAGCCTCGCCGGAACCGGCGGCAACGGCGACAAAGCCCAGCGCCTTGGCGGGCTCGGCGGCCTTTTCCTGATCCTCGTGGATCTTGGCGGTACGGTCGTGGGCCTCCATCTCCATGTTGTGGATAAAGACCTCATAGATCTGACCGAGCTGCAGCATGTGCTCGAGCACCAGGTTGGGGGTGTTGGAGTGCACATGGATCTTGTAGTCGGGATAGGCGCCCACGAGCAGCTCACAGTCGCCCATGGAGCCTAGGAACTTAAGGCACTCGTCCTCGTCAAACGGGGCGTCGGCCTTAAAGAGGAACTCGTTGCAGTAGCGGAACTCCGAGCCCTCCCAGTCGTCGTTAGCCTCGATCTCAACACGGCCAAGAGCGGCATCGCGGGCAGAGCCGGCGGAGTCAAAAGTAGCGGAGAAATCCTCGACCACGGTGCTACGACCAAGAGCGGCGGCAACAAAGTTCTCCAGGAAGATGGCAAAGCCGAAGGCGCCTGAGTCGACCACGCCGTTCTCTTTGAGGACGGGCAGCAAGTCGGGCGTGCGGGCGACGGACTGGTACGCCTCGACGACGATAGCATCGAGCGCATCCTCGGCCGAGAACTTCTTCTTCTCGCACTCATCGGCCTTGGTCGAGACATCGCGCAGGACCGTGAGGATCGTGCCCTCGATGGGCTTGCGGACAGCCTGGAAGGCAACCTTGACGGCACGACGGAAGGCGAAGGCAATGTTGGCGGACGTAATAGGCTCGTCGGCAGAGACAAGGCCCTCGGCCACGCCGCGCAGAATCTGCGACGTGATAACGCCAGAGTTACCGCGGGCACCCATCAGGGAGCCGTGGGTGATGGCGCCGGCGATGGCTTCCATGTCGGCGTCGGCAGGAAGGGCGGAGAGCTCCTTGGTCACCGAGGCAAGCGTGAGCGACATGTTGGTACCGGTGTCGCCGTCGGGTACGGGGAAGACGTTGAGCTTGTTGATCTCCTCGGCCTTGTCGGAAACGGCAGCCGCAGCGATCGGAAAACAGGTGCGAATGGTCTTTGCAATCATGGGTATTTGAATCTCCGTTTTCGGATGCTAGTTCAGACGGCTCTTGAGCGCGTCGATATGGATGCCGATCTTAAGGCTGGCGGGATCGATCTGGGCGATCTCCTGCAGAGTGAAGGCAACGGAGCTCGAAAGATTGTGGCAGACGGACTTCATGTTGACGCCGTTCTCGAGCACGACGTGAAGATCGACCGTAAGGCCGTTCTCGTCGGCGGAGACAAGCACGCCCTTGCGGAGGCGCTGACCGGCAAGCAGGCGCACGCTCTCGGCGCCCTGGAGCTGCTCAGCCATACCGACAACGCCATAGCACGTCATCGCGGCATAACCGGCAATATCGGCAATAACGTCGTTCGAGACGCTCAGGCTGCCGTTAATGGTCTCAGACACAAGAATCTCCTTATCTGGTGCTCGCGGCACCATGTCGTGGGAGCAATCATTGCAATATTCTACAACGACCGCGCCATGTTGAGGTGGCGGGCCTCGGGATTACATCCTCGACACGAAATGTTGATACGGTAACGTTCGAGCCAGGCGATCGCGGCAAGAAAAAACCCGCCGCATAAGCGACGGGTTTTACAACCTGGCTCCCCGGGTAGGACTCGAACCTACAACAGCGCGGTTAACAGCCGCGTGCTCTACCATTGAGCTACCGAGGAATTTAAAGCCCAACGGAAAGGGCTGGAAAATTCTGGCTCCCCGGGTAGGACTCGAACCTACAACAGCGCGGTTAACAGCCGCGTGCTCTACCATTGAGCTACCGAGGAATAGGTGCGTGCTCTCAAGCAACGAAGTTTATTATACGGACGAATCAGCTCAGGGCAAGAACTTTTTTAAGAAATTTTCCGACCTAATCGTTGGGGACGTTCTTAAACGACTAGTCATTCAAGAACGTCCCCAACGACTACATGAAAGCGCCCCCAAGCGGATGTGCTTGAGGGCGCCTCTTGCTTGACTAGCTTTCGATATAGTCTTTGAGCTTGCTGCTGCGGCTCGGGTGGCGGAGCTTGGCCAGGGTCTTGGACTCGATCTGGCGGATACGCTCGCGCGTGACGCCAAACTCGCGGCCGACTTCCTCGAGCGTACGGGGATGTCCGTCGACAAGGCCAAAGCGCAGCTCGATAACCTTGCGCTCACGATCAGCAAGCGAGTCGAGCACCTGGGTGAGCTGCTCCTGCAGCATGGAAAAGCTGGCGGCATCGGGCGGAACGATGGCCTGGGAGTCCTCGATGAAGTCGCCCAGTTGGGAATCCTCTTCCTCGCCAATGGGGGTCTCGAGCGACACGGGCTCCTGCGAAATCTTCTGGATCTCGCGGACGCGGTCGGCGCTCATGTCCATCTCGGCACCGATCTCCTCGGGGGTCGGGTCGCGACCCAGGTCCTGGAGAAGCTGGCGCTGCACGCGGACGAGCTTGTTGATGGTCTCGACCATGTGCACGGGAATACGGATGGTACGGGCCTGGTCGGCGATAGCGCGCGTGATGGCCTGACGGATCCACCACGTGGCGTACGTGGAGAACTTAAAGCCCTTCTGGTAGTCGAACTTCTCGACGGCGCGGATCAGACCGAGGTTGCCCTCCTGGATCAGGTCCAGAAACAGCATGCCGCGACCGACATAGCGCTTGGCGATGGAGACGACCAGACGAAGGTTTGCGCTGATGAGCGCCTGCTTGGCTTCGAGGCCCACGTTCTCAATGCGCGTAAGACGACGCATCTCGGCACGCGTGAGTTCGAGCTCACCAGCATCGGCAGCCTCGAGCTTCTCGGTGGCCTCGAGACCGGCCTCGATCTTCATGGCCAGATCGACCTCTTCGGAGGCGGTCAACAGGTCGACCTTGCCGATCTCCTTGAGGTACATACGGACCGGGTCGCCGGTCAGCATCACCGTGGAGGCATCGATGCCACGCACGCGGGAGCGTGAACGGGACGTGCGCACGGTGCGCTTCTTCTTGTTCTTGGAAGAACCCATCTCAGCGTCGGCCTGACGGGCCATCTTGAGCTCGTGATCGTCGAGCGAGCCGGAATCGTGCTCGTCGTCGTCATCGAAATCGTCGGTATCGGTATCGGTATCGGTATCGTCATCGTCGACACCCATGGGGGCGTCGTCGTTACCGCTCGCGGAGATAATCTGGATGCCGCTGTTGCGCAGCGCGGAATACACCGCGGTGAGCTGCTCGTCAGAAACATCGATATCCTTCAGGGCGACCTGAATCTCGTCCTCGGTTACCGAAGTCCTGTTTGAGCCGTTGCCCATGAGCTTTGCAACGTAGGATTCCAGCCCAGTACCCGTGCTCTCAGTCTTTTTTGGCACAGATTCTCCCTTCATAGTCCACAGGACTCAATACTTTAGCACACACATTGACGTCTATACCCAAAAAGAGGGCTGGATATAGGCGAGAATACGCTGGTTGACCACAACATCTAGGCTTGTTCGGTGCCTGCGGCCTCCAGGCCGATCAAACGGAAAGGGTCCGCCACGCCGCCGATCGACTTTTGCAGTTCGCGTTGACGCTGCGAATCCTGCGCGGCCTGCACGGTCAGCGCGCGACGGGCCTCATCATCGAGTGAACGGTCCTGGCGCAGCTTGGCCTGTGCGGCACGCATGCGACGCTTGATGGTGTAGAGCTCAAGCGTATCAAGCATAAACACGATGTTCGTCTCGGTGGGGTGCTTGCTCGTCGCGGAGATGCGCCCGGCACTCACAAGCGTTGCCGCATCGGGACACACTGAGCGCGCCGCATCCATGCAGGCTGCAGGATCGGTTCCCGGCGGCGTTGCCAGAACGGCCCATGCAATGGACTCGTGACGCGGGTCAACCCACTCGATGGAGCAGATGCGGTCGGCATACGTGCGGAACAGGTCGGGGTAGCTCGTGAGCATCGTCAACAGCTCGCGCTCCCCTGCCAAGGACTTGCGTTCAAGATCGGTAAGAACCATCGGCGCCGCCGCAGCCGGTGCGCCCGAACCGTCAGCCACAGGCACAGCGCCCATACCATCAGGCACATCGATCGGCGGCAGGTCGTCGACGACCTCCACGGGCGCGGCGCCGTAGGCATCGAGCGGGACGTAGTCGTACGGCTCTTCTTCGACCGGCGCGGACACCGGCGGCGTCGCGCCCGATGCCCAAGCACCGCGACCGGCATCGCGAGAACCCGACGCCCGACCGCCCGCGCTACCGGACCGCTCAGTCTGTGCCCGCTGGCGCTCATAGTTCTGCTCACGACGTCGTTCCGCATCCTCGCGCTTGGCGACATCGCGAAACACACGACCCGAGCTCGCGCGCACCGTCTCCAGATCCAAACCCAGCAGATCGGCAATCTGGATAAAGTACGTGTCGATCATATAGCTGTTGCGCAACGGATAGATAAGCGTCAGCGCATCTTCCAGCGCCTTAGCGCGACCGCCCGGCGTGGTGATGTCACTCGACTCCTGCAGCGAACGGTAGACAAAGTCCATAAGCGGCTCGGCAGCGTCGATGCGCGTCTGCAGTGCCTCGCCACCATGTGCGGTGATGAACTCCATGGGGTCGTTGCCGTCGGGGAGCACCACGCAGCGCAGGTCCATGGAATCCTGCTCGATAAACTGAATCGCGCGACGGGCGGCCTTCTGGCCCGCTGCATCGCCGTCGAACATATACACGATGCGCTTGGCAAAGCGAGTGAGCGTCTTGACGTGATGCTCCGTGAGGGCGGTGCCCAGCGTGGCGACAACGTTTTTAATCCCCGCCTCCCAGCAGGCGATGCAATCGGTATAGCCCTCTACCACGATGGCGGTATCCTGCGCGACGATAAACTCCTTGGCCCAATTAAAGCCGTAGAGGTTTCGCTTTTTATGAAACACGCTCGTCTCGGCTGTGTTGAGATACTTAGGCTGGCCGTCGCCCATAATGCGACCGCCAAAGGCAATGTTGTGACCCTGCTCGTCAAAGATGGGGAACATCACGCGGTCGTAAAAGCGGTCGGCAAGCTGCCCGCGCCCGCGACTCACGGCAACGTTGGCGTCGATCATCTCCTGCGGGGTAAAACCCGCCTGGGACAGGTGCGACACCAGCGCGTTACGGCCCGGTGCAAAGCCCAGGCAGTAGCGGCGGCAGACGTCGCCGCCCATGCCGCGGCTGGCAAAGTACTCGCGCGGACGGCCGTCCTTACCGCGCATGAGCATGGTGTGGTAGAACTGGGCGGTCTCGGCGCACAGATCGTAGATGCGGGCACGCTTGGTGCCGCGCTCGCGGCGATCTCCGGTGTCATGCAGCTCAATACCCGCGCGATCGGCCAAGTAACGGATTGACTCGGGAAAGCTCAGGTTCTCGCGCTTCATGATATACGTGAAAACGTCGCCACCCTCGCCGCAACCAAAGCAATGCCACACCTGCGTGGCGGGGATAATGTGGAAGGACGGCGTCTTCTCGCCATGGAAGGGGCAGCATCCCCAAAACTCATGGCCGCGAGGCTTGAGCTCGACCGTTTCCTGCACGATGGCAACCAGGTCAGACGCAGCGCGTACCTGGTCTTTTTCCTTATCGCTAATCACGGATGCTCACCCCCTGATCGCCCAAGTTGTGACGAATATCCTCGATATTACCCTCGACGGTCGCGATCAACTCATCCAGCGAATCGAACACACGCGAGGGACGCAGCCAGCGCGTAAACGCCAGCGAAACGGAAGCGCCGTACAGGTCGCCCGTATAACCAATTAAATTAGCCTCGAGATGCGCAGATGCCGCATCGTCAGCATACGTTGGCGGCAGGCCGACGTTCGCAGCAGCGGGCCACGCGGTGTCATCGACCAGCACCAGACCCTCATACACGCCATCGGCTGGCACCTGAATGCCGTCGGGAACCTGCAAGTTTGCCGTGGGAAAGCCCATGCCAGAACCCTCGTGACGGCCGCGAATAACACCGCCACGCACCATATACGGACGGCCGAGTAACCCAGCAGCAAGCTCCACATGGCCCTGTCCCAGCTCATGACGAATGCGGGTGGCGCAAATGGCCTCACCGCCCTCGCAAAGCAGGTCGTGACCATACACGTCAACGCCGTGCTCGGAACCCCAGGAGCGCATCTCGGCAACACCAGAAGCACCGCCACGACCCAGCCTAAAGTCACTGCCAACGCGAATCGATCGAATGTCGACCAGACGCGACACCAGCGAGAGAAAATCAACATGGTCAAGCGCCGCAACCTCAGACGTAAAGGGAACGGCCACCACCGCATCGACCCCGGTCTGAGCCAAGGCATGCAGACGGTCGGCCGTCGTCATCAGTTTTTGAGCGGGCGAAGGGCTCACCACGACGTCCGGGTCGGGATCGAAGGTAACTACTACCGCCTTGCAGCCATGGGCACGGGCATCCCGGACAAGCGCCGCAATGAGCTCCTGGTGTCCACGGTGAACGCCGTCGAACACGCCGATGGCAATCGATGCGGCACCCAAGTGCTCACACTCATCAAACGTATCGGCAGCAACGATGCGAGCCTCGTCCGACTCGCCCGCGAAAAAGACACGCGCGAGCTCATGAGCGGACAACATCATCGAACACCGCCGATTGCCTGCGGAAACACGTGCTCCATAACAAAGCGGCCACTCTCAATGCGGGCGAGCGCCTTGAGTCCCCCATCGAGCACCAGCGCAAACAGCGCCTTCGAGACATCGAAATCGGCAAGCGCACGCTCAACGGGAATGCGACGGCCGCAGAGCAGGTCGTCGGCAAGATTGCCCGGCAAGTCAACACGCATGGCGCCCAAGGCCGCAATGGGATCCAGGGCAAAGCCAGCGGCGGACTCGGGAGAAAGCTCCTCCACCGCATGACAGGCGCCAATGGAAACAACACCAGATGCGGTGCGACGAAGTGCGGAAATATGCGCGGCGCTATCGCAAGCGCGGCCCAGGTCGCGAGCGAGCGCACGGATATAGGTGCCCTTGCTCACCGAGAACGCCACGGTCCACACACACGTATCACCTTCGCCGCCCACGGCAATCAGGTCGGCGGCATAGACCTCGACGGGGCGCGGAGGTAGGTCCACCGCATTGCCCTCGCGAGCAGACTTGTAGGCGCGAACGCCATTGACCGAGATAGCAGAAAACGCCGGCGGCACCTGCATCTGCGGGCCCAGCATGGCGGCCAAGCGCTCACGAGCATAGGCAGGATCGCGGAGCTCGTTGGCAACAGCCACCGTGCGGACCGCCTCGCCCTCCGCATCATCGGTATTGGTCTCGGCGCCAAACGAAATATCGGCGACGTAGCTTTTGGTATCGAGCGTGAGCATGCCCAGCAGACGGGTGGCCTGGCCCACACCCACCACCATGACGCCAGATGCCATGGGGTCGAGCGTGCCGGCATGGCCGACACGCCGCTCATGGAGGGCGCGTCGGCATTGCGAGACCACATCGTGGGACGTGCAGCCCACCGGCTTATCGACAGCGAGCAGCATATTCAGTTGTGAAGGCGTACGACGAGCCATGTACCATCCAAAAAGTTAAAGCTCGACGGTCACCGAAGCGGGATCCTCCCCTACCAGCTCGGCCAGCATGGGAAGTGCCACGGTGAGCGTCTCGAGAATTGTTCCGTTGTTGGAAAAGCCGGCGGCGGCATGATGCCCGCCACCGCCAAAATTGGCAGCAATCTCGGACACATCGAGGTCGCCCTTGGAGCGCAGGTTGCCACGCACCTTGGTATCGCCCTCAATGCCCTTTAAGAACATGCAGACCTCGACGCCCATCACCGAACGCACCACATCGACCAGGCCGTCGCACTCGTCCGAGGTGACGCCGCAGGCTTCAAGGTCGCTCTGGTAGGCATAGCTATACGCCACGCGCCCATGCGCGACCGTCTTAATGCGACCCATGACAATGGACTTGAGGTGCAAAAACTCAACGCGCATGCTCTGGTAGACCTCGAGCGCAACGCGCGCCGGATCGGCACCGTGCGCCACCAGGCGCGAGGCTGCATGGAACGCGGCGGCATCGGCGTTTTGGTACTGAAAACGGCCGGTATCGGTAACCAAGCCACACAGCAGGCAGGTCGCAACGCCATCACGTGCGACAATGCCGCAATTGTCCAAGAAGCGGTCGATGATCATGGCGCAGGCCGCGGCATCGACGCGCCTCAGGCTGAGCTCGGCAAACTCCTCACGCGCCGGATGGTGGTCGAAACACACCACATGCTTGGAGCGACGAAGCACCTCGGCGGAATTATTGAGACGCTCGACGACCGGTACGTCCACCGAGATGAACAGGTCCGGATTGCCGGTGTACGTAGATGCCGGCACCAGACGATCGGCACCCTCCATAAAGCGATAGATGCGCGGAACTGGGTCATCGTCTGCCAGCAGCAGGGCAATGTCCTTGTTGGGGAAAAACTTCATGAGCGAAAGGCCCAGACCCAATACGGAGCCCAAGGCATCGCCATCGGGAGAAGTATGTCCCGAAATCGCAATGGAGGACGCACCCTCGATGAGCTCGAGGATGCGTCGCTGAATATCTGCAGACTCGCACGAGGCGAGGTCGGCGGAATTAGTCATCTAAAGCTGCCTCCTGGGCGGCATCCACTATCGGATAGCCGTCCTCGTCCTTTTCGATCGCAAGCGTGGCGGGAACATTTTCCAGCGCACGCGTGATGCGCTCGGCCTCATCGGTCGAGCGATCGATGCGAAAATCGAGCTCGGGCGTGACACGCCAATCGAGCGAGCGAGCCAACAGGCTGCGAATACGGCCCTTGGCGCTTGCGAGCGCCTCCATGACCTCGTCGTAGCGGCTCGCATCGCACGACACGTACACGCGCGCGAACGAACGGTCCACCGCGACCTCGACCGCAGTCAAAGTAACCAGGTCGAGACGCGGATCGGAAACCTCAAAGAGCAGGATATAACCGAGCTTCTCGCGAAGCTGCTCGCCCAGACGGCGGGTTGCCTGCGTTTGCTTCATAGAGCTACCCCCTACTCGGTACGGGCAACCTGGTCGATACGGTAACCCTCGATCTGGTCGCCGGGCTTGATGTCCTGGAAGTTCTCCAGGCCAATACCGCCCTCGGAACCGCTCTTGAGGCTCTTGGCCTCGTCCTTGTAGTGGCGCATCGAGGCGATCTTGCCGTTGAAGACCACGATGCCGTCGCGCACCAGGCGCACGGAATCGGTCGCGGCGATCTCGCCCTCCTCGACGCGGACACCGGCGGCGATACCGACTTTGGGCACCTTGAAGGTGTCCAGGACGGTCGCAGTACCCGTGGCGACCTCGACCTCGGTGGGCTTGAGCATGCCGATACGGGCGGCGTCGAGCTCCTCGAGGCACTTGTAGATGACGTCGTAGCAACGGATCTCGACGCCCTCGCGCTCGGCGGCGGAGCGGGCCTTACCGTCGGGACGGACGCCAAAGCCGATGATGATGGCGTTAGAGGCGTCGGCCAGGACGACGTCGGTCTCGTTGATGGCGCCGACCGCGGAGTGAATCGTGTTGATGCGCACCTCGGACTGATCCATCTTGTCGAGCGAGTCCTGAAGAGCCTCGATAGAGCCCTGGACGTCGGCCTTGATGATCAGGTTGAGCTCCTTGACCTCGGCGTCGGCAATGGTCTCGAAAAGGTTCTCGAGCGTAACGTGCTTCACGCGGCTCTGCTCCTCGATACGGGCCTTGAGCGAACGCTCGTCGGCAAGGGCGCGAGCCTCGCGCTCGTCCTCGAACACGCGGAACTCGTCACCGGCGTTGGGCACGGACTGCAGGCCCAGGATCTCGACGGCGTCGGAGGGACCAGCCTCGGTGACGGCACGGCCCTTGGGGTCGAGCATGGCGCGGACGCGACCGTAGGTAAGGCCGGCGACCAGCGTATCGCCCACGTGCAGGGTACCGCGGGTCACGAGCACGGTAGCGACCGAGCCGCGGCCCTTGTCGAGCTTGGCCTCGAGGACGTTGCCGGAGGCAAAGGTGTCCGGGTTGGCCTTGAGCTCGAGTACATCGGCCTGGAGCAGCACGGTCTCCAGAAGGTCGTCGATACCGATCTTCTGCTTGGCCGAGATGTTGACGAACATATTCTGTCCGCCCCACTCCTCGGGGATGACGCCGTACTCGGTGAGCTCCTGACGCACACGGTCGGGGTTGGCTCCCGGCTTATCGATCTTGTTGACGGCGACGACGATGGGTACGCCGGCGGCCTTGGCGTGGTTGATCGACTCGACGGTCTGGGGCATGACGCCGTCGTCGGCAGCCACGATCAGAATGACGATGTCGGTCACCTTGGCACCACGGGCACGCATAGCCGTAAAGGTGGCGTGACCCGGGGTATCGATAAAGGTGATCTTGCGGTCGTTGATCATGACCTGCGAAGCGCCGATGGCCTGCGTAATGCCGCCCGCCTCGCCGGCAGCGACGCCGGTGTGACGGATGGCGTCGAGCAGCGACGTCTTGCCGTGGTCGACATGGCCCATGACGGTGACGACCGGGGCGCGCGGCTTGAGGTCGGCGGGATCGTCGTAGAACGAGAAGGTGTTCTCCTCCTCGGGGGTGATGATCTTGATCTGACGGCCCAGGTCGTCGGCGACGAGCTCGACGAGGTCGTCGGACATGGACTGCGTCATGGTGAGCGGCGTACCCAGCAGGAACAGGCGCTTGATGATGTCGTTGGCCGGAACGTCGAGCGCCTCGGCAAGCTCCTGGACGGTAACGCCCTGGGAGACCTTGATGGCGTCGAGGTCCTCGGGGTTCACGCCCTGGGCCAGCGCCTCCTCTATCTTGCGCTCCTCCTGAGCCTTGGCAGCCTCGCGCTCGCGCTTCTCCTTGCGCTTCTTGCGGCGACCGGTGGACTCGCGAGAGGCCTCCTCGACGGCGGCACGAGCCTCCTCGAGCACCTTCTCGCGGCTGTACTCCTCGGCCTCGCGAGCCATGCGACTGTAGTGGTCCTCTTCGTTGTTGTGACCGCCCTTGCGCTTCTTGCCCTTGCCCTGCTTATCGGGGTTGGGGAAGTCCATGCCGGCAGCGACGTTGTTGCTGGCGTTGGTGCGATGGCTGTGCGGACGGCTCTCGGAGGCGTTGCGCTCGGAGTTGTTTTCGGAAGCGTTGCGATCGTTACGACGGCCACCGCGGCGGTCGTTGTTGCCGCCACGACGGTTACCGCGCTCAGCGGCGCGCTCGGCCTTGGCCTTGTCTTCGGCGTCCTTCTTCTCCTTGAGCACGGTCTCCTGTGCTGCGATCTGGTCGAGCAGCGAACGGAAGCGCGAACCGGAGTCGGAAGCGGGAACGGCGCGGCGCTGGGCCTCGCGGGCAGCCTCCTCCTTCTCGCGGGCAAGGCGCTCCTGCTCGGCCTTCTTCTTGGCCTCGGCCTCGGCGCGGGCAGCCTCCTCGGCAGCCTGGGCTGCGGCAAACTGGCGGCGCTCCTCCTCGCGCGCCTTCTCGGCGGCGATGCGCTCGCGCTCGGCCTCGGCGGCGCGTGCGGCCTCCTCGGCGGCAGCTGCCTGCTCCTCGGCCTGTTTGGCGGCCTCGACTTCCTGAGCGCGGGCCTCGATTACCGAGGCAAGCTGCTTGCGGACCATGGCGACATAGGCGTCCTCCAAGGTGGAGGACGCGGACTTAGCGGGAATCTTCATATCGGCGAGATGACCCATCAGTTCCTTGGAGGTCATGCCGAACTCTTTGGCCAGGGTGGACACACGGACTTTTGCCATATGACTTCACCTACCCTTTCTGGCACCTTGGGTGCCTAGAGACTGAACGAGCGTGGGAGACGCGCCGGGACCCGCCCGGCGCGACCGCGCGCTAGATCAGGTCCTCCGCATCATCGAAGGCGTCGGTGTCGTGGACACCGCAGAAACGGGAGCCGGGACGAGCCTGGTTGCGGCACTGGATGCCGTCCTCGGACACGTACTCGCAGCGGCGGACATCCTCGTCCTCCTCGTCACCGATCAGGTCGGCGGCGGGCTCCTCGTGAACGGGCACGTTCTTGAGGATGTCGGCGGCAAGCGTCTCGGACTTGATGTCGATGTGCCAGCCGGTCAGGCGCGCGGCGAGGCGGGCGTTCTGGCCCTCCTTGCCGATGGCGAGGGACAGCTGGTCGTCGGGCACGATGACGCCGGCGTAGGCCTTCTCCTCGTCGATGAGGACGCGGGTGACCTTAGCGGGCGACAGGGCGTTGGCGACGTAGACGGCAGGATCGGCATCCCACAGGATGACGTCGACGCGCTCGCCACGGAGCTCGCCCACGACAGCGCGAACACGGCTGCCCTTGGGGCCGACGCAGGCGCCCACGGGATCCAGACGGTCGTCGAGCGAGTGGACGGCAACCTTGGAGCGCTGGCCGGGCTCGCGGGCGATCGACTTGATTTGGACGGTGCCCTCATAGATCTCGGGCACCTCCTGCTCAAACAGACGACGCATGAGCTCGGGGTGGGTACGGGAGATGACAATCGGCGGACGGCTGTGCTCGCCACGAACCGGCTGCAGGTTGGAGTTGGGGTCGCGAACGTCGATGATCACGGCCTTGATGTGCTGGTTGTGCAGGTAGCGCTCGCCCATCGGACGCTCGTTGCGCTCGTTCTCGTAACGACGCTGATCGAAGTGCGGCAGCTCGGCCTCGACGCCCTCGCGGATCTTGACGATCGTGAAGTCGGGCGTGGACTGCAGCACGGTACCGCTGATGAGGTCACCGATGCGGCCGGAGAACTCCTCGTAGATCTGCTCGCGGGCGGAGTTACGCACGATGGCGTTGATCTCGGCCTTGGCGTGCTGGGCGGCGATGCGGCTCGTGTTCTTGGGGGTGACGTCGATCTCTTCGAACTCGGTGAAGTTGCCTTCCTCGTCCATGGAATCGTCAATCGGCTCCAGACGGTAGACGTAGATCTTGCCGGTGGTGCGGTCGATGGTCACCTTGGCGCCCCACTCAAGATGCAGGATCTCGGCATAGCTCTTGGCGAGCGACTGCTCCAGGCGGTCGATCAGGTAGAGCTGGTCGATGTGCTTCTCCTGGCAAAGCTCCATCAGGGCGGACATCATGTCGGATGCTGCCATCTTACTTTCCTTCCTTCGCGGGCTTGAAGTCGTAGGTGGGCTTCAACTTGCACTTTTTAACTTCAGAGAAATCGAGGGTGACGGACTCGCCGTCCTCGAGCTCGAGGGTCACGTTCGTCTCGTTGGCGGCGGCAATCTTGCCGGCGTACTTGCGACGGCCCTCGGTAGCGGTAGAGGTGAGCTCGCAGTTCTCGCCCACAAAGCGGGCAAAGTCGCACGGGCGGCGCAGCGGGCGCGCCATACCCGGGCTCGACACCTCGAGCGTATAGCTCGAAGAGATGGGATCGAGCTCCTCAATCACATCGCCGACCCACATGGTGTTGGCCGTGACGTCGTTGAGCGACAGGCTCTGACCCTCAGCACCCTCGATACGCACGCGCACGCAGGGGGCCTTGGTGGCACCCACGAGCTCGACGTCGACGATGTCGACATCGTGCTGGGGAGCGACGGCCTCGAGCGCGTTGATGATCGCCTGCTCGGTCTTGGTCTTGACCATTGCGGCACCTCCATCCATACAAAAAAGAAGCGGGGCCGAAACCCCACTTCTTTCAATTACAACTTCATTTGCAAGCAAACTATACCAATAGCTGCGGAAACGTGCAAGCACAGTACGAATCTGCAGGTCAGCGTGCGCACAGCTTCTCCACAAGAATAGGACAATTGACCGCAGACATCAGGGCAGGTACATGAAAAACGAGGGACGACCCAACCGGATCGCCCCTGGTCTTTTATGCGTCAGTTAAGCGCGCAATGCTTACTTGACCACCAGGTTGACCAGCTTGCCGGGCACGCAGATGGCCTTGACGACCGTCTTGCCCTCAAGCCACTTGGCAACGGCCTTCTCGGCGGCAGCCTGCATGTCCTCATTGGAGGCATCGCGGGCAACGTCGACGCGGCCGCGGACCTTGCCGAGCACCTGGACCACGATCTGCACCGTGTCCTCAACGGACTCGGCCAGGTCGAACTCGGGCCAGGCGGCAGTGTAGGCGTTGCCCTCGCAGCCGAGTGCCTCGTGCCACAGCTCGTCGGCCCAGAACGGGCAGATAGGGGCAAGGACGCTCACGATATCCTTAGCCACGCCGTAGCACAGAGCCTTGTCGCGGTCAGCACCCTCAGTGGCGTTGAGATAGGCGCTCGCCGCGTTGACGAGCTCCATGACGGCCGAGATCGCGGTGTTGAACTGGCCGCGGTCGAAGTCCTCGGTGCACTTGGCGATGGTGCGGTGACGCTCGCGATAGAGCTTCATCGCAACCTCGTCGAGCGCGGACTTGTCGAAGGCCACGTTGGCGTCACCGGACTGGACGAGCTGCCAAACGATACGCCAGGCGCGCTTGATAAAGCGGTTGGCGCCCTCGACGGCCTTGGGATCCCAGTCGAAGTCCTTCTCGGGCGGGGCGATAAACAGGATCGCCAAACGCATGGTGTCGGCACCGTAGGGCTCGATGACCGAGCTCGGGGGCACGACATTGCCCTTGGACTTGGACATGGTGTCGCCGTTCTCGTCCTTGACCATGCCCTGGCACAGCAGGTTGGTGAAGGGCTCGTCCACGCTCAGCAGGCCCAGGTCGCGCAGTGCCTTGGTAAAGAAGCGGCTGTAGAGCAGGTGCAGAATGGCGTGCTCGATGCCGCCGATGTAGTTATCGACGGGCATCCAACGGTCGGCAGCCTCACGGGAGAAGGGCAGCTCGGTGTTGTGCGGATCGGTATAGCGCAGGTAATACCAGCTGGAGCAGGTGAAGGTGTCCATGGTATCGGTCTCGCGCTTGGCCGGGCGGCCGCAGACCGGGCAGGTGGTCTCGTAGAACTCCTTGCACTCAGCAAGGGTTTCGCCGGCGCCCAGGTCCAGGTTCTCGGGCAGCGTCACCGGCAGCTGATCCTCGGGCACGGGCACGATGCCGCAGTGCTCGCAGTGGATGGCCGGGATGGGGTTACCCCAATAGCGTTGACGGCTGATGAGCCAGTCGCGCAGGCGGAACTCGACCTTGCGACGGCCGCAGCCCATGGCCTCGAGGTCGGCCACGATGGCAGCCTCGCCCTCGGAGTGCTTACCGCCGCGCATGCCGGTGTACTTGCCGGACTGGACAAGCGTGCCCTCGGCAGCGTGGGCGCAATCCCAGTCGACGGTCTCGGCATGGAAGGTATCGATGGTCTCGCCGGTGGCCTCGACGGCAGCGCGATCGTCATCGTCCAGGATGATCGGCACGATCGGCAGGTCGTACTTGCGGGCAAACTCAAAGTCGCGCTGGTCACCACAGGGAACGGCCATGACGGCGCCGGTTCCATAGTCGGCAACGACATAATCGGCAACCCACACGGGGACCTTCTCGCCGTTGACGGGGTTTACCACGTAGCGGCCGGTAAAGGCACCGTGCTTCTCGAGGGTGCCCTGGGCACGCTCGACGGCAGAGATATGCTTGGAGTCCTCGACGATCTTGGTGACGGCCTCCTCATACTCCGTGCCCTCGACGAGCTCGTGCAGACGAGCGTACTCGGGAGCCAGGACAAAAAAGGAGACGCCAAAGAGGGTGTCGGCACGCGTGGTAAAGACGGTGATCTTGCCCTCGTCGCCCTCAATGGGCTCGCCATCCTGGTCGCACAGGGTAAAGTCGACCTCGGCACCCTCGGAGCGACCGATCCAGTTGGCCTGCATCTGCTTGACGCGCTCGGGCCAGCCGGGGAGCTTCTCCAGGTCGTCGAGCAGCTCCTGGGAGTACTCGGTGATCTTGAAGTACCACTGCTCAAGGTCGCGCTTCTCGGGCTCGGTGCCGCAGCGCCAGCACTTGCCCTCGGTGACCTGCTCGTTGGCAAGAACGGTCTTGCAGTTAGGACACCAGTTGACCGGGTTCTTTTTGCGGTAGACCAGGCCCTTTTCCCACAGCTTCTCAAAGATCCACTGACCCCAGCGGTAGTAGTCGGGGCTGCAGGTCTTGACCATGCGATCCAGATCGTAGGAGAAACCCATGCGCTTCATCGTGGCGAGCGCCTGGTCCATGTTCTTATACGTCCAGGCAGCAGCCTGCGTGTTGTGCTTGATGGCGGCGTTCTCGGCGGGCAGGCCAAAGGCGTCAAAGCCGATGGGGTGCAGCACGTCGTAGCCGCGCATGCGGGCCTGACGGGCCATGGCATCGCCGATGGTGTAGTTGCGCGCGTGGCCCATGTGCAGGTCGCCCGACGGATACGGGAACATCTCGAGCACGTACTTCTTGGGCTTGCTGTCGTCGGTGTCGACGGCAAAGAGGTTGGAGTCCTCCCAGGCCTTCATCCACCTGGACTCAATGGCCTGCGCGTCGTAGGCAGGGATCTCGTCCTTATGATCTGTGCAATCGCACATATCAGCTCCTTTTAACTTGATTGGGGCCGGTCGGCTAGGCTTTACTCGCTGCTGCGGACAGTCCTGCTCGCACGAAGGCCACATTAAGTGGCCTTCGGCTCGTGCGGAACTTGCAGCGAGCAAAGCCTAGCCGCCCGACCCTAGGGTTATCTTGGATGATTCTAGCAAATACGACAAGCGAGATGCCTGCGACTTGCATGCATCTCGCTTTATCTAAATAACGTGGTTTTGAATCAACCACTAATTGTCACCCGCCCAAGCATGGTCGGGTTTTCCAAGTGCCGCAGATTGCCGTGAAAGAGGAGCGACGCGTACTTTGGTACGCGAGCGACGGTTTGAACGGCAAGGTGCGGTGCTTGGGAAAGCCGCTTATCGATAGGAAACGCTCTGCTGGGAATCCTTGACGACTACGTCGTGGGCGCCGCCTTCGACGATCGAGGTCGAGCTGACCAGCGTTAGGCGTGCCTTTTCCTGGAGCTCGGGGATCGAGAGGGCGCCGCAGTTGCACATCGTGGACTTGACCTTATAGAGCGTGCCGCCCACGCCGTCCTTGAGGGAACCGGCGTAGGGAACGTAGGAGTCGACGCCCTCGACGAAGCTGAGCTTCGCGGCGCCGCCCAGGTCGTAGCGCTGCCAGTTACGGGCACGCGCAGAACCCTCGCCCCAGTACTCCTTCATGTACTGGCCGTTGACGTTGACGCGCTCGGTCGGGCTCTCGTCAAAGCGGGCGAAATAACGACCCAGCATCATAAAGTCTGCACCCATAGCAAGGGCGAGCGTCATGTGGTAATCGTAGACGATGCCGCCATCGGAGCACACGGGCACGTAGACGCCGGTCTCCTCGTAGTACTCGTCGCGAGCGCGGCAGACGTCGATCAGCGCGGTGGCCTGGCCACGGCCGATGCCCTTGGTCTCACGGGTGATGCAGATGGAGCCGCCGCCGATACCGACCTTGATGAAGTCGGCACCGCAGTCGGCCAGGAAGCGGAAGCCCTCGGCGTCGACGACGTTGCCGGCACCGACCTTGACGTCCTCGCCGTAGTTGGCGCGGATCCACTCGATGGTGCGCTTCTGCCACTCGCTGAAGCCCTCGGAAGAGTCGATGCACAGGACATCGGCACCGGCCTCGATGAGCAGCGGCACGCGCTCGGCATAGTCGCGGGTGTTGATACCGGCACCAACCATGTAGCGCTTGTCGCCGTCGAGCAGCTCGTTGGGGTTGGTCTTGTGGCTGTCGTAGTCCTTGCGGAAGACGATGCCCATGAGGTGATCGTAGTCGTCGACGATGGGCAGGGCGTTGAGCTTATTGTCCCAGATGACGTCGTTGGCAACCTTGAGGCTGATGTTCTTGTCGCCCACGATGAGCTGCTCACGCGGGGTCATGAACTCGGAGACCTTCGTCTGGTGGTCATCGCGACTGGGGCGATAGTCACGGCTGGTGACGATGCCCAGGAGCTTACCCTTGGGAGTGCCGTCGTCGGTGACCGGCATGGTGGAGTGGCCGGTCTTCTCCTTGAGCTCGATGACCTGCTCCATGGTCATGTCGGGGGTCAGCGTAGAATCGGACTGAACGAAACCGGCCTTGTGATCCTTGACGGCCTTGACCATAGCGGCCTCGGACTCGGCGCTCTGGGAACCGTAAATGAAGGACAGGCCACCCTCGGTAGCGAGCGCGACACCCATATCGACGCCCGAGACGGACTGCATGATGGCGGAAACCATGGGAATGTTCAGGGTGATTGCCGGCTTCTCACCGCGCTTAAAGCGGGTCAGCGGCGTCTTAAGAGAGACGTTGTTGGGGATGCACTGCGAGGACGAGTAACCAGGGACCAGCAGATACTCCGAAAACGTGTGGGACTCACCGGGAAAGAACGTAGCCATGTTTCTCCTTTTTCCATGCGACCGGTCGGCTGCAGGCCTCGTAGGACCCAGCCCAACCTTGGGCGCCCAATACTGGGGAAGTATCTTAACGCACTTTGACTGCTACAATGCATGATTTAAGAAGAGCACACGAGGGTTTGACGCAGGCTTTGCGTTTGCCCAGCAAACACTTTAGCGGGGAGACGTGGAGCACATGGAGTACAAGACGACGGCAAAGTTGGTCATTCAAGCGTGCGACAAGGATTTGCCGGGCGTCTTCGGCCACGGCTGCGTCTTGCTGCTGCAGGGCATCGCCCGCGAGCACTCGCTCAACCGCGCCGCCAAGAGCATGGGCATGGCCTATTCCAAAGCGTGGCGTATTGTAAACGAGGCCGAAGGCCAGCTAGGCTGCAAGCTCATCAAACGCGACGGCGCCCGCGGATCCACGCTCACCCCCGCTGGAGAGCGAGCCATAGCGGTCTACGAGGAGCTGCAGACCGACATCAACCAAGTAATTGCCGCAAAGGCCAACGACCTCATCGCCAGCATAAAAGAATAGCCATTTTAGGACGGGGCCTTATAGCCACACAGCCCCTTCTCATAAGTTGCGGTGAAATAGGGACTGTTTATGCGGTTAAAGCCGTAAATCAATCCATATTTCACCGCAACTTATGGAGTCGAGGATGATTTAGCTAGTTGCGGAGGGCGTTATCCAGGGTGGCGGCCACGATCAAGGGGTCGTCGGTGCCGGCGAAGAGGCGGATGGTGCTCCCCTGCTTGCCGCGTGGGGCCGAAAGGCGCGTCGTTGCGCCGCCGGCCGGCGATGTACGGAACTCCCCGGGCAAAGCGTCGAACAGCTCTCCCGCGCTACGCTCGATAAGGTCAAATTCAACTGCCGGGCCAAAGCCGTGCTCGAGGATTCCCGTTGCAACAGCATGATCGGGGTGCGAGCTCAGCCCGGGATAGCGCACGTTGCGCACCATCTCGTTGGCGGCCAGGTACTCGGCCAGCGCACGGGCACGGTCGAAATGTGCCTGCATGCGGACATCGAGCGAGTCCAGCCCGCGCTCCAGTACACCGGCCTCGTCAGCAGGCATATCAAGCTTGGCCAAGCCACAGCCCTCAAGCAGGGCATGCGCGCACTCAGCCGCGGCATCCACGCGATGGCGCTTGAGCTGCGAGCGCGCGACCGATACGGCAACCAACTTGCGCGGAGCCTTGCCGGCGCACACGCGGTCGAGCGCCTCGAGCGACAGCACGGCACCCAAACGCAGCGGATCGCAGCCAAAAGCCGACGCCACCGTGTTATCCACCACAAACAGCGCATGGGCCTCACGAGCAGCGCGGCCCAGAGCGCGCAGATCGGGCACACGCAGACCAAACCCGCCGATGGAGCTGACGAACCACCACAAGTGCGGACCCTCGACATCAAACGAAGCATCAAAGCCCTCGGACGCAGCGGCAAACGCCTCGACAGACGGCTCCCCCACCATCACAACATCGCAGCCGTCAAATCCGCTCGCAAACGCATCGGCAAAGTCATCGGCAAACGCAACCAGACGATCGCCGGGACGTACAACCCCCAACAGAGACAGCGCCGCCGGCACATGCGAGGCCGCAACCAGTCGCGCCCCACGCGCGCCGGCCCTCAAAGCCCAGGCCTCTTCTAGCTGTTGTACATCCACACGGCACCGTCCCTTCATAAGCAAAAACCCACGATACGGGTGTTCCCCGCATCGTGGGCAACGGCTGCAGTATAGCGCCGATATACGACGAAACGCCTAGATGTTGAGCGTGTGATAGTTCACGCTCGCACCCGGAGCGTCAACGGTCACACCATAGGTCTCGGGATAGATGCGCGTCGAGAACACGAGCGCGCCATCATTCACAAACACCTCGACCGACGAGACATCGCCGACAATGCGCACGTTGCGCACCCCGTCGACGGGCTCCCAGCGCACGGTACGACCGCAGCCGGCAGAAGCGCGGCCTTCATAGGTAAATCGCATCTCAAAGCGCGCGGGCAGCTCGCCCTCGGCGGGCACAAACGCCAGCTTCAGCTCGCCATCAACGGTCGCGGTAAATGCGTCGTCGACACCGTCAACAACAACGTCAAAGCAGGTATCGCCGGCAACCTCCAACGAGCCCGCCCCCACACGCACCGAGGCATAATGGCGCTCGATCTCGCGCGCCGGCTGCTGCAGCACCACGCCGCCGGCACCGGCTGTAAGCTCACGCGGAACCGTCATGCAGTGCTGCCAGCCGCACACCACGGTGGGTGCGTTGCCATAGGTCGGCTCATCGGGCATGCCCATCCAGCCGATCAGAATGTGGCGACCGTCCTCGGCCGTGAACTCCTGAGGAGCATAGAAGTCAAAACCGGCGTCCCACAGGTGGAACTCGCCCAGATCATAGGCACTGTCGCCACCGGTGATGTCACCCGTTACAGGCATGTAGCCAGCGGCGTATACGTTGCCGCGGTCCCAACGACCGCCCTCGAGCCCCTGGGGCGAGAAGGACAGCCACTTCGCCGGTACACCGCCATCCGCCTCAAGCTCAAGGTATCCCGGGCACTCCCACATAAAGCCAAAGCGCTCGGGCGTAGACACACGGCTCTCGAGCTCCCAGCTCAGCATATCGGCCGAGCCATACACCAAGATCTCGCCCACATCGCGACCGGCGCCCTCGCCGTGCATCGCACAAAAACGGCTCTCGATATGCGGTCCATCCACGCGACGACGCGCGCCCAGCACCATGTGATAACGCCCGTCCGCGTCACGCCACACCTTGGGGTCGCGCACGTGACAGGTCAAATCCTCGGGATAATCCTCGGACGCCAGCACCACGCGCTTTTGGCTGAACTCCCGACCGGCAAGGCCATCAACGCTCTCAACATAGACGGTATCGGCACGACGGCCGGTATTGACGTAGTCGTATGTGCCGTCTGCATCGGAAAGCTTAACGTTGCCTGTGTACAGCACGCGAATGCGACCGTCCTCGACAAGCGCGGAGCCCGAATACACGCCATGGCAATCGAACGGCTCGTCGGGCAACAGCGGGGCGCCAACGTAGTCCCACGTCATAAGGTCGCGGCTCGTCGCATGACCCCAGGCCTTAACGCCGCCCTCGACATCAAACGGCGCATACTGAAAATAGGCATGGAACACGCCATCTGCCTGGCAAAGACCGTTGGGGTCATTGAGCCAACCCACCGGCGGCATAATGTGGAAATGCTGGCCATACGCGCCATGACCGCACTCAGAGGCGGCAGCGTCAACAGCGGCAACCAGCTTTGCAAGGTCGCGACCAAGTGCATTAGACATATCAAAGTCCTAACGGATCGAAAGTAACAAGGCGCCAGAGAACGGCACCAGATACAGGAAACGCCCGTGAGCATACAACCCGCGGGCATCCCCTCAATCAAAAGCTCTTAGGCCTGCTCGGAAGCCTTGGGCTCGTCCTTGTACAGGACAAACGAGACGGCAAAGGACACGACCGCGGCGACCGCAAACATGATCGCGTACTGCACGGGCTGGGCCAGGCACAGCAGGATACCGAAGATGCCGGTAACGCCCGTGCCGGAGGCGGCCAGCGAAGTAAGCGCGCAGACCAGGGCACCGCAACCGCCGCCGATGCAGCCGGCGATGAAGGGCTTAAAGAAGCGAAGGTTCACGCCGAAGATGGCAGGCTCGGTAATGCCCATGAAGGCAGACAGAGCCGAAGGAAGCGCTAGGCCCTTGATCTTGGCATCGCGAGTCTTAAAGGCAACGGCGAGCGCGGCGCCACCCTGGGCGATGTTGGCAGCGCTGGCGATGGGCAGCCAGTAGGTCACGCCGTACTGGGCGAGCTGGCCCAGGTCGATGGCGGTGTACATCTGGTGGATACCGGTAACGACCGTGGGAGCATAGAACAGGCCGACGATAAAGGAACCGATGCCGAAGGGCAGGGTCAGCAGGGCCTGGATCAGACCGAGGATGGCGTTCTCGGCCCAGACAAAGATGGGGCCGACGGCAACGAGCGTCACGAGCACGGTCACGAACACCGAGACGAGCGGAGTCACAAAGAGGTCGAACATCTCGGGAACGATCTTGTGCAGGCGCTTCTCGAGGAAGGCCAGAATGGCGCAGGCGATAACGATGGGGATCACATGGCCCTGATAGCCGACCCACTCAAAGCTGTACACACCGGGAATAACAGTAACCATGGTCTGAACGCCCTCGGAAGCAACCGTGTAGGCGCTCTGCAGCGAGGAGTTGATGAATGCACCACCGACGACAGCGCCCAGATACGGGTTGGCGCCAAAGGCCTTAGCGGCGGAGTAACCGATCAGGATCTGCAGAATGCCAAAGGACGTGCCCGAGACCAAGTCGGCGATCTTATAAATAAAGTTATTGGTATCGAGCGCGATAAAGCCGTTGGAGGCCATGAAGTTGAGGGCGCTCATAATGCCCAGCAGCAGGCCCGAAGCCACGATGGCGGGGATGATGGGGACAAAGACGTCGCCGAGCACCTTAATGGCACGCATAAAGATGTTCTGCTGCTGAGCCGCGGCCTCCTTTACCTCGGCCTTGGTGGCAGCCTCGACGCCGCTGAGCGCGATGAACTCTTCGTAGACCTTGTTGACGGTGCCAGTGCCAAAAATAATCTGGAGCTGGCCCTGGGCCTCAAAGACGCCCTTGGCGCCATCGACATTCTCGATGGCCTCCTTGTTAACCTTGGAATTATCGGCAATCACCAGGCGTAGACGCGTGGCGCAGTGTGCGGCCGAAACAACGTTGTCGGCGCCACCGACGTTGTCGAGCACCTCTTGGGCTGATTTGCGGTGGTCCATAACTTCCCTTTCCTCCAACGGGCGCATGTGCACCCGGCCATCTTTGACACATACACAGTAATCGTTTTCAGTTTGATATGACTGTAATCGTTTTCATAGTAGGGTGAACGGTAGGAAAAAGCCGGCGAAAGGTAGTTTTGAAGCAAAAACAGGGGTCTCAGAGGCAGGCAGACGTGCCCAAGGCCTAGACATTCATAAGCTGATGGCCGAGCTTGAGCGACTTTAGACCGCTCTCCCCCTCCTCGCCATCGAGCGCGTTGAGCAACATATTGGTCGCCTCGACGCCGCTGGTCAGGTAGCCGTAATGCACGGTGGGAATGCCGCCCGTCAGCGCGCGCAAAAATGCGTTGTCGCCGAAGCCGCTCACGCGACGCACGCCATCGCCCATGCCACGCACCTCGTCAAGAGCGCGCAGGGCGCCGGCAGCCATAGTGTCGGTCGCGCACGCGATAAACGAAACATCGGGGGCATCGGCAAGCAGCTCGCGCGCAGCGCGATAGCCCGAGTCGAGCGTAAACGAGCCCAGGCGAATCAAGGCGGCATCGAGCGGGTTACCCGCGGCGCGCAAGCCGGCCTCAAAACCGCGACGGCGGTCATAACCGGCCGCGCGGTCCTCTTCGGTAACTCCGATGTAGGCGATCTTGCCATCCACCCGACCCGCAAGCGCACGGCCGAGCTCAAAGGCAGCCTCGTAATCGTCGTGATAGACGCACGCCGCGCCCTCGACATGTTGGCCGATCAACACAATGGGCACACGGCACGACTCAATCGCGCGACGGTGCTCGTCGGTGATCATAGTTGCCACCAGAACAATGCCGTCAACCGGGTGGTTTTGGAATAAATCGAGGTATTCGAGCTCACGATCGGCCGCGTTGTCGGTGTTGGCAAGCAGCATCTGGTAGCCACGGCGACCGAGCACCTGACCAATGCCGGCGGTAATGCGGCTCACGGATTCCGAGTTGATCTTAGGTACGATGACGCCGATGAGCTTGGTGGAACCGGTGCGCAGCGCGCGAGCCTGGCTGGATCGCACGTATCCGGTCAACTCGATTGCCTGCTTAATGCGCTCGGCCTTGTCCGCCGAGATATATCCACCGTTGAGGTAGCGCGAGACGGCGGCGCTCGAAACGCCCGCCAGCTCGGCCACATCTTTCATCTTTACCACGAGCACCCCTGTCATTGAAATCGCTTTCACCATGATACCCGTGAAGACGGCATGCGAACAAAATCAGTCCACCAGGTGGAGCAAACGTCAGCGAGCGGGCAGCTGCCGTGGCGAGGTGCCGCGAAAGAGGAGCGACGCGTACTTTATGTACGCGAGCGACGGTTTGAGCGGCAGATCGCCCGGCAGCTGCCCGCTCGCTGACGTATGCTCGACCAGGAGCGCCCCTCTTTGTGCAATCTGCTCGCTAGGGTTCTACCCGTGGTACTCGCCGTTATATTGAATGAGCGTCAGGTCCTCCACGCCGTCGAGCGCGCGAATGGCGTCCGCATAGGGCATGTCAACGCCGTCCGAGAACACCTCGGCGGCCATTTCGACCTTGTCGCCGCGCATAGTCTTGGACTTGACGGTGAACTTGGTGCGCCCAAACGCGCGCACGATATCGTCGCCGGTGGTCTGACCCGTGTAGTGGATGACCATCATGTAAACGCGCGCCTTGTCCTGGTGGCTCGCAAAGCCGGCAATCATCACCACGATCACCACCGCCGTGAGCCCCACGAGCGCGTACATGCCGGCGCCTGCCGTAATGCCTGTGGTAATGGCCCAAAAAAGATACAGCAGATCGAGCGGGTCCTTAACCGCCGTACGGTAGCGGACGATGGACAGAGCACCGACCATACCGAGCGAGATGACCACGTTGGTCGAAATCGCGAGCGTGACCATGCAGGTAAGCACGCACATGCCCACAAGCGTCACGGCAAAGCTACGCGAATACACCACGCCGGTAAAAAAGCGCTTGTAGACGTAATAAATCAGAATGCCCATGGCGAGCGCCACGAGCAGCGAAAGGCCAATCTTGGCAGGGTCGACCTGGCCAAACGCCTCCAAGACGGAGTTCTTAAAAAAGTCCCTGGTGCTCATGGTCTAAATATCCCCTCGGTTCTCAAAATCCGATTCCCAATAGTTAAAACCGCGCAGGTAGGCGGTCTTTTCGTAACACAGGCAGTACTTGGACACCGCCGTGAGTTCAGACGCGCCCGGCGGCACCATATCGCGCACGAGCTGTGGGCAAAACTCCGTAAACTTGACCTCCATCACCAGCTTGCCGGGTTCTAGCACGGGCAGCACGGGCAGCGTCACGTCAAAGATATCGAAGCTTCCCACCGCGGCACGCACGTTCATGTCAAACGTAATGCGCACGGTGCCCTCATCCATCACCCACGGCTCGCGCTCGTAGTCCACGATGGTCCTCGGGCGCATCATGTTGCAGATGCACTCGATGTAGAACTCGCGGCAGAGCGGATAGGGGCTCCTCAGCAAAAAGTCGTAGTCGCCGGCCAGGATCTGCTCAAACTCGCCGCGCGTGAGCGGCGCATCCTCCTTGTAAATCCAGCTACCGTACTTCTTTTTGCGCTCGAGCTTAATCAACTTGTCGCTGCCGTTATAGATGCGTACGCGATACTTTTTGCGCATGAGAATGCCGGCGTCTTTTTCCTCGTAGGCCGAGTTGCAGTAGTCGTCAAAATACAGGCTGCGAATAGTGTAACCGCCCGCCCGCGCATGCTTGTCCAGCTTAAACACCGGCGCCATGCGACAGGCAAGCGCGGCGTGCTCGCCCTCGTTAATGAGATATTTGAGCTCGTGGCGGTAACGCTCCTGCGTGGTACGCACAGGCGGAGCCGCCAAGCGCTCAAGCAGCGCGCTAGCCCTCCTCATACGTGTCCTCCACGACCTTACCGCCGTCTTGCACGTAAAAACACTTCATGCCGTAGTGCTTGCCGTCGTCGGTCACATAGTAGTCAAACGCATCTTGCGTATAGCCATCGGAGTTGGTGGCACGCACGCGCACAAAATACTGGCCGGCATCGGGCGCATCGCAGGTAACCTCAGGCAGCAGCACGTCGTCGGCCTTAAAAAGCACGTCCTTGATGGCATAGTCGCGCGCCAGCTCCACAGTGTAGCGAATGTCGCGCGCCTCAAAGTCATAGGACGCATCCCAATTAATACGAAGCTTACCGTTATCGATCTGCGGCACGCCGATGTAGAACGGCATGGGCTTTTTAAAACTCTCGCGAAAGCTCTTGTAGTTCACCTCGATCTCGGAGGGAATCGCCGCGGCGATCTGCTCGTATTGATCCTTGGTGACAGGCAGATTGTCGATATCGGGCGAAGCAAAGACCAGGGATTCAGTCACCTCGCGGTAGTGTTTAATCATCTTGGTCAGGCGAGTCTCGGTCAAATACGAGCGCAAGTCCTTGACGGCACGGTCGAGTTCGCTGCGGAACGACTTGCTGCGCAACGCGCGGTTAAACAGCACGTTGCCCCAGTAGTTGCTTGCGCCGCGCTCCCAGCTCGCGTAGTCCGAAAACCCGGTAAGAGAAAGCTCCAGCTTACGCAACATGCCGTCGTTATCCCAATCCAAAAAGTACCAGGTATTTGAGTTGAGAGGGCTGTACAGATAGCAGTTACGGTTCTGCGTATCGCAGTTGCCCGTCAGGATCTGAAACGCCAGCCAATAGACCAGATTTTCGGTATCGAAGTAGGTGTCGAGCACATCGTCGATCTTTTGCGATTCATCGTTGAGCGCATCGAGCATCTCGATGAGCTTGGTGTGGTCCGAATCGCCCTTAATCTCGAGCATGCCCTCAAAGTTTGCCTGATTGTAGTCGGGATCGTCGGCGAGCTTAATGGTATCCTCGTAGCGATGGAAATCGAAGCTGTTCACCTTGTACAGGTGCCCGCTCTTATCCAGGCCATGTGCCTTAAGCGCCGTCTTGTTGAGCTGCTCCACCTGCGTAAACAGGCCGTAGTCCTCAAAGGTGTCGTTGGACTTTTCGGTCTGGTCGCACACCCACAGATGCACAAACTGCGTGCGCAGGCCCATCATCTGGGGAATCCCACGGATAAGGTCGTAGGCCATTTTGTTGCGAAAACGCATACCCTCGCCCATGTGCTTGTTGAGCGCAATCGCGCGCTGTTGGCGCCAGGTACCCTTGCCCTTTTTGAGCTCCACCTTGTAATTCTTTTGCGAGTTATTGCTCGATGTCTGACCACGCACTTGCACGGTGGCATTGGGCGCTTCCTCGCCATAGCCAACCTCGCCGGCCACCGGGCCGTCTTCGTCGCCCGGCTGCAGCAGGCCCATAACCTGATAGCGCGTCACGCCCATGTCGGCATAGTCATACACCGAGTACGTGTTGATCTCGGCCCAGCTGTGGTCGGTATTCTCGGAGCTGTTGCCGCGCGAGACCGTCAGGTACATGGTCACAATACCCGAGTCATCGTAGACCTCGTAGAGCTCGTCCTTGTCGCGCAGGTGCTTGGACTGGTCGGAGGCCTCGGCCTTTTTAATCTTGTCCTGCTTTTTGACCTTTTTAGTCGAGGATTCGTCCTGCACCGAGCAGCCCGAAAGCAACAGCGCACCGGCAGCCGCCTCAAACAGGCGACGGCGAGACATCATCCTATCGGTCATCAGAACCTCCCCAATGTTTGCGATAAACGCGAACTACTGCGCGCTCAAACGCGCCATGTGGCTCACCCTTATGGCGACCTTCCTCATAGCGCTGCTCGGCACGATCGAGCAAGCGGCCCAGCTGTGTAAAGCGACCCGTTTTGTCGGTCGCCACAATGGGCTGCTGGCTCAGGATACGATACGGCAAGTTGGCGGTATAGGTATCGAGCCGCAGCAGCGCCACGATAAAAAACACCGCCGCACCCAACAAAAAGCCAAAGCCGTAAAATTGCTGCGGCAAAAGCAACGACACGGCAGTCGCCAGCCCGGCCACACCCGCAAACAGCCCCGAAGCCAGCACGGCCCCCTTATAGTCGGTAAAGTACAGCAATATGAGCATCACCGTATTACCCACGGCATACAGGCCATAGCCCACGCACAGCGTGCGAAAATACCCGTGCATAAGGTTGTTAAAGCCCAACGGTAGGGCCGACAGCACCGTGGTCTCGAGCGAAATGACCACCGCGGTCACAAACAGCTGCTTGAGCGCACAAAAGCGCAGCTCGCTGTTAAGCGTGGAGAGCATCTCCTCCTCGGCCACCACAATGTCGCCTACCACGCCGCCGTCATTGAACAGGCTGTAGTAGTCGCGGTAGCGCGGATAGAAGTTGACCTCGACCGAGACCACAAAGTTGACGGTCGTGACCAGGATCGTCAAAAACGCGATGAGCGCCGGCACATCGTAGTAGGGCGCACCATAAAACAAGCCCTTGACCCGCACGCCAACGGGACCAGCCCAAATAATCACCAGGTGCGCAAAGAGTCCCAGATTGGTTAACAGACCCGTGAGCGCCAGCGGCATAAACTGATCGAGCCACTGCAAAAAGGGCCAGGGGCTGCGGTCGCTCTGAGGAAAATACCGGTACAGCAGCACCACGTCCCAGACGAGCATGACGCCGTAGCCCAGGGCAATTGACGCCAACAGGCCCTCGACCGGTGGCAGCCCCAGTGCCAGCGCGGCCAGGGCGCACAAGCACGCCACGCCAATGGCGGCCGCAAAGCTGCACAGAATGCCACGGTAATCCTTGATGGCCGTGAGGTAGCTCATGCCGTTCCAGTTGACAATCATAATGTTGAACAGCCACAGGCACAGCAGACCCTGCAGCAGTGTGACGCCCGAGAACAGCAGAAAGACACCGTAGAGCACCGTGCCCGCAACGAGCATGATGGCGTTGGAGCCCCAAAACGAAGGTAGGATCTCATCCTCGCGCTCGGCAAAAAGCATATCGGCCAAAAAGCGCGTGACCGGCATAGAGAAAAAACTCGTGAGCAAAAGCGAGGCCAGCAGTGTGTAGGTCACCATGCACACCAGCAGATCCTGGTTGGCACGGCCCACGCCCCACAGTCCGCACAGCACCAAAATACCCACCTGCAGCAGCACACCCAGCAGCATGGGACCCGTGCACACAATGCCGGCGTAGCCGTAAGCACGCATCGTGGCAAACAGGCCCTTGCGCCTAAACAGGCGCTTGAGCTCAAAACCAATTCCGGCCATCGGCTACTCCCCCTCTCTGGGCAGGTCAAACGCACGCGCCGTCTCGTCGTACAGCGCGCGATAGTTGGCGAGCATCTGCTCGTGCAAAAAGTACGTGGCAACGCGACGCTGCCCGCGCTCCCCCATCTCAATGCGACGGGCGCGGCTCACGCACATGCGCTCCATGGCATCGGCCAAGCCCTTGCGATACATGGGCGGCGTCACAAAACCCGCCACGCCAAAGTCGTCGCCCGGGGCGCCTTCGAGCAGCTCGCGACAGCAGCCCACCTCGGTCGTCACGCAGGGACGGCGCGCTGCAAGCGACTCCAGCACGCTGAGCGGCTGGCCCTCAGAGATGCTCGTCAAAATGGTAAAGTCGAGCTTTTCCATGTACTCGACCACGTTCACGCGACCGGTAAAGATCAGGTCGCGCACGCCCAGGGTATCGACCAGCGCGTGGCACTCGGCGCCGTACTCCTCGTCGTCCACGCCACCCATGATGTGCAGGCGCACCTTGGGCAGTCGCTCGTGCAACTCAAAGAAGGCATAGATCATGGTCTTGACGTCCTTGATGGGCGCCAGGCGCACCACCGCGCCAATGTCCACCCAGCCGTCATCGGGCTTTAAGGGAATGTCCTTAAAGCGGTCGAACTGGATACCGTTGGGGATGACCAGACATTTGTCTGCATCGCAACCCATATCGATCTGCGTCTTGCGGGCGTTATGGAACAAACTCGTCACGCGGAAGGCGCGGCGGTAGATCTCCTCCGAAAGCAGGTAGAAAAAGCGAATCCAGCGGTCCTTAAACGAAGGCACCACCCAATCGGCGCGAATGATCTCTTCCTCGCGCTCGCGGGTATAGATGCCGTGCTCGGTCAGCAGCACCGGCGCATGGTGAACGCTTGAGCCCAGGCAGGCGAGCAGGCCACCGTAGCCGGTCGAGATGGCATGGTACACATCGGCCACCGGCACCTCGCTTCCCAACAGGTAGAGCACGGGCAGCAACATGGAGCGCATGGTGTGGAATGCATCGGCAAAGGGCGTGTAGGGATACTCGGCCAGGCACACGTCGCGAAAGATATCCATAAACGTGCGGCTCTGCAAAAATGAGAGCGGATGCACGCGACGGCGCTGAAAGATATCGAACAGCACGTCCCAGTCCGGATTGGAGAGCGACACCAGGCGGCGTAGCGCCTCGCGCTCGCGGTCGTTAAAACTGGCTTCATGTTGCTCGCCCGAAAGCCGCAGGGCATCGTCCAGGAACACCTCGTGCACCTCGACCACGTTGCCGGGCAGTTCGTAGACAAATTTGCCGCGGTCGGCAGCATGCGCGCCGATCACCCACAGCACAAACTCGTGCTCGGGCATGGCCTGGATATAACCATGCATCCAGGTAGATACGCCGCCGTGCACATAGGGGTAGCAACCCTCGAGTACCAAGCAGATTCTCATTTATCGCCACCCTCCTTGCGCTCGATCGTCAGGGTATTATCATTTGCCTTGAGCAGATACAGATTGCCCGTAAGGTGCGTCAGTTCGCCACCCGTCACCGCACCCGGCTCGCCATTATTGGCGCGGAACATGAGCCACGCCTCGTCGTGGAAATTGCCAAGGCTGAGCGTCCAGGCATCCGCACTGGTATCCACGCTCACCGTAACCGACGAAAAGCGCTGAATGGCGCCCGAGCATTCCGAGCCGGTCTGGCGGCGCAGGTCGGGCGCAGACTTGGTAAGCCAGTCCAGGTAGTCGGTCAGGCCGCCCTTGTAGACTTCCCAGCCCTCCTTGGCGCCGCGATCGGGATCGAGCAGGTCGTCCGGGTGCATAAAGTGCGTACTCACGTAGTGCATGTTGAGCTCGGACACGGCAGCCAGGCGCATATAGGAATCGTCGACCATGCCGCCCGAGACAATACGCGGCTGCTCCACAATACCATCGCTCGCCACGCCAAACTCCTGCACGTACGGCAGGTCGGTACCGTCCTCAAAGTACGTACTAGCAATAGTCTTAATGCGCGGAACGTCGGTGCCGATAAGCTTACGCGCGCGGGCCGAAAGGATATTCGACGGTGGCACGTAGACCGAGCCGTGCGCGTTGGGCAGCACCTCGTCCTGGAAGGCTATAAGCTCGTTGAGCGAAGCGACGAGCGTTTCCTTGTTTTTCCACGTCTTGTAGACGTACAACGTACCATAGTCGGTGTCCCAGAGCGCAAGCGGCTGATGGTTGTAGCCGTGAAAGCCCAGCTCTCCGCCCATCTGCAGCAGCATGCCGCCAAAGTAGCGGAACTGCGTGGTATCGGCCTGGCGCGCGGGCTCGGTCTGGTTGACCGCGTCCTCGTAGTTTTCGATCATCACGCCGGTATAGCGAATGCCGTATTTTTGCGCGAGCTTTTGCAGATCGGGCCACCAGACCTTGACATAAAAATCGGCGACGGAAAGCCCGTAGTCGCGCTTGATGTAGGTGCCGTCGCCCGAGGGCACAGGGCTGGGAAAGTCGTCCAAATAGAACACGGCGCTGTTGATGACCGGATAGGCCGTGGCTTCACCCAGCAAGCTTAAGGCCGAAGCATAGAACCCACGCATGACCTTGTCGTAGATGCCAATGTTGCACACCACGGTGTGACCACTTCCGCAATCGTTAGACCAAATGAGCGGCGTGCCCGCATCGCCGGTCTTTGCCCAGACGTGCGCCGTTTCGCGCAATGAAACCGAAAGTGAAGAATCGAAGGGATCCGAGAACTCGTAGCGCTCTCCCCCGCCCAGCATAAAGTCCTCACTTGGAACGATACTTTCGGCTGTCGCATAGTCATATCCGGCCGATTCGATCCCAAGCTTGGAAGCAATAGCCTGCAGGCAGTTCGAGTTATCTGGCGTCATGCCCAGCATGAGTGAGCCGCCCGCACTCACCCAACTCATCAGATCGGTCAGATGCGTACCCAGTCCGTCAAGCGAGGGCATAAGCACAATCACGCGATCAAACGACGTGAGCGATGGGATCGCGTCCGCACCGTCGGTGGCAATATCAACATCGCTATGGGCGATCCTCATGTCGAGCAGGATCTGGTCGAACTGTTCCTTTACGTCCTCGACGCCAGCTTGATCGGAATCGGTAATGACCAGGCACGTGGGCTTTTGGCCAAAGATTGCCGAGGAGGCCGGCACCGCATCGTTGGCGGCAAGCATCCCCAGCTTATGCTGGCCCGCACTGTACTGCACGCCGGCACGCTCCACCAGCAGCACGGCGGCCATGGCAATAAAGACCGCCCACACCACGAGGAGTCCCATCCAACGAAAGCGGCCTGCACGGTCGCGGATATGTTGCGCCACACTCATCCGGCCTCCTCCCCGTCGCGCCAAAACGCCAACTTTTCGCGGTTGTCGGCGCTCAAATACACATGCTGCTTGTCAATCGCATCGATCACACGGTGAACCTCGTCACCATCGCGGCGCATCACGGCAAGGCGCAGGCAAAGCATCCAAACCTCCTGCTCCTCGGGCACGTCGAGAACCAACTGATCGGTCACGGCCTGCGCCTCGTCGATCTGTCCGACATCGGCCAGCGTCGTCGCGTATCGAATGCGCAGCTCAAGGGCGTCCTCGCGCTCGCAGCGACGCGCAAGCAGGCGCGCGTACTGTTGGCGCTGAATCTGAGCCACGCGCCCCTCGGCCAAGCCCGAGCCCAAGTATTCACCAAGAAAATCGCAGTATTCGTTGAGGTTTTGCGCGCTCGGGTCCGTCTTAAAGGCACGCTCCAGCTGTTGCAGTTTAAGGTCGGACTCCTTGGAGATCTGCGCCACCGCCGTCGCGGCATAATGCGCCACCTCAACGTCGTCGTTAAGCTTAGCCGCCTGCAGCTGCGCCAGGTACGCGTCAGGCTCCTCGGTGAGCATGGAGAGCATTAGGCGGCGCCGGTATGCCGGGTCGTTGACGATGAGCGCCTCCTCGAGCGGGACCACGCCCGCATCGGCGTCACGGTCGTGCACCAGAATGCTGCGATGCAGGTCGTCGTTAAAGCGCAGCGACTCCAGCGCAGACTCTTTCAGCCCCTCGCCAAACACCGCGCTGCGGACCGACAGCAGAACCACCAGCAACGGACCCCACAGCGGCACCAGCACTATCACAGCCAGCATGTGTCCGCGCACCGGCAGCAGGCCCAGCTTCATGAGCGTCCACAGCATCAGGCAAACCAACGCATGAATCAGCAGCAAGACGGCAGCAACGACAAGCGAGATCAAGCGGCACCCCCCTCACCGTCACCGGTGTAAGAGATGTGCTGCAACAGCGCCACGATGTCCTCGCCGTCGACGGGCTCCACCGCAATATGCTTTGCGCTCAGGCGCTCGCGGATAATGGGCAGATCGCACGCCTTTGCCTGGCGCATAAGCAGGTAGAGCACGTCGCCGTCGACCAAGCCCGCCGCGTCGCTCTCGCGGATTGCCGACCCAATTGCGCCCACCAGCTCGCCGACAGGCTCCATGCCCGGTACCACGCGCAGGAGCAAAAAACTCCCCATCTTGCTATCTGCCAGCGCCTGCTCCGCCGCGAGCTCTTGGCCAAAGGCAGCCTGCTTGAGCACGCAAGTGCCGTCAACGCAGCGTTTATCCTGCGCCACCGCCTCGTAGTCAAAGGCACGCCCTAGCGCGCTTTCGACCAGCCCGCACAAGATGCGGAACAGGTTTTGATAATAGAGGGTCATTTGGTTTTCGGCCGCACTACGCACAAAGATCAACACGGCGGGTGCCCCGTCGCGCTCGATCGCGTATCCAAACATGGGAAGCCCCGGCGTCAGCTCGCGGTTCACCCACAGGTTCGAACGACCCCCGTCGCCCAAAAGAGGTGCAAGCTGCTCAAGCGTGAGCGAGCGTGCGGCATCTTCGGCAATCGCGGGACTTGCTGCCACCAGGCGTGCAAATGCCCCGCCCGAAACATGGTAGATCGCCACCGAATCGTTCTCGAGGATCTCGCCCAGAAGCTCGCAGCACTTGCGATAGATATCGCGTGGGTTGAGCACGTCGAGCTCCTGCGTCACGGCAAAGATCTTGCCAAAGCTGTCGTGGCGACCCACGATCTGGCGCCTGTACGCGCGCTTGTCCTCGATCGCGTCGTGGTAGAGCTGCGTAAGGAACGTATTGCGGTTGCGCACGAGCTCGTTTTGATCGCGCTCCGCCCTAATGGCTTCGCTGTTGCGCAGCTGCACATAGCCGCACACGGCACCCACGACAAAGTACGCAATAAACGGCAGCCAGTTGGACGGCTCGTAAAACAGGCCCTGGAAGGTATAGCCGTACTGAGTAAAGTAGCTCACGGCCAAACCTACCGACGCCAGCAGCGCCGCAACCAGGCCAAAGTCCAAGCCATACAGCGTGCCGATCAGCACCACGTAGAGCAGACGATAATCGAGCACGTTGAGCTGGGCCGATTGTGAGAACAGATGCTCCAGCACCTCGAACAGAACCCAGGCAACGCCCGTCTCCAGGCATTTGATGGGCAGCGAGCGCATCTGGATGCGGTCGATGGCGGCACGCAAGGGGTTGACCTTCTTTGCGCGGCCTGCATCCCAACGCGCTTGAATGGTCGAAAGATCGCGCAGCAGGTCGTACCGCTGAAACCAACCATAACGCACGCGAACGACGTCGCTGACGGGCAGGGCGTAGCCGGCAGAATCGCCATAGGCAACGGCAAGGCCGGGGAACAGTGCCTTGAGGGCGTCGCCAACCTCACCTGACGTGTGATGGAAGGTATCGGCAACGTCGAGCGTCTCAAAGGAGGCATCCCAGCTGTCGAAGATACGGCGTACCAGCACCGCGAGCTCCTCGGCACACAGCAGGGGAAACGCTGCATCCTGCGCACCCTGCAGAGCAACCGATCCGGTTGAGCACGCGTCGAACAGCGGCACCAAAAACGGGTCCTCCAGTGCGGCAGACGCGGTATACAGGAACGGCACGCGCAGGATCTTGGTCTGAACTCCCCCGCGAGCAGCGTAGTAGCGGCACAGGTCGTTGGCTGCGTGCGCGATAATTCCCTTGCCCGTTCGCCCCGCGGCATCGGCGGCACCCTCGGCACCCGCGGGCCCCGCTACATACAGCAGTTGGACCCGGCGACCCGCGCACGCACGAAAGACCGAGCGCAACAGCTCGATATCGCCCACGGTATCGGTATGCGGGGTAAGGTAATTGGATAGGTAGACCATGCGGTCGAACTCGTAGGCCTGATCCAGGTGTTGCAGAAGCTCTTTCCACGAGGAATGGGGCGACGACTCGTCGCGGCGCGCGTCCTGTGCAGCTACGACCTGCACATGGTCCCCGGGGAACGCCTTGGCACAAAAGTCATCGTCAACATATGCGGTGTTGCCAACAACCAGCACCTCCATGGCGCACCCCTCCCCTAAAATCCACTTTTGTCATAGTCAAACATGCGTATTGTACGCTGTCAACGCGAGTTGAAACGCCTTTAAGGCTGTTTTAAGAACTTTTTTAGAGGGAGGAGGCGGCTTTGATTGGACTAGAGGGCAAAGCCTCGAGCGTCTGTTTCATGTTGGAGCCCCTCAAAAGAGAGTTATTGTCCCGGGCGATATAAACCCAACTATCCTGATATGAGCCAACGGGAGCAAGGAACGTAAGGAGCTCCAAGAAACCAATAACGTCCGTACCGTATTTTTTAGAAAACTTGCGCGCCAGATCATACTTTTTCTGCTGTGTTGCCCTACCTGAAAAATCGGACAAAGCATGCTCAAGGTTGCGTGACATATATGCAGCTTTAAAAGGAATCTTCCTTTTATTACAGGTCAGCTCATGCGTCCTGGATAACGTCTTAAGACACGAAGATTTACATTGATTTCTCTGACGCAGCGAGGCGACGTTCGACGTTTCGATCCTATCTTCAAAATAGGAACAATGAGGCCCATCTTCATCATAGACAACCAGCGAATCATCGATAAATGCACCATCGGTATCGGACAACAGCACAATGGCGTCTAAATCGGTGGCACGCAACTTGTCCTTAGCGAGAAATTCCTTCACGGTATCAACCAACCGCCTCTTAATAGTCGAAGCGGGATTTCCTGCACCGAGAGCATGTACCGATGTGATGTCGCCGCGCACAATCCCAAAACGAGGACCAGGATGTTCCCCGCTTGCAAACAAACTTGTAAGAGCACGACCCAATGCCAGCTCATCAGTTTCGCCTTCGACGATAAAAAGAACGAACTCGGTGGCACCCACTACTCGTCACCATCCAAGCAGAGCGCGGCATCGATTGAGTACCTATCCGTAGAATCGTACAAACGCTGTCCGCTATCGCCAAGGCTAATCGCGCGCAAATACTGGTCACGCATGTTATTGGTGGGCTTAACGCCTTTAAAGCGAACAAACCTGTTATCAGGATCTGCAGTGGTCAGAAGAATCTCTGATGCCGGCAGCAATTCAAGAACACGTAGGTTGTGGGCAGTAAACAAGAGCTGCCCCTTGCCAAACGACTCAAGCACGGAAAGAAGCTGCCCCAAGAGGAATTCGAATACGCCCGAGTCGAGCTCGTCAATTGCAAGGAATGCGTCGGAGTACGAATGGACTTCCATAAGGCAGAGCGAGAAAGAGATGAGTTTTCTTACGCCCTCAGATTCACAGCGCAGTGGAATCTCGACCCCATTGCGGCAAGAAAGAAACTCGACTTGCTTGGCGGGTGAATCGCCCTTATCCAAAAGCTGAGATCCTATGACTTTAACCTCGATGGAAAGGCCCGGTACAAGCGTGCCAATTAATCCGCTCACACGCTTAATCGCAGACGAAACGGCTGGGAAATCATCGTCCTTAATAACAGCGGGCTTAAAAAGATTGACAGAAAGGTGACCCTTCTGGCCAAACACGCGGTCATCGATAATATCCATCGAAAGTACGTTTAAGGTGCAAGTTGCATTTGCCAGCGTCGTAAACACATTGACTCGGTAACGGAAATAAAGCCCAAGCTCGGCAAGCAGGCAATACAGCGGAGTGAGAATCTCTTGATGGGCACTCTTGAAAGAAGCCGATTGCATCTCGTACACAGCCTCATTAATCTGCAATTGCTCCGGAGGTTCCTCCTGCAGATAAAGATTGAAATCGCAGGCAAAAAGCGAGATCAGATATTTAACAGTTTGTATGGAAAGCATGGGGGACATGTTGCCCCGCTGAAGAACACCTAGCGAAACCAACATCGACATCTTAAGCTGTTGATCCGCGTTCAAAAGATGGGACCAGCGATTTCTGGGCAGAACCGCCGCGGCAGACTCGGGGGCCTCTTGAACAAGCTCCACGAGAGTCCTCTTAGACCCCCATTTGTCTTTATCGACATTAAATTGTTTTACAGCCATTTTTTCGTGCGAAATCCAAGCAGAGTCTGCTCTACGCGAAAAAGTGACGGTATAGAACGTAAGAAATAATTCATCCGCGGTATCAATGTTAAACTCAATGTCAATTGAAAAAGAGTCTTTGCCAGGATAAAAGTAGTCGAGAACTTTCTGCCTGTCATATGCGGCACCCGTCATCAGGGTTTTGACCAGGTCAATCGCCTCAATTACAGAAGTCTTGCCGGAGCCATTTTGGCCATAAATGCCTATAACGTCCGCCCCGGGCACAAAGGCAGAGCCGGGCTTCGATTTCGCAAAAGCAATCTCGCCAAAGGCAATATTCTTAAAATCATGCAACGCGATCTGAACAATACGAACCATCAGCAGTCTCCTAGCGTGGAAGTTGCTGATAATCATACTAGATATCGATATATTTTTGCGAATTAGTTATAAATTATTCCGAAATCTAGAAATGATTATCCTCGAAAGTCTTGCTAAACGAATTGTTTTGACGGTCGATCGACCACAAAGATGGCTAAAACCAGAAGTATGCAGCAAAATCAGGACAGGTCGACCACGCCAAGTGGCGACAACGCGTTTACCTGCGGTTTCTTTGTGCGATAAAGGTGGTGTGCTCGGGGGTTCCAGAATTTGCCGCATATTTTCGAAAGCTACGATAAAAACCGAGCGCTCTAAGCAGAAAAGCGCAACGAAGTCTTTACCAAAAACAGTCCCTTAAACGCAAAAACCGCCTTTCGGCGGTTCCAACGTACCAAGCCGGACGTACCGTCGCAAGGCCTCTTCACAGTTGGAACTTTAGGAAAAGCAAATCCCAGTTCCTCCTTTACCGGAGAAACCGTCGCGAATTAAGGCTGAGCAACAACGCATCAGTAAAATTACGTGCGAGCAGAAAATCACACGCAATTTCATCTTTTCTCAATTGAGATGTAAGTTTTGACAGGCCGAATCTTACATACAAACAAAAAAGAGGGCCGACGCATCAACGCTCTTCAGATGTCGCCCCGAAGGCTTCCACCGTAATTGACCATGTTTTAGTCAGAGACAATTGCTTGTCGACAGGCCGGCCATAGGTGGAACCACCAATCACAGCATCATAAAAAATAGGGGATGCCCTCCCTAGGGAAGGAACCCCCTTGCAAAACTTCGGCCAAAGAAAGGCTTCTGTTTTTTGTTGTGAAGAAAGCATAGCTCTTTTTTGGCATCTAAGGCGTTGCGACAAAGCTCGTCACAGATTCATCGTTAATCAGCGTCCACTGGAAACCACGCACTAATCACCTTCGTGAGAAAGTCAAATCCAGTAGACACCTGAAGATTGCCCCGGTAGTAATCGACATGCCTATTCATTCTTTGAACAAACACTGTCAGGCTCTTTGCTCGATGTTCGGAAACGCCTTGTGAAGCAAGCTCCCTGTGCGCATACAACGTAGTGACAATCTGCTGTATACAATCATTGCTCATCTTTGACTTACGCTGGTCGAGACCGATGCCGGCTATGGTCGACAACTCCCGCGTTACAACGTAGCTTGGCTTAAATTGCGGTCTATCAGCACGCAGGTTATTCAAAATGCATCTATTATGAGCGCATGCATTTCTTAATGACTTGACTGCTTGAAGAATATAGAACTCCTTAAACATCTCGCGGTCGTCAAACCTATTGGCGCAAAACTTGTAAAAATAGAGAAACGAGCCAAAAGAAATTACTTCGACAAACGCCCACGCGGGGAAGTCGAAATCAGCATACCTGGCAATCAACCCACCAGTGTAGGGACTGTTCTTGCATCTGAGAATCTCGTCTTTGAGCGAATTGCATGGCGTTCCATCTGGCTTCGTGCCATCGTAGGAGGAAATGAAGTCCGAGACGACTGCATAGCCGTCCTCCCCCTCTGTCTCGATGCGCTTTAATAGTTTTACCTTTGCGAAATGCTCCACATCAAGCGTAAGCGGCAGCATTTCATAACGAAGGAGCATGTCGACAATCGACAAATCGACCAGCATCTTAAAGTCTAGATTTGCATACTCTCCCTTGCGGGCTCCTTCTTCAACTTTAGGAAACCCAAGCCGATAGGCACGCAGGCGAAAATAGTTGCTGTTCTTCTCCAAGTAAGCTCTCGCATCGTCTTCGCTCATCAGCGAGAAATGGACACCCCTCGATTTGAGATGATCAATCTGCTCGGACGCCGTAAGCCATGGCTTTCTATTAGCGTCGGTCATCAGATCTCCGTTCTCGATGATTGGCTCGAGTCTCCATATTAATGTGTTTAGTTGGGAGAGTCACTCCATATTCACAGTCCGCACCCCTTACATGCCAGAGTGACTGAGCAAGCAATCAACTGGATTCATCGCGCCAATGCCTCGACACAATTACCGGAAGCAACATAGCAATGAGCAAGGGGCCTGCCATACAAAAGCACAGACAGGCCCGAACGCAACAAAATCGGATAAGCCGAACGGCGGACGACTAGCGATCACCGCAATCAAAAGAGCCCAAATAATACAGCGAACCCTTCACAACCGAAGCATTAGGGTCTCGGTCTAAGAAATTGACGCTGTAAGAAGGAGATCCAACGTAAACGTGAGTCTTACCGGCCTCGCAACAGAACAAAATATCGCCAGCGCTGTTCTGTGTCAGAGTGTTGTAATTCGAGTAATACTCAAGCTCGTCTGACGGAGCTTTTCCCACAACGATCAACCGAGGATCCAGCTTATCCAGCCATGTCTTAGGAACGCGACCGGACTTCCGACCATGATGCGGCGCAAAAAGAACATCCACAGGCGAAAGCTCAATGTTGTCTTCGATCGCCACCATGTAGTCATTCTCCATGTCACCAAGCCAAAGTGCACGGACCCCTTCCTCAAGCGAGTAGAGAATCGCAGGACTAATATTATTGGGTTTATCAGAGCTTTCTGCATCCCGCAAAGCATCCTGGAAGGTCTCATTATTCTCATCGGGCCAGAGGACGCTAATCCCAGCAGAGCCTCGCTCACCATCAGAAACGTTCATCCATTTACGCTTACACCCCTTGTATATTTTGTAAGCGCACGACGACCCCTTTAACTCCTTATACTTTTTAAAGCTCTCGGTCTCCGTGGACTTAGAGACATTATTGTCAACGCAATAGAAATTCTTGATAAGCCCGAGCTCATCAAGATACTCAATACCCTGGATATGATCTTGGTCCGGATGCGTACTGATAAAACGAACGACGCCCTTTTTCCCTGCAAGGTTTTTGACCTCATCAAGGATTTCCGACTTACGCTCATCGGTAATATTACAGTCAATCATGCTGAAGTTATCAGTATTGTGATTGATATAAAACATGTCGCCGTTATCAACGGACAGAGACTTAATCTCGCTCATGGTTATCACACTCCTCAAGATTGAAGTTGATTCGTTTTTCTACATACCATTCCTGCTTGACCCAAGCGATAACAAACAGAACAGTAAAAGCGAATAGGGTCACAAAAGCCGCTTCAAATCGAAAAGATTCCGGCAGCAACGATGCGAGCAGAACAATGACGAGCAAAACACCCGCCCCAGCCATGCTGCGATACATGTTTGAAATCATTAGGAGCTGTTCGACCTTAGGATCGTTTTTCTGAGCATACGCAAAGGCAGAATAGTCCCGTTTTCTGGTAGGCTTCAGGTTTTGAACCAACGGTTCAATGCAGAGAGAGCCAATCCGTGAAGCAATAAGCCCGAGAACATAACTCATCACAGATAACGCCATCCAGTTAGAACAATCGATAAAACTGCCCAACGGTGTCTGACTGGCGAAATATGTTACGAGTGCGCCGGGTATGAGCACATTGAACAGATCATAAGCAGAAATCTTCCCAAGCAACTCATTAAGAAAGTTATTGACCAATAATCTCACTCCTCCAATAATCCAGAAGCCATCCTCCGCATTTTTTGCGCACTATCCAGCCCTGCCACGCAAGTGAAAGGTTGCTGAAGAAAAGCAATTTGTAAATGAGTTGAGCAAACAGGAGCGCATACTGCTGTTGACCAATAAGCGCACACGCCCCTAAAGAAATTTAATGGACCATCAATATGGCCTCGATTTTGACAGCTATTCCTTCCGACTCCTTCCGAACAATTAGGTTGTAATGGGGAAACGACGCTTCTCGTTGTTTCAATTGTAGCCCTTCGCCAGTTCCATATCCTGTATTCTTTTTTGATGATGAGCACAAGATGTTGTGTTTTAACAGGTAAACGCAGCTAAAATAATGCGGAACTTATTCACGCGAAATTACGAGTCAGCTCATCCCCTTGTAGACAGCACCCTTGACCTGCATGAAAACATAATTAGACTCAATCGCTTTCGCCCGGTACAAAGTCATCCACATCGAATACCTGTTCGAAATTAACAAAAGATTTTGCTTGACCAACATGTTGAGACGCCCGCTTATTGCCCGGTCGTAAGCCGCAATAAACTAGGCGGCAGCCTAGCGGACTTTTCCTGGAAGGTCTCGGTGGCGAGTCTCGAAGAGGCGCAAGGCGACCTCATGCTGGAGTTGCCGCATCAGGCATAGTCAACGAAGCACGAGCCCGAGCGCCACCGGGGACTAAAGTGGGGCCACCGCCCCTCCCCATCCCAACATTCCCCAGAAAGTTCGCTGATGTTGACTGGTGTTCCCGTAAAATAAACCCCAACAAAATATGTGCGGAGTGCTGGCCTGGAGCTGCCTTCGGACCCTATTGGCTGCTCACCGAGAGGCTCCGCTATGAAACGACCCCTTTACTACCTGCTCTGCGCGATCGCGTGTACGTCCACGGTCTGCGCGACGATGCCTATGGCAGCCACCGCAGAAGCCATGCAGCCTCGGGCAACAGCCGAGCAACAGGCGCAAGCCGACGCCACGAACAGCGACGCAGGCAAGGCCGAAGACGGCGCCAACACAAATGCGACAGCAGATACCGCAGAGGACAGCACCGCAACATCCACCGGCACCAGCGCAGCCAACACGGAAAGCGCCGACGGCACCACCGCCGCAACCACCACCCCTACCCCATCCCTCCGCGCCCAGACCAACCCCACGCCCGCCGCAATCTCCGCCACGGCACAAAACACCTACGCCCACTCCGCCACGGCAACCCAAAACGGCGTCACCTTCACCGTCTCGTGGAACGACGCCCCCGCGGGCACCGCGACGACCTTCCACGTAACCCAGACCAACGGCTCGTCCCAAGCCAAGGCGCGCATGGACGTGCCCACCTATTGGGACGGCGGCAGCCAGGAAAGCGTCTGCGACCCGTCGCGCCCGGCATGGGCCAGCTACTACAGCCTGGGCACCGCGGGCCACGACTTTACCTTCGACTTCACGGCATCGGGCACGTACCGCATCCACTTCTACTTTATGGACAACGACAGATACGACCCCCAAAACGACAAGGGGATCTACTACCTGCGCACCACGGCGGAGGTGACCGTAAACGACGCCGCCCGCCCAAGCGTCACGCAGATCGTCAACAACGCCGTGGTCCAGTGCAGGCAAGAAACAAGCGGCTCGGAATACGACATGGCGCTGTGGCTCCACGACTGGACGCTCGACCAGCTGGGGTACGACCACAGCCTCAACTGGTGCTCGGCCGAAAGCGGCCTCACGCGCCACCAGGGCACCTGCGAGAGCTACCAGCGCATCTACTCCAAGCTCCTTGACGCCGCGGGCATCGCCAACGGCCGCATCACCGGCAACGGCCACACCTGGAACGCCGTAAAGATCGACGGCAAATGGTGCCAGATGGACCTAACCTGGGACGACACCAGCGACAACTGGTATGGGGACCTGGACCAGCGCCTTGCCGTTGCGCGTGCGGTCTGCTCCGACTCCCCCGTGCTTCTGCTCGATGTATGCACATCGGCCCTCGACCCCAAGACCGAGCGAGAAATGCTGGACCGCATGCGAAATCTCGGTCATACCGTCATCATCGTCACGCATCGATCTGCTGCGTTGGAGGTTTGCGATCGGGTTATAGGCCTTGCATCTAAATGGTGATCTGCCGAGCAGGCTCTGCTCCCCAACGCCATGCAACTTACTTCGGATCGGACTCTACACCACTTTCTCGGCACTATCGGCGCGATCGAAATCATAAGTCACATTAAAGCAGTGATTAACACTTATTTCTTCAATGCGCAGGACCACTGCATGAGACCAGCTCTAATCAACGCAAAATAATGGGAAGAGAATTTACGCGCAAGGTATATAGGCCATTTCCAATTATTATATGCAAGCTGAGCGGCCCCATTACCAACCACAAGCGCCCAGACGCCCATGCCAGTAAAGGAAATTAAGACATACGACAATACAAAACCTGCAATAGCCGAAACTATATAAGCCGGGAGATAGGGGATTTCATTCGTACTGATAATGTAATTACAACACAATGAATGATGGTTCCAAACCGCAAGATAAACAACCAAGGCGAAATAAAGAAGCCCGTCGGGGGAAAAACCTTTCTTAACTAGGAACAAGACTGGGAAGCCGACAAACCAGACACCGATCGTGCATACAACAATTAAAATCCAATATAGAGACAGACTTTTTTCAATAATTTTTCGTGCAGTCTGAACTTCGCCACCAGCATAAGCAGATTGAAACATTGGAATAAAAGATCGAACGTAGGCGCTGGCAAACCCGTAAATTGCACCGCCAACTTGAATAATTAATGAATACTGAGAGTTAACCTCCACACCAAGAAAATAGGAGCAGAGCAGCGAACTCAACTGAGTGGAAGCATAGCAGCAAAGTTGAACAACGCCGTCCCTCCACGCCAAATAAGCCACTGAAATAAACGTTTCTTTTATTTCAGAAATAGAAACACCCGTACAAGCATCGTTTGCTTTTTTTATCGCCTCTGAGTGAACCTCCAGAAAGCGACCGCAAAAAAATCTCAGCACAATGTCATTAAACAGATAACCGATGGCAGCGCCAATGATGCCAAAACCCATAAACAGCAAAAACGCAGAAACCACAAGCTGCCCAATGCGACCATAAGACTTTGCCCTGCTTTCAGCGGAAATATCCCCGAACCCTCTCAGGCAGGTCGTATAATGAAAAAAGAATAGATTAAAAAACACATCAAAACAAAAAATTAACCATGCGGTCCAACAAGAAAAGGGATCAATAGCACTTGAAATTGAAGAAATGTAGGCAGTTCCAACTGTAGCGGTAAGCATCAGGACAACGCAAGAAATTAACGCGTAAACAATCCGGGATGTTTTAATCAATTTGCCAAGCAGCTCATAGTCTACAGAATCACCAACTTGAGATGAATCGTAGCCGCTCTTGCTAATGCTACGCGCACCGCTAAGACAATAGACAATATTTCTCGCAAAAGTTGGTGTAAAGCCAAATTCAAATAACAGCGTTAAATTCCCAATGGCAACAAAAGTGTACCAGAGACCAAGTTCGGCGTTAGATAAGTAAGCAAGCAGAAACGGAAGAAGAAGGAAGCTGCTCCCCATTGAAAGAACAGTGCTTACATAGTTCCATATAATGTCTGACTTGGTAGTATTAATTTTTGCCATTATTTAGCCATCTCCACAACATCCTTTGATGGCACCCTGGATTGACAGGGCCCCTTATCTGAAAAGGCGGGCAGCGCCATAAGCATAAAGAAATTACATGCTGGATATAACATTCCGCATTCAACAAACCCCATTAGGGAATACAAGACCAAGCCCATGAATGTCACGTGGGCCGAAATACGCGCTTTATTTATCGCTACGCAATAGAAAGCAACAAACGCGGTAAATGGGATCAAACCGTATTGAATAAGTAGTCGACAATATGCATTGTCAAGCATGACTCTTGTTTGTATTAAATAACCACCCGTTGCAGACGGCAGCGAAACTATGGCCGTTAAGTCATTACCAAAAACAGTCAGAGGGTAGTTTTCAAAATAATAGGCGGAATAAAAAATCCGGTTGGTCATTAAATTATCAAGCTGAACAAGACATTTATTGGCACCATGGGACCACATAAAGGGCAGGGCTATACTAATAATCGCCAGAAAAAGCGGTAAAAAAGTAAATAGGGACCCATATGGTTTTGAACGGGGGCTTCTGAATGAAATAACCGAATACAAGGCCATTACGAAAATGCCTGCTGCAGAAGTTTTTGAATCAGCTACGAAAAAAGCAATTGCGAAACAGAAGATGCCCGCAAGACCGCTTCTGCCTTTCAGCTCAAAAATAGAAGCAGAATAAGCAATAAACAAAAGCTGTCCAAAATTATTAGGATGGGCAAAGCCCATCGAATTTCGTACAAAATTGCTACCGCGCGACATTAATACAGAAGGAATGGCACCGACACTATTGAGACCAACAACCATCAATAGCATAAAGACGGACGATACAAGAATAGACCTTGAGATGTAGTATTCAGGGACGTCTTCAGCGCAAAGGCAAAACAGCGCCAACCAAATAATCTGAGGGGCTTTATTTGATTTCAGCGACCCGACGCAAATTAAAATCAGCAGCAAGCCAACTAGCACTTTCACATGAGAAGTCTTTTGTAGTAAAAGCTTCAGCAGTAGAAACGCTAAGGCAAACAACTCAAGGACCAGCGAAAGCACCGCAAGAGAAATCCCAAACACATTGGTAGCATTTACTGATCCAATATAATAGGAAACTGAAAATAAAGCCAAAGCAAAGCTGAACATTACAGCCCCGGCATTTGCTCGTATAATCTCAGTCCATGATCTTTCCACATTAGTCAAATTCAATTAACGTACCCCATAAACAAACTTAGTAAAGCCAATTGCAGCCATAACACGCCTCGCAAGAAGAAGACGGATCGTAATGCGATTTTTCACTTCAGAGATAAATCGACGTGAATAGCGGTGAGAAGCAAAGCCTTCCATTAAATAGCTGAAATACGACTGGCAGACCATATTAGAGACAGGCTTAAAAAGCTGATTCGATTCCAAACGTGCACAATTACGAATCAAAGATAAGACTTCCCTGACTGCAGATTGCTTATATAGTTCGCTTAAATCCGGATTCACGTGACATAGCTCATATAGTTTTACCAGTAAATTATCAACACTCTCGATAGCCGAGATATCAGTATTTCTCGTTACTGAATCACTATTGTTGACATAGCAATAGACCGCCGAGTCCACTACTTTTACACTTTCAGCCAGACGATAAGCATCTACCATAAACAACGCGTCTTCACCGAAACGAATGCCATCTTTAAATTTAAGAAAACCATTCCGGAATAATGATTTCTTAAATATCTTTCCACAAACGCTTCGGAATACAACACCTTTAGTAAAGCTCGAAAACGGAACTTTATTAACATTATCCCAAAATGCAAGGCTAAGAGAGCATGCTGTTTTCCAGTCGATGCTTATAGCCTTGCCCGAATAATCGCCATGCTCATTCAGTAGAGCCCCGATAACCAAGCTACAGCCATCTGAGGATTCAAGCAACAGCCTAACTGCATTTATAGGCAGCATATCGTCAGCATCAACAAATGCCACCCAATCACCGGAGGCCTCATCGATACCCCTATTACGCGCCACGCATACACCACTATTGTTTTGACTAATCAGCTTAATCCGGTTGTCGCCCTCTGCAATAGCCATAACTAGCTCAGCGCCACGATCTGTCGACCCATCATCAACAATAATTATTTCAATGTTGCTCACACTCTGACGCTGAAGACTATTTAATGTCTTTTGAATCGTTTTTTCAGCGTTATACATCGGCACAATCACGCTCACGAGAGGATTGTCGACCAAGGAAGATTGACAGCAATTTACTTGCTTGCTTGTTGACGTCATAAACAGACGCCCCCCGCAAGCTTATTTGGACGACCCATAGAAATAATTGCTTCAATCCATTCGGCAACATTAAAGGAGCATTTTAAAAATTTATCAGAAATATCAGCCGCATCTGGAACGCCAAATGAACAGACATAAGGTAATCCGTTAAGCTTGGCCTCAATTGCGGCAACACCAAGTCCCTCAAACGAAGCAAGAAATTCAAACGTAGCATATGAGCTGAGGGCCTTTATATACCTACCAACAACGATTTCGGTTCCACCCAGCCCATTTGAAAGGCCAGATACTAAAACCCTAGGCTTATTGTGGTCTAAGGCAGACGAAACCATTAAAAAGCCTTCCTTCCAAATCTAAGTACTGATAGAACAGAGGAGATGAACCAAGACAGCTTGGGTCCAATTACTGGCGCAAGCTTTTTCCGCATTTCAACACGGAACTTCTTAGCGGGTGACAACCAGGTGCCTGAATAATGGTGAATAGAATATGTATCATCAGTAATTTCAAACTTGCCACTATGACTGTCTAGGGGATCAAAATAAGTAGCAGGGTATGCAGTGAAACCATTTAACTGCTGAAATGAACCATCTCTCTTAAGAGCACAACTCACTTCCAGGTAATCAGTTAGCACCCTCGGAGAGGTATCCATAGAGTTGCGGCCTTTTCGCATCTCAAATCTCATAGATTCATATAATTTTGCGACATCGCTCATGACATGGCTTCCGGCCTCAGAACCCATGATGAGGCCGGGATTCAAGAAGAAATTATTCTTCATGAATCCCGCAAAAGCCTCATTATCTAAAAGCTCGTCCAGAGGCTTCAGGACTTCGACATCTGTATCGAGAAGGATTCCACCCTCTGAATACAGTATTCTGTAGCGCGCATAATCGCTGACAAACGCCCATTTTTTTGAGGCATATGCCTCACGACAAAATTCACATTGATTTATATCGAAATTGCTTTCGTCCCATCTACGAATTTCCCAATCAGGCATGATCTTCGACCAAGACTCAATGCATTTTCTTTCAAGTTCAGGAAGCTCACTTCCACCGAACCAGATGTAGTGCAGAACTTTAGGAATCATCAATTCCCTTTCGAACAATAGGCTACTTCTTGATGATTTTTTTAACCAGACGCTTCATCGGGTCATAAATTCCAAGCTTTTCGCATGTATGCCTAGCAAAGCGCTCGGCTTTTACTTTTCCGGAATCGGGGAACCACTTATTCATAAGCTCCTCACCATCCAGATTCGCCACATCAGCCATGAATTCATCGCGACGCGGATTCAGCTTCACGGACTTAGTAAGTTCACGAACACCTTCTACTGCAGCCTCAACATCAATCTCCTTCATACGGGCATAGCTTGAGGCTCGATCAAGCAATTCTTGTCCCTCATCGCTTTGGATGAGAACTCGAGTGACGCCCCGATTGTCGTCGAACTCTTTCGAGAGTCGATAAACATCGAAGAAATCCCAGCAAGTCAAATCAGTAACGCGATAACGCTTTTTAAACGGGCATTCGTAACAAATGGGTCGATCTGAAAGATCAGCAAAAAAGGCCCTTAGGTAAGGATCTGTTTCGACACCTTCACTGTACAGCCGTTCACCATACAGAGTCTCGCCTTCGAGCTCGCACATATTTGAATAGCGATAGCCAAACCGTGATTTATCTCTAAAAAGAACGGTCTCACCTTTTACGCCAACCTTTGCGTCAAGCCATTCGACCTGCCGCGCGAACACAGCGCGAGCGGGGTTCGCGCGGCAGACGAAGTCTGCCACGCGTAAATTTGCCGGCTTGCCGCCCAAAAATCGAAGCAGGCCTTCGCATTGACAAGGGGTACCAATAAAGAGAACTTCACGTCCAGTTTTTAGTTGTTGTTTGACCTCGGGATACGCAGGGCCAACAACGCTCTGAACATATTTACTGTTGCGGAAGCGCCAAAGTTCATCAACGCTTTCCACAGAAAAATGTCCGACCTTAAGTCGCCCAGGGGCTCCTTCGGCTCGCACAAGCTGTTCACCGCGCAAATAACCTGCACCAAACACAATACCGCCGTTGGCAATCACGGCCTGAGCAAGGGCAGTGAAGGCTCCACCAGAAGTGCTTTCAGCAAGCACCTTTTGATCATTATGCTGGACTAGAAAGGCTCGTTGGGACTTAGGCTCGTCCTTATCAACATTAAGCACTGGGCAAGCCTTTTCGCATAATCCGCAATCAATACACTGGTCAGCATTGACTACGGGGTACTCGCAGCCCTCGGCGTCATATTCCATTGATATGCACTGCTTGGGACATTTTTGAGCACAGGCAGCGCAACCGCAGCATTTACTTTTGTCCGTGATGGAGATCATACTGTTCCCTACAACTCAAGAGCTGATTTAAGCCAATTGGCCGATTCATTCCTATACACATTAAGTCGTTGACGTACTGACACAAAGTCAATTTCATTTGCCATTGCGGCACGGAAAGCATCCTTCGATTCGCAAATACGATCGGAGTTTCCAAGGACACGCAACAATGTATCAATACGTGAGTTCGTAGACTGAGCACCCATATTCTCGTGGCGACGGAACGAGAAGAAGGGCACCTCAAAAATATTTGAGAAAACGCTTCCGTGGAAAGAGTCAGTACAGACATACGAAGCATGGGCAATCAAGTTGACCCACTCAGCCGGACCGGCTTCCCAAGGATAATAATCCGCGTAATCGTCATCAGCCTTAACATATTCATCGGGATGAGCAATGGCGACGATCTTCAAATTATGCTGCTTGGCAAGCTCTTGGGCACATTCACGATTCCATGCATTCTTACCCATGAAATAGCAGAAAACATAGGGCTCGTCAGGAACGTCAATCGAAGAGGAACAAGCAAGGCTTGCCCACTGATCTCTAGCCAGCAGCATCGTAGGGTCGCATACAACAGAGCATCGGACGCCCGTAGCTTTCTCTACCAAATCCGCTCCCGTATCCTCGCGAACAGAAATGGCCGAAAAATCGGAAAGAAAATCTTTTGTTTTACGAAGATATTTTTCAGAAAGGGAAGATACTCCAAAACTAGTGGAATAAGACACCTTGCGGACAGGAGGCTGCACGAAAGATAGTGTAAAGTACCTACCAGCAATGTTAACAGGCAGCCAAAGCTGATCGCTGCCAACAACAACGCTGTCATAATCAGCCACAAGCGCCCCAAGTTCTTCAAACGAAGCGGCTTGAGGAGTAAAACTAAAATGTGTTGACTCGAAAGATGAAAATGCACTTTTCCTCTTTGCCATTTTCTTTCCAAAGTCAGCATCAAGCTTCTGCTTGATGCGATGCTTTACAAAACCCAGCTTTGCACGATAAAGATCTACATCAAATAGATGCTCAAGATAGTAATCATTGCGTCCTTCAGAAATAGCATGACCCAGGCCACGTTTATCAATAGTATTGACTTCAACTCCCAGCTCCTCAAGGGCACGCTGGGTCGCGTACGCCTGAAGAACGCTGCCAAAGTTGATTTTGTCATGACACGACGCGACTGCGACTCGCTTAGAACATGTAATAGTCAAGCTATCCCCTTAATCAACAGAACCTAAATAGGTCATATAACAATCCAATAACACTCTGGCCGCAGCATTAATTTCAAATACCTGCAAACCGGCATCGTCGCCAGGCGCGAAGACCTCTGTGCTCAACTCAATAAGTCTTTCGGCCCACTTTATACAGGAGCTAGAAAGTGATTCAAATTGCATCATGGATGTAACAGCGGTCTCAGAGGTAACGGTATCAGACGCAAGAATGGGTGTATGCGATGCCTGGCATTCAACTCCGACCATTGGGAGGCCTTCATACAGGCTCGGCAGGCAGAAAACATCAAATGCTCGATATAAAGATGCTGCGTCGCTTCTAGTGCCCAAAAACCGAACAGAATGGCTAATCCCCAGACAATCAGCTTGGTCCTTTATCTGTTCAACCAACGGACCAGAACCAACCAAAACTAAAACTGCATCATTACGAATCTTTAAAACCTGATCGAATATATTAAGCAAATATGAGTGATTCTTCTGCTCTGTAAAACGACCAATGTGCCCAATTAGAAGCTGTCCATCAGCAACACCAAGCGATCGCCGCGTCCTTAGGCGATCCTCATCATCTGGCGCGAAAACAGACAAGTCGACAGCATTACGCATGACTACAAATTGAGAACTCGATCCAAATAACCATTCACCAGCGAATTTACTACATGCAAAACGGTGAGTCGGATACCGGTTTGATTGCGTTTTCAGCACGGCCTTCAGGGCATTCTTGGCATACTCACCCCTACCACTCGTAGAGTGGCTATGGGCGATACGCACGGGGACACCCGCCTTCTTCGCAGCACGAAGAGGAAAGACCGAAAGCGCGTTGATGTGACTATGGACAATCTTCCAGCCCTCTTGCTTAAAGAGACGCTGAAGCTCTCGCTGGTATTCAGCTACATGCTGATAGGGCGGTATCTCAAAGACCCTGCCACCGAGCGATTCGATCTCGTCACGGGGAACAAGCGTCGAATCGGAATCAACAAGAAAGTCAAACTGCACTTTACCGCGATCGATGTGACGATAGTAATTCATAACGACAGCTTCGACGCCGCCACCAACCATCTTGCCAACAACCTGAGCCACCCTAACCGGTTCAGTCATTTAGCAAGCACCTCCACCGGTAAAGACCTCAACGACCGTGAGGAGAACAATCTTCAAGTCCGTGATGGGGCCGCGCTTGGCGATGTACTCCAAATCACGGCGGACCATGCCGTCGAAGTCGGTATCGTTGCGGTCAGTCACCTGCCACCAGCCGGTAATGCCCGGCTTCACAGCCAAGCGCTGCAGGTCGTACTCGGTATACTCCGCGACCTCGTTGGGCAGCGGCGGGCGCGGGCCGACGACGGACATCTGACCCATGAACACGTTCAGGAACTGCGGGAACTCGTCGATGGAGTGCTTGCGGATGAACTTTCCAATCTTGGTGACACGCGGGTCATTCTTCATCTTGAACATGGCGCCGGCGATCTCGTTCTGCTCCCTGAGCTCGGCGAGGCGCTCGTCGGCGTCCTTGTACATGGAGCGGAACTTCCACATGCGGAAGGTAGTCAAACTACCGTCGGGACGGGTGCGGCCAACGCGGATCTGACTATAGAAGGGGCTGCCCTCGCTCTCCAGTCGGATGGCCGCGGCCAGCACCAGGCTGGGCACAGCGATGACGACGAGCACGGCACCGCTGAACACGATGTCGAATGCGCGCTTCACTGCCCTATATGCCAAGCGCGAGCGGTCCCAGTCCATGATGGATTGCATGGCCTTGTAACGGCCGGCGCCCTCGCGCCGGTCCATGGCCTGGGCAATCAGTGCCGCCCCCGCAGGCGCACAGCTCTTTGTTACTTCTTTAGCAGCCACAGTCAAAAATACATCCCCGTTCCCCAGGAATCCCCCAATAGGTAAATTCAAAAATGCAAACGAACAGCCAGAACAACGTCTCCCTTACGTTTTGCTGGGAACGTCGAGCGGTAGCAGCTCCCTAAAAACGGAATCGCCATCGCCCACGTCTACCAGGCACCAGCGTTTATGACGGTCGATCTTTTTAACGCGGGCCTCTTGCCCCACCAAGGGACCCTGCTCTATGTGCAACACGCCGTCTTCTATGCGCGCTACGCTGTTGCGCACAACACCGTCGTCGTCCAACACGCTGCGGTACCAGTCCTGCGCATCGTCGGGCATGGGCATGTACGCCCGCTCCCTACTTCCGGCGATGCGACAGCCAAAGCTCAACTGGGCCAAGGCCCTATCGAGCGCGGCGGCATCGTGCGTGGCGACGAAAAAATATTCCTTGTACATGGGTTTGGTTTGGAGCGACCAGGCGCCGTCCCGCTTAAACCAGAACTCCTTTTGCATTACAAAAGCGTCCTGCATAAGGTTGTGCGGGATAATGCGGCGAACCTTTTCGCAGATCTCGCGCTCTTTTCCATGGGGGGTATGGACCAGATACCAGCGGACGCGGCCGTGCTGGCTGTTGGTGGTGGCGCCGTTAAATGCGCCCGGCAGCTGCTCTTGGCGCCGTGCCGTCTGTTCCATGTTTTCGCCCCCTCTTTTGGTTTTGCGATGCACGCAAATGCAGGGGCGTTTAGAACAGGCTTCTCGCTCTCAGCTAGGCGCAGTCGCAAAAGTACAGGTTTTTGTATCTTTCGATAGATGACATTATACGAGCAATTATTCAGCGTTTGCCCAGATTGCGCAAAATGTACTGCTAGTAGGTGCATCTCCATACCCCTCTATAAAAACCTGTACCTTTTTGTGCAACAAAAAAAGCCGCTCAACCAGCGGCTTTTCTTATTTCGGCATGAAAAAAGGCGACCGCCCTGTGTGGACGGTCGCCTTTGTTAATTGTTGTGAAGTTTGCCTTAGGCGCGGGTCTTGATCTCCTCGGTCACCTTGGCAACAAACTCATCAACGGTCATCTGAACGGTCTCGTTGGAGCGATCGCGGACGGAGATGTTGCCGGCCTCGACCTCCTTCTCGCCCAGGATGAGCATGTAGGGCACGCGGTCGATGCTGCGGGCCTCGCGAATCTTGTAGCCGATCTTCTCGTCGCGGTCGTCGCAGACCACGCGAATGCCGGCCTCCTCCAGCTTGGCGCACACCTCGTGGGCGTAGTCGCGGCTCTTCTCAGAGACGGGAAGTGCCTTGACCTGCACGGGAGCCAGCCAGGTGGGGAACTTGCCCGCAAAGTGCTCGATCAGAATACCGATGAAGCGCTCGATAGAGCCAAAGCACACGCGATGCAGCATGATGGGGCGCTTCTTGGTGCCGTCGGCGTCCACGTACTCCAGATCAAAGTTGAGCGGCATCTGGAAGTCGAGCTGGACTGTGCCGCACTGCCAGGTACGGCCGAGCGAGTCCTCCAGGTGGAAGTCGATCTTGGGGCCGTAGAAGGCGCCGTCGCCCTCGTTGACCTCGTAGTCCATGCCCAGCTTCTCCAGGGCAGTGCGCAGGCCCTCCTCGGCGCGAGCCCAATCCTCGTCGGAACCCATGGAGTCCTCGGGGCGGGTGGAAAGCTCAACGTGGTACTTAAAGCCAAACTTCTGGTACACGGAGTCGATAAGGTTGACCACGCCCACGATCTCGTCGGTCAGTTGGTCGGGACGCACAAACAGGTGGGCGTCGTCCTGGTTAAAGCAGCGCACGCGGAACAGGCCGTGCAGGGCGCCGCGCAGCTCGTGGCGGTGCACCAGGCCGATCTCGCCGGCGCGGATGGGCAGCTCGCGATAGGAGTGCGGCTTGGAGGCGTACACCAGCACGCCGCCCGGGCAGTTCATGGGCTTAATGCAGTACTCTTCGTCGTCGATGACGGTGGAGTACATGTTGTCCTTGTAGTGGTCCCAGTGGCCCGAGGTCTTCCACAGCTGCTTGTTCATGATGAGCGGCGTGGAGATCTCCACGTAGCCGGCCTTGTGGTGAATCTCGCGCCAGTAGTCCAGCAGCGTGTTCTTAAGGATCATGCCGTTGGGCAGGAAGAACGGGAAGCCGGGGGCCTCGTCGCGCATCATAAAGAGGTCCATCTCGCGGCCGATCTTGCGGTGGTCGCGCTTCTTGGCCTCCTCCAGCATGTGCATGTGCTCGTCGAGCTCTTCCTTGGTGGCAAAGGCGACGCCGTTGATGCGGGTGAGCATCTTGTTGTCCTTGTCGCCCTTCCAGTAGGCGCCCGAGACGCCGGTGAGCTTAAAGGCCTTGAGGGCCTTGGTGTAGCAGATGTGGGGGCCGACGCACATGTCGATGTAGTCGCCCTGCTGGTAGAAGGTGATGCGGGCGTCGTCGTCCAGGTCGCCAATGTGCTCGACCTTGTACTTCTCGCCGCGCTCCTCCATAAGGGCGATGGCCTCGGCGCGGGGCTTCTCGTACACGGAGAACTTGAGGTTCTCCTTGACGATCTTTTTCATCTCGGCCTCGATCGCAGGGAAGTCGTCCTCGCTGATCTTGACGCCCTCGGGCAGGTCGACGTCGTAGTAAAAACCGTTGTCGGTCGCGGGGCCATAGGCAAAATCGGCCTGGGGGTACAGGCGCTTGATGGCCTGCGCCATGATGTGCGCGGCGGAGTGACGGATGACGTGCGTGACCTCGTCCTGCGGGAGCTCGGCCACCGAACCGTCATTGTAGAGTGCCTTCATGGGTATGTTTTCTCCTCTCGGATGCCTGATGCAAGTGCGTGCGATGCGCTCGGCGTTTTTGACTTGCATCATTATAGGCAGGTTGCCTTGGTATACAAGCGCCCGCCGCACCTTAATGGCACGGCGGGCGATTTTCTACGCATGCTTCATCGTGTGGGGCGGGGCTGCGGGGCGCGCATGGCTTGAGGCGTGCCCGTGGCTTGCGGCCGGCCCGGCGATGGATGCGCTACTGAATGCGAGTTCGGCAGTAGGGGCAGACCTTCCAGTGCGCATCGAGCGGGCGATGACAGCTGGGGCAGACGTTGCGAACCTGGGTATCGCACACCGGACAGACGACGAAGTCCTTCTCGATGGGTGCGCCGCACTGCGGGCAGGTGCCGTACTGGGCAAGTTGGCGCTCGCGCAGAGCCATGTCCAGCTCCTGCTCCTCGCGGTCGGACGCGTAGGAGTGCGGGCGCAGGACCAAGTAGGCGATGAGACCCACAAACGGGATGAGGGCGATGATGCCCCATGCCACGTAGGCGCTGGCGCCGCGGCGGCGAGCGTCGATGAACACATAGACGACCGACAGCACATACAGGGCGATGATAAAGCCAACAAAGGCATAGACGACGCCCATAAGCTGCGGCGACATGAGCTCGGAGATGTACTTGGACATTACGGGTACCTTTCGGATTATTTACAGTCCGGTCAAGTTTACCACGGGGTTTGTTTATATGGGACTACGGCTAGGTACGGGGCTGGCGCGGACACAAACATCTCAATCTGTAACAAGTGGGAGCGGAATCCGGGGCTAGATGTTACAGATCGAGACAAACGGAGGACCCGCCAGACTAACGTCTCGATCCGTAACATCTGGAGCCCAAATCCTCGTCTAACTGTTACAGATCGAGACAAACGGTTGCCGTAGTTGTCGGCAGACGAGGTTGTCGACATTGCCGGGTCTTCCCTCGTCTGCCGTTGGCGGGTGTTGCGGGGCTGTTCGCCGCATTGCCGCTGCGCTGGAGGTGTGTAGACCGTAGGATAGTCTTATTGACGGCCTGTCAACTCGTCTGGGAGGCACTGTGACAGAAACGTTTGATATCACGATTGTCGGCGCGGGCATTACCGGGTGCGCCATCGCGCGGCAGCTCGCGAGGTTTGACCTTTCCATTTGCGTGGTCGAGGCGGCTAACGATATTGCGCTGGGCGCGTCAAAGGCTAACGGCGGCCTGGTGCATGCCGGCTACGATCCGACACCGGGCACGGTTAAGGCGCAGGTCAACGCCCGTGGCTGCGAGTTGTACGGTACGTGGGCGCAGGAGCTGGGATTTTTGTTTTGCCGCACCGGATCCATGGTGCTGGGCTTTAACGACGAGAACCGTGCGCACTTGGAGCAGCTTCGCAGCAACGGCCTTGCCAACGGCGTACCCGAGTTGTCGATTATCGGCCCCGACCGCATCCACGAGCTGGAACCGCGCGCGAGTGCCCAGGCCTCGTGCGCGCTATGGTGCCCTTCGACCGGTTACGTTGACCCATTTGAAATGGCCATCGCCGCGCTGGAGAACGCGGTCGCCAACGGCGTGACGTTTATGCGCTCCTCACCGGTGAAGGCCATTGAGGTCGCCGACTCGGATGACGGAGCTGTGCGCTTTACGCTGGCGACCCCCGCTGGCAACGTGCGCTGCCGCTACCTGATCAACGCCGCGGGCAACGGCGCCGCCGTCATCTCGCATATGGCGGGCGCCGAGGAGTTCCAGATGGTCTGGCGTCAGGGCAACATCGTGGTGCTGGACAAGGAGCCGCGCACGCTCATGCCGCTCTACCCCGTGCCGACGCCGGTGTCGAAGGGCGTTATCGTGACGGGCACCGTGCACGGCAACACCGTGATCACCGCAACCGCCGCTGTACGCGAGCCGGGCGACACGCAGACCTATGCGAGCGATGTGAACGCGCTGCTGACCGGTGCGCGCAAGCTGGTGCCCGATCTGGATACGCGCCGCGTGGTGCGCGCATTTGCCGGCGGGCGTCCGGTCATTCAGGGAACGAACGACTTCTTTATTGGACAGTCGGCCGTGGTGCCGGGGCTTTTCCAGGCGGCGGGCATTCAGTCGCCGGGTGTGGCGAGCGCGCCGGCCATTGCCGAGCGCATGGAGCTTGTGATGCGTGAGGCGGGCGTGGAACTGCACGAGCGGACGGACTGGAACCCGATTCGCCGCGCGCCGGACGACTTTGACCGCGCGCCGCTGGCGCGCAAGGAGGAGCTGATCGAGTCCGATCCTGCGTGGGGACAGATTGTCTGCCGCTGCGAGACGGTGCCCGAAGCTGAGATCGTGGCTGCGATCCGACATCAGCCGGGCGCGGTTTCGGTCGAGGGCGTCAAGCGCCGCTGTCGTGCCGGCATGGGCCGGTGCCAAAGCGGTTTTTGCCAGAGCCGCGTGGTGGCGATTCTTGCCCGCGAGCTGGGCTGCGACCCCAGCGAGGTATTACTGGAGGACGCCGGCTCCTGGCTGGTCGAGGGACCTTTGAAGGGGGTGCGCTAGGATGGCGGAATTCAAATCGAGCGCGATTGATTGCGGCGTCGTAGAAGACGTTCAAACGCAAGCCTTCGACGTGGTCGTTATCGGCGGCGGACCTGCCGGCATGGCGGCCGCGCTTTCCGCGCATAAGGCCGGCGCGCGCGTAGCCATCGTGGAGCGCGAACAGCACCTGGGCGGAATCCTCCGCCAGTGCATCCACCCCGGCTTTGGCCTTTCACACTTTAAGCGGGAGCTCACCGGTCCCGAGTACGCGCAGCGCTTTATCGACCAGGTGCACGCAACCGACATTGCGCTGTTCCTGGACAGCATGGTGATTGGGATTGATTCAGGCGAGCCTACGGAAGACACCGCGGTCCATGCCGTCACGCTCATGAGCCCTGCCGGCATGCTACAGCTCACCGGACGCGCGGTCGTCCTTGCCATGGGGTGCCGCGAGCGCACGCGCAGCGAGATCAAGATCCCCGGTAGTCGTCCCGCCGGCGTGTTTACGGCGGGCCTGGCGCAGCGATACATCAATATCGAAAACCTCAAGCCCGGCTCGCGTGCCGTCATTTTGGGCTCGGGTGACATCGGGCTTATCATGGCGCGCCGCTGCACGCTCGAGGGGATTTCGGTCGAGGGCGTGTACGAGCTCATGCCGTACGCTAACGGCCTGCGCCGCAATGTGAAGAACTGCCTGAACGACTTTGGCATTCCGCTGCACCTGTCCACCACCGTCACACGCGTGATCGGGCACGACCGCGTGGAAGCCGTCGAGGTAAGCCAAGTCGACGAGCGCCTGTCGCCCATTCCGGGGACCGAGCGCATCGTTCCGTGCGACACACTGCTGCTTTCGGTGGGCTTGATTCCCGAGAACGAGCTTTCGGTGGGCGCGGGCGTTGAGCTTGACCCACGTACGCGCGGCGCCGTGGTGGACCAGAGCCTGCAGACGGGCGTACCGGGTATCTTTGCCTGCGGCAACGTGCTGCACGTGCACGACCTGGCCGACAACGTGACGACCGAGTCTGAGCGCGCCGGCGCAGCTGCGGCGGCGTACGCGCTGGGGACCGACGCGGGCACCGTTCCGAGCTGCGAGCTCACCGTCTCCCCTGCCGGCATCGCGGGCTACGCGCTGCCGGGACGCATTACGGCTATGGCGCTCACCAAGCTCAACTTCCGCGTGCGCCGACCCGTCGACGCCGCCCGCGTGCGTATTCTGGCAGGCGGCGAGGAACTGTTCGCAGGCAAGGTCCGTACATTTAAGCCGAGCGTCATGGAAAGCTTCCCGCTGCCGGCGAAGGTGATTCAGCGCGCACTCGACCTAGGTGCTAGAGAGATTATTCTGTCTGTCGATCCCATTGAGGAGGCATAGCTCATGAGCACGAATGCGACCGAGACGCTGCAGTTCAACTGCACCACCTGCCCATCCGAATGCCTCCTGACCGTAGAGGTAGAGCGTGACGCAGACGGCGCCGTGGTAGAAGTGCGCTCCGTAACCGGCAACAACTGCCCACGCGGCGATAAGTTCGCGCATCAGGAGCTCACCTGCCCCATGCGCGTGCTCACCACCACCGTGGCCGCATCCGGCGGCGACGAAGCCCTGCTCCCCGTGCGCACATCCGAAGCCATCCCGCTGGCCCTCCACGCCCAAGCCATGGCCCTCATCCGCGGTCTAGTGGTCAAAGCCCCCATCCGCATGGGCGACGTCGTGCTAGAGAACCTCCTAAACACCAACATCAACCTAATCGCCAGCATGGGCATCGACCCCGCCTAAGCAGCTCATTTAGAACGGGGCTTTTAGCTACACTGCCATCCATCCCGCCCCTCCTCAGTTGCGGTGGAATAGTTCCTGGTTTCCGCCAAAACCCCGTCATCCAGGAACTATTCCACCGCAACTATCCTTGGAATCGGTATATAACTTGTGCCTACTTTAGTGCCATTTCAAAACTATGCTGGATTACGGGGCTAATTCGGAGACCCCCACCCATACCGGCCATTTTCAATTTTTAACAATCCATCTACCTGCGGTTTTAATTTCGCGATTTTTGCCATGGTCAAGTAATACAGGTCCAGCCCCGTAATCCGACATACTTTTGAAACCAGCCCATTTGGGACGGGCCTCTTATGACTACTTTTGCCTATTAGCCCGCAAGTTTGACGCAGCTAAAATAGCCCCGTCCCAAATTGACTACCCTGGCATTGGGGATACCATGGTGGCAACCTAGCGAAAGGATGTTTCATGGCACATGTCGATGACCAGCGTGTGGCGCACGTGCTTGATGCGCTCGAGGCTCAGCACCCCGGCGCGCAGCTGCTCGTAAACGACCCGTGGTCGATTTATTACCTGACCGGCTTTTATGCCGATATGTTCGAGCGTTTTTGCGGTGTGCTGCTCGCGCGCGATGCCGAGCCGGTGATCTTGGTCAACGCGCTGCATCAGCTGCCCGAGTATGACAATGCCTGCGTCGCCTACCACAACGACACCGACATCGTGACCGACGCCATCGCACGCGAAGTCGATCCGACCAAGCCGCTCGGCATCGATACCGTTATGCGCTCCGGCTTTTTGATGCCCCTTATGGATCGTCACGCCGCGAGCGAGTTCTTCCTAGGCGACTTTGCCGTCACCGCCGCACGCACACACAAAGACGTCGCAGAGCAGGAGCTTATGCGCGCATCCTCGGCCGCTAACGACGCCGTGATGGCCGACGCCATCAAACTCGTTCACGAGGGCGAGACGGAGCGCGAAATTGCCGACCAGATGCTAGGCCTGTACCGCAAGCACGACTGCGAGGGTTTTAGCTTTCCGCCCATCGTGAGCTTTGGCGCCAACGCCGGAGACCCGCATCACGAGCCCGACGACACCGTACTCAAGCGCGGCGACGTGGTGCTGTTCGACATTGGCGGACGCCACCGCAACTACTGCTCGGACATGACGCGCACGTTCTTTTGGGGCGAGCCGGACAAAGAGACGGCACGTATCTACGACATCGTGCGCCGCGCCAACGAGGCCGCCGAGGCGCTCATCGCCCCGGGCGTGCGCATGTGCGACCTGGACCGTGCCGCGCGCGACGTGATCGAAGACGCAGGCTACGGCAAGTACTTCACGCATCGCCTGGGCCACTCGATCGGCCTGCAGGACCACGAGCCTGGCGACGTCTCGCTCGTCAACGAGCAGGTTGTCGAGCCGGGCATGACATTCTCCATCGAGCCGGGCATCTACCTCCCCGGCCACACCGGCGTCCGCATCGAGGACCTTGCCCTGGTCACCGAGTCCGGCGTCGAGATTCTCAACGGCTACCCCCACGACCCAGTCCACCTCGACTAGCCCTTACCCAATAGCCCCTCAATTAGTTGCGGTGGAATAGTTCCCAGATTGGCCCACAGAGGCATAATCCAGGAACTATTTCACCGCAACTGCCAAGGAGCCAAGTCGACCAATTTGAAAGCCTAGAGATGCGCCACGAAAACGGGCTATCTACTACGTTTAACCCGCATGGGTCGACCATGCGGGTATTTTTTTGAAAATCGGCAAGCCTTCTACCTGCGGTTTTAATTTTTCATTTTTCGGCGTGGTCCAGGGCAGTCGATTAAACGAGGTAGATAGGCCCATTTCGTGGCAAGCAGGCCAAATTTACTACCCGGCAAATGGAGCTAACGGAGCAAGCCTGCCACTTCGCCGGCTAGGGTGATGGTGCCGGCTGCTACGAAAGGTTCGCCCGCGGCATCGAAGGCGGCGAGGGCTTCGGATACGCTGGGGTATACGCCCGCGAGTTTTTCGGCGTCCACCAGGGCAGCGAGTTCCTCTGCCGGCAGGGCGCGATCGGAATCGGTCTGGGTTACGACCGCGCGTGGGAAGGCCGGGATCAGCACATCAACGATACCCGCCACGTCCTTGTCGGCCAGCGCGGCACATAGCAACGTGGGGCGATTCTCTACGCATGGGTCGATCTCCTCCAGTGCGCTCACAAAATTCTCGCAGCTCTGGGGGTTATGGCAGGCGTCAATCAGTTTGAGCGGATCGGTTCCCAGAACATCAAATCGACCCGGCGTGGGGCAGCCCATAAGCGACTCATCTAGCTTGTCATGGTCGAGCTCGCGGCCCAGATAGCCCTCGCACAGCATAATCGCGCACGCGGCATTCTGCGGCTGATAGGCCGGCTTGACCATGCTCGACGTATAGATCGCACGCGGCGTGGTGCAGCTAAACTCCACCGTATCGCCCACATGCGCCGGCACCTTGGTCGTGGCGTGGCTCACCACCAGCGGAACCACACCGCACTCGCGACAACGGGCATCCATCACGCGCTGAACGCTCGGCTCATGCGTGCCTTCGCCCAGCACAACCAAGCGTCCGGGCTTGATGACCGCAGCCTTCTCCCCCGCAATGGCCTCGAGCGTGTCGCCCAGGATACGCGTGTGGTCGAGCCCGATGCCGGTGATGGCAACGGCGACGGGATCGGTCGCACTCGTGGCGTCCCAACGGCCGCCCATGCCGACCTCGAGCACAGCAACGTCCACTGCAGCCTCGGCAAACACCACCAGCGCGGCAGCCGTCAGCAGGTCAAACGGCGTAATGGTGTACGCGCGCTCCCCTACCGCCACACGACGAGCGTTCACGCGATGCCCCGCCTCGACGGCGGCAGAAACGCCACGGGCAAACGCCTCATCGCTCACAACGCGCCCATCGACCTCCATGCGCTCGGGATAGCGCACCAACTGCGGCGACGTATACAGTGCGGTCTTTAATCCCTCCCCACGAAGGATGGCAGCCGAAAAACGCGTGGTCGAAGTCTTGCCATTGGTACCGGCAACCTGAATGCAATCGAAATACTCGTCCGGACGTCCCAGCTCATCGAGCATATCGACAACCGTCTCAAGCAGAGGCCCAGCATCCCCAGAAATCCGCCCCGTATCAGCAGCAAGCCCCACAGCCTCATCAAACGAAAGCAAATCAAACGAAAAAGGAACGACATACGACCCAGAACGCTTAGCCATAACCCAAAGTCCCCCATAACAGAAAAAGAGGCCCATCAAAAAGAATGAGCCCCTCGCGTTGACAATATCAGCCTTTATCCGCTTGCAGCGAGATCAAGGCCACAACCAAGTGGCCCTAACCTACCAGTTGCAAACAACCACGTAAACGAAGTAGGAGCGGCCCGATGCTTTGCTCGCCGCAAGTTCCGCACGCAAAGGACAGCACTTAATGTGCTGTCCGTCTTGCGCAGGACTGTCCGCAGCGGAGAGCAAAGCATCGGGACGCGCCCCCAAGTTAGACCTACGAGAAGTCAGCAACCTGAGCAGTCAGCGCCGCCAGGATCTCCTTGAGCTCAGCTGCACGGTCCCTCTTCTTCTGGACCACCGCAGGAGCGGCCTTAGCCACAAAGCCCTCGTTGGCGAGCGTCTTCTCGCAGCCGGCGAGCTCCTTCTGGGCCGCGGCGATCTCCTTCTCCAGGCGTGCCTTCTCGGCCGAAAGATCAACCTTGCCCTCGAGTACCACAAAGACCTCGACGCCGCTGTCGACCACAGCAATGCTCGCGGCCGGCTTCTCAACGTCGGTGCCCATAACCAGCGAGGCGGTATTCGCCAGCGGCTCGATGGTAGAACGCAGGCTCTCGAGCTTCTCGATGTCCTCGGCACCGGCGCGCACGACCACGTCGAGCTCGGCCTTGGGGCTCAAGCGGTAACGCGAACGGGTGGCGCGGGCGGCAGACACGACGGTGCGGCACAGCTCAAACGCGCGCTCGGCGTCCTCGTCGACGTACTTGACGTAGTCGGCGGGCTCAGGCCACTTGGCGATCATGAGCGCCTCGGCGCGGTCCACGTTGCCCTCGGCGTCCAGATCAAGCACGCTCGCCGGCATGTTGTCCCAGATCTCCTCGGTGACAAACGGCATAAGCGGGTGCATCAGGCGAATGGAGGTGTCGAGCACAAAGATCAGGTTGCGCTGAGCCTGCAGACGGCCCTCGCCCTTCAGGCGGGCCTTGGTGACCTCGACGTACCAGTCGCAGACCTCGTTCCAGAAGAACTGCTGCACGCCGCGGGCCATGTCGCCAAAGGTGTAGTTCTCGATGCCCTCGGTGACCATCTTCACGGCCTTGGCCAGGCGGCTGAACATCCAGGCGTCGGCCGGCGTCTCCACGACAGGCTCGCCGGGCGTGTAGCCCTCCATGTTCATGAGCAGGAAGCGGCTAGCGTTCCAAATCTTGGTCACAAACGACTTGGCCTGGTCGGTGCGCGGGCTGTCGATAAGCTTCTTAGTCTTCTTGTCGATGTTCGCGTCGAACTTAACATCCTGGTTGTTGGTGCACAGCGTGAGCAGGTTGAAGCGCATGGCGTCGGCGCCGTACATACCGATGAGGTCCATGGGGTCAACGCCGTTGCCCTTGGACTTGGACATGCGGCTGCCGTCCTTGGCCAGAATCGTCGGGTAGATGACGACGTCCTTAAACGGTACCTCGTCCAAGAAGTACAGCGAGCTCATGACCATGCGGGCGACCCACAGCGCGATGATGTCGCGCGCGGTGACCAGCGCCGTCGTGGGGTGATGGCCCTCGAGCAGCTCGGGCTTTTGCGGCCAACCCTGCGTGGCGAAGGTCCACAGCTGCGAGCTGAACCAGGTGTCCAGCACGTTCTCGTCCTGATGCACGTGGTGGCCGCCGCACTTGGGGCACACGTCGGTATCCTCGGTCAGGGCGTCCTCCCAGCCGCAGTCCTCGCAGTAGAACACGGGGATGCGGTGGCCCCACCACAGCTGGCGGCTGATGCACCAGTCCTTAAGGTTCTCCATCCAGGTGGTGTAGGTCTGCGTCCAGCGCGCGGGGTGGAAGGTGACTTTGCCGGAGTTGACGGCGTCGAGCGCCGGCCCCTTGAGCTTGTCGACGGCGACGAACCACTGCTCGGACAGCCACGGCTCCAGAGCGGAGTCGCAACGGTAGCAATGCATGACGGAGTGGTCGAGGTCCTCGACGTGATCGAGCAGGTCGTGCTCCTCAAACCACTTGATGACGGCCTCGCGGCACTCGTCGCGGTTCATGCCAGTAAACTCGCCGTAGCCCTCGACGACCACCGCGTGCTCGTCGAAGATGTTGATCTGCGGCAGGTCGTGGGCCTGACCCATGGCGTAGTCGTTGGGGTCGTGGGCTGGGGTGACCTTAACGAAGCCGGAGCCAAAGTTGGCGTCGACATGCCAATCCTCAAAGATGGGGATCTCGCGGTCGACGATGGGGAGCTTAACGGTCTTACCCACGAAGGCGGCCTTCTCGGGATCCTTCGGGGAGACGGCGACGCCCGTATCGCCGAGCATGGTCTCGGGGCGCGTGGTGGCGACGACGATGTAGTCCTGGCCGTTGACCGGCTCGGTCAGCGGGTAGCGCAGGTGCCACAGGTGGCCCTTCTCGTCCTTGTACTCGGCCTCGTCGTCCGAGATGGCGGTAGTGCAGTTGGGGCACCAGTTGACGATGCGCTTGCCGCGGTAGATCAGGCCGTCGTGGTACCAGTCGCAGAAGACCTTGCGCACGGCCTGGGCATAGTCCTCGTCCATGGTAAAGCGCTCATTGTCGAAGTCGACGGAGCAGCCCATGCGCTTGATCTGCTCGACGATGATGCCGCCGTACTCGTGGGTCCAGTCCCAGCAGGCGTCGACAAACTTGTCGCGACCGATCTCCAGGCGGCTGATGCCCTCGCTCTTGAGCTTCTTGTCGACCTTGGTCTGCGTGGCGATACCGGCGTGGTCGGTGCCCAGCACCCAGCGCGTAGACTTGCCGCGCATGCGGGCCATACGGATGATGGCATCCTGGATGGAGTCGTCGGTGGCGTGGCCCATGTGGAGCTTGCCGGTCACGTTGGGAGGCGGAATGGTGACGGTGCAGTCGCCCACGCCCTCACGGCGCTTGTAGTAGCCGCCGTCAAGCCACTTCTGCAGGATCGCCGGCTCGTTGGTCGACGGATCGTAGTTCTTGGGCATTTCTTCCATATATCTCTCCCTTGCCCGTCGGCGTGTCCGCCTGCTTGGTTTTCGCTCGGTCAGGTCCTGGCTCGCACGAAGAGCACATTTAGTGCTCTTCGGCTCGTGCGGAATCTACGAAAACCAAGCAGGCGGACACGCCTTAGGTATCGATTACTTCAGCCTGAAGGTACTAACTTGACAATCTCACAGAATAGCACAGGCATACCTGCCGAAAAGGGACAGGTTTATTTTGGTAGGTTTTATCAGGGGAAACGACATTTGCCCATATAAAAACCGACCAAGATAAACCTGTCCCTATAAGGCAGGCCCCGCGGTGGTTGCCGCGGGGCCTAAATTCAAGCTATTTACCCGTAGATGCGTTGGGGCTGTTCTTCGCCCTTTACGGAGGCTTCGGTCACGACGACCTTGGAAACGCCCTCCTCGCTGGGGAGGTCGAACATCGTCTGCTGCAGCACGTCCTCGCAGATAGCGCGCAGGCCGCGGGCGCCGGTCTTGCGGGCGAGCGCCATGCGGGCGATCTCGTGCAGGGCGGCGTCCTCAAACTCAAGCTCAACGTCCTCGAGCTGGAACATCTTACGGTATTGACGCACCACGGCGTTCTTGGGCTCGGTCAGGATCGACACCAAGTCGTCCTCGTCAAGCGCCTGCGTCTGGGTGACGACGGGCGTACGTCCCACAAACTCGGGGATCATGCCAAAGGCGTTGAGGTCCTGCGGGAGCACCTGACGCAGCAGGTCGTTCTCGTCGACCGAGGTGGGGCCGGCGATCTCGGAGTTAAAGCCCACGCCCTTGTTTCCCACGCGATCGGCGATGATCTTGTCCAGACCCACGAAGGCACCACCGCAGATGAACAGGATGTTGGTCGTGTCGATCTGCAGCAGCTCCTGCTGGGGATGCTTGCGGCCGCCGGTGGGCGGAACGCTGGCCACCGTGCCCTCAAGAATCTTAAGCAGCGCCTGCTGAACGCCCTCGCCCGAGACATCACGGGTGATGGAGAGGTTCTCGGCCTTGCGGGCGATCTTATCGATCTCGTCCACGTAGATTATGCCAACCTGCGCGCGTTCAATATCGCCATCGGCGGCGTTGATGAGCTTGAGCAGGATGTTCTCCACGTCCTCGCCCACGTAGCCGGCCTCGGTAAGCGCAGTGGCGTCGGCGATGGCAAACGGCACCTCGAGGATGCGCGCGAGCGTCTGGGCCAGCAGGGTCTTACCGGTACCGGTGGGACCGAGCAGCAAGATGTTGGACTTGGCGAGCTCTACCTCGTCCATATCGTCGTCGAACTGCGAGCCCATGTCGTCGTCAAAGGCAGACACCGCGGCGCCGCCCTCGATCACGCGGCGATAGTGGTTGTACACGGCAACCGACATGGCGCGCTTGGCGTCCTCCTGACCCATAACATAGGCCGAAAGCTCGTCATAAATCTCGTGCGGCGTCGGCACATGCGTAATGACCTGGCGGTCGTCCTCGAGCTCAAAACCCTCGGTCTCGGGATCCACGGCGGGCTGGGATGCAGCCTGGCCGTGGTCGTTGAGGAAGCCCGGCAGCTTGCCGTTGCGGGCGGCGTCCATAAAGTCCGAAGCCAGCGACTCCTCAAGGATCTCGGAGCAGGCGGCGACGCACTCGTCACAGATAAAGATGTTGGTAGGGCCCTTTACGAGACGACGGACCTGGCCCTGCTCTTTTCCGCAGAAGGAGCAGCGGATGGGGTTGCCGTTCTCGTCAAAGTTGTCCTGCATGTTACCTGCCATCCTAGGCGTCCTTCGCGGCCAGATCGCGCGAGGTGACGATACGGTCGATCAGACCGTAGTCGAGGGCCTCGGCAGCAGTCAGGTAGTTGTCGCGCTCGGTGTCGGCCTGGACCTTCTCGATGGGCTGGCCCGAGGCGTCGGACAGGATCTGGTTGAGCTCGCGGCGAGTCTTCTTAATCTCCTCGGCAACGATCTCGATCTCGGTCTGCTGGCCCTGGGCACCGCCGCTGGGCTGGTGAATCATAACCTTGGAATGCGGCAGGCAGAAGCGCTTGCCCTTGGCGCCGGCCGAAAGCAGCACGGCGGCCATGGACGCGGCCATACCGACGCAGATTGTGGAGACCTGCGGCTTGATGAAGTTCATGGTGTCCAGAATCGCCAGGCCGGAGTAGACCTCGCCGCCGGGCGAATTGATGTAGAGCGAGATATCCTTCTCGGCATCCTGGCTCTCAAGATGCAGCAGCTGGGCAACGACCAGGTTGGCGCTGACGGAGTTGATCTCCTCGCCCAAGAAGATGATGCGGTCGTTGAGCAGGCGCGAATAGATATCGTAGCTGCGCTCGCCGCGCGGCGTCTGCTCGATAACGTATGGCACGAGGGCGGAATCGAACTTAGCGATCATACGCATCTCCATTTCTCTCTTGCGGACCAAATTGGTTCTAGATAAACGTACGGTGCCCGCATGCTATGCATTGGCTGGCACCGTACGAAGCAACCGGATAACCGGTGTATAACTTTACCCCATCACGGGCGCGCGCATGCGCTCGTGGGCAAGGTGGCGAGAATTACTCGGCGTCCTTGGCGGTCTCGTCGACCTCGGTCACCTTGGCGTTCTCGACCAGGTGGTCGACGGCCTTGGAGCGACGGATGGACTCGCGGACGGCAGGCATGCGGCCATCGGCGATGAACTCGGCCTTGGAAGCCTCGACGTCCTTGACGCCGGCCTTCTCGAACTCGGCGTTGATGTCGTCCTCGGTGACCTCAATCTTGAGCTCACGGGCGAGGGCGTCCAGAGCCAGGGACTCACGGGCAACGTCGTTGGCCTGCTTGTGCAGGTCGCCGATGAACTGCTCCATGGTCAGACCGGAAGCGGGCAGCCAGGTGTCCAGGGTCATGCCGCGGGCAGCGAGGTTGGACAGGAAGTTCTGGCCAAGCTCCTCAAAGACGGACTGCTCGTAGTCGGCGTCCATCTCGTCGAGCTGCAGGCGCTCGGCGAGAGCGGAGACGCAACGGTTCTCCTTCTCGGCCGGGAGGCGAGAAGCCTTGTCCTGCTCGATCTCGATCTTGATGGCGTCGCGCATAGCGTCGATGCTGTCGAAGCCAAAGTCGGACTTGACTAGCTCGTCGGTGAGCTCGGGGGTGTTGCGGACCTTGATGCCCTTGACGGTGACCTCGACGGTGTGGGTCTCGGCCTCCTCGCCCTCCTCGACCTCGTCGGTCCAGGTGACGGTCTTGACGTCGTCAACGTTAGCGCCGATCAGGGCCTCGTTGAACTCCTTGGGGTTGCTGTCGCTACCGGCGATGAGCATACGGCCCTCGGCGGCAAAGTTGTCGGCGTTCTCGACGGCCTTGAGGTCGACGGTAACGTAGTCCTCGGCCTCGACGGCGCGACCCTCGACGTCCTCGAAGGTGGCACGGTAGTTGAGGAGCATCTCAACCTGGTTATTGATCTCGGACTCGGTGACCTCCGCGGGAGGCATCTCGATCTCGACGGCGTCGAAGGAGGAGAGCTCGGCAGCAGGACGCAGGGAGAACTCGACGGTGTAGGTGTAGTCCTCGTGATCCTTGGCGAGGTCGAGCTCCTTGTAGTCACCGTTCTTGGTGGGGACGATGTCCAGCTCGTTGAGGACGGCGGGCTCGTTGGCGGCGATCAGGTCGTTGGTGGCCTGAGCGAGGGTAGCCTCGGCGCCAAGTGCAGAGTCGATGACCGGACGGGGAGCCTTGCCGGCGCGGAAGCCGGGGAAGCGGTACTTCTTGGCGGTGTCCTTGTAGGCCTTCTTGATCGCGGCGTCGACGTCGACGGCCGGGATGGTGACCGTAGCGGTGAGCTTGGCGTCCTTGACGTCAGAAGCGGTGATGTTCAACACGTTCCTCCTCATACTGCCCAGCTTATCTGAGGTGCTGGTACCTTTATGCAACAAAGTGTCGCGACGGACAGGGCCGCCGCAAGTGCGATGGTGCGGGCGAAAGGACTCGAACCTTCACGGGAATCCCACCAGAACCTAAATCTGGCGCGTCTACCAATTCCGCCACGCCCGCATGAGCGCACAGATTAGGAATGATAGCAGATACGAACGGTAAGCGCACGCACACCTTTTACAGGCTCACGACCTCACCACGAGAGCAAGCCAATAGAGCACGCCACCCCATCTCATAAGTTGCGGTGGAATAGGGACTGTTTGGGGCTCCAGTCCTCCAAAACAGTCCCTATTCCACCGCAACTTCGGTAGGACTCGGCAGCCTGGCGATGCTGGCCATGCGCCGGAAAGCGTGTCCCGGTTTGGGGCCTCGGAATGGGATGCAATTTCCGCTATAGCCATCAACCGGAAACTGCAACCCGTTTTGAGCCCCTATTCCGGGATGCACTTTCCGCCAAGGCCCTCAAACGGAAACTGCAGCCCACAATTCAGTTGAAAAGTGGGCTGCAGTTTCCCCGGGCTAGGCAATGAGCGGGTACAGCGCCTCCTCGCCTACTCCCCCAGCAGGGCCTTCTCGGGCGTGATCGGCAGCGAGCGAACCTGGTGGCCGGTGGCGTGCGCCACGGCCGAGGCAACGGCGGCGAGCGGCGTGTTGATGACGACCTCACCGATCGACTTGGCACCAAACGGGCCCGTCGGCTCGTAGCTCGGCTCAAAGGCCACGCGAATACTGCCGATATCCAGGCGCGTGGGCAGCTTGTAGCTCATAAAGTTGCCGGTGCGCAGGCGGCCGCGCTCATCATGCTCGACGATTTCGTAGAGCGCGTGGCCGATACCCTGGGCAATGCCGCCCTCGGCCTGGACGCGCGCGAGCGCCTCGTTGATTACGGTGCCGCAGTCCACAGCCGCCGCGTAATCCACAACAGTCACCTTGCCGGTGGCCTTGTCGACCTCCACCTCGGCAATGCCGGCCATAAACGGCGGAGGCGAAACGGGCAGGCAGGCAGAGGCATGCGAGGTGAGCGCGTCGCCGCCCGCGATGTTCTTGACGCACAGGTTGGCAAAGTCGCGCAGCGTAAGGTAGCGGTTCTGCTCACGCGCGGCACGCTCGTCGGACAGGCGCACGTACTGACCATCAAAGACCACGTCGGCGGCGTCCACGTCCCACATCTGGGCGGCCTTGGCGCAGATCTTCTCACGCAGCTCGGTCGCGGCGTTCTTGGCGGCAAGGCCCGTCACGTACGTACCCGAGCTCGCGTACGAGCCGGCATCGAACGGCGACACGTCGGTGTCCACGCCGCGTACCACGATCATTGAACTCTCCACGCCCAGCTCCTCGGCGGCAATCTGCGCCAGGATCGTGTCGACGCCCATGCCGTTATCGGTGGCGCCGGTGCCAATGGTAATGAAGCCGTCCTCTTCAAGGCGCATGTCGATGCCGGCGATATCCACGTTGGAGATGCCCGAGCCCTGCATGGTAAGCGCGCAGCCCAGGGCGCGCACGCGGTCGCCCAGGTCCACGGCCAGCGGCTTGTCGCGCCAGCCGATCATGTCCATCGCGCGCAGCAGGCAGCGGTCGAGCGCGCAGGCGTTGAGCTTCTCGTTGTAGTACTGCGGCATGATCTCGCCCTCGCGCACGATGTTCTTAAGGCGCAGGTCGGCGGGGTCCATGTGCAGCATGTCGGCGAGCTCGTTGACAGCGCTCTCCACGGCAAACTGGCCCTGGGTGGCACCGTAACCGCGATACGCGCCGCCGCGGTTGGTATTGGTGTAGACGGCGTCCCAGCTAAAGCGGCTCGCCTTCACGTGGTTGTAGATGGGCAGGCTCTTGTGGCCCGAGAGGCCGATCGTCGTGGTGGCATGCTCGCCATAGGCCCCGGCGTTGGACAGCGTATGCAGATCGATGACCGTGATGGTGCCGTCGTTCATGGCGCCCAGCTTAACGGTCATCTGCATCTGGTGGCGCGAGTTGCCCGCGGTGATGGTCTCCTCGCGGGTATAGCAGCAGTAGCTCGGACGGCCGGTCTGCTGGGTGACGAACGCCACGAAGATCTCGCAGCAGCCCGTCTGCTTGGAGCCAAAGCCGCCGCCGATGCGCGGCTTAATGACCTGCACCTGCGACTGCGGAATGTCGAGCGACTGAGCGACCATGCGGCGCACGTGGAAGGGCACCTGCGTGGAGGTGGTCACCGAGATACGCCCGAACGCGTCGGTCGTCGCGAAGGCGCGGAAGGTTTCCATGGGCGCGGTCTGCGTGGCCTGGCTGGTGTAAGTGCGCTCAAATACGATGTCGCTCTGGGCGAAGGCCTCGTCCAAGTCGCCAAAATCGCTCGTACCGCTGCACACCAGGTTGCGCGAGACATCGCCGCCCTGCGGGAACATAAAGGTCACGTCGCCCTCGGGGTGGACCACGATGTCATTATCGAGCGCCTGGGTAAAGTCGAGCAACGGCTCGAGCACCTCATAGTCGACCTTGATGAGTTTGAGCGCCTTGTCGGCGGCCTCCTCGGTCTCGGCGGCGACGATCGCCACCTCCTCGTTTTGGTAGCGCACGAGGTTCTCGAGGATCAGGCGGTCGTAGGGCGAGGGCTGCGGATAGCTCTGGCCGGCAATGGTAAAGCGGCGCTTGGGAACGTCCTCGTAAGTGTAGACGCCCACCACGCCAGGCACCTTCAGGGCGCGCGACGTGTCGATGGAGCGGATCTTGGCGCGCGCATACGGACTGCGCTTGAGTTTGACGATGAGCGCACCGGCGGGCACCATATCGCCGGTGTAGACGGGACGACCCTCGAGCAGGGCCTTCGAGTCCTTCTTGGGCTGCTTGTGGGTGATCTGCTTGTAGGAGACGCCGTCGGAGCTCGTGTCGTTGACGGGCAGCTCGGGCATCTCGAAGCCCACCTGCACGCCGGACTCGTTAAGGAAGCGGACGATGGCGCGCAGCTGGCTCTCGTAGCCGCTGCAGCGGCAGAGGTTACCGGCCAGCTGACGCGAGAGCTCCTCGCGCGTGGCGACGAGGCTCGGGTCCTCCTTAGCGGCGCGGGCAAGCGCCAGCACGTTCATGATGAGGCCGGGGGCGCAAAAACCGCACTGCTCGGCGCCTTCGGCAGCCATGGCACGGGCGAGCGCTTCGGACTCGGCCTTGAGGCCCTCGAGCGTGGTGACGGAGCGGCCCTCGACACGGGCGGCGGGAACCGAACAGCTCAGCACCGGGTCGCCGTCGAGCCACACCGTGCACAGACCGCAGTTGGTGGTCTCGCAGGCGCACCGCACCGACGCGCAGCCCTGCTCGCGCAGCAGCGCAAAGAGCATGGTGTCGGGGGCAATCTGAACCTTGACCTTGCGGCCGTTGAGCGTAAAGGAAAGATCGATGAGTTTGGCAGCCATTAGCGCACCTCGCTAGAATCGACGCCGGGCACGCGGCGGCAGGAATACTCGTCCGTGGCAAACTTAGGCACTTGCACGGTCTCGAGCTCGCAGGCAAGCGCGGCCGAAAGCTCGATGCCGGCGGCGCGGCGCACGGCCTGAATCGCCAGCGGGGCCGAGATGCGACGGCGGTAGTCAGCCGAGCCCCACATGTTGGTGCCGTAGCTCAGGGCACGCACGGATGCGGCCAGGGCGCGCAGCTCGTCCTCGGAAAGCTGCTCGTTCACCAGGCCACATGCCTCGCCCTGCAGCAGGGTCGCGCGCAGCGGGCGGGCACCCACGGTGACGTGCCAGCTGTTGTCCCACCAGGCAGCGGTGACGTTTAAGGAGGGGAAGTCGGTCGCGGCCTTGCGCACGGCCTCGTAGCTCGCACGGTAATCGTGCTTGACGACCACGACATGCTCGATCACGTCGCGCACGTAGCCCATGTCCACGAACTCGGCGAGCGGCACGCGACCGGCCCCCGTCAGCTCAACATAGGAATCAAGCGCAAGGAAGGCGGAGAGAACGTCAGAGAAGCCAAAGCGGCCGTAGATGCTGCCGCCCACCGTGGCGGTGTTGCGCAGCTGGACGCCAACGATATCGTGGACGGCGAACTCAAAGACATTGTTGACAAGCGCGTTGAGCCCGGCATGACGCTCGAGCTGGCGCAGGGTGCACATGGCACCGATGCGAAACTCGGTCTCGGTCTCCTCGATCTGATCGAGTCCGCAGGCCGAAAGGTCAATCGCCGTCGCCACACGACGCGAACCCAGGCGCATCCAGATGCCGCCGCCCACAATCTTGTTGTTGCGGTTCTTCTGCAAGAGCTCATAGGCTTCGGCCGCGTTTCCAACACGGACGTAGGTACCGAACTTGAGCACGTTCTCCCCCATCTCTTCACTTGTCCAGTACCTTTAAGTGTACCAAACGAGGGGCCGCACACTGTTTTAGGACAAAATCCACCCACCCATCCATAACTTGCGGTGATATACGGACTGATTAGCCGTTCTGGGACGGTAAACAGTCCGTATATCACCGCAAGTTATGAGGAGTCCTCCGGGATAGAAAAGGCTCCCAGCCAGATAGCTGGGAGCCTTATCGCATGCTATGTCGGGCGAAGATTTAGCAGACGCCCTGGGCGAGCATGGCATCGGCGACCTTCAGGAAGCCGGCGATGTTTGCGCCCATGACGAAATTGCCCTCCTGGCCGTACTCCTTGGCGGTGTCGTCCACGTTGTGGAACATGCCGCGCATGAGCTGCTCGAGCTTGCCGTCGACCTCCTCGAAGGTCCAGGACAGGTGCTCGGCGTTCTGGCTCATCTCCAGGCCGGACACGAGCACGCCACCGGCGTTGGCAGCCTTACCGGGCATAAAGGCGACGCCGTTCTCCTGGAAGTAGGTCGTGGCCTCGATGGTCGTGGGCATGTTCGCGCCCTCGCCGACCACCTTGCAGCCGTTGGCGACGAGTGCCTGGGCGTCCTCGAGCAGCAGCGTGTTCTCGCGAGCGCAGGGCAGCGCGATATCGCAGGGAAGCTGCCACACGCCGCGGCCGTCGCCCTCGTGCCACACGGCGTTAGGCTTCTCGTCAACGTACATAGCGAGCGTAACGCCCTTGTCGTGGCCAGAGCGCTTCTTGTTGTAGATGTGCTCGAGCACGGTGTAGTCGATGCCGTCGGGATCCTCGACCCAGCCGTGGGTGTCGGAGCAGGCCAGGACCTTGCCGCCGAGCTGGGCGACCTTCTGGACTGCATAGATGGCGACGTTGCCGGAGCCGTGAACGACGACGTTCTTGCCCTCGAAGGAGTCGCCGCGGCTCTTGAGGTATTCGTCCACAAAGTAGGCCAGGCCGTAGCCGGTGGCCTCAGTACGGGCGAGCGAGCCGCCAAAGGAGAGGCCCTTGCCAGTAAGAACGCCGGTCCACTCGTTGGTCAGGCGCTTGTACTGACCGAACAGGTAAGCAACCTCGCGGCCGCCAACGCCCAGGTCGCCGGCGGGAACGTCGGTGTTGGGGCCAATATGGCGATAGAGCTCAGTCATGAAGGACTGGCAGAAGTGCATGATCTCGTTGTTGGACTTGCCCTTGGGGTCAAAGTCGGAACCGCCCTTGCCGCCGCCCATGGGAAGAGTGGTCAGGCTGTTCTTGAGAATCTGCTCCAAGCCCAGGAATTTGAGCATGCCCAGGGTGACCGTCGGGTTAAAGCGCAGGCCGCCCTTGTAGGGTCCAATGGCAGAGTTGAACTCGACGCGGTAGCCGCGATTGACCTGGACCTTGCCCTGGTCGTCGACCCAGGGGACACGGAACATGACAATGCGCTCGGGCTCGACGAGGCGCTCAAGCAGGGCGGCCTCCTCGTACTCGGGATGGGCGTCGAGCGCCGGCTGGATAGTACCGAGAATCTCGGTCGCGGCCTGGATGAACTCAGGCTGCTCGGGATAGCGGGCCTTGAGCTCGTCGAGAACTTTCTGCGTGTAGCTCATGCTTCCTCCAATTGATGGAAAAGAAAAGTGTCGTTCGAGGCGCCCCATGCGCCGCGAGCTTTATCGAGTATGGATAATATCGCACTGTTGCGGGAAAGTTTCGCATAAGCCGACGAGCAGATGTTTCGTTTTGATTACGATGCAGGTAGAGGCGTTTTTGAGCACCCAACGCGCAAATCGCGTGTTTCGAAGCTGTTTCGTCCACATGTTCCAAACCACCACATTGGGCGCCTTTGTGGTGGTGTGGTGGTTAGAGGACGAGCTGATGGTAGTCGGCGGGGGTTATGCGGCCCTCGGTGGCAGCGCGGAAGGCAGAGAGCGCATCGCCCGAGAACGGCATGGCCCAGCACAGCCCGCAACCTGCGGTAATGGAGCCGGGCAAAGGCATAATGCGCCCGGGCACGCCGGCGGCAAGGCACAGCTGCTCGCATTCCATCACATCGAAGGTGCTGTCAAACGACACGATAATCTTGCGCTCGTGGTCGAGGGCATCACCGGATGGGCCTTCGCGGTGTGCCTCACGATACGCCGCGGCGGCCGCTTCCTCTTCCGCAGTATGTCCACAGCCACCGCAGCCGCAGGTACAGGGCTCGGAACCATCGCAAGTGCAAGGTTCTCCCGTGTCGGGACAAATATCGTGAGACATGGCAACTCCAATCGTCTAGGCGAGTAACTCGGCCGCCGCAAACTCCTCGGGCGTATTGACGTTCTCGAAGCAGAGCGTCGAGCCCGCGGCCTTAACGATCTGCGGCTCATCCATATAACCGGCCTGAACGCGATTGATCAGGCAGCGAATGCGCTGTCGGTCGCAGGAGAGCAGCTCTTGGGCAACCGGCGCACACGCGTCACGGCGCCAGACGGCGCAAAGCGGCTCAATCCCCCGCTCCTCGCACGGCACGCACACGTCGAGCGCCTCGGCCTCAACACGATCGGCGAGCGCGCCGATGAGTTCCGGCGAGACAAACGGCATATCGCAGGCGACGATCGCCACGAACGGCAATCGCGCCGCGGCCAACGAGCTCGCGATACCGCGCATGGCACCCGCCGGCCCCTCAAGGTCCGACACTATTCGCGGCACCAGACCGCCAAACGTGCGCTCCTCAAGATAGGCAAGCTCGCTGGGGCGCGAAGTCGTCACGACCAACTCGCCGGCAACTGTCGCCAGCCGACCCAGCACGCGCTCGATGAGCGGTTCGCCGCAAAACGTCATGCGAGCCTTATCGCAGCCCATGCGCGAGGACAGCCCGCCCGCTTGGACGACGCAAGAAAGATCGACCCGTCTTACGGTAGTCATACGGCAAAACACCTCCATCGGCATGCTCGAAACCCGACACACGAAGCCAGATACCGTCGCCGATAGAGCGGGCGGCACGGCAAACCCACGCAAAAACAAAACAGCGCCTTTGCGGCACGCAGCAAGACCGCGAGCACAAAAGCGCTGGTAGCGTATGGCGGGAACGTATGTGAATCGAACACATCCAAGACGTTTTGCACGCCTCGCAACGGTTTTGAGGACCGCGGAGCCCACCGGAGCCCATCCGTTCCCAAGTGCGGCGGTATTTTACCAAACCGAGCAGCCAATCTAGCGCAGGGAGCGCAGGCCGCCGGCATCCTTGTCAAGGACTGTGAAGCGTACGGCATCTAGATGCTCAAGGATGCTGATGGCGCGCTTGCGCGACACGCCCAGGGCCTCGCGCAGCACGCTCGTGGTGGCTGCGCCGCCGGCTGCCTCAATGGCGGCTGCGACGAGCTCACGCGCATGCGACTCCGCGGTGGCGGACAAGGCAACGTCGCGTTCGACCTTAACAATCGAGCGGTTAAGCGAAAGCTCGCGCAGGGCGCGCGTCATGGTGTCGCGATCGAGCTGCAGTTGCTCGCCCACCTCGGGCAACGTCGGTGCATCGAGGCCAGTTTCGTCCAGCAAGGAAACGATCCGCTCGCAAGCCTCTCGCACCACGCGTGCCGCCGCGGCGGCCGAATGCGGATCGAATACCTCGGCGCCCTCGGCGGCACACACGCCACGCGAGCAGCCCTCGGCAATCAGAGCCGCGGCAACGTCTTCGTCAGCGGTAGGCCACGCAGCATGGGCAACGGCGCCAGGCGTAAAGCCCGTCTCCTTGGGAGACGCCGCATGCATGGCTGACAGGGTCGCCGCCAGTGCATCCATCGCGGCGTCGAGCACCACGGCGTCCGCCAGGAGGTCCGCATCACCCACGACAAGCTTGCGAACGGAGCCCTGCGCCACCAGCCCGCGCAGTGCGGCATCGACCTCGCCGACACCAAGATCCAAAGCCTCGGCAACATCAACCGCCGTAACCGGCAGCGTCTGCAACGCTAGCCAAGCGCCCACACCGCCCGCGATATCGCCGGACTCGAGCGCCGCGTACAGCATGCACTCCCCCTCAGTAAGCTCGCGCGAGCGACGGCAGCGCGACAACAGCACGCGCCCGCCGCCAACAAGCATCACGGGCGAATAGGACAGCATCACGGCATGGTCCCCGGCACGTAGCGGCAGCGAGTTTTCCAAGCGCACCTGAACGATACGAGTCTCGCCCACCGCCATGGGGGCCTCGCCCTCCATGAGCATGATGCGGCCGACGACCTCGGCCGTACCGGCCATCACGTGCACGCGCGCACCCGACTCGAGCACACGCGGCTTGGCGCCCTCGCGGCCCAGGTAGGTGAACGTCATCAAAAAGCGCAACGTCTGACCAAAGCGGTCCGCCACGCCCAGCATCTCGCCACGGTCAAGCGCCGCGACACCGTCACCAACCAGGTTGAGCGCCACACGCTGACCGGGCAGCGCCTGCTGCGTGTCGCCATGCACTTGGATCCCGCGTACGCGGCAGGCCGTTCGCGACGGCAGCGCGACGAGCTCATCGCCCACCGCAACCGGCGCATCGCGCAGCGTTCCCGTCACGACGGTGCCGGCGCCCTTGATCGTAAAGCAGCGGTCAATCGGCAAGCGCGGCGCGGCATCGGTGCGCTCGGCACGGTCACGGCAGGCACCCCAGCAAGCGGCAACCTGCTCGTCGAGCGCAGCCAGCAGGTCATCGATTCCCGCGCCGGTCTTGGACGAAACAGGCACGATCGGCGCGTCCGCAAACACGGTACCCGACAAAAAGTCATCGACGTCGAGCTCGGCCAGCTCAATCATTTCGCTATCGGCCAGGTCGCACATCGTCAGCGCGACCACCATATGCGTAACGCCCAGCAGCTCCAGCACATGCACGTGCTCGCGAGTCTGCAGCATCACGCCCTCGACGGCAGAGACCACCAACACGGCAACATCAATGCCCGTGGCACCCTGCACCATGGCGCGCAGGTAATGCGCGTGGCCCGGCACGTCGACCAGGCCGACGATCTTGCCGCTCGGCAGCGCCAGCTCGCCAAAGCCAAGCTCCACGGTCATACCGCGACGGCGCTCAACTTCCAGGCGGTCGGGGTTTTTACCCGTCAGCGCCTCGATGAGCGCCGACTTACCGTGGTCGACATGTCCCGCCGTACCTACGATAACGGGGCATTCCACCAACACTTCGGCCTCACTCATCGGCACACCGCCTTGGCAACGCAAGCGGCAAGCGTCGACGCCGCCGTCTCGATATCGCGGTCGCCCACGAGCGTACGAACGTCAAACAAAATGCGATCGTGCGAAGTTCGCGTGACGACCGGCGTGTCGAAGTCCTGGACAAGCGAGCGCTTGAGCGCGTCGACCGTCAGGCGCTCGTCAACAAGACGCACGGCAACGCACATCGTGGGTAGCTCCATGGTAGGCAGCGAACCGCCACCGGGCGTCGAGGACTCTTCGACAATCTCCAACTCAACGGCGCACGGGCAACCGGCCCTATCAAGACCGGCGACCATACGATCGCGCAGCTTGCGGGCACGACGCTCCAGATGAGCCTGCGGAAGCGTGAGCATGTTGAGCACCGGCACCTCGCGATGGGCCACATCCGCCCCGTCCATGTAGATGCGCAGTGTAGCCTCGAGCGCCGCCAGTGCGAGCTTGCCCGGACGCAGGGCACGCATAAGCGGATGCGACCCGCAGGCCTGGACCAGATCACGACGGCCCATGATAATGCCCGCCTGTGCGGCACCGAGCAGCTTATCGCCCGAGCACGACACCAGATCGAGCCCTGCCGAAACCGAAGCCGGCGTGGTTTCTTCGCCGCCGCGCACCAAGATGTCGTCGGGCAACAGCGCGCCCGAGCCCTGGTCCTCGTAGAACAGCAGGCCATGCTTGTGAGCAAGCGCCGCAAGCTCCCGAGAACCCACCTCCTCGTGGAAACCCTCGATGCGATAGTTAGAAGGATGGACCTTGAGGATCATCGCCGTATCGGGCGTGATGGCGCGCTCATAATCTGCCAGATGCGTGCGGTTGGTGGCGCCCACCTCGATGAGTTTGGCGCCCGAGGCCGCCATGACGTCGGGGATGCGGAAGCTGCCGCCAATCTCGACAAGCTCGCCGCGGCTGACGATAACCTCTTTGCCCGCGGCATGAGTCGCCAGCACCAGCAGCACCGCGGCGGCGTTGTTGTTGACCACGAGCGCGTCCTCGGCACCGGTGAGTGAGCGGATCAGCTGCGCGGCATGCTCCTTGCGAGACCCGCGCGAGCGGGTGTCGACGCTGTACTCGAGCGTGCTATACCCGCGCGCGACCTCGGCCACGGCCTTGGCGGCCGACTCCGCGAGCGGGGCGCGGCCCAAGTTGGTATGGATGACCACGCCCGTGGCATTAACCGCTGGGCGCAGGCTCGGCAGCGCGGAGCGATGCGCACGCCACTCGATGGCCGAGGCCAGCTCGTGCTTGGAACGCGGGGCGGCACCGGCACGAATCGCAGCGCGCTCCTCGTCGAGTTCGGCCGTGACGGCGGCATGCACCACCGCGTCGCAGGTCTCCCCCGCCGCCTTCACTACCGGCCACTCGGCAAGCAGCACGTTGACGGAAGGAATGGCGCGCAGGCGGGCGCGTACCTCATCGGACATGTTATGGCTATCGCTCATGTGCGGCCTTTCAAAAGAAACGTGGATCAGTCGAATACATCAGCTGAGTCAATTACTCGTTATTATCCTCGCGCGCCGCGATCTTTTCCACGCGAACGGCGTTTTCCTGGGTGAGAGCGGCGCCCGTAATGGGATCCCAGCGCAGCGGCGTATGGTCGAGCGGGCCAACGCCGAGCGCTTGGGCGCCATCCGCGCCGGTGCCAAACGAACGCCCGCCGGGGGCGGCCGAGGTGAAGATGCACGCCGGATGCAGATAGGGCGTCGTCTCCACGCGCACGCGATCGCGGCCCATGTCGCTCACAAGCTCGACGACCTCGCCATCGGCGATACCCATGTGAGCGGCGACATCGGCATTCATCTGCACAGCATCCAGATCCGAGCCCGCCTCGGCGGCGCCGGCCGCCGCAAGCCTGCGGGAGGTATGCGACTCAAAGGGACGGTTGCCGCTAATGAGGCGAAACATTCCTGGGCCGGGCTCAACCATGGGAGCGATCCAGTTGGGTACACGACCCAGGCCGGCTCGTTCCCATACGTCGCTTGCCAGCGCGATCTTGCCGCCGTTCAAGGGAATCACCGGCTCGCCCGTACGCGAGGGCAGCGCAACGCCCGTGTCGGCCCAGCCTCGCTCCTTGAGCTCGTCCGGGTCGATCCCAAACGGTGCCACCTGGGCAGCCGCCAGGTCATCGGACGTAAACTGGAAGTACTCGCCCACGCCACACGCCTGCGCCAGACCGGCAAAAATCTCCCGGCCGGGACGTGTGTCGTCATGCTGCACAGGCAGCACGGCGTTGCGGTAGAACACCCGCGCGTCGCTGCGGCCCACGACCGTGCCCACGCCGCGGTCAGCCTCCAGATACGTCACATCGGGCAGCACGAAATCAGAAGCACGCGCCGTCTCGGACCAGCGAATATCAATCGTCACGAGCAAGTCGAGCTGCTGCAAAATACTCAACCAAGCCTGCGCATTGCCATAGCCCGCACCGGGGTTACTGGCATAGACGATGAGTCCACGCAAATCGCCGGCCAGAATCGACTGACCGATGGTCGTGCACAGGCCGCGCACCGGATCGACCAGTGGATAGCGCTCGGACCCCAGCTTGGGCACGTGCGGCACCGGCGGCGTCGCAAAGCGCATGGGATCAAGGTCGCCCAATACAAGCGGCGTCGGTGGGTTGAGCGCACCGCCCGCGTGTCCGATGCAGCCCAGCAACACATCGACCAAGCAGATAGCGCGCGCGGTCTGGGTGCTGTTGGCATACGCAATACCGATGCCGCCATGAAAGCCCGCATCCACCACAGCGGCAGGCGCGGCGGCAGCTAGATCGCGCGCCGTGACGACAATCTCTGCGGCCGGCACGTCGCACATCGACTCGGCCCACTCAGGCGTCCAAACAGCAGCCGCCTGCGCCAGCTCGTCAAAACCCGTGGTATAGCCGGTCACGAACTCGTGGTCGTACAGATCCTCGGCAATCAAGACATGGGCAATACCCAACAGAAGCGCCAAGTCGCAGCCCGGGCGCACGCGCAGCCAGCGGTCGGCAAGCGCGGCCGAACCGCTGCGCCGGGGGTCAACCACGATGATTTTCGCCCCGCGCCGGCGCGCATCGTTGAGTGCATCGACGGCCCCCATCGTCGACGAATCGACAATGGAACGCCCCAGGTACATGATGCAGTCGGTATGCGCCAGGTCGGAGGCGGGACTATAGCCCAGGCTGTGCTCCCAACCGGTAAGTCGGCTTACCTCGCAGGCGCCATCGGCACCGTACACGTTGGACGAACCCAGCGCATGCATAAAGCGAAAGGCCCAGTAGCGGTCGAACGAGGGCACGCCGAGCGTCATGCCCAGCGCCCGAGGCCCGCACTCGTCAACAATCCCCAAAAGACGCTCGGCAATCTGAGCAAACGCCTCGTCCCAGGTAATCGCATCAAACCCCGAGCCATCCCGGCGGCGTCGCATGGGGTGCACGATGCGGTCGCGCTCGTCAAACGGCATTGCCAGGCGATGCCGTCCGCGGGCGCACAGGGCACGCGCCGCGCACGGATGCCCCGGCACCGGCAACTCGGCCACCACACGCCCAACCTCAACATGGGCCGCAAAGGCGCAATCGGCATAGCATCCCCCGCATGTGGTCACCACGGCGCGACCGTTACGCTTCACAGCAGATGCCATCTCGATTACCCCTTTCATCAGCCAAACACAACAGGCCAAAAGCCCGGCAACGAGCCCCGGACCCAAAAAGCCTCCCGCACGGCAACGCCCCGCGGGAGGCCCAACGTCAAACAGACGGTACCTTACGCCTCGGACTTCTTGGCGTAGACAAACCAGTAGCCGAGCGCGATCAGAACCGCGCCGCCCACGATGTTGCCCAGCGTGGCGGCGGACAGGTTAAACGCAATGCCCGCGACGTTGAGTGCATCGGCGCCGGCGACCTTGGCACCATAGCCGCACGCGTGCATCACGGCACCCATGGGCAAAAAGTACATGTTGGCAACGCAGTGCTCAAAACCGCAGGCCACAAAGGCGGCGATGGGCAGCAGAATGCCCACAACCTTATCGACCACGGTCTTGCCGGCGGTACCGATCCACACGGCCAGGCACACAAAGATGTTGCACAGGATGCCGCGGAAGAAGATCGTCACCCAGTCGATCGTCACCTTGCCGGCGGCGACGCTCACCATGGAATTGGCGACCGCCTCGCCGTTGAGCTTATAGATGCCGGCCATGTACACCAAAAAGACGATGAACAGGGCACCGACAAAATTGCCGACCCACACGACGACCCAGGCCTTGAGCATCTGGACCAGAGTGATCTTTTTGCTCTTGAGTGCGCAGACCATAAGCGAATTGCCGGTAAACAGCTCGGCGCCGCACACCAGCACCAGCACCAGGCCCAGGCAAAAGCACAGACCGCCCACGACGCGCTGGGCACCCCAGCCCAGCGTGCTGTCGCTCAAAAACACCGTAAAGAACAGGCCGCCGAAGGCGATAAACGCGCCGGCGAACATTGCCAACAGAAAGGCCTTAGCGACCGGCAGGTTAGCCTTGGTCACGCCGGCGGCCTCGGTCTTGGCCTCGATCGCGGCGGGCGCCAGGCAATCGGGAGCAGGATATTCTGCCTTGGAATCTGCCATGTCAATCACTTCTTTCCTATTCAGCAGAGGCAAACGCTGCTATAGCTCCTGCCCCAAGCGGACAAAGTGGGAAAAGTCGTTGGCGGCCACGGCGTCGTACACGGCGTCGACGGCGTCAAAGACTTCCGGGGACATGGGGTTGTAGAACTCCGTATCGCCCGGCTGAATCCCAACGAAGACGATATCATCACACGATTGCTCAATCTCTTCGATCAGAATCGACAAAGGAAGCGAATGCGTGGTGAACATCGACTTACGGGCCACATCGCTCTTGTCGAGCAAACGGATGGACCCGACGGGCAGCGCCATGTCGGCGGCATCGACCAAAACCAAACGCGGCGGACGCTCGCGCTTGACCTCGATGATGTCGTCCTCGGGCGTTTGCCCGCCGTCGATGGTGTACCAACCGGCGATGGGCGCGTCCTCCATCTTTTTGGAGAGCACGGGGCCGGCGGCATCGTCGGCGCGCAGCACGCTTCCCGCCGTGAGCACGATACCCGCAAACGGGGCGCCGTTCACACGACCATCCACAACGCGGCCCATTACTGCAACCTCCCCGTCAGATAAACGCCCGACACATCGCGCACGCGCTCAACCAGATCGCGAAACTTCATCAGAAACGCGACCTGCTGGGCATGCAGGGCAAAGTCGTCGTCGAACACCGAGATGCCGGCCTTGGCCGACCCGCGAAAACCGCGCTCGTCGAGCAACGCATCGCAGGCCTCGAGCAGCGACGGCACGGCCGCCTTGTCAAGCTGGCACTCGCCAAAGGAACGAATGGCCTCGAACTTGGTCTTGGCCTCCCCCTCCGGCAACGCGTCGACGAGCGAATAGAACACATCCACCGGCACCGACAGGCGCGGCTCAAAGCAGTCGAGCACGCCGGTGTGGTGGCCCACGGCGAGCGTGTAGTACAGCACGTCGCAGGCCTCCTGGGGAACGTCTTCCTCGGTCTCCACAAACTTACGCGTGAGCTCGTAGAAGACCACCTGGTCGGGCGTATGGCCCAGGCAGGGGTCGGCGACGCCCTCGGCGGCCTCGTCGCTTGCGCGCGAGGCATCGCCAAAAGAGCCGCCGAGCATGCCGGGGCCCGCAAAGTAACCAGAGCGGTCCGTGAGCTCCATCTAGCGACCTCCGGCCAGCACCAGATCCTGCAGCGCCGAGTACACCTCGACGCGGCGCGGATCGTCCTGCTTGTCGATGAGCAGCGCCATGGCGCCGCGGATATCGCCCTTGGGCGCGCCCTCGAGCGTATCCATAAACTCGTTGGCCAAATCGCGGCCGTAACGGTAGCCGCTCATGGCGCGAGCTTCGCGCTCAATGGCAACGCGCAGCTTGTACGGCACGCCGGGGTGCAGGATATCGGCCTGCTCGCCGGCGGCCTCCACCGTGGTCTCGGCATGGAGCTTTTGGTCCAGCAGACCGAGCGCCATAGCAAAGCCGTAGACGGTCTGCGCGGGGCTGGGCGGGCAGCCGGGGATGTAGACATCGACCGGCAGAATCTTGTCCGTGCCGCCCCAGACGCAGTAGTTGTCGTAGAAGATGCCGCCGGTGCAGCCACATGCGCCATAGGACACCACGATCTTGGGATCGGGTGCGGCCTCAAAGGCGCGCAGGGCCGGCATGCGCATGGCACGCGTCACGGCGCCGGTGTACAGCAGCACGTCGGCGTGACGGGGCGAAGGCACGACCTTGATGCCAAAGCGCTCGACGTCAAAGACGGGCGTGATGGAACCGAAGATCTCAATCTCGCAGCCGTTGCAGCCGCCGCAGTCAACACGGTAGACGTACACCGAGCGCTTGATCTTCTTAAGAAGGGTCGCCTTGGCCTTCTCGATGCTCTCGTCGAGCTCGATCTTGGTCGGGCGGTACTGAAGCCGCTCGGGCAAAAGCGTGGGTTCGGCCATGGTTACTCCTCCTTCGTATCAAAATCCATGATGATGCCCTCGACCGGCGCAGGTCCGGCGGGAATCTCGGGCGCATCGGGGTTGAGCTCGCGGTCGATATACTCCGGGTTCACGCCGTGGCCGCCCAGATACTCCATGCCGGGGCCCTGGGGCTCACCGGACGCAAGCGTCTCGTTGGCAGCCATGCCGTGCGCGTTGCCGGTCTTTACGGCCGAGGCGGCGCGCAGGGCGTCGAGCTCGCGCTTGCACTCCTGGCACATACCGACGGTACGGGCGGCCTGGATGGACTCCAAGCCGCCGGTCTTTTGCAGCAGGCGCTTGGCGTAGTCGATCTCCTTGTGCGGGGCAAACGGCTTGCCGCAGCGCGAGCAGTGCTCGAGCGTGTAGACGCTCTTGCTGGTGAGGTCGTCCTTGCTCATGACGGCCAGCTCAAACTCCTCGGTGAGCTTGATGGCCTCCATGGGGCAGGCTTCCTCGCAGCGGCCGCAGAAGATGCAGCGGCCGTAGTCAATCGACCAGGTGATGGTGTCGGCCGCAAGGTCGGTGTCCATGCGAATGGCATCGGCCGGGCACGCCACGCCGCAGGCACCGCAGGCGATGCAGAGCTCGGCGTTGTGCTCGGGCTTGCCGCGCATGTCCTTGTTGGTGGGGAACGGCGCAAACGGGTACTTGACCGTCGCGTCGCCGGCCTTGGCGTTAACCTTCCAAAGCTTCAGCATATTAGAGCGCCTCCTCATCGAGCGGAGCGGCCATGGTGCCCTCGCCCGCAAGCGGCGACTTGTCGCGCCAGACGTTCTCGAACTGCTCCTTGTCGAGCACATGGTCGCGCTTGGCGGCGACATCGGTCACCGTCACGCGGTCGGTGCAGGAGTAGCACGGGTCGAGCGAGCCGACGATCAGCGCCGCGTCGCCCACGGTGTTGCCGCGGAACATGTAGCGCAAGACCGGCCAGTTGCTGTACGTGGCGGCCTTGGCGCGCCAGCGGTAGCACTTCTGGTTGTTGCCGAGCATGGCCCAGTGCACGTCCTCGCCGCGCGGCGCCTCGGTGGCGCCGATGGCGTACTTGTGCGGGGTGTACTCCCAATCCGTGGTGAGGATGGGGCCCGACGGGCAGTTCTCGAGCATGGTCTCGATCATGTCAATCGAATCGTAGACCTCCTGGATGCGGACGGCGGTACGGCCGAAGGCATCGCAGGTGTCGGCCGTGGCGGCATGCATCTTTTGGACATCCGGATCGGCGTAGCCGTCGAACGGATGGTCAAAGCGCACGTCGCGGGCATAGCCCGAGCCGCGCATGAGCGGGCCGACCGGCGAGAAGTCGCGAGCGATCTTGCGGTCCAGAATGCCGATGCCACTCGTACGCTCGATAAAGTTGGGCGTGGAGAGCAGCATGTCGACGAGTTCCTGAACCTCGGAGCGCAGCTGGTGGATGGTCGTGAGCGTGGAGAGCTTCTGCTCGGCCAAAATGTCGCGACGCACGCCGCCGATCACGTTGAGGCCGTAGGTCTTGCGGTGACCGGAGAGCTTCTCGGCCAGGTCCATGGACTTCTCGCGGACGCGGAAGAACTGCTGGAAGCCGGAGTCGAAGCCGGTGTAGTGCGATGCGAGGCCAATATTGAGCAGGTGTGAGTGCAGACGCTCGACCTCGAGCATGATGGCGCGGATGTACTGGGCGCGCGGCGGGACATGAATGCCCTGGGCGCGCTCGACGGCCTCGGCATAGGCCACCGAGTGGGCGCAGCCGCAGATGCCGCAGATGCGGTCGGCGAGGAACGTCACGGCGTCATAGTTCAGGCGCGTCTCGGCGACCTTCTCCATGCCGCGGTGCACGTAGAACAGACGGTAGTCGGCATCGACGATCGTCTCGCCCTCAACGAACAGGCGGAAGTGGCCGGGCTCGTCGGAGGTAATGTGCAGCGGGCCCATGGGAACGAGCGTCGTCTCCTTGCCCTTGGTGTCGGCCAAGAACTCGTAGTTTTCCATGTCGCTCGCAGGAGCGGGACGGAAACGGTAGTCCATGGAGTCCTTGCGCAGCGGATACAGGCCGCTGGGCCAGTCATCGGGCAGCACCAGGCGGCGACGATCGGGCAGACCCTCGGGAATCAGGCCGAACATATCGCGCAGCTCGCGCTCGCCCCACACGCAGGCGGGGACGAACGGCGTCACGGACGGGAACGTCATCTTGGCGGGATCGACCTCGGTGCGCACGGTCACCCAGCCGGGGTCCTCCCCCTCCATGGAGATGACGTAGTACACGGCGTAACGGCCGCACAGGCTGCGCTCGTCGTTGCCGATGATCACGGGAATCCAGCCGTAGCGCTCGTAATACAGGTAGTGGACGGCCTCGGGCAGCTTGTCCTGCTTGACGGTGATCGTCAGCTGGTCCTCGCACTGCCACTCAACCTTCTCGATAGCGCCCGGCACTGCGGCGCGCAGGGCCTCGACGTGGCTTTCGCAACGACGAGCGTAGTCCTTCTTTTCAGGTTCTGCCATGGTGCTAATTCACCTCGCTTGTCTTGGTCTGGGAACTGAACACCATGCGGTAGAGAGGAGCCTCGTGGAGCTCTTCGACGCTCTGGTTCAAAACGACGGACGTTGCATCCTCGACGCCGCTCGTGATGGCGACCGGGGTGGCGATACCGAACCACATGACCACGATCGCGAGGGCGATCTCGGGGATGATCATGAGGGCGGGCACCTCGTGGCGCTTCATGCCCTCGGGCGCCTTGCCGAAGATGGACTTGAGCGCGATGCCGGTAAGGGCAAAGTACACGCCGGTGAGGCCAATGGCCACGAGCACGACCACCCAGATGGGACCGGACTGGACGCCGGCCACGAAGGTGAGGAACTCGGAGATGAACAGGGCGAACGGCGGGAAGGCGGCGAGCGCGAGCAGGGCGATGATGGTGAGCGCTGCCGTGACGGGAGCGATCTCGACGACGCCCTTGATCTTGTTCAGGTCGCGGGTGTGGTAGATGTGCTGGATGTTACCGGCCATGCAGAAGGCGAGCGCCTTCGTGAAACCGTGGAAGATGCAGTGCAGCAGGCAGGCGGCGATACCGAGCGGACCACCGATACCCAGGCACAGCGCGACCACGCCGACGTTGTCGACGGAGGAGTACGCGAAGCGGCGCTTGATATCGTCCTGCTTAAAGATGCACAGGGCGGCCACCAGGATGGACAGCGTGCCCAGGATGAGCAGGAGCGTACGCGGATAGGTGTCGCCCACCGTGATGATGGACAGGGAGTAGAAGCGGATGATCACCAGCATGGCGCACTTGAGCAGCACGCCCGAGAGCAGCGCGGAGACCGGGCTCGGAGCCTGGGAGTGCGCGTCGGGCAGCCAAGTGTGCATGGGGAACAGGCCCGCCTTGGTGCCGAAGCCGATGACGATGAACGCGAACGCGAGGCGCACGAGCATCGGGTCGAACTGGTCGGCGTAGGGCATGATGGAGGTGAGGAAGGCGGCCTCATGCGCGTTGGGCATGATATCGGCGGCGTTCGCGTAGATGAGCAGCGTGCCGAACAGGCCGAAGGCCACACCGGCGGTGCAGACCATCGCGTACTTCCAAGACGCCTCGAGCGCCTGCTTGTTCTTGTAGATGCCCACGAGGAACACGGTCGACAGCGTAGTGGCCTCGACCGCCGCCCAGGTGAGGATGATGTTGTTGGACAGGCAGGCGAGCAGCATCGTGAAGACGAACAGGCTGAACAGCGCGTAGTACTGCTTGGTGCGCTCGGCCGGCATGGTCTTCTCCTCGATATCGATCTTGATATAGGAGATGGAGTACACGCCGGTGATGAACCCGATGATGCCTACCAGAAGGACGAAGATCGACGAGAGCGAATCGAGATGGAGCCACAGGCCCAAAGCGTCGATATTCTGCCCGCTCGAGAGCATGGTTCCCGCGGTGACGACCGAAAGGACAAGGGTCGCCGCGACGGAGATGGTGTTGAGCCCCGCGAAGACGTTGTAGGACGTCGTCTTGGGGAGCGCAGCCATAATCAGGGAGAACACGAGAGGACAAGCGAGCAGGGCGACCGTCAGCATTGAAACATCCATGGCCTACCCCTTCAATTCGGTCAGGTCGTGGGAGTCGAGCGACTTGGTGTCGTTCCAAATCCTCACGACGACGGCGGACATGATGATGACGGCGAAGATGGCGTCGGTGGCGATGCCGATCTCGATGATCTCGGGGGCCGTGGGCGCGAGCAGAGCGAGCGTCACGTGGCTACCGTTCTCCATAAGGCAGTACCCGAAGATTTGCTTGAGGATGTTGCGCTGGGAGATGATGCACGTGAGGCCGACGAAGAAGTGCGCGAAGCTGATGGCGAGGGCCGGAGTGGCCACCTCGGCGGTGGGCAGGCTCAGGCGCGTGACCACCGCGAAGCAGACGGCCACCTCCAGACCGGTGAGGATGATGGTCCAGGCCGGCTTGATGGAGGAGGTCAGCGTGCTATCGGCAGGCGAACCCATCTTCTTGTAGGCACGGTTGAGAATGAACGGAACGAGGATCACCTTGGTGACGAAGGCCGACGCGGCCCACATGAGAAGCTCGGTGGCACCGGTGGTGAGGCCCAGGGTGAGCAGCACGCCCACCAGGACAACCGACTGGATCGCGTACCACTTAATGGCGGACGGGATGGTCTTCGAGACGACCACCATGGTGGAGGTCACGATCAGAAGACCGCCCAGGATATTGACTAACGAATAACCCATGTCCTACCTCCTAACCCATCCAACTAGAGGACAGAGGACCGGCGACGACGACCATGATCATGAGGACGACGAACACGAACGCCATGGCGCGCGGAAGGGGCTGGCCGGCGGCCACGGTCTCGCTCGGCTCACCGGGCAGGACCTTACCCATCCAACGCAGGAACCATGCGAAGGTGGCGACGGTCTCGACGACCATGACGCACACGAGGACAAAGATGACCGTGTTGGTAGCACCAACCGCGAAGCCACCGGAAATGATCTGGAACTTGGAGAAGAACGTGCTCATGGGGGGCACGCCGGCGATAGCGGTCGCGGCGACCGCGAAGCCCACGCCCGTGACCGGGTACTTCTTCATGAGGCCCTGGATCTTGGGCAACATACGGGTTCCCAGCGTGAAGCTGAGGGAGCCGGCGATGAGGAAGAACAGGGTCTTGGTGAACGCGTGGTTGAAGATGTGCTCGACGGCGCCGTTGAACGCCATCTGGCTTCCGAACACGGAGAGGCCCAGGCCGAAGAACACGTAGGCGAGCTGCGCGATCGTCGAGAAGGCGAGCAGGCGCTTCATATCCTTCTGGGGCAGGTACATGAGGAAGCCGAAGAGCATGGTCACGACGGCGTCGATGATGGCGACCCAACCGACGATCTCGGGGATATCGCCGGCACTCGCAAGAGCGCGGGCGAACACGCACACGCCGACCTTCACCATGGACGCGCCATGGAGGTAGGCGGAAACGGGCGTGGGGGCCTCCATTGCGGAGGGCAGCCACATGTAGAGCGGGAACTGGGCGGACTTGGCCCAAGCGGCGAACAGGATGAGCAGCAGCACGACGGTCTTCATACCGGAATCGAGCTGGGAGATCGCGCTCAGCGCGAACGTGCCGGTTCCGGCGAACAGGAAGGCCGCGCCGATGTAGAGTCCCAGAGCGCCGATATGGGTGATGATGAGCGCCTTCATACCGGCCTTCTTGGCCGTGGGCGTCATGTAGTAGCTGATGAGGCCCCAGGAGCACACGCCGGTGATCTCGAAGAAAACGAGCTGGCCGACGATGGTGGAGCTGTAGGCGAGACCGGCCATGGCGCCGATGAACGTGGAGAAGTACACGTAGAAGCGGCGACGGGGCGCGTCGGGATGCTCCTTGTTCTTATCGCTCATGTACGGGAACGAATAGATGACGACGAGCAGGCCGATAGCGACGAACGCGGGTGCGAGCAGCGTGCTCATCCGGTCGAATATGAAGCCCATGACCAAGGTCTGGCCCATACTCGCCCAGGTTACATCGACCGCGTTCATGCCGTTTCCGGCAAACGTCGCGGCCAAGCCAACGGAAGCGACCGTGGCGATGCCGCCGGCAAAGGCGCAGATCCATTTAGCGTAGGGACGCGGCAGCATGACGATGAGCAGGGAGCCCAGCATGGGGACGGCGATCGCCACCATGGCAAAGAGGGACAAGCTCGATTCGATTGACATAGTTTCTCCCTTCTCCCTACACGCCTACGACGACGAAGACGAACGCGAGGACCGCGATGCCGACGACGGCCCAGGTCTGGTTACCGAGCACCTTGAAGCGCGAACGGGAAACGGAGTTCTCGAGCACGCCGCAGACAACGAAATCGACCAGGCACTTGACAAGGAAGACGACGGCGCCCACGAGAGCGGTGACGCCGATGGTCGCGGGCTCTCCCCAGGGGATGAAGATGGAGGTGAACCAAGCGACGACCACGACCTGCTTCATGCCCATGGCGAGCTTCATCATGGCCAGGGACGGGCCGGAGAGCTCGGCGAGCGGGCCCTCCTGGAGCTCCTGCTCGGCTTCGGCCTGATCGAACGGAAGCTTGCCGAGCTCCATATAGCAGGCGGCCGCGAAGGCGACGCCGGCGAGGATGACGGCGACGACGCTCGAGACGTTGCCCGTAACGATGTGCTGACCCATGGTCGCAATGTCCGTGGAGCCGCACACGATGGCGACGGTAAACAGCGCGATGAGCATGGACGGCTCGATGAGCACGCTCATGAGGAGCTCGCGGATACCGCCGAAGCCCGCGTAGGCGTTGGAGGAATCCACGCCGGACAGCGCGAAGAAGAAGCGGGACAGCGCGAGCGCGTACATGATGGTGATGGCGTCACCAAAGACGGGCATGGGGCTCTCGAGCGTGAACATGGGCAGGCCCATGGCGAGCATGAACGACACCGCGAGGAACAGCGGCGGCATGATGCGCAGCACGAAGCTCGAGTCGGAACTCACGGACTCGGGACGCGCCATGAGCTTCGCGAGGTCCCGGTAATCCTGAAGGATGGACGGACCGCGGCGATTGTGCATCTTCGCGCGAATCACACGGGCGAGGCCGGAGAAGAAGGGCGCGACCAGCATGACCACGAGGCCCTGCGCTATCGCAAGAACGATGTTCATAATATCCTCTCCCCTCTCTAGACCATGACCACGGCGAGCACGAGGAAGACCACGAGCGCCGCGACGATGTAGCAGATGTATACGGAGTAGTTGCCGCCCTCGATCTTGGAGGCGAGGCCGGCCAGCTTATCGGCACCCTCGCTCGGTGCATCGACCAGGAAGCGGTCGGGCAGGGGCTCAACGCCCTGGGCGACACCGGTGAGCTTCTGGAACACGTGCGCGATGGACCAGCAGATCTTGGTGCATACCTCGCGCAGGGTGTAGAGCGGGCCCATGAAGAGCTCTACGTCTGACGCGAAGCTCGTGGCGACGACGGGCATGTGCTCGTTGGGCTCGTAGCCGCACGCCCAAGGGTCGGTCTTCTTAGCGGGGGCCTTGGTGCCGAGGCAGGACCTCAACACGAACGCGAGGCCGGTGAGGACCACGAGTGCGATGGCGATCGCGGGGGTGGAGGTGGCGGCACCGGAAATCTCGTTCACCAGAGACACGCCCGAGGTGGCTGTGATGGCAGAGCCGGCAAGCACGCTCTGGGCGACGTCGCCCAGAACCGGGGCGATGACGGGAGAGCCGATTCCCAGCACCACGCAGATGGCCGCGAGGAGCATCTGCGAGAACAACATCGGAGCCGGGGACTCCTTGGCGTTCGCGGCCTCCTGGGAACGAGGGCTGCTCGCGAACGAGACGCCGTAGGCCTTCACGAAGCACGTGACGGCCAGGGCACCGGTGATGGCGAGGGCGGCCGCGGAGGCGACGGCGAACACCATGACGACCGGGTCGGAGAGCGTCGAGATGTTGAACAGGGACTGGTAGGTGAACCACTCGGAAACGAAGCCGTTGAGCGGCGGGATAGCCGAGATGGCAAGGGCACCGATGAGGAAGCAGACGGCCGTGACCGGCATACGGCGGAACAGGCCGCCCATCTTCTCCATGTTGCGCGTACCCGTGGCATAGAGCAGGGAGCCCGCGCCGAGGAACAGCTCGCCCTTGAACATGGCGTGGTTGAGCGTGTGGTAGAGGGCGGCCATGAGCGCGATCGTCGCGATGACGTCGTTGCCCAGGGCGTGCGCCGTCATGGACGCGCCGACACCGAGCAAGATGATGCCGATGTTCTCGACGGAGTGGTAGGCCAGCAGGCGCTTAATGTCGTGCTCGTGGAGGGCGTAGACGACGCCCAGGACCGACGAGATGGATCCGAAGACCAGGACCATGAGGCCCCACCAGAGCTGGACGCCCGAACCCGCGAGCAGGTCGAGACTGACCTTGAGGATTCCCAGGATGCCGATCTTGATCATGCCGCCGGACATGAGGGCGGACACGTTGGACGGCGCCTCGGGGTGCGCCTGGGGCAGCCAGGAGTGCAGCGGGATGATACCGGCCTTTGCGCCGAATCCGAAGAACGCGAGGACGAAGCACGCGGAGGAGACGGCGGGTCCAAAGTCATGCGTACGGAAATCACTGAAGCTGAAGGAACCGCCCACGCCGTTGGTCATGAGCAGGAAGCTCGCCATGATAAGGACAAAGCCCACGTGCGCGATGACGAAGTAGAGCCAACCGCCCCTAATGGAGTTCTTGTTCTCCTCGATAACGACAAGGAAGTAGCTCGTAAGGGACATGAGCTCAAAGGCGACCAGGAACCAGAACACGTTGTCGGCGGTGATGACGAGCATCATCGAGGCGACGAAGGTGTTCATAAAGAAGCCGGCACGCCCGACCTTGCCCGGGTACTCGTCGAAGTAGGACAGACCGTAGATGAAGCCCGCAAAGGCGAGAATCGAGATGAGGACCACGATCAGGCCCGCAAGGCCGTTGAGCAAGAGCTCGAGACGGGCGAACGGGAAGAAGAAGACCGTGTTGAGGGACGAAACGTCGCCAAGCACGGCCTCGAGGCCCGCGATGAACGACAGCACGGCCGCGACGGCGCCGATAAGGCAGCCGGCGGTCTTGGCGGCGTTATCGGCCTTGATCAGCAGAACCGAGGCGAGCGCACCGATGCACGAGACGGCAAGCGATGCGATAAACAGCGTCATGCTATCCATTGTTTACGCTCCCTTCTGCTTTCTCGGACAGGCCCCGGGCCACAGCGGTAACGTCGACGGACGGACCGTTTTCGATCGAGCGCAGGCGCTTGGCCTCGTCGAGCTCGCGATCGGCCGCGCCGCCCATGACGGTCAGCGCCTTGGTGGGGCACGCCGCCACACAATGCGGGCCGTCCGGATCGAATGCGCACAGGTCGCACTTGACGGCGCAGGTGTACTGGCCAGGAGCCCACGTAAGCAGGCTGCTCAGGGACTTAGGATACGAAGGCGTCGGGTCGCACATGCCTGCGACACCGGCGATAGACGTACCATCGGGATGGATGGCTCCGAAGGGGCACGCGATGGCGCACAGCCTGCACCCGATGCACTCCTGCTCCTTGACGTGGATGCGATCGCCATCGTGCTCGATGGCATTCACCGGGCAAACCTCGGCGCATGGGGCACCCTCGCAATGGTGGCAGGCAAGGGCGGCCGAAATACCGCCGGTCTTCACGAGCGCCAGGCGCGGCGTATCCTGAAGACCCTGCATCCGGTGGGCGTCGGCACAGGCGGACTGGCATGTTCCGCAGCCGATGCACCTCTCCGGGTTGATGTCGATGAAGCGGTTCATCCCCACTTCCTTTCAAAATAACGGGCCGGGCTCCCGAACGTACGGGACGCCCGGCCCAAAAAGCCAACGAGAACGGGACTACACGATTTGATTCACGTGCGTCTCGTCGTCGAACTTGGCGGCGCCGGGCTCAACGTCCTGAGGAGCGGCGGCGTCCACCAGAGCCTGCTTGAGCTCGGTGTACTGACGCTCGACTTCGCCCTCGGCCCAGACCTGGTCGGCAATGGCGTCGACCTGGCAGGCGGAGAACTTGTCCTCGGGCGTATGCGAGACCGGGTCGACCTTGTGCATGGTCAGCTCGTTGCACTTGCCGATCCACCACTGGTAGGTCATGTAGACCGTGCCCTTGTTGATGCGATCGCTTATGTCGGCGCGGCTGTATACCTGGCCGCGGCGGCTGTGGATCGAGACGATGTCGCCATTCTTGATGCCGCGTGCCTGGGCGTCCGCGGGATTCATGCGAACAAAGCCGGGCTCGTCGGCGAGCAGCGCCAGCGTCTTGCAGTTGCCGGTCATCGAGCGGCAACTGTAGTGGCCGACCTCGCGGACGGTGCACAGGATGAGCGGGTACTCATCGTCGGGAAGCTCAGAGGGCGCCTCCCAGTCGTGCGCCATCAGGTTGGCGCGGCCGTCCTTGGTGGTGAACTTGCCACCAGCGAACATGTCGGGCGTACCGTGGTCGTTCACATCGGTGCTCTTGACCGGCCACTGGGCGTAACCGCCCTCGGGAGCCATCTTCTCGTAGGTCGCGCCCACAAAGTTGGGGCACAGGCTAATGCACTCGTTCCAGATCTGCTCGGTGTTGTCGTAGTGCATGGGATAGCCCATACGCGTGGACAGGTCCGCGAAGATCTCCCAGTCGTGACGGCACTCGCCCTTGGGAGGAACGGCCGCGTCGAAGTGCTGGAAGCTACGGTCGGATGCGGTAAAGACACCCTCGTGCTCGCCCCAAGAGGTAGCGGGCAGGATGACGTCGGCGAGCATGGTCGTCTGCGTCATAAAGATGTCCTGGCAAATGAACAGGTCCAGCTCGGAGAGCGTCTTGCGCATACCGGCCGAATCGGGCTCGGTCTGCACCGGGTCCTCGCCGTAGTTGTAGAAGCAGTGCACCTTGCCCTCGTCGACCAGGTGGCCCAGGTCGGTGAGCTTGTAGCCCTCCTCGAGCGGGAGCTTTTCCTCGGGCACGCCCCAAGCCTTGGCAAACTTGGCGCGCACTGCCGGGTCAGTGACCTTTTGGTAGCCAGGGTACAGGTTGGGCAGCATGCCCATATCGCAGGAGCCCTGGACGTTGTTCTGACCGCGCACGGGCGCGAGGCCGGAATTGGGTTTGCCGATCTGGCCGGCAACGCAGGCGATGGAGGCGATGGTGTGCACCGTCTTCAGGTTCTGCTTCTGCTGGCATACGCCCATACCCCAGCCAATGATGGCAGAGGGCTTCGCCGTGGCGTACATCTCGGCAGCTTGGTGGATCAACGCGGGCTCGACACCCGTGATGTCCTGTACGGATTCGGGAGTGTAGTTCTTGATGGTCTCCCACCACTCGTCGAAGCCGTTCGTATGCTCGGCGACGAATTCCTTGTCGTAGAGGCCATCGTTGACCAAGCAGTTGGCAAAGGCGTTGAGGAACGCAACGTTGCAACCGTTCTTGATCGGAAGGTAGAGATCGGCGATACGCGCGGTTTCGATATGGCGCGGGTCGGCGACGATGATCTTGCAACCCTTTTCTTTGGCTCGCACGATACGTCTTGCGACGATGGGGTGCGAATCGGCAGGGTTATAGCCGAAGAGGAAAATGCAGCCCGCATCCTCCATACCGGGGATGGAGCATGACATGCAACCTGAACCAACCGTGTCCATCAGACCGAGGACAGTAGGGCCATGTCAAGTACGGGCGCAGTTGTCCACGCTGTGGGTGCCGATGCACGCACGCGTAAACTTCTGCATGACGTAGTTCGCCTCATTGCCGCCGCCTCGCGAAGAGCCGGTGGTCATGACAGCGTTAGGACCATATTCGTCAATTATGGCCTGCATCTTAGATGCGGTGAAATCCAGTGCCTCGTCCCAGCTTACGCGCTCAAGATCCGCGCCCTTAGTGCGGCGGATCATCGGGTGCAGTACGCGAGGAGTCAAGATCTTGGTGTCGTTGATGAAGTCGTAGCCGCTCATGCCCTTAAGGCACAGCTCGCCCTGATTGGTGATGCCGTTGAGCGGTTCGGTACCCACGACCTGGCCGTTTTGGACCAAGAGGTTAAACTGGCAACCGGCGCCGCAATACGGGCAGATCACTTTATGCTTCTCCATGACACCCTCCTTCCTTTCTCTGCTACCGAATACTCGGTACTTATTTGACAATCATTGGGCCTGTCGCCCGACGCTTACGCCTCGTTTTCGATGGTGGCGCGGGCACGCTCGGCAGTCAGTTCTGCCAGACGCTCCTCGTCTACCAGGGTGAGGCCCTTGGTCGGACACGCCTCGGCACACGCCGGACCGCCGGGACGGTCCACGCACAGGTCGCACTTGAGCACGAAGCTCTTAGTCTGCGAACCCACGCGCACGTCGCCCATCAAGACGGGGACTTGCGTGGTCGCCACGCTCACGGCGCCAAAGGGGCATGCCATGACGCAGCTCTTGCAACCGATGCAGTTGTCCTCGTTGACGCCGATGCGATGGTTCTTTGGATCAAAGAACAAGGCGCCCGTAGGGCAGGCCTTGGCGCACGGAGCGTCCTCGCAGTGGTGACATGCCACCGGCGCGGAAATCTCGTAGGTGCGCGTTACTCGCAAGCGAGGTGCGGCGATGTTGCCGGGAATATCGTGTGCCTCGATGCACGCCGCCATACAGGTTTGGCACCCAATGCAGCGTGAAGAATCAGCCACGACTCGTTTATTGCCCATGTTGTTCACTCCCTCCTGAATCCCATGCCGGAGAGACCCTGTCGACATTGACCCAAGCCGCCCGTGGCCTGGCATCGACGAATCGAATGCATGCGGCGAAACATGCACTCGGTAGAGTTTCTCCAACGATATACAAGTTAAATATACGCAGTTGCAGGGGGCAAACTTGAGCATAGGCCCTGCAATACGGGTGTATTGCAGGGGTTTTGGCAGGTTGGAATTATTCTCTAGAAGCTATAAAGGTGAGTGTATTACATACGTACATCCAAGGGAGATTTCACGCTCGTTTATAAAGAATGTAATACGTTTGATATATATTTCGCGCTCATTAACTTGAGTGCAATAAAGTAGTGGTTATAAGATTGGTTATTATTAGCCAATGCTGTATTTGACCATTTATATTGCACGCTCATTAAGGGAGGCCAGTGATGTCATCGACTCAAAAAAGAGCCATCCTGCAGGTGCGCATTCGCGAGGAAGACAAGCAGCATGCCGAACATCTCTACGACGCCATGGGCACATCGCTCGCCGAGGCTGTCCGCCTATTTGTCGCGCAGAGCATTTTGATGCGCAAGCTTCCCTTTCAGCCAGTCGCCGTGCGCTCAAAGGTTGGCACCGCCGCCTATGGATCGCTCAAAGCATATGGTGACCCCAATCGCCGCGCCGAGGAACGCAATGCCTGGATTGAGTACCTTGCCACAGAAAACGACGATTCGATTTTGGGTCCCGAGGAAGTAGATATCCATGAGTAGCACCATCATCGACGAGACCGTCATCCTGCGCTACCTGCTAGACGACGACGAAGTTCTGTCCCCGCGCGCCGCCAAGGTCATCGCCACGCGCACCGCTCGCGTCTACCCCGAAATCATCACGCGCGTCGTGGTTACGCTGCGCGACGTCTATAAGGTTCCCCGCGTTGAGATTGCTACGGCCATGAGAAGGCTGCTCGATGACGTCATGGTCGACGAGCCCACCGTTGTCGCCCTTGCCGTCAAACTCTTTGGCAAGACCCATATGGACTTTACCGACTGCCTCCTCGCAGCCCGAACCGCCATCTACAACGATGATGTCGTGAGCTTTGGCAAGCCCATCATCCAAGGTATGATCGATTACCGCCGCAAACGCCAAACCGCTGCCGACGCTCGCGACCGCGCCGCCGAAGCCCACAGCCGCAGCACCGACTCCACCATCGACAAGCTCCGCCACCGCCCCCGCAGCTAACCTCATCCCCTCCTAAGTTGCGGTGAAATAGTTCCTGTATTAAGGCTTATTCGAGCTTTTCAGGAACTATTTCACCGCAACTTTCTGTAAGGGTGGTTTTTAATACCGCCGAGGGGTGCTAATCAACCGTTTGCCGATATGTTTGGCTCTGACTCATGACTCTGACCTGCCCCGTCAAGCTTTTGGTCAGTTTATGGCAAGGTCTGGCGGACCAAATATGGGATAGCGTAGTGTCATTCGCTCTCCCTCGAGACCATGGGGTCGAAAATGAGTCATGATAAACGCTGTTCCAAACCGCAAGCAGAGCTGTTCTTCCGGTTATTCGAGGCCCATCATGGCGGGCACCTGTTTGTAGCTACCAAAAAATGGGATGAACGCTGTGCCTACGCACTCATGCAAAAAGAGATGATTATTCGACTCTACAACCATGTCTACGCTGATCCCGCGTATTGGAATGACCTCGGCGTCGAAGATCGCATCTTTCAATTGGCATCCGCTATTGCGGTCGTTGAACCGGATGCAGTGTTTTGTGGAGCAACGGCGGCACTGCTCTATGGCATCGGTTCTGCATATTCGCTTCTCGACAAGGTGCAAGTACTGCTGCCGCGTTCCACCAGACGCGATATGTACGAATTCGTTGAATACCGACGCTGGCGGTCGGGCGACGTATGGCAGCTCGGCCCGTTTACGTTAACGGATCCATATCGCACGGTGGTCGACATCGCTCGAACGAGCGCTTTTCGATATGCACTAGGCTATGTCGACGGGTTGGCTCGTGAGTACGGTGTCGAGCGTGAAGAATTGCGTGCATATGCACAAGCGAACTGCCGCGGACTGCACGGCATTGCGCGCGCATTTGACGTTTTTGAACACATGGATAGCAGATCGGATAACGGCGGAGAATCCGAAGCACGGGCGGCAATGATTCTGGCGGGAGTTGCCGCTCCCGAACTTCAGGTTGAAATCACTCGACCGGGAAACGCCGGCTATTATTTGGCAGATTATGGCTGGCAGATGCCAAACGACTCTTGGATGCTGGCCGAGCTGCATGGACTAGGCAAGTTTGAGAACGATGCCCAAAATGATCCGGAACATACTGCGGCAAAAACCTATAGAGCTGCCCTCATGCGCGACGCGAACCTGCGTGCCATGGGCCACAACGTCATTCATTTCAAGCTCTCAGACACCTACGATGTCAAAGCGTTCGGCTCCATGATGCGCGGCTTCGGTATACCAACCACAAAACCCTACGCAGACTCCTGACCGGCTGCCCTCATCTTCTCGACGACAGAACCCATCATCGACCCAGCCCGCTCGGCCTCAATAAGTTGCGGTGAAATAGTTCCTGGATAACAGCTTTGGGGGCCATCCAGGAACTATTTCACCGCAACTTCGGAGGGGATGTGGGGTCACGGCACGCTTATGAAAACGGCTCTGGCACCAAATGGAGCCAGAGCCGTTCGTCTATCTTATGGAGCGGGCGACGGGAATCGAACCCGCGTCATCAGCTTGGAAGGCTGGGGTTCTACCATTGAACTACGCCCGCAAGATATGGTCGGGACGACAGGATTTGAACCTGCGACATCCTGCTCCCAAAGCAGGCGCGCTACCAAACTGCGCCACGTCCCGAAGGTGTTGAGCAGCTAAGGTCTAAACCTTGCGTGTCCCAAAGCGAAGGAAATTATAGGGGAGACTCCCCGCCTGTGCAAGCGCAGAAACCCTAGCTCCTCGAATGTGCGACAAACTTGCTGTGGAGCAGACCGATCACAAACGCCACCACGGCAACCGGCGCCCACGCGGCTCCAATGTCCGCCAACGGCAGCGCATCGAACGGCAGCCACACGCCCGCAAAGAACGCGTCGCGGACCGAGGTGATCACACTCTGCACCGCGACCACGCCGCCGACCCAAACCCACACCTGCGGATGGGCGTCGCAAAAACCGTGCACCAGGCCCATAAGCACCAGCACGATAGCGACGGGATACAAGGCGTTGAGCATGGGCACCGAGAACATAAGGATCACGTCGAGGCCCACGTTGGAGAGCACGCACGAAAACGCTGCGAACACAAAGGCGAGAACCGCAAAGGGACGGCGCATGGCCTCCTCGGAAGCCTCCGCTCCCCCTTCGACCACATACGTCTCGCAGAAGTAGCGCGCGCAGCAGCTGATGAGGCCGATGCACACGTTCATGCAGGCGAGGAAGAAGATGGCGAAGACCACGACCGTGCCGGCAAGGCCAAAGTGCATGGAGGCAGAACGGGCGAGGATGGCGGCGCCGTTGGTAGCGTCGGGCATCACGGTGCCGAGCTGCATACCGGCAAGGCCCAAGCCGCAGTAGATGATGGCCATGAGCACGCCGGCGATCACACCGGAACGCGAAATCTCGAAGGCCACACGCTTGTCATCGGTAACACCCAGCTCGTGGATGGTCTCGGCGATGATGATGCCGAAGGCGAGCGACGCGAGCAGGTCCATGGTCTGATAGCCAGTCAGAAAGCCCTGCACGGCAGCGCCTGCATCATAGGGAGCCTGCGGCACGGCAGCCGGTCCCAGCGGCGAGATCACGGCAGCACCCACAACCAGCACGATGAGCGCAATGAGCGCGGGGCCCGTAATGCGGCCGAGCACGCGCGTGATGACACCCGGGCGCAGCGTGAGCGCAAACGCGACAACGAAGAACCCGATGGCAAACACCAGACGTGCCGTGCCAAGCGAAACACCCTCGGGTAGCAGCGGCACCAGCATTTCGAACGCCGTAGAGCTTGTGCGAGGAATGGCCAGGCACGGGCCGATGGCCAGATACACCGCCGCAACGAAGAACTCACCGAACTTGGGGTGCACGCGGCCGGCAAGCTCGCGCGCCGTTCCGGCGAGCGCCACGGCGATAAAGCCCATAACAGGCAGGCCGATGGCAGCAATCAAAAAGCCAGTCATGGCAAGCGGCGTGACCGTGCCGGCCTGCAGCGCCAGCAGCGGCGGAATAATGAGGTTGCCGGCGCCAAAGAGCATCGAGAACAGGGCGATGCCAACGGTAACGACATGATCGGAGCGTAGACCACGCGGGGCGGATGAGGCCATATGCACACCTTTCGGGTCGAAACAAAAACGGGACGGGCAAAAACACCCATCCCGCAAGTATAAACGGTCTAGCAGCTTTAGCAGGCTAAATCGCGCAAAGCGTCAATCGCGGTATCGACTTCCTCGTCCGTGTTGAAATACCCAAACGAGAAGCGGACGACGCCCTGGCGCTCGGTCCCCAGCGCACGGTGCATGAGCGGAGCGCAATGGGCGCCGGGGCGCGTCGCAATCCCCCACCCTTGCATAAGCGCATCCGAGATCTCGGCAGAGTCGATATCACCCACGTTGAGTGAGACGATCGCCGAGCGCACGGGCTGGTCAAACGCACCGTAGAGCTTGATCTCCGGAATTTCGCGCACGCCAGCAAGAAAGCGATCCGCCAGTGCTCGCTCGTGTGCCGCGATCGCCTCGACTCCGCCTTGGGCCTCGATAAAGTCGAGACCGGCAGAAAGGCCCGCGATGCCGTGGCCGTTGAGCGTGCCCGCCTCAAGACGCGTGGGCCACTCAAGCGGCTGCAGTGCATCGAAGCTGTGCACGCCGGTGCCGCCCATGGCCCACGGAGCCACGTCAATGCCCTCCGCCACGGCCAGGCCGCCGGTGCCCTGCGGACCCATGAGCCCTTTGTGGCCGGTAAAGCACACCACGTCGAGCCCCATGGCCTGCATATCGATATGCGCCGTACCGGCAGACTGCGAGGTATCGACGATCACGAGCGCACCGGCCGCATGGGCCATGGCGGCCGCGCGCGCAATGTCGACCCCATTGCCGGTCACATTGGAGGCGTGCGTCACCACCACAGCACGCGTGCCCGGCGTGACCAACCGCTCGAGCTCGTCGTAGTCGAGCACGCCGTTCGCGTCGCAGCCCGCATGCTCAACGGTCACACCCTGTTCTGCCGCCAGGCGGTTGAGCGGACGTAGCACCGAGTTGTGCTCGAGCACCGTTGTGACCACACGGTCGCCGGGGCGCACCACGCCATTGATGGCGGTGTTGAGCGCCGCCGTGGAGTTGGGCGTAAAGCACACATGGTCCGCCCTCGGGCAACCCAAAAGGCGCGCGAGTTTGGCCCGGCAGCCGTGAATCGTACGAGCGGCATCGAGCGCACCCGACGTGGCACCGCGCCCGGCATTGCCGAGCGAGCACATAGCCTGCGTCACGGCATCGATGACCGTCTGCGGCTTGTGCATGGTCGTCGCCGCGTTATCCAGATAGATCATCGCACGACCTCCCACATATCAATCACGGTATAGCCCTCGGTGGGAACACCCGCCTCGGCGAGTTCGCCGCGCAGCAGTTCCTCATCGGCAGGCAACGCCTTCCACGCCAGACCGCAGCCGGCAGCGACCTCCCCGGGCACGGGAATCGTTCGCCCGGGAAGGCCGCGCTCGATGCACAGGGACTCGCAGCCCATGGCGGCCGCCGTGGTGGGAAACGTGATGACAAGCGCCGGGCGCTTCTCCCTCATGGCAACTCCAACCAATACGCTACGGGCGCACGACGCGCACGGCCTGCTCCATCTTCTCCACGATCACGTACATGTTGGTGACCTCGCCCACCGCGAGCTGGTCTTTAATGCCATAGTGGTCCAGGCAGGTGCCGCAGGTGAGAATCTCGACACCCTGCTCCGCCAGGCCCTTCAGGTCATCGAGCACCGGCGAGCCCTCGACGGTGAGCTTGGCGCCACCGTTGTAGAACAGCATGGTCGCGGGCAACTCCTCCTGCTGTGTCACGGCAAAGATAAACGCCTTCATGAGCTTGTGGCCCAGCTCGTCGTCGCCACGGCCCATGCAATCGGTGTAGACGGAAATGACGAGTTTGCCCTTGCCGGCGCTGGCGTCACAGAAGGCAGCGCCATCCTGTTCGGGATCGGCCACGGCAACGGCGCCAGAGGTCGCCACGGTCACGTGCCACTCGGCGTCAGAAACCTTCTCGACCGAGGCCGTGCAGCCCTTCTCCTGCGCCATCTTGGAGATGTTCTTGACGGCGGTCTCGTTGTCGACCGCGGTCACGACGGCGCCCTCGCCATTGAGCTGCTTGAGGGCCTTAAGCGTCTTGACGACGGGCAGCGGGCAGGCATCGCCCATGGCATTGACTTCAATCTTGGTAGACATAGCAAATTCCTTTCGAAAGAACCGTTCTAGAGAACGGCAAACAGTTACATAAACGTGCGGGCTAGCGAACAACGCGGACGGCAGGACCGCCCAGCTCCGCCTCGCACACGCGCCCGACGACGGCCGCGATGCGCCCCTCGGCATCCAGGCGACGCGCAAGCTCATCCACATCCTTCGCGGGCGCCGCAATAAGCAAACCACCCGAAGTCTGCGGATCGTACAGCGCATCCAACATGCCCGGCTCCAGGTCATCGTCAGCCGTCACGCGCGGGCCAAAGAAGTCCTGGTTGCGGTAGGAGCCCGCGGGGATAATGCCCAGACGCGCCATGTCGAGCACCTGGTCAAAGAGCGGCACCGCCCCCGACGCAAGTTCAATCTGCACGCCGGAGCCCTCGGCCATCTCGCACGCATGCCCGATAAGGCCAAAGCCCGTAATGTCGGTGCAGCCGTGAAGTTCGAGCCCCTCGGCCAGACGAATCGGCGCCTCGTTGAGGGTGCGCATCGAGTCAAACATGGCTGCGGCCTCGTCCTGCTCGATGAGCTCGCCCTTAATGGCCGTGGTGATGATGCCCGAGCCGATCGCCTTGGTCAGCAGCAGAACATCGTCCACGTGCGCGCCGCTGTTGGCGAGCATACTGTCGAGTGGCACAAAACCGCTCACGGACAGGCCGTACTTGGGCTCGTCGTCGTTGATGGTGTGGCCGCCCGCGATGGTGCAGCCGGCCTCGACGCACTTGTCGGCGCCGCCCGCCAAAATCTGCCCGGCAACCTCAATGCCCAGGCAACTGGGTATGCAAAGCAGGTTCATGGCATGGCTCGGCCGCCCGCCCATAGCGTAGATATCCGACAGCGAGTTGGCTGCGGCGATCTGGCCAAACAGAAACGGGTCGTCGACCATCGGCGGGAAGAAGTCGATGGACTGCACGAGGCCAAGGTTCTCCCCTACGCGGAAGACGCTCGCATCATCGGAGGTATCGAACCCCACGAGCAAGTTGTCGTTATGCACATTGGGCAAGTCGCCCAGGACCTGGGCGAGGGCTCCGGGAGCCAACTTAGCGGCTCAACCGCTCGCGGCAGTCATGGACGTGAGCCTCACGGTGTCTTTAGCCATACGAACCCCCTTCCAACAAATCAACGACTTTAAGTATACGCCCCAGGCACGCTTCCCAAGAGACCGCCGACGGCTCGAACGTCGAAGGCGGCGCCGCAAGCGCCTGCGCGATAGCATCTGCCAGTGCGCGCTCAAACAACGGAAGGTCGGCCGCCACGGGCGTGTCGACATCCGTCATACGCGGCGACGCCACCCACGTCACGGGAGCACCGGGAAGCATCGCCTCCATCCAGGGACGAACGCCGGGCAAATCGGTCGCCACAACTTTGCAGCCGCACGCGAGGGCCTCGATCGTCACGAGCGGCAGACCCTCGTAAAACGAAGGCAGCACAAAGACGTCGGAACTGCGGTAGGCGCGCACGAGCCCATCGCTATCCAGGCGGCCCGCCAGCGTCACCGGCACATCCGAGGCCGCAGCCAAGCGCTCGATACGCGCGTACTCGGCATCGTCCCCGCGACCGCCCACAAGTACCAAGCCAGATGGGCGGACGTCATCGTCAATCGGCAATGACATGGCTCGAACCAGCGACTCGACGCCCTTTTTAAAGCAAATCTTGCCCACGTACACAAGCGATCCCGACCGCCTCGCCACGCTTGCGTCGCGGCAGAAGACGCGATGGTCGTAGCCCGTCCCAATCACGTGGATGCGATCGGCATCGACGCCGCACACCAGGCCAATCTGCTCAGCCTGCTCAGCATGGAGCGCAAAGACGGCATCGAGCCGACGAACCGCACTTACGATGCGATCGCGCTCGAGCGCATGCGAACGCAGCTGGCGCAGATCGGTCGAATGGCACACGGCAACAACCGGCACGCCCCGGACGCACTCGCGCGCCAATGCGGTCACCAGATACAGGTGATGGCAGAGCACCAGATCGGGCCGAAACTCAGCCACCGCACGATCGATTGCAGCAGCAAATGCCCGCTCAAATGCCTTGAGCATCGAAGGCGTCAGGTCACGATAGCGTGTAGAGGGATAGGGCATGACATCGGACATACCGCAGATATGAAAGGGCAGCTCAGGGGTATCGAAGTCGACGGTATAGATGGGTACGCCCGCCGGGATGTCGCCCTGCGTGTCGCCCGGGGCGGCGGCGCAGAGGACGGCGGGCTCGCACCCGACTGCCAGCTGGGAGCGCACGAGCGCCGAAAGATACGTGCCGCTGCCTGTGCTGTCGGGCTTTTGGGCCGAGATGTTGAGGATACGCATCGACAGGGCCCCTTAAACCAGCGCCCGCGCGCGGACGGCAGCACCGATGGCCCCAGCAAAGCGAGCCTGAGGCGAGGTGGTCACGGGTGCGCCCAAAAGCTCGCCCAGACGCTCCACAACGTAGGCGTTCTCGCACAGGCCACCGGTCAGGTAGTACGGGGCGCCCGCGGCCTGCCCGGCCATGGTCGCCACGCGCGAGACCACGCTGTCGATCACGCCACGCGCAATGTTCTCGCGCGGCTCACCGCGACCGATCAGGCTGATGACCTCGCTTTCGGCAAACACCGTGCACATGCTGCTGATCTTGGTGGGCTCGCCGGAACGCGCCAGGTCGGCCATCTGCTGCTGGGAAATTCCTAGGCGGTCGGCCATAATCTCCAAAAAGCGCCCCGTGCCGGCGGCGCACTTGTCGTTCATGGCAAACTTGGCCACGCGGCCACTTTTAAGCTGGATGACCTTGGTGTCCTGACCGCCCACGTCGATCACGGTGCCGTGGTCGCCAAACAGACGCACGGCACCGGTGCCGTGGCAGGTGATCTCGGTCACGACCTTGTGCGCATAGGGCACGGCGACACGGCCGTAGCCAGTCGCGACCACGCGCACGTCGTCGGCAGCCACGTCATAGTCGGCTGAAGCGAGCTCGCCGCGCAAGCGCTCGGCCGCATCGACCGACGAATACCCCGTCGGCATGACGCAGGTCCACGCAATGGCGCCGTCCGTCTCCACCACTGCAGCCTTCGCGGCCGTCGAGCCTATGTCGATACCAATGCCAACCACGACATCCTCCTTCTATGCGGCAAAGCAACTATCCCTTTGCCGCATTTGTCCTAAAGGGTTTCGATAAAGGCGGCGATGCGGGTCTCGATCTGGCCCATGTCACCGTTGCTGTAGTCGGTCTCGAGCTTCATATACGGAATACCCGCACCCTCGACAGCCTCCTGCATGCGCGCGCTCTCAACGTTGAAGGTGTGGCAGGCCTGGAGCACGCTCTCCACTACGCCATCGACGTGATACTTCTCGCACATGGTCAGGGTGTTTTCCATACGACCGTCGTTGGGCGTCATGACCGAGCAGTTAATGTCCAGGTAGCGGTCGGCGATGGCGCGCAGGATATCGGGAGCCTCCGGGTCGATCATCATGGCCGCCGTGCGCTCGCCCGAGCAGTCGTCCATGCACACGACCACACCGCCGTTGGACTCGATGGTGCGACCGATCTTGTTGATCACACCGCCCACCGGGCAACCGGTGATCAGAATGCGCTTGGCATCCGCCGCAACCGGGCGCTCGCCCGCGTCGTAGGCCTCGCGCAGCTTGACAACCTTTTGCTCCAGCTGCTGCGTATAGGCCTCGATATCAAAGCTGAACGTACCGGCAAACATGGTGCTCATCAGGTCGACGCCGCTCATGGCCGCCGGTTGGTTGGCCTGCAGCGCAAACATCTCGAGCTGGGCCGCACGCAAGCGGTTGCGACGACGGGCGGCAGCACGCAGGTCATCGTCGGTAATCGTGATGCCGTAGAAGTTCTCGAGCTCCTCCTTGAGCAGGCGGCACTCCTCGTACCAGCCTTCACGCTCGTAGGCGCGATTGCGACCCTGCGGAAGATGCAGAATGTGCGTGCGCTTGAGCTCGTTGAGCAGCTCGTACATCTTCTTCTTGCCGTCGCAGGTGGTCTCGCCGATGATCATGTCGCTAAAGTACGTAAACGGGCACTTTTGCGAGTAGGCAAAGCCGTACGTCGACTTGATGAGCGGGCAGAGGTTTGCCGGCAGCACCTTCTCGGCATCGGAAATCACCTCATCGGACGTACCGCACAGAGCGACACTTGCGGCGCCCGCGGCATCGATAATCTCGAGCGGCGTATAGCTGCACAAAAAGCCGACCAGGCGATTACCCGCCTGCTTATAATCCTTGACGCGAATAAACGCCGCCTTGCGTTGCTCGTTGAACTCCTCAAACGTGCGCGGCAACGGCTGTTCCTCGATTTCGGCCATAGTAGTTCCCCTCTCTTGCGCCGATATACCGACAATTAAACAACGAACCCACGCCATACCCAAAAGGAAGCATCCTCTAGGGAATGGCGTCGATAAGCTCCTGCGTATACGGATCGCTCGGGTGCGTGATCACGTCCTCGGCCGCGCCCTCCTCGACAAGAAGACCGTGGTAGAGCACGCCAATCCGGTCGGACATATGCCGAACCACACGCATATCATGCGTGATAAACAGCAGCGCCACGCCCGTCGTGCGCTGCAGGTCACGAAGCAAGTTGAGCACTTGAGCCTGAACGGACACGTCAAGCGCCGAGACCGGCTCGTCGCATACCACAAGGCGCGGCTCGCAAATAAGCGCCCGTGCCAGATTGAGTCGCTGACGCTGTCCCCCCGAAAGGTCGTGCGGATAGCGGTCATAATGCTCTGCCAGAAGACCGACCGAGGCCAGGGCCGAGAGCGCGCGCCCATGGCGCTCATCCGCATCGCGCACGCCGGCGATAATCAGCGGCTCCTCCAAAATGCGGCCGACACGGTTACGCGGGTCAAAAGCCGTAGAGCTATCCTGGAATACCAGCTGGATTTCGCGGCGAAACGGCTTGCGTTCGCGCTCCGACATCGTTGCGAGGTCGTGCCCGCGATAGACAATCGAGCCGGAATCCGCACGCTCGAGACCACAGATCAGGCGTCCAGTCGTCGACTTGCCCGATCCGGATTCGCCAACCAGGCCATAGATCTCGCCCGGCGCGATCTCAAACGACAGATCGTCCACGGCGGTAAAGGCCTGACGCTTAAAACCTGAGCCCGGCATGGGAAACGTTTTAGTCAGATGTGAGACCCTAAGCAGGGCTTCGCTATCAACAGCCATGGCACTCCCCTTTCTCGACAAGCCAGCATTTAGACCGGTCGCACGCATTCACGGCAAACAGCGGAGGCTCCTGCGCGCGGCAACGCTCGTCCGCCCGGGCGCAACGAGGCGCAAAGCGGCATCCACAGGGTATTGCCGTAAGCGGCGGCACCGTGCCCGGAATATCCGCCAGCGTGTCAACTCGCTCGCCTTCGAGCGGCGGAATGCTCGCGATGAGCCCCTGGGCATACGGGTGGCTCGGGCGCTCCATAAGGCCGCAGGCATCAATCTCTTCTACGATTTGACCCAGATACATGACGTGCACGCGCGAGCAGATGCTCGTGACGACACCCAAATCATGGCTGATAAAAAGCACCGCCATGTTCTCGGTGCGGTTGAGGTCGCGCAGTAGGTCAAGGATCTGCTTTTGGGTGGTGGTGTCGAGTGCCGTGGTGGGCTCATCGGCAATCAGCAGTCGCGGATGACCGGCAAGCGCCATGGCAATCATCACGCGCTGGCGCATACCGCCGCTAAAATCGCCCGGATACATGTCGAAGCGAGCCGCGGCATCTCGAATTCCCACACGCTCCAACAGCGATAGAGCCTCGTTGCGGGCCTCGCGTCGGCTCACCTTACGGTGGGCCCGCACCGCCTCGATAACCTGCGCACCCACCGTCATGACGGGGTTGAGTGAGGACAACGGGTCCTGGAAGATCATGGCGATATCGCGGCCGCGCACCTCGCGCATACGCTTGAGCGGGCGCACGAGCAGGTCCTCCCCGTCAAAGAGAATCTGACCGGCATAGGCCATCTTCTGTTCATGCTCCAATAGGCGCATGACACTCTGGGCAAACACCGACTTACCGCAGCCGGACTCGCCGACAACACCAACGATCTCGCCGGCATCAATATGTAGGTTGAGTTTGTTGACGGCTTCCAACGCGTTGCCATCGCGGCCCACAAACGAGATGCAGAGGTCGCGCACGTCCAAAATATGTTCGCTCATGGGCTAGTCCTCCTTGGTCTTGGGGTCGAGGGCGTCGCGCAGGCCGTCGCCGGCAAGGTTCAGCGAAAGCACGCTCGCGATGATGGCGATAGCCGGGAAGAAGATCATCCACCAGGCTTTGCGCATCACGTTCTTGCCCGCCTGCAGGATGTTTCCCCAGCTGGCGTCGGGCGCCTTGATACCCAGGCCCAGAAACGAGAGGGCGGCCTCCGAGAGCACGGCCTCGGCAAAGACGAAGGTCGCCTGCACCAGGAAGGGTGCCATAACGTTGGGCACGATATGCAGCCACACGATGCGCGCGGTCGAGGCGCCCTGCACGCGCAGGGCCTCCACAAAGGGCTCCTCCTTGACCACCATCGCACGCGAGCGCACGATGCGCGCCATGCTGGGCGTATAGACGATGGAGAGCGCGATGATGACGTTCCAGACCGAGGCGCCCATCATGGCCATGAGTGCGATAGCCAAAAGCACGCCCGGAATGGACATAAGGCCGTCGCAGATGCGCATGAGAATATGGTCGAGCCTCTCGTTGTAGCACGCATAGGCGCCAATCACCAAGCCGAGCGCACTCGTCGCGAGCGTGACGGCAATGCCAACGCCAAGCGACACGCGCGCGCCCGCGATGACGCGGGCAAGCAGGTCGCGGCCAAAGTCATCGCAGCCAAAGGGATGCGCGGGCGAAGGTGCCGAAAGTCGCAACGTCATCTCCTGCGCATTGGGATTAACCGTCCACACCAGCGGGCCGACGAGCGTGATCAGCGCAATCGCCAGGAAAATGCAGCCGCCGACCACAAACCCCTTATTGGCAAGAGCCTTCTTAAAGTTTGCCATCATGCATCGCCCCATTTGCGAGCGCGCGGGTCAAAAGCGCCGTAGGCAAGGTCGACGGCCAGATTGATCACCGAATTCAACAAGGCGATGACCAGCAGCACGCCCTGAATCACCGGATAGTCGCGACGCTCGATAGAGCTCGTGACCAGCTGGCCCAAACCTGGGATGTTAAAAATGGCCTCAGTCACCACGGCGCCCGTAATCAGGGCGCCAAAAGAATAGCCGACCGAGGTGAGAATCGGCAGCGCGGCGTTGCGCAGGGCATGGGCCAGTACCACGCGAACCTCGGAGACGCCCTTGGCACGCGCCGTCTTGACGCAGTCGAGCTGCATGGCCTCGATCACGCTCGAACGGGTCATGCGCATGAGCAGGGCCGCCTGCACGCATCCAAGCGATATGGCCGGCAACGCAAGATAGCGTAAATGGCTGAACCAGCCCTTCGATAGCGGCGCATAGCCGGCCACCGGGAACACACGCAACGTGACGGCAAACAGCCACATAAGCATGAGCGCCATCAAAAAGCCGGGTATCGCCACACCCAAAAGAGCAACGACACGCAAGACCGCGTCGGTGCGCGACCCATGTTTGAGGGCAGCGACGACGCCGCAGGGCAGCGCAATCAACAGCGCGATGAGCTGTGCCAGAAGCGCGAGCGATAGCGTGGGGCCAAAGTGCTCGGCGATCGCCTGCGTGACGGGCTGGCGCATAAAATACGAATCGCCCAAGTCGCCGGTAAGCACGCCACCCATCCACTCAACGTAGCGCTGCGGCAGCGGCTCGTTGAGTCCCAGGCTATCGTTGACGCGCTCGATCTGGTCGGCCGAAGCCTCCATGCCGAGCATCGAAGAGGCCGGGTCACCCGGTGTGAGATAGATAATCAAAAACACGATGACCGAGATGATGAGCATCACCGGAACCATCGCGCCTATACGTTTGAGCGTGTACTTCAACATGCGAGGCGTCTATTTCCCCTCTGAACGTGGACAGGGTGTGGCGGTCACAGGGGACCAGACCCCTCCAGCCGCCACGCCAGCTATTGCATTACTCCGGACGCTTGGCATTCCAAACGATGGCGCCGTCGAGCACCTCGACGTCCTCGACGTCTGCCTGGGTGCCCGTGATGGAAGCGTAGTGGCAAAGCGGCTCGATGACGGCGATCTCATAGAGGCGCTCCTGAGCCTCGGCCCACTTCTTGGCCGCGGCGTCGGTGTCCTTGGCGGTGCGGGTCTCGGCCACGAGCTTGAGCGCCTTCTCGTCGGACAGGCCATAGAAGGCCTTGGAGACCGAGAGGGACTGGGCCGGAATGGGCTTGTAGTTGGTGGAGGCCACAAAAAGGTCCCACTGCTCGGGCTTGCCGGAGCGGATGTCCATGAAGGTCGCGAACTCGTAGCTGTCGACCTCGGCGGTGAAGCCGGCCTTCTCGAGCTGCTCCTGCAGCGCGACGGTGGCGTTGTACATATCCTTGTAGTCGGGGGTGGTCAGCAGCTTGACCGTCTCACCGGCATAGGAGGTCTTGGCCAGGGCCTTCTTGGCGGCCTTGGCGTCGGCCTGGTTAAAGTACTTCTTGCCCGCGTCGGTCGCCCACTGAGTGTTCTCGGGGTTGCCAAGGTTGGGATCGATATTGAAGAGCTCCTTCTCGCCATAGGCGGCAAGAGCGGCCGCCTCGCAGTCGATAGCCATGAGGGCGCACTTGCGAATCTCCTCGTCGGCGAAGATGCCCTCGTTCATGTTGAGGAAGGCGGTCAGAACGCCGGCGTTATGGGTGTAGAGCTTGACGTCGTCGTTGCCATCGAAGTCGTGGTAGTTCTCGGTGGGGATCTCGCCAGCGATATCGTACTCGCCGGTCTCAAACCCGCTCACGCGCGTGGAGGCCTCGGTCACGAACTGATAGTAGATGTCCTTGGTGGGCGCGGAGACCTTGCCGGTGTAGCCCGAAGCCTTGCCATCGGCGGCGACATAGTCCTCGTAGCGGGTGAGATGGACGTACTGGTCCTGCTTCCACTCCACAAACTTGTAGGCACCGGTACCCACGTACTCGGTTACGCCGGTATCGCCCGCGGCCTCGATGACCTCGGAGGGGAAGATACCCGGATACTGGGAGTGGTTGCCCAGGATGATCAGAAAGTCGATGGCGGGCTCGGTCAGCGTGCAGGTGACCTCGTGGTCGCCCGAAGCGGCGAAGGTGGCGCCGGGCAGCAGGCTCGCGGCGCGGTCGTTGACGGTAAGCCAGCGGTTCATCGAGGCCACGACGTCCTCGGAGCCAAACTCCTTGCCGTTGTGGAAGGTGACGCCCTCGCGCAGCTTGATGGTGTAGGTCAGGCCATCGTCGGAGACCTTATAGTCCTTGGCCAGCACGGGCTGGGGCTCGTAGTCGCTATCGAGGCCAAAGAGCGGCTCGACGACGTTGCAGATGATGTCCATGGTCACAAGCGACGACGTGGTGTGTGGATCGAGACCGTCCGGGCTCGCCGGGAGCGCGATCTGCAGTTCGTCGCGATACTCCACATCCTGGCCGGAGGCAGCGGCGCTACCGCTCTCGGCGCCCGAACCGCCGCAGCCGGTGAGGCCAAGTCCGGCCAACACGGAAAGCGTGCCAAGGCCGGCTACAAAGCTGCGACGGGAAATGCCCGCCTGGGTAAGGTTGTTGTTCATAAAAATCCTCTCATAGCTGAACAAACGGACAAAAATATGCAAAGCCAGACAGCGCCTTGCGGTGCATCGGGGTACCGCCCGGCAAAAGCAACGATACGTAATGGGGCCATCAAAGGGTCGACATACCCAAGCTCCGCCACATCGGATGAAAATCGAGTACTTCAGCCATAACGGGTCCCCTCTTGAACCAAAAACGGGATACGACGGCATGGATGCACCGCGGATGGTGACAAACCAGGCGCACTCAAACCCGGAATCTTGGAGAACCTGCCTTGCGGACAGTTATTTAGTTGTACGTCGTCTCTCCCGGATCCGTGAACATACCTGCTCATATGCGGCTCCGAGCGATATACAGGGCACGCGCGGCAACGCGGCGAATGTATGTCGTCTGCGGCATGTGCGCACCCTCCTTTTTTCTTATCGAGGGCAACTATATCAGCGGACATCGTCCAGACGAACACCGCCGACACGTGTACGACAGCATCGGAAACGTAAAGAACCCACTGCCCGAAATTTCAGTCTGATAATTATTTATCAGACTGATAAGGTTTTGTCATCATTGATTCGGCAAATGGAAACCCGTCGGGCAGGCGGACGGCGAGAAGCTGGTCACCGACCGCCCGGCGCGCCGCATTACCTACAAACCAGATGGATCCTACTCGCATCGAAGTGCATGCGCAGCGTCTCGCCTGCTTGCGGCAGCCCGTCGGCAGCAACGTTCACTTTGTTGACCTTCCACTGCAGACGTGTGGGCGCATCAGCACGCGGCACATCCAGCAGCACCAGCCGCTCAAAGCGTGAATCGCTCACGCGGGCCACATATAGGTCATAGTTGTTGCGACCACGCTCGGCACGATTGTCAACATGGAAGTAACTCGCGCGAATACCCAGGTACGCCACATTATCGGGAACCTTGCGACCCACGTTAAAGGTCATGCCCCAGTCGAGAGCCTCAACTTCTTCGTCGCCGATCTTGCGCGCCCGGCTTGTGTTCTTGCAACCCGTTAGGCGCAGAGCCGCAAGCGTCTGCGGACGGCGGACCACGTCCTCGATGGAGCCGATCTCCTCAACATGCCCGTCGTGCATCACGCAGATGCGCTGGCAGAGGCGGCATGCTTCGTCGATGTCGTGGCTCACGTAGAGCACGGTGCGGTTGCACACATCAAAGAGGTCGAGCATGTTTTGCTCGAGCGCGCTCTTAAGATACGCATCGAGTGCGCTCATGGGCTCGTCGAACATAAAAATGCCCGGATGCGCCGTCACCATGCGCGCAAGCGCCACACGTTGCTGCTGACCGCCCGAGAGTCGCGCGGGATAGCGGTCGGCAAAATCGGCCAGGCCAAAAATGCCCAGGTAGCGTTCGGCAAGCTTTTTGCGCGCCGCGGCGTCGCCCGCGTCCTTTACGCCGGCACATACGTTATCGGCCACCGTCATGTTGGGAAACAGCTGATAGTTTTGGAACAGCAGGGCGCATTTTCGCTCCTGGGGCGACAGGTTGATGCCCGCCGCAGAGTCAAAAAAGGTCACGCCGTTGACGACGATCTTGCCCTCGTCGGGCGTCTCCACACCGGCAATGCAACGCAGTGTGCAACTCTTGCCACATCCGGAGGCACCGAGCAGCGCCACACGCTCCTCGCCGGCCTCAAGCTGCATGTCGAGCATAAACCCGGGGTAGTGCTTTTTGATATCCAGAACGAGCGACATGGCTTATCGACCTCCCTTTGCGGCCGTGTCATCGCGCATAAGCTCGGCCAGCGCCTCGCGATCGATACGCAAGGCATCGCCGCCGACTGGGTCGAGCGAATCGGTCTGGCCGCCCAGCTGCTTGGCCTGCTTGCGCTCCGCGCGGGACAGGCCGCGCTCGCGATACTTTTGCGAATACGCCGTGTACATATTGATGAATAGGATGACCAGGAAGCTGAACGCAATTACGACCACGACCCAAAAGAGGGCTACCGATGTGTTGCCGCCCATCCACTCAAAGTAGATGGCGATGGGAATGGTCTGCGTAATACCGGCGTAGTTGCCCGCAAAGAACAGCGTGCAGCCAAACTCGCCCATCGCGCGGGCAAAGGCGAGCACCGTGCCGGCGGCAATAGAAGGCCAGCCAAGCGGCATCATAAGCTTGGTAAAGATGCGATGCTCGGACCATCCCAGGGTTCGCGCGGCGTCGAGCATTTGCGTGTCGAGGCTCTCAAAGGCACCGAGGGCCGTTCGATAGACCAGGGGGAACGACACCACCACGGCAGAGATCACCGCCGCGGGCCACGTAAAGACGATTGAGATGCCGTGCGCGATGAGCCACTGACCCACCCCGGTCGAGCGACCAAACAGCATGAGGAGCAGAAAGCCGCACACCGTAGGCGGCAGCACCATAGGAATCGTAAAGACTGAATCGAGCAGGCCCTTAATGCGACTCGAGGTACCCATAGTCTTCCACGCGGCGAACAGGCCCAGCGCAAAGGAGATCAGCAGGGCAAGGCCGCTCGTTTTTATGGACACCCAAAACGGGCGATAGTCGATGTCGCCCAAAAAGGAGGCCAGAGAGGTCCAGGGCCCCCGCTCATCCCGCAACGCGACAGACGATGCTTCTACCATTTGAGCGCTATCAAGCCAACGCGCGCCGCCCTTGGCATCACCCGAGGCTGATGTAATCACCACATAGCGGTCCCCATCCGCGCCGCGCTCCTCAAAGCCATAGGTATACCCGCCGGATTCAAACGTTGTTTCCGCCGTGACATACCAAGGAAGATCCACGTCCCCTAGCTGCGCACCTCCCATGCAGTTTGCGCTGTCGAGCTTACAAACGAGGGCCTTGAGACCCGATACGCACTCGTTATCCTGCGGATCCAATCCATACTTCTCGACCGCCTTGGGCGATATCCACACCACAACGCGATCGGCAGCAGGCGCCACTACAAGGTCCACGTCCTCGGCAACGGGAAACCGGTAGCCCTCAGGCTGGCCCTCCATGGCACGAGCGGTCCCCTTGGCTAACCGCTCAAAACCCTCGATCCCATAGGAAAGCCCATGGGCGGTCGCAGCAACCTGGGCCCCGTCCTCAGCGTCCCCAGCAAACGCAAATCCCGGCACCCAGCAAAGCGCGAAGGTCAAAGCACAGGCGACAAGCACGCGGAATCTATTAAGCACGAAAAGCTCCAAGCGAATACAAGGACGGAGTGAAACACAAAACGATGGAATTATCGCGCCAAGCCGCACTACGCGGAAAGCTCAAAGCCGTACTTAGCCCAAATCTTCTGAGCCTTCTTGTTAGACAGGCAGAAGTCGATAAACGCCTTGGCCTCGTCGGCGTGCTCGGAGCTCTCGGCAACGGCACCCGGATACACGATGGGCTTGTGCGAATCCTCGGGACACACAAAGGCCTCCTCGATGCCGTCGTAGCGGAAGATATCGGAGCTGTAGACAAAGCCAGCCACGCAGTCGCCCGTGGACACATAGGCAGCAGCGGTACCAACTTTGTCGGCCAGGGCCACCTTGTCGGCGATCTCGGGCGCATACTCGCCGTCGTCGCCCTCGGTGCCGGTATAAAGGCCCACGGAGGCCAGGGCCTGGTTGGCGTACTTGCCGGCGGGGACGGTCTTGGCATCGCCGATGGCAATCTTACCGTCCAGATTCGCGACGTCGGCGATGGCCTCGACCTTGGTGTCGGAGCCCTCGGCGCGAATGATCACAAGGTCGTTGACGAACATATCCTCGCGGGTATCGGTATCGACGAGCTCAGCGGTCTCGGCATCATCCATGGTGCCCTTGGAAGCGGTGATGAGCACGTCGGCGGCGGCACCGGCGCGCATCTGCTCGACAAGGTCACCAGACGCCTTAAACTGCGTGTCGGCAAACGTGGTGCCGGTCTGCTCGGTGTAGAGCCCCTGAACCTCGGGCAGAGCTTTCTCGAGCGAGTTGGCGGCAAAGACTTGCAGCTCGACAGCCTTCTTCTTAGAGGAAGACTTGGCGGAGCCGGCATCGGAACCAGCGGGCTCGGACGTCTTGTTGCCCGAGCAGCCGGCAAGGCCAAGGCCGGCGGCAGCGGCAGCAGAAAGCGAGACAAAACCGCGGCGTGAAACCATATCGAACATATTCAACCCTTTCGAACGCTATGCCCGGGCACCCCGCCGCAGGCTTTATTCTGTTACTAGATTATACTTCCGCGCGAATAATGATAGTGAGAAATTATTCTCGCTAGAGAATATAGTTTCAAGTTACCGTGCACCTCGGCGTCGCTTCGGCGGAAAACAAAAGCGGAGCAGCCGTTCAGGTCGCCCCGCCGCAGGTAAACCACCTAGTTGGTATGTCCGCCGCCCGCTGTCATCTGAGCCGCATGCTCCAGCTGGTCCGCTATGGCCTCCCAGCTTTCGCGGGCGGCCTTCGTAGAACCGGGAAGGTTTACGACAAGTGTATGACCTCGTTGCATGCAAATAGCACGCGAGAGCATTGCGCGGCGCGTCTTGGTCATCGAGTACGCGCGAATCGCCTCGGCAATACCCGGCACATCACGGTCGCAGACGGCACGCGTCGCCTCGGGCGTCACGTCACGCATCGAAAGCCCCGTGCCGCCGCAGGTGAGCACGACATTGGCGTGGCACTCATCGGCGGCTTCCGCAATGGCATCACCAATCTCGCTGACGTCGTCGCGCACGACCACATGCGAGGCGACCGCCCAGCCCTGCGCCTCGATAAGCTCCTCGAGCGCGGCACCCGCCTCGTCCTGCGCAAGATCGCGCGTGTCCGAACACGTCACAATCGAAATCTTCAGCTCCATAGTCTTCCTCCTACAGCACCGTTCCCTCGGGCAGGTCGACACGCACGACATCCACGACGTCGCCCGCCTTGAGCTCGCACGGTCCTTCGTCAATACGCAGCAGGCAATTGGCCCGCTGCATCGTGCCGAGCAGCGCCGAATTCTGCGTCTTGGCCTCGGTCACCAACAGCTCACCGGTCTCGGGGTCGCGCAAAACCGTGGCGCGATCGAAGAAGCGTCGGTCCTGGCGCTTCTTCACGCCGTGCGTGAGCGTCGCCCGCTGCACGGGACGCACGCCCTCGGCAAAGCCGCGCATCTTGCGGATCGCCGGACGGGCAAGCATCTCAAAGCCTACATACGCCGCGGCCGGATTGCCTGAAAGCCCCAGGTAGGGCTTACCTCCGAGCAAGCCAAACGTGATGGCCTTGCCGGGGCGCATCGAGATGCGATCGAAGAGCACCTCGCCCTCGCGCTGGACCAGCGCCGTCACATAGTCGTAGTCGCCCGCCGAGGCACCGCCGCTCGTAATGACAAAGTCGCACTCCTGCACGGCACGATGAACCAGCTCGGCAATCGCCTGCTCATCATCGGGCGCAATGCCGTAGAACACGGGCTCGGCGCCGGCATCAAGCGCTTCGGCCATCAACGCCGACGAGTTGGAATCACGAATCTGACCGCGCGCCGGTACCTTACTCGGTGCGACCAGTTCCGTGCCCAGCGAGATAATGCCCACACGTGGGGCGGCGTGCACCTTCACGCTCGCGTATCCGGCGCTTGCCAGCAGACCCGCGCCCGCCGGAGCCACGACCTCGCCGGCGTGCATCACAGCATCGCCGGCATGGGCCTCCTCGGCGGCAGAGCGAACGTTCTCCCCTACCTTGGTAGGCGCCGAGAAGCGAACGTGCGAGCCCTCGTTGCCATCGCCGTCGAGCACATCGACGATCTCGTATTTCACCACGGCGTCGGCACCTTCGGGCACCGGCGCGCCTGTCATAATGCGGACCGCCTCGCCCGCGCCGATAGCGCCCTCAAACACATGGCCCGCGGCCTCGTGTCCGATAACGTCGAGCGTCACCGGCGCCTCGCCAGAAGCCTGCGCCAAGTCCGCCGAGCGCACGGCATATCCGTCCATAGCGCTGTTGGCAAACGGCGAGATGTCGATATCGGCCACCGCATCCTCGGCCAAGGGAAGACCGGCGGCCTGCCACACGGGAATCTCGACGAGATCGGTCGGAGCAACGTGCGACAGGACAATCGACTGTGCGTCATCCAGCGGAATGAGTTTCTCTGCCATATGCACCTCTTAATGTCACGGCGCACAACAGGGGCGCCGATTCTTTATGCTTGTCTCAGTATAATCCCCCGACGCACGACCGCGACTCGGCCTGTACCCGCAAATACACCTGTCGGTTGTAGGCCGCGAAACAGAATGGAAACCAACCCACCGGCTCGTCGCGTTTACCGCGTTTTATAATGCTTGCGTTGCAACCTAAAAGAGGAACGTATGGCTCATAACGACAAAACCGAAAGCGCAAACGAAACGCAGGATCATTCCCAGCCGCTCGACGATGGCGGCTTTTTCTCCCTGAACGACGTCATCACGGCAGGCAGGCATCAACTTACCCGCTCCGAGCATCTCTTGGCTGCCGACACGCGCCGCAACGCCCGCAACCTACTCGCGAGCGCCAAGTTGCTCGCGCTCGTCGTCATTGTCTCGCTCGCCATGGGCGTTGCCGCTTGGGCGTTTTTGGCCTCGCTGAATATCGCCACCGACTATCGCGAGCACCATGCGTGGATTTACGCACTGCTTCCCGTTGTGGGCGTTGCCACCGCATGGGTGTACAAAAACCACGGTCTTGCCGCCAAACGCGGTAACAACCTGGTCATCGACTCCGCTCTGGGCACACGCCTCATCCATATGCGCATGGCCGTCCTCACCTTCGTCTGCTCCACGCTCACGCACCTAACGGGTGGATCGGCCGGTCGCGAGGGAGCCGCGGTTCAGATTGGCGGCACCATCGCCAGCAACATCTCGAGCCTCGCCCACCTTAAAAAGCATGACCACCACGACCTCATGCTCGCCGGCATCTCGTCGGCCTTTGGCGCCGTATTCGGCTCGCCCCTTGCCGGGGCTTTCTTTGGCATGGAGATGTGCTTTATCGGCAAGATCGACTACACCGCAGGCATCTACTGCCTGGTCGCCTCGTTTACCGGCTACTTTACATCACTCGCCCTGGGTACCGAGTACGAAGCGAATGTCATCGCCAGCGTTCCCGCTATGACGCCCAAAACGGTCGTCATCGTTGTTATCAGCGCCATTATCTTCGGTCTGACGGCACGCCTCTTTGCCTGGTCAGTTCGAACCGTCAAGAGCCTGTACGGTCGCTTTATCACCAATTATCTTATTCGCGCACTCATAGGTGCACTCGTGGTGCTCGCGGCCTACGCGATGCTCGACGCCTGGAAGTATGCCGGCCTTGCCACCTGGCTCTCGGGCGCCGGGTTCTCCGGTAACACGACCCTTGCCGACGCAGCCATCAAGTTGGTCGTCACAGCGCTCACCCTGGGCGCCGGCTTCCAAGGCGGCGAGGTCACGCCCCTGTTTGGTATCGGTGCGGCGCTCGGCGGCTGGATCGGTTGCCTCGTCGGAATCGACCCCAGCTTTCTGGCAGCGCTGGGCATGCTCGGCGTGTTCTGCGCCGGCCTCAACGTGCCCATCACCACCTGTATGATGGCCATCGACCTGTTCCACGGCACGGCAGCCGGGTTCTTTGTCATCGTGGCCTTTATCAGCTACCTAACCGCCGGACACCGCGGCGTGTACCCCGCCCAGCGCATCATCTCGCCCAAGCGCCGTTCGCTTATTGTAGATGAGGGCGGTACGGTAGCGGATGCTATCGAGCGCCACAACGACCTGATACAGTAGACGTAAGTATTCGACATGCAGCCACAATCGGGGGCAATTCGACCTGAGCGCGACCGCACCGTCACGTCATACGCCGGGAGTCGCCCCATGCACGCAACTGATTTTGGCCGCACGCTCATCATCGCCAACCCAGCCGCCCAGTCGGGTGCGGCGCACGAAGTTGCCGAGCGCCTGCAACGCTTTTTGGATATGACCGCGCGCGCATCCCAGTTTGACCTGGTGCTGACCGAGCGCATGGGACACGCCAAGGAGCTGGCCGCACAGGTCGAGGGCTATCGCACCGTTATCGCTCTTGGCGGCGACGGCGTGATCCACGAGGTCGTCAACGGACTTATGGCGCAAGAGGAGGACGCCCGCCCCGCTCTTGCCATCCTACCCGTGGGCTCTGGCAACGATTTTGCCCAAACGCTCGGCATCGACGATTTCTCCGGTAAGGATTTTGGCGCGCTGCTCACCTGCGAGCTGCAGCGTCAGGACATCGGGCGCATTCGCTCGTGGAGCCCTGCGAGCGGCAGCGGCGAGGCTACCGTTGAGTACTACGACCAGACGCTTTCGGTCGGCATCGATGCCGCCATCGGCCTTGGCACCACCGAGCTGCGCAAAAAAGACCGGCTTGACGGGCGCTCCGCTCTACACCCTCTCAGGACTTGAGCAGTTTGGCCTGCGCTATCGCAACTACCCCATGACCATCAGCTTTGACGGCGCGCCCGCCGAGCGCGTAAGGGCGATTATCATGGCGATTCAGCTGGGCCCCACCTATGGTTCGGGCTATCGCATCTGCCCCGGCGCCGACCCGTGCGACGGCATACTCGACGTCTGCTACGCCTGCGGTCCCGTCCCCCGTGCGATTGCCCTACCCATGTTTCTTTCGGCCAAGGACGGCCACCATACCAAGCTGCCGCCGGTTCGCATGCGTCGTTGCCGTCATGCCGAGCTCACCTTTGAGGAGCCCGACTACCCCATTCAGGCCGACGGCGAGCCCATTGTCGCCTCGCGCATCGAGGTCGACATCCTCGCCGGCGCCCTCCATGTCTGGCGCCCCACCCGCTAGCCCCACCTAAGTTGCGGTGAAATAGGGACTGTTTATGCAGCTAAAGCCGCAAAACAGTCCCTATTTCACCGCAACTTATGAGTAGGCTATTCGTCTCTGCCCGGCTTGCGACGGTTGGCCTTTTTAATGGCGTTGAAGTGCTTGTCATTGAGCCTGCGCTGACGCGAGCGCTGGGGCACCTTCGTCTTCACGCGACGGCGCGGCGGACGGCCACGACGCTCAAGCTCTGCCCTCAGCTTACGCAAACAGCTCGCACGATTCTGAAACTGACTACGGCTCTCGCGCGCCGTCACGACAATCCCCGTGGGCCCATGTTTCATGCGCACCGCAGAGTCCGTCGTGTTCACGCCCTGCCCACCCGGACCCGTCGCGCGAAACACCTGTACCTCGCAATCGCGCGCCAGCTCCTCAACCGACATCTCGGCAAAGCGCGCATACTCGCGCCATCCCATCGTGTTCTCATCCATATCAACACCTCCCCTCATACAAAAAATGTGACAAAGGGACGGTCCCTTTGTCACATCGCATACCAATCGCTTGTGTTGCGCGCTTAGGCGAAGGTGATCTCGCCGGTCTCGCAGTCCATATCGGCGATACGGGCCAGGCTCTCGACGCGGAAGCCGCGCTCGCGGAGCTTATCGCCACCGCCCTGGAAGCCCTTCTCCACCGCAATGCCAATGCCGGACACCTCGGCACCTGCAGCCTCGCAAATCTTGATAAGGCCCTCGAGCGCGCAGCCGTTGGCCAGGAAGTCGTCGATAATCAGGACCTTGTCGCCCTCGGACAGGAAGCGCTTGCCAACGATGACCGGGTACTCCTTCTGCTTGGTAAAGGAGTAGATGGTCGTGGCATACTGCTCGCCGTCGAGGTTGATGGACTGTGCCTTCTTGGCAAAGACCACCGGCACGCCGCCAAAATGCTGGGCCGCGATGCAAGCCATGCCAATGCCCGAAGCCTCGATTGTCAGGATCTTGTTGATCTCGACACCCTCGAACAGACGGGCCCACTCGGCGCCCATGTGGTCAAACAGCTCAACGTCGCACTGGTGGTTGAGGAAGGCATCAACCTTAAGGACGTTACCGGCCTTTACGATGCCGTCATGGCGAATACGATCCTCAAGCTCCTGCATGGCGCAACCCCTTCTCGCGGCAACGATACCGCGCGATTAATAAACGTTGTTCGATAGTCTACCACGGACCGACCCCCACCCGTCCCACAAGCCGCATCGCACCATAAAGCCGCAAGACCAGTAGATGGGCCGATTCGTGGCAAGCCTGCCTCCACAAGCTAATGGCGGGCGCGCACCCTCACCAAACGCACCATGGCGAGCGCAAAGCCCACAGCGGCCACAGCCATCAACACATAGAACACCGAACGGAAACCAAACAAGAACACATCCGGACGGCCTGCAACGAAACTGGTCACGGCCTCGCCCATCGCCACGCTCATCTGCCCATACAGGATATGCGACGCCGCCGTAATGCCCACTGCCATACCCGCATAGCGCGCCAGGCTACCCAGGCTGCCCGCAAAGCCGAGCGCTTCGCGCGGAGCCGAGCCCATGTACAGCGAGTTGTTGGGACTCTGGAAAATCGACGTACCGCACGACATAAACGCGACACAGCACACGATCACAGGGATAGAAGAGCGCTCATCGAGCGTGCTTACCGCAAAAAGACCGCATACGTACACGCCCAGGCCGACCGCCGTGGGGCCCTCGCAGCCAACACGGTCCGAAACCGTACCCGAAAGCGGGCCGATAAAGGCATTCACCATCGGCAGCGCCAAAAACAGCAGGCCCGAAACGTCGGAACCAAAGCCGTGGGCGTCCTGAAAATAGAACGGCAGGATAAACTCGGATGCGCCAATGCCAACGAACACGATGAGCATGCAGGCAAGGTTGATGGTGAAGGCCGAATTTGCAAAGCAGCGACGAGCGGCCTCGGCAAGGGACATGGGACGGTCGCCGGCCTCCGGCTTAACATGCGGCAGTGTGTAGAGTCCCACGATAAACGAGATGACGCCAATAGGCAGGTTGATGAGGAAGATACTCTCCCAGGGAAAGCTTGCCACCAGCATGCCACCGAGCACGGGGCCACACATCATGCCGAGGGCCACGAAGGTCGCGAGAATACCCATGGCACGGCCTCGTTCGCGCGCCGGAAACGACTCGGTGATGATACCCATGTTGTTGGCCATGGCCGCCGCGCAACCGACGCCCTGAACAATGCGTGCCAGGATAAGAACCTCGAGCGAGGACGAAAGGCCGCACAGCAGCGAACCGACCGAAAAGACGATGACGCCCAGCTGGAACACATTCACCTTGCCGCGCACGTCGCCCAGACGGCCAAACGGCAACATAGCCACGCATGTCGCAAGCAGATACACCGAGCTTACCAGCTGAATGCGATCGAGGCCCACGCCCAGCTCCTTTTGCATCACGGGCAGCGCCACGGTCACGACGGTCGAATCCAGACACACCATAAACGTCATGATGAGCACGGTAAACAGAATCGCCCACTTGTTCTTGCCATGGGTGTCGCCCTCTAGGGCAATGTGCTCGCGGCGCAGCTGCTCTGCGGTTTTCTCCATATCCATCCTTTCGAGTGGCCCAACGCAAAAAAAACGGGGCCCCAATCGCCTGCAAACAGCCGCAATTGGGGTCCCGCCTACGGAATCGGAACGAAAGGTCGCCGATGCTTTCTGCCAGCATCGGCGCCTTGCACGAACGCTAGCCTAGCACTGCTCGAGCGCCTGCTCAAGGTCGGCAATCAGATCGGCCGTGTCCTCGAGGCCGCACGACAGGCGCACCATGTCGGCGGAGATGCCACAGGCGATGAGCTCCTCATCGTTCATCTGGCGATGCGTGGCATTAGCGGGATGCAGGCAGCAAGTGCGGGCGTCGGCCACGTGTGTGGCGATCTGGGCGAGCTTGAGGCTCTTCATAAAGGTCTCGGCCGCCGCGCGACCACCGTTAAAGCCAAAGCTCACGACGCCGCAGGTACCGTTGGGCATGTACTTCTGAGCCAGGTCATAGTACTTGTCGCCCTCCAGGCCCGGATAGCTCACGAAGCGTACCTTAGGATGGCTCTGCAGGAACTTGGCAACGGCCAGGCCGTTCTCGCAATGACGCGGCATGCGCACATGCAGGCTCTCGAGCGAGCTATTCAGGAAAAACGCCGCTTGCGGGTTCTGCATGGGACCAAGATCGCGCATGAGCTGCGCGGTGGCCTTGGTAATGAAGGCGCCTTCGCGACCGAACTTCTCGGCATAGGTCACGCCGTGGTAGCTCTCGTCGGGCGTGGTGAGACCCGGGAACTTGTCCGCATGGGCCATCCAGTCAAACTGGCCGTGATCGACGATCACGCCGCCCAGATAGGCCGCATGGCCATCCATGTACTTAGTGGTGGAGTGCGTAACGATATCGGCGCCCCACTCAAAGGGACGACACATCACGGGCGTCGGGAAGGTGTTGTCGACCATCAGCGGCACGCCGTGGTCGTGCGCGGCCTTGGCAAAGCGCTCAATATCGAGCACGGCGAGGGCGGGATTGGCGATCGTCTCGCCAAAGACGAGCTTGGTATTGGGCTTAAACGCTGCCTCCAGCTCCTCATCGGTGCAGTCGGGGGCGACGAACGTGCAGGTCACGCCCATGCGGCCCATGGTATGGGCGAGCAGGTTATACGTACCGCCGTAGATGGCAGAGCTCGCGACCACGTGATCGCCGGCACCGGCAACGTTAAAGATCGCAAGGAAGTTCGCAGCCATGCCCGAGCTCGTGAGCATCGCAGCGGAGCCGCCCTCCATCTCGCAGATCTTGGCGGCAACCAAATCGCACGTGGGGTTCTGCAGACGGCTGTAGAAGTAGCCCGACTCCTCCAGGTCAAACAGCTTGCCCATGTGTTCGGACGTGTCGTACTTCCACGTGGTGGACTGGTAGATGGGCACCTGACGCGGCTCTGCATCACCCGGGCGATAGCCGCCCTGAACACATGTGGTACCGATGGTCTGCTCGCTCATATCTAGCTCCCTTGCCTGGGTTTTAGTTTTATTCGGTTCACGATACCGCTACCCTGCACCCCTCTCAACCCATCCCCAAGGTAGGTTATGTGACTAATTGATCAGGGGTATTTATCTCAAGCCTTGGGCATTTGCTCGATAGATAAAATGAGGCATCCATGAAGCTCTCGATGATTACACGCACCGTCACGGGTACCATAGGCGGGTACACCGTGACCAAGGAGACAACGATGAAGCAAATCGATACGGCCCAGCTCGACATCACCGCCTGTCAGGCTCAAGCTGCCGAATACCACGCCCGTGGCTTTAACTGCGCCCAGGCCGTCGCCTGTACGCTCGCGCCTGCCGTCGGGCTCGACCCCCAGGTCGCCTTTACCCTCACCGAGGGCTTTGGCGCCGGCATGGGCGGCATGACCGAAACCTGCGGCGCCATCTCGGGCGCCGTGGCCATCATGGGCTTTGTAATGAGCGACGGCATGGAAAACCCCAAGACCAAGGGCCAGACCTACAAGCTGTCGCGCGAAATCGCCAAGCGTTTTGGCGAGAAGAACACGACAACCGTCTGCGGCACGCTCAAGGGCATCGGATCGGATAAAGGTCCGCTCCGCAGCTGCCCCGGCTGCATCGACGATGCCGTCGAGATCGCCTGCGATGTGCTAAAGCAGCTCGCCGAGTAAACGGCAGCAACATAAAACGACGGCCGGCGCGCTTGGGATCTATCCAAAG